>NZ_WPZE01000002.1:0-658889 GCF_013031225.1 Ruegeria sp. HKCCD7221
CGTCCGACCGTCTCTCCGATCCGTCAGCACCGCCTCAGCAGCGCCGGTGAAGGGGTATTTACGGATTAGGTCTGGGACCTGCAACCCCCATTTTGAAAAAACTTCATATTTCTCTGCGGAAACCTGCTCATCTTAATAAAAACAACAGGTTACCTTCAAACTTATCCCCGCAAACCCCATTTATTGCGCATTGATTAAGAGGGTTTGAATTGCACCTCAACGGAATCGTACCCAAAGCTTGGTATGCCGCAGGGAGTCGGACCAATGAAAACGCCGCCCGAAGAGACTCGGACGGCGCATGACACTTCAAAGGCTACAGGATTATTTCAGATCGAAGCGGTCTGCGTTCATCACCTTGTTCCAGGCCGAGACAAAGTCGCAGACAAATTTCCCGCCTGCATCTGCCTGACCATAGACTTCGGCCAGCGCTCGCAGTTGCGAGTTCGAGCCAAAGACCAGATCGACACGGGTACCGGTCCACTTGACCTCACCGCTACTGCGATCGCGACCCTCATAGACACCCTTGCCCGCGGGCTTCCATTCGGTGCCCATGTCCAGCAGGTTGGTGAAGAAGTCGGTGCTGAGCGTACCAACCCGATCCGTGAACACGCCGTGTGTGCTGTCGCCAAAGTTGGCGCCCATCACACGCAGACCACCGACAAGCGCGGTCATCTCCGGCGCGGACAGATTCAGCAGTTGCGCTCGGTCAACCAACAGTTCCTCGGGTGAAACAGTATAGTCGGTTTTTTGGTAGTTGCGGAACCCATCCGCTGCGGGCTCCATTACGGCAAAGCTATCGACATCCGTCTGGTCCTGCGACGCGTCAGTACGACCCGGAGTAAACGGAACCTCAACATCCTGACCGCCCGCCTTGGCCGCCTTTTCGATGCCCACGCTACCTGCCAGAACGATCACATCCGCCAGCGAGACCTTCTTGCTGCCCGACTGTGCATCGTTGTACGCGGCCTGAACGCCCTCAAGCGTGGCCAATGTATTGGACAGCTTCATGGGCTCGTTGACGTCCCAGTCTTTCTGCGGCGCAAGACGGATACGCGCACCATTGGCGCCGCCACGCTTGTCCGACCCACGGAAGGTCGAGGCCGAGGCCCACGCGGTCGAGACCAGCTCGGACACCGACAGCCCAGTCGCAGCAATCTTGGCTTTCAGGTCGGCCACATCCGCATCATCCACCAGGTCATGATCCACGGCGGGAACGTTATCCTGCCAGATCAGCTCCTCAGTGGGGGCTTCTTCGCCGATATAGTTCGAACGCGGGCCCATATCGCGGTGGGTCAGCTTGAACCAGGCACGGGCGAAGGCATCAGCGAACTCGTCCGGGTTTTCGTGGAAGCGTTTCGAGATCGGGCCATAGATCGGATCCATGCGCATCGCCATATCAGCGGTGGTCATCATGGTCTTGACCTTCTTGGACGGGTCGTGAGCAGCCGGGGCCATGTCTTCTTCTTTGACGTTCACCGGCTCCCAGATATTTGCACCCGAGGGGCTTTTGGTCAGGTTCCAGTCATAGCCGAACAGCAGGTCGAAATATCCATTGTCCCATTTGATCGGGTTCGCGGTCCACGCGCCTTCGATGCCCGAGGTGGTGGTGTCGTCACCCTTGCCCGAACCGAATTTGTTGATCCAGCCAAAGCCCATTTCCTCGATCGGGGCGGCTTCGGGTTCGGGTCCAACCAGATCAGGATCGCCCGCACCATGCGCCTTGCCAAAGGTGTGACCACCGGCGACCAAGGCAACAGTTTCTTCATCATTCATCGCCATCCGGCCAAATGTCTCGCGGATGTCGCGGCCCGAGGCCAAGACATTCGGCTCTCCATCCGGGCCTTCGGGGTTTACATAGATCAAGCCCATCTGCACGGCGGCCAGCGGGTTTTCCAGATCACGTTCGCCTGAATAGCGGCTGTGCGGGTTGTCGGTGGGGGCCAACCATTCAGTCTCGGTCCCCCAATAGATATCTTCCTCGGGGGCCCAGATATCTTCGCGGCCACCAGCAAAACCAAAGGTCTTGCCACCCATGGATTCGATGGCGCAATTGCCCGCCAGGATCATCAGGTCGGCCCAGGAAATCTGGTTGCCGTATTTCTGTTTGATCGGCCACAGCAGGCGGCGCGCTTTATCAAGGTTGCCGTTATCCGGCCAGCTGTTCAGCGGCGCAAACCGCTGGTTCCCGGTCGACGCCCCGCCGCGGCCATCTGCGGTCCGGTATGTCCCGGCGCTGTGCCATGCCATACGAATGAACAAGCCGCCATAGTGACCGTAGTCAGCAGGCCACCAATCCTGCGAATCCGTCATCAGCGCATAGAGGTCTTCCTTCAACGCTTTCATATCCAGCTTCTTGAACGCCTCTGCATAATCGAAATCGGCACCCAGCGGGTTCGAGGCTGGCGCGTTCTGGTGCAGAATCGAGAGGTTCAACTGGTTCGGCCACCAATCCCGGTTCGAGCGGGTTCCGGCGCCATGCATTACAGGGCATCCGCCTGTCTTGGGGTTATCACTTCCGTCCATGTCGATCTCCAATCCTGGCTAAATTCCGGCAATCTTGCGCGGTTAAAAACTCGGTCGATCAAGAACACATATAGATGACGTTTTTATCTACCCTAAACGCACGGTGAAAATTCGCGCAGGCGGGATAGGCAAGAGCGACTCTTTGGTCTTGTCGAGAACCGTTCTAACAAAGACCAGCAATGCATTTAAGTTTTGTTTATGGATGATTGTGATAACTAAAAATTATCATAATTCATTCATCCTGCATCAAAGACTTCAGCCCTACCCGGTAATTCGGATAGCGCAGGGTCACGCCAAGCTCATCCTTGATCCTGTCATTTCTGACACGCTTGTTTTCGTTGTAAAAGCTGCGGGCCATCGGAGTCAGATCAGCCTCATCAAACGGCACGGCTGGGGGAAGGGGCAAGCCTTGCAGCTCGGCTGCATAGGCGATCACGTCCTGCGGCGGAACGGGTTCGTCATCGCAAACATTGTAGATTGCGCCGGGATTTGGGGCCGCCATCGACGCCACAAGCACCTGCGCAATATCTGCGACGTGGATACGGGAAAAGACTTGCCCGGGTTTGATAATGCGACGCATCCCAACGCGTTTGAGCTTGGAAAACGGGCCGCGGCCCGGTCCGTAAATACCAGCCAGACGGAAGATATGGGTCGGTAGACCCGGAATGTCCTGCCATTGAGACTCGGCCCGCACCCTCCACCTGCCGCGTTCGGCCGTTGGTGCAGGTGGGGTCATTTCATCAACCCAATCACCCTGATGATCGCCATAAACCGCTGTGGTGGATAGATACCCAACCCATTTGAACTGCGAAGCGCACGCTGCGATCTTATCCCGCAGGGCCGCCAGAACAGGATCGCCCTGCGCATTTGGTGCTGTCGAGATCAGCAAATGCGTGACCCCGTTCAGGTCGGGTGTCTGTCCAGGCCAGACAACAGGTTCGGCCCCGGATGCCTTCAGAGCCGGTGACTGCGCAGGGTCCCGCGTGGTGCCC
The DNA here is from genome assembly GCF_013031225.1 of Ruegeria sp. HKCCD7221. NCBI lineage: Bacteria > Pseudomonadati > Pseudomonadota > Alphaproteobacteria > Rhodobacterales > Roseobacteraceae > Ruegeria > Ruegeria sp. HKCCD7221. The sequence goes on from NZ_WPZE01000002.1 coordinate 3,516, forward strand.
AGAACCCGCCAGCCCTTCGGCTTCAACAGCCGGGAAACTTCCTGTGCCGAATAACCGTGACCAAACGAAAAAAGAGTGCCTGTCATGCCGCCCTTGATGATCTGCAATCTCGGCAGATGCAAGCTTGGGTGCCGAGATACTTGATTCGAATCCCTCAATGCGCCTTTCTTTTGGGCATGAGTACCAAAACACCCGACCTGCACGCCGCCTATGCGCTGGAGTCTCCAGAGGATCACAAGCGGCTCTATGCGGAATGGGCCGGCGATTACGACGAAGGGTTCGCCGCGCGCGAGGACTATCAACTGCATGTCCACACCGCTCGGGCTTTTGTCAGCGCCGGAGGCCAGGGTCCGGTTCTGGATGTCGGCGCAGGCACCGGGTTGTGCGGTGCCGTTCTTGCCGGTTTGGGCGTGGGTCCCATAGACGCCACAGATATCAGCGCCGAAATGCTGGACCGCGCCATGCGCAAGGATATCTACCGCGATGCGATCGAAGCTGATCTGAACAAAGGTATCCCCGTGCCGCGCGAAAGCTACTCCGGCGTTGTATCATCCGGCACGTTCACCCACGGCCACCTTGGGCCAGAAGCTCTTCCTGCATTGCTACGCGTCGCCCGGCATGGGGCGCAGTTCGCACTGTCCATCAATGCGCAGCACTATGAGAAATTGGGTTTCGCGGAAGCCTTGCACAAGATGGCGCAGGGTCAGATACAGAACCTGACTCTGTCCGAAGTCCCCATCTATGGCGATCTGGCAGTTGGTCCAAACAAGGACGACACAGCCCTGATCGCCCTTTTCGAGCGTGTCTAACGTCCTTTCCAGACCGGATCGCGCTTTTCAGCAAAAGCACGCGCCCCTTCCAGATTATCCTCAGACCCATAGAGCGTATCCACGGTTGGCAACTGCCGCCTTGTAATCCGGTTCATGACATCCTGGAACTTGGAATCCTCGGCCTCTCGCACGATCTCTTTGATCGCCGCATAAACAAGCGGGGGACCGCTGGCCAAAAGGCGCGCCAACTCCCAAGCGCGATCCATCAACTGATCGGACGGCACGATCTCATTGATCAGGCCCCAGTTCTTTGCTTCTTCCGGGTTGAACCAGCGCCCGGTCAGAAGAAGTTCCATCGCGACATGGTAAGGGATACGCTTCGGTAGCTTGACGCTGGCGGCATCCGCCACCGTACCGGACCGGATTTCCGGCAGCGCGAAGCTTGCGTGATCGGCGGCGATGATCATGTCCGCGCTCAGGGCCAATTCCAGCCCACCCCCACACGCAATGCCATTGACGGCCGCGATGACCGGTTTGTTCATATCGCGCAGCTCTTGCAAACCGCCAAAGCCGCCGACGCCGTAATCACCGTCTACCGCATCGCCGTCCGCTGCTGCTTTCAAGTCCCAACCGGGGCAAAAGAACTTGTCTCCACCCCCTGTAATAATGGCGACCCGCAAATCCGGGTCGTCGCGAAAGTCGCGAAACACATCCCCCATCACGCGGCTGGTGGCGAGATCAATCGCATTTGCCTTTGGCCGGTCCAGAGTGACCTGCAGGATCGCGCCCTCGCGCTTGGTTTTGACCGGATTCATGAGCTTGCCTTTCGGATCAGGGCATCCACCGCAACCGCCCCATCGGGGCCGCAAATGAGCGGATTGATTTCAACTTCGCTGACATGGGCTGCATTAGCAATGACATAGGCTTGCACGGCATCTATCGTATCCAGAATTGCCTGCATGTCCGCTGCGGATTTGCCGCGGTAGCCCGCCAGCAAGGGCGCACAGGCCAGTCGGTCCAGCGCCTTGTGAACCGCCTGACGGGACGACGGGATCAACAAAGACACCGAGTCCCTCAGAATTTCCGTTAAAACCCCACCTGCGCCCAACGTCAGTACATAGCCATGGGCCGGATCGCGCGTCACGCCGATCAGCAGTTCGGCAACCCCGCTTGGTGCCATTTCTTCGATCAGAATTTCCGCCGTGCCAATCTCGGACGCAGTGCGGTCCACATCCTCAAGGTTCACATTCAGCCGAACGGCCCCTTGGTCTGATTTATGCGCCAGCCCCACACCTTTGACCGCAAATGGACCGACCAGTTTTTCTACAGACTGCCGTGCCGCTTCAGGCTGCGCCACGACGCTTTTCGGCACTCGTACACCGTATTCCTCAAGGGCCAGTTTCGCCTCTGCCTCGGTCAGAACAATGTTCGTTTCAGCAGAGGATGGCATCAGAACAGAATCCGCTTGGGCGCCGAATGATCGCGAGGCGGCTTCGACTGCCGCCAGTGCCTCATGCAACCCTGCAAACGGTACCACCCCTCCGTCCAGCAGCCGTTGGGCAACGTCCTCAGGCATCAATTCCGGCAAAGTTGCTGTCACGGCAAATGGACGACCCGAACGCGCCACGCAATTCAAAGCAGCCTGCGTTGCACAATCCCAATCTGTCGAGTCCGTGTGTGGATAGTCGACGATTGCCATGGTCAAACCCTGCTCTGGACTCATCATGGCGGCCCATGCCCGCGTCATGGCCGCCGCGTCGCGCCAGATATAGGTGTGATAATCCAGCGGATTGGCCAATGCCACCATCGGCCCCAAGGCATCCCGCAATTCGGCCCGTTGCGTCGAAGACAGCGGCGGAAAATGCACATCCCGGCTTGTGGCCATATCTGCGGCAAGGCTGGCCTCTCCTCCCGAACAGCTAATGGTACCCAGACCATTGCTATTCAACCGTCCGGTCACATGCAGCAGCTTGAGACACTCCAAAAAGCTCGGAATGTCATCCAGCCGTGCAATTCCCAACCGGTCCAAAAAAGCTTGCGCACCGGCATCGCCACCAGCCAAGGACGCCGTATGCGAGATCGTCGCCGCCTGCGCATGGGCAGAGCGACCCATCTTGATCGCAACAATCGGCACACCCCGAACCCGCGCTTTTCTGGCCAAAGCCTCCCATTTGCGCAGATCACCGAAACCTTCGATATGCACGCCAATGGCAGTAATGCGATCATCGTCCAACAGAGCCAGGGCAATATCGGCCTGATGCGTCTGAGCCTGATTTCCGCAGGTCAGCATGAAAGCCAACGGCAGGGCACGGCGCTGCATCGTCATGTTGATGGCGATGTTCGAACTTTGCGTCAGGATCGCAACACCACGATTCACAGGCCGCATTCCATGCTGGTCGGGCCATACAGCCACACGATCCAAGCCGTTCACAAACCCATAGCAGTTGGGGCCAAGGATCGGCATATCCCCAGCCGCTGCGATTAACTGCTCCTGAAGGTCCGCTCCTGCGTCATCTTCGGCCTGCGCCTCAGTAAAGCCCGAGGCGAAACAGACCGCGCCCCCCGCGCCTATCGCGGACAGAACCTTAACCGTTTGAATTGTGGCGTGCCTGTTGATCCCCACGAATGCCAGATCAGGCGATGAGGGCAGCACCTCCAGTGAACCGAACGCCTTTTCCCCAGCAACCTCAGCCGCCTTGGGATGAACGGGCCAGATATCGCCCTTGAACCCGAACTTTCGCGCCTGCTGAATGACCGAGGCACACCACGCCCCACCCCCGATCACAGCGATGGATTCAGGGTTCAGCGCACGGGTCAGCGCTGCGGTCATGCGCCAAGCGCCCGCAGCAGATCGCGGCTGATGATGTGGCGTTGGATCTCGCTGGTGCCGTCCCAGATGCGTTCAACACGGGCGTCGCGCCAGAACCGTTCCAGCGGGTAGTCATCCATAAGACCCATGCCGCCATGCACCTGAATCGCCGCATCCGTCACCCGCGCCAGCATTTCCGAGGCATAAAGCTTGGCCGAGGCGATCTCACGATTTGCGGGCAACCCCTGATCTAAGCGATCCGCGGCAGCAAGGGTCAGCAGGTCGGCGGCATCAATCTCGGTGATCATGTCAGCGATCTGGAAAGACACGCCCTGAAACTTACCGATCTTCTGACCGAACTGTTCACGCGTGGCGGCATAGTCTAGTGCATAGTCGAACGCCCTGCGCGCACGCCCAACCGACATGGCGGCGACGGTGATCCGCGTTGCATAGAGCCATGTGTTCATCACCTCAAACCCGCCATCGACCTCGCCCAATACCTGCGCATCCGGCAGGCGGCAATCGTCGAAATCCAGCACCATGTTCTTATAGCCGCGGTGGCTGACCGACTTATATCCGTCACGAATCGTGAAACCCGGAGTGCCGCGATCCACCAAAAAGGCGGTGATGCGCTTCTTGGGGCCTTTGGGTGTTTGATCCTCGCCGGTTGCGATGAAGACGATGATGAAATCCGCGTGTTCTGCGCCCGAGATGAAATGTTTGGTGCCATTGACCACCCAATCACCACCGTCCCGCACAGCAGCGCACTTCATCCCCCGCACGTCCGAGCCCGCGCCCGGTTCGGTCATCGCCAGCGCATCCATCTTTTCACCACGCACGGCGGGCATCAGATAGCGGTCGATCTGATCGCCCTCGCAGGCCATCAAGATGTTCTGAGGCCGCCCGAAGAAATGGTTCAAAGCCATCGACCCCCGGCCCAGTTCACGCTCGACCAGTGCGAATTCCAAATGGTTCAGGCCAGCGCAGCCGACGCTTTCGGGAAAATTGCAGGCATAAAACCCCAACTCGATCGTCTTGCGCTTGATCTCGTTGGCGATCTCCTGCGGAACCTCGCCCGTGCGCTCAACCATGTCTTCATGCGGGTAAATCTCATTTTCGACGAAACTGCGAACGGTCGATACGATCATCTCTTGTTCGTCGGACAGGCCGTATTGCATTTGGAGTCTCCACGTCTGAATCTGAACATATCCTGACGCGGGTTGATCTTTCAGTCGTGCAGAAATAGTCATGAAGCATGCAGAAATGGATCAAATCCCCCTCCGCGCCGCAGCAATTCGGGGTGCTTCTGTTCGACGGGTATTCAAACCACTGCCTCGCCAACACGGTCGAGCCCCTGCGTGCGGCAAACACGATTGCAGGACAAAAACTGTATGATTGGAACTTTCTGTCACTGGACCGCACGCCCGTGACGTCTTCTTCAGGTTTGCAGGTCGCACCGCACCAGACGCTTCAAGATGCCCGCGGGGATATTCTGTTCGTCATGCCCTCTTACGGGTTCCAGGCGCATGGCGGATGGCGCACCTTGGCCGGGTTGCGCGCTTCTGCGGGGCGCTATGCGAAACTGGCCGGATTGGACACCGGAAGCTGGCTGCTGGCGCTTGCGGGGTTGCTGGACGGTCACCGCGCCACGATCCACTGGGAAGAACTGAACAGCTTTACCGAGCGGTTCCCCGACATCGACACAAGGCGCGAGCGTTACATCATCGACCGCAAGCGCATCACCTGCTCCGGTGCCATGGCCGCCTTTGATCTGGTCCTGCACCTAGTCGGGCAGGATCACGGGCAAGCCCTGGCACTGGAGGTGGCGCAGCTTTTCATGACCCGCAATTCCGCGCGCTCGCATTCCGGTGGCGCGGGTGCGACCAGCGGATACGTGAACAAAGCGCTGGCATTGATGCAGGAGAATCTGGAAACGCCGCTGGCTATCACCGAAATCGCCCGCCGCGTTGGACGATCACACAAAGCTCTGTCCGTTCGGATGCACGCGGAACTGGGCGCGGGCCCAGCGCAAGTTTACCGCCGCCTGCGCCTGAACCTTGCGCGCAAACTTGTCACCGAAACCGACCTGACGATTGCAGAGGTCGCCTTGCGGTCAGGCTATGACGATCCCAGCGCGCTGACCCGTGCATTCCGGGCCGAATTCGGCGTTACGCCACGCACGTTGCGGGCCGGTTAGGTATACATCTGTTTCTTGAAGGCACGCGTTCGGGTCGTCGCGTCAGCCGATCCATCGTGATACGTGCCAAACCACTTGTCGAACGGGATTTCGGACGTGCCATAGTTGCATTCAAAATACCGGTGGTGGAGTTGGTGAAAGAAATCCCCGGCACGGGCAGCATCCGTCTCGCCTGCCCTGAGTTTTTCGAACCCCGAATGCGACAGCACCGGGCTGATCTGCTGGAAATAGGTATGAAACAGCAGGTGCAGCGGGTGCGACGGCACGATCAGGTGAATGAAATAGGTCGTGAAGTACAAAAGGTTCTCGTACCAGTGGTTCGAAATGCCCGACCATGGCCCGATGTTCACGTTGCGGTGGTGAACCGCGTGGACGTGTTTATAAAGGTTCGGATGATGTTCCAGCCGGTGAACCCAGTAGAAATGCAGCCCTGACCACATCGGGATGAACAGCATCCACACCACGCACCAGACCGGCGCGCTGGCCCATGACACGGTCGGCACATATCCGTTCGCCATCGCCCAGTAGATCACCCATTGATAAACGGTGGCGACCGTCATCGCGCTGCCCAGCGTCCACCAGATGTTATCCCAGACCTGATTGCGGAATGTGAAGTTGCCGTTGTCGCGAGTCAGGTCCCGGCGATCGAATTTCTTGTACATGCCCTGCCCTTTGCGCATGTACAGCCACCAATGAAGCCCGCCGGCGACCAGGATCTGCGGCACCATGTTCAGCAACCAGATGCGGAACATCCAGCCGGGCGCGAAGCTCTGCATCGTTTCCAACGCAGGAAAGAAAAACACGTAAGCCATCACCGCCAGAACCATGCAAAGCGTCAGCGACGTGATCTGCAACCAAGCGCCGCTGTACCACTTCAAAACGGCTGCGGGGCGTGGTGGCCAGTTGAACAATGGGTTCAATCCCACCGGCCCGTCAGGATGGTAGTGCCAGCGGGCGGCTTCGGGGTCCTGAGACGCGTTTGTCATCGCGGCCTCCTGCTTATGTGGCGTAGTCTGAGCCTTCGGCATCCAGCAGAGATTTGATCTCTCGCAGATGTGCTTCGGCCTGATCGGGATAGTCGTCCAGTTCTTGCGCGGTCTTTTCGGCAACCTCGTCCGATAACACGCGCAAGGGCTGACCGGTCTGAAGCGCGCGAATATATGTTTCGGCCGCCCGTTCGAAATAATAGAGCCTATTAAAGGCATCTGCCGGGTCGCTGCCGATGACCAACACCCCGTGATTACCCATGATCATGACCTTCTTTTTCGGGTCTGAAAGCATGGCCGCGCAACGCTCACCTTCGCTTTCAAAGGCCAGTCCGCCAAATTCCTCATCTACCACATATCGGTCGTAAAAGGTTGCCGTGTTCTGGTCGATCGGCGGCAGGGTGCTGTCAGCAAGCGAGGCGAGAACTGTCGCAAAAATGGAATGTACATGCATCACACAGCGCGCATGAGGGCAGCGCCGGTGGATAGACCCATGCAAACCCCATGCTGTCGGGTCCGGAGCGCCGGGTTGGGCCATCACATCAGGATCATTCGCGTCCAAAAGCAACAGGTTTGACGCCTTGATCCGCGCAAAATGCATCTGGTTGGCGTTCATCAGGAATTGCGTTCCTTCCGGATTGACCGCCAAGCTGAAATGGTTGGCCACGCCCTCATGCATGTTCAACCGTTCCGTCCACCGGAAAGTCGCGGCAAGGTTCACGCGCTCGGACCAGTGGTCGATATTGGGCCGCAGATTGGTGACGCTCATGTCAGGCTCCTGTCGGGTGAATTCGAACTACAAAAAGCCTGCCTTCGCCGGGGATGTTTGACCAACGAAAAAAACGCAAGTAATGCATTAGTCAAACTTATGCTTGAGTTATGCCAATGCAGAAATCTCTTCCTCCGCTGGGGTGGCTGCGCACGTTCGAGGCCGCGGCACGCCATCTTTCGTTCACCGGTGCCGCGCGGGACCTGAACATGACGCAAAGCGCGGTCAGTCAGCAAATCAAATCGCTGGAGGGGTATCTGGGTCAGCCCTTATTCTTGCGTAGGCCCCGCGCACTGGAACTGACGGAAGCCGGAATTACTTACCTGCCGGTTGTGCGAGATGCGTTTCGAACTCTGGTTCGGGGCACACAGGCCGTCACCGGGACGCAGCAGAACGCAGTACAGGTCCAAAGCAACATATCTTTCGCCGTGAACTGGCTTGCCCCGCGACTTCCGAAATTTCGGGCACAACACCCGGAGGTTCAGTTGAATATCTTCACAGAACTCTGGGAACCGCGGGAAATGGCCGAAGGCGCTGCGGTCGAGATCCGGTACTCTCTGCGTCCCTCAGATACGGTACGCACCGAGTTATTAAGGACCGATCATTATTATCCAGTCTGCGCGCCGGGGTATCAGGTTACCCTGGAAACTTTGCAGCAACATCCGTTGTTCGATTGCTCCAACCTGCTGTCGAATTGGGAGAGCTGGGTCGAAGAACAGGGTCTAATTTGGGAAAAACCGCCCATCACTTACTCGACGACCTATCTGGTCAGCCTCTCGGTGGCGATGGCAGGCGGTGGGCTGTGCCTGACACATGACACCATCGCCCGCAGGTTAATTGACGAGGGCAAACTCATCGCGCCTTTCGATCATCGCGCGGCAATGCCCGAAGCTTACTACCTACTGCTGTCGCCTCAGGCCGAAGAAACACCCGGAGCTTTGGCCTTTGCCGATTGGGTGCGCCGCGAGATTGAAAGCGATTTGCAGGCATAGCGGAACACTCCCGCCCATCGGCGATGCCCAAGGGGCATCTTCTCTGGTTGGGCCGGGCAGCGCTGACGCGCTGCGTGACGGTTTCATGATAGCTGTTCAGCAGGGGTTGAACCTTTCCCAGCATTCAGGAAAGTTGGGCCATGGAATACACACCTTTCCCAAGTTGGCCCGAAGTCGCCCCCCGTTTGATCGCTGTCGCTGCAGGACGCGAAGCCGCAGATCTGGTTATCCGCGGCGGGTCGTGGGTAAATGTGCACAGCCGCGAAGTTCTGCCAGGTCACGATATTGCCATTGCATCCGGGCGCATTGCCTTTGTGGGACCAAATGCGTCGCATTGCGTCGGGCCAGACACCCGGATCATCGAAGCAAACGGTCGCTTCATGCTGCCCGGCTTGTGCGATGCCCATATGCATATCGAATCGGGGATGCTGACACCGGCCGAGTTCGCCCGCGCGGTCATTCCACATGGAACCACCAGCATGTTCACCGACCCGCATGAAATCGCCAACGTGCTGGGGTTAGACGGCGTGCGGATGATGCATGACGAAGCGTTGATGCAGCCCGTGAACATCTACACCCAGATGCCATCCTGCGCACCGTCTGCGCCCGGCCTTGAAACAACGGGATACGAAATCACCGCACAGGACGTTTCCGAAGCGATGTCCTGGCCCGGCATAATCGGACTGGGCGAGATGATGAACTTCCCGGGTGTGATCAATGGCGACCCCAAGATGCTTGCCGAGATCGCAGCAACGCAAAATGCGGGAAAAACAGTAGGCGGACACTACGCTTCGCCTGATTTAGGGCCTGATTTTGCGGCATACGTGGCAGGCGGACCGGCAGACGATCACGAAGGAACCTGCGAAGCCGACGCAATCGCGCGGGTTCGACAAGGTATGCGATCCATGATGCGGTTGGGGTCGGCATGGTTCGACGTGGAAAGCCAAATCACGGCCGTTACCGAGAAAGGGCTGGACCCAAGGAACTTCATCCTTTGCACGGATGATTGCCACTCGGGGACGTTGGTCAATGATGGTCATATGAACCGGGTCGTGAGACATGCGATCGCCTGCGGGTGCGATCCGTTGATCGCATTGCAAATGGCCACGATCAACACAGCGACCCATTTCGGACTTGAACGTGAGATCGGCTCGATCACACCGGGGCGGCGGGCCGATATCATTCTCAGCTCAGACCTGACCGAACTGCCGATTGAAACGGTCATCGCCCGCGGTCAGGTTGTGGCCGAAGGCGGGGCAATCACGGTGAATTGCCCACATCTTGACTGGCCCGAGACCGCACGGAACACCGTCCATCTGGGGCATACGCTCGCCGCTGCTGATTTTGAGATCACAGCGCCCGCCGGAGCCAATCGCGTACAGGCCAACGTGATTGGAGTGGTTGAAAATCAGGCGCCGACCAAGGCGCTCAAGGCCGAGCTGCCGATCATCGAAGGGTTGGTGGAAGGCGAAGGTGAGGTTTGCCAGATCGCGCTTGTCGAGCGCCACCGCGCGACCGGAGGGGTCACGAACGCCTTTGTCTCAGGGTTTGGCTATCAGGGCAAGATGGCTATGGCATCTACCGTGGCGCATGACAGCCACCACATGATCGTTGTGGGAACTGACCGCGAGCAGATGGCCTTGGCCGCAAATCGACTGGCCGAGGTCGGGGGAGGGATCACCATTTTCCGCGATGGCGCGGAACTGGCCTTGGTCGAGTTGCCCATTGCCGGACTGATGTCCGACAGTCCTGCATCTGACGTGGCAACCAAGGCCGAACGCATGGTCGAGGCGATGCAGGCCTGCGGCTGTGACCTTAACAATGCGTATATGCAGCACTCGCTTTTGGCCCTTGTCGTGATCCCCGAGTTACGGATTTCCGACCTCGGCCTGATCGACGTGCGTACATTTGAAAAAATTGACCTTCTGGAACCACTTGCATGACAATAATAAAAACACCCGACGTGCCCAGCGCCGAGAAATTTACCGATCCGGCTGCTGCCGTTGAACGGCTGGAACAACTGTACGAACAAGCAACGCGCTTTCTGTGCGACAGCTTTGCCCAGGCGATGGAACAAGGCACCCCGACCGAACGATACAGGTCCTTTTACCCGGAGATTCGGATCAAGACCTCGTCTTATGCGCAGGTCGACAGCCGTCTGAGCTTTGGCCATGTTTCCGAGCCCGGAATGCACGCAACCACCGTCACGCGGCCTGATCTGTTCCGGTCCTACCTGACCCAGCAAATCGCGCTGCTGATCAAGAACCACGAACAACCGGTGACGATCGGAGCCTCAGATACGCCGATCCCGGTTCATTTCGCGGTGGCGAACAATCCGGATCTGGTTGTTCCCCATCAGGGTGCGGCCGGTTTCACGCTGCGTGATGTCTTTGATGTTCCTGACCTGACCACCACAAATGACGACATTGTAAATGGCGTTCACGATCACGAAGACGAAGATGGCCCGCTGGCCTTGTTTACCGCCCAACGAGTCGATTATTCACTGGCGCGTCTGGCCCATTATACGGCAACCGATCCCAGCCATTTTCAGAACCACGTGCTGTTCACCAACTACCAGTTCTATGTGTCCGAGTTCGAAAACTACGCGCGCGAACAACTGGCCGATCCCGATAGCGGCTACATCAGCTTCGTATCGACCGGAAATGTGCAGATCACCACGGCGGATGGAACTCTGGAACAACCGTTGAAGCTGCCGCAGATGCCGACCTATCACCTGAAGCGCGCGGATGGGTCGGGCATTACGCTGGTCAATATCGGGGTCGGGCCTTCGAATGCCAAAACCGCCACTGATCATATCGCGGTTCTGCGGCCTCATGCATGGCTGATGGTCGGTCACTGTGCTGGTCTGCGCAACACGCAGGCGTTGGGCGATTTTGTTCTGGCGCATGCCTATCTGCGCGAAGACAAGGTACTGGACGATGACCTGCCGGTCTGGGTGCCGATCCCTCCGCTGGCCGAGGTTCAGGTGGCCTTGGAACAGGCCGTCGCCGAGGTCACGGAACTAGAGGGGTATGAGCTGAAGCGGATCATGCGCACGGGCACCGTCGCCTCGGTCGACAACCGCAACTGGGAGTTGCGCGACCAGTCCGGACCCGTGCAACGCCTCAGCCAGTCACGCGCCATAGCGTTGGATATGGAAAGCGCCACCATAGCGGCGAATGGATATCGGTTTCGCGTCCCTTATGGCACCTTGCTATGCGTATCAGACAAACCGCTGCACGGGGAATTGAAGTTGCCGGGTATGGCTTCGGCGTTCTATACCACGCAGGTCAGCCGCCATTTGGCGATCGGAATACGTGCAATGGAACATCTGCGCGGCATGCCGTTAGAGCGCCTGCACAGCCGGAAATTGCGTTCTTTCGACGAAACGGCCTTTCTCTGAAGCAAAAAAGCAACGTTTTCCCCATATTTTTAGGGTTTTCGGCGCTACTATTCGTTGTGTTCGGCCACAATATCCCGTTACAGTTACGCGGTGAGGCCCTATTTATCGGGCACGTTAAGGAGACCAAGAAATGGCAAAGCCTATGACAAAGACTCAGCTGGTTGCTGCTCTCGCTGAGGAAATGGGGACAGACAAGAAAGCCGCCAACAGCGCGCTTGAGGCCATCACCGGCCTGATTACCCGCGAAGTATCCGCCGGTGGTGCAGTGACCCTGCCCGGCGTTGGCAAAATCTACTGCCGCGAGCGCCCCGAGCGCATGGTGCGCAACCCCGCCACCGGTGAGCAGTTCAAGAAAGAGGCCGACAAGGTGGTCAAGATGACCATTGCGAAAGCTCTGAAGGACAGCGTAAACGGCTGAACCCAGCTTTCACTGCGAAATGATCAAGGGCCGCCGTTCGGGGGCCCTTTTTCTTTTCCCACATATTTCCACAATTAAGAAATTCGTATCAGCTTCAACAGGTGTTTTCTAATTTCGTCGCGCCAAAATGCTGTCAAAGTACGGGCTTATACTTGGTTCAGTTTCAACAACCGAACCCATGAAATCAACAAATGCTATTCCGAACTTTTTCCTGCGCCACGCTGTTGTTTTGCCTGCTGTCTGTGCTTCCCTCTTCCGCAGTTGCAGAATGTAGCCGTTCAAACCCCTACAGCTTGCAAGCAGAAATCACATATGAGGAAATTTACGATTTCGAAGTCAAATCTTATCCTCGCATTATGGCGCATCCTTATGAAATCAAAATCCCGAACACCGCATTTGGTCAACTAATCGCCTGTCGTATTTATCAAGACGGAGCGAGTAAAACCGCAGAGTTGCCAACTACTCCGGGCTGGGCCAGCCTGTTTGCAAACAGACCAGAGACCAGAATTCGCAATCATCAAATAACCAGCAGAGATATGCAATTTGTGAAATCTGGTCCGGGCAAGACACACGTTTTTTTCTCGCACAAGTTTCCAGATGCAAAATTTCGGTGCTTTGTTGCCTGCGTCGCAAACAAGAGACAGTGAAAAACTTAGGTGTGATTGGGTTTTGTCGAAAGAGAACCCCAGCATCATAGGCTTGATCTTCTAAGCGTTTAGACCAAGACAGCGCATTAGTACGAACTTGGCGGTCGAGGATTGGCCCCAACATCTTGCGACCCTTACCGATTTAAGGAACAGTGCCCGAAATCAACGAAGGAGAGTGGCGGTGGATCTGCGTGCCATGGCCATGGGGCTGACATTTGCGTTTATCTGGTCGTCGGCCTTTACCTCGGCACGCATTATCGTGGCGGATGCCTCACCTTTGTTTTCTTTGGCCCTTCGGTTTCTGATCTCTGGTCTGATTGGGGTCGCGATCGCATGGGCCATGGGCCAAAGCTGGCGGCTGACCCGATCACAGTGGTACGCAACCATTCTATTCGGTATTTGCCAAAATGCCCTGTATTTGGGTCTGAATTTTTATGCCATGCAGACTGTCGAAGCCTCGGTTGCAGCGATCATCGCCTCGACCATGCCCCTTCTGGTGGCGCTGGCCAGTTGGCTGTTTCTGGGCGACAGGTTGCGTCCAATGGGGGTGCTTGGTCTGTTTGCAGGGTTCGCCGGCGTCGCGTTGATCATGAGCAGCCGCATCAGCGCTGGGGTCGACATGTTCGGCGTGATGCTTTGTGGCATTGGGGCGCTGGCACTGGCCTTTGCGACGCTGGCAGTACGCGGGGCAACCTCGGGCGGGAATTTCATGATGATTGTTGGCCTGCAAATGCTGGTGGGATCCACAGTTCTGTTTGCCGCCGCACCGCTGTTTGAAACCATCTATATCCACCCGACGGTCCCACTGGCGCTGGCCTTTACCTATACAACCCTTTTCCCCGGCCTGCTGGCGACCTTCATATGGTTCCTGTTGCTGGACAGGATCGGAGCAACACGGGCTGCCACGTTTCATTTCCTCAACCCGGTCTTCGGCGTCACAATCGCCGCAATCTTACTTGGTGAGAAACTTGGACCACTGGATGCGGTCGGCGTTGGTGTGACCACATTGGGAATTCTGGCCGTTCAGCTTTCCCGACAGCCCGCGTTGAAACCCGGCTGATACCCGCACATCTGCGCGAGGAAGGCAAAACCCCCTTTGCTTTCGCCGCTCAAACCCCATTTATTAGGTCAGACCAGTTTCCACACGTCCCGAGGACCAATGACCCGATACACCAAAGACCCCGAGGCGATTGCTGCCCTGTCACCCGAGGAATACCACGTCACGCAAAACAGCGGGACGGAACGCCCGGGCACTGGCAAGCTTCTAAACAACAAGGAACCGGGGATTTATGTCGACATTGTTTCGGGCGAGCCGCTGTTTGCCTCGACCCATAAATATGAATCCGGTTGCGGCTGGCCCAGCTTTACCAAGCCCATCGTGCACGAACATGTGGAAGAGTTCACCGACCGCACGCTGGGCATGATCCGGACCGAGGTCCGCTCGAAACACGGGGACAGCCACTTGGGGCACGTGTTCCCAGACGGCCCGCGCGAACATGGCGGGCTGCGCTATTGCATCAATTCGGCCTCCTTGCGGTTTATCCATCGCGATGACATGGAGGATGAAGGCTATGCAGAATACCTGATCCATGTGGAGGATATCCAATGACCGAACAACGCGCCGTTCTTGCCGGTGGCTGCTTTTGGGGCATGCAGGACCTGATCCGCAAATTGCCCGGCGTATCGCGCACCCGCGTCGGATACACGGGCGGTGACGTACCAAACGCCACCTATCGCAATCATGGAACCCATGCCGAAGGGATTGAGATCTTCTTTGACCCTACGCAGATCACCTATCGCGACCTGTTGGAGTTCTTTTTCCAGATCCACGACCCGACCACCGTCAACCGGCAGGGCAACGACGTCGGCATGAGTTACCGATCCGCAATCTATTATGTGGATGATGCCCAGAAACAGATCGCGCTGGATACGATTGCCGACGTGAATGCCAGTGGCATCTGGCCCGGCAAGGTCGTTACCGAAATCGAACCCGTTGGCGATTTCTGGGACGCTGAACCGGAACATCAGGACTATCTTGAGCGTATCCCCAACGGCTATACCTGCCATTTCCCGCGCTCTGACTGGGTTCTGCCCAAACGCGATGCTGCCGAATAATGGATAGCCCCAAGCCTGGGGCTAACCTGACGCCACCCTCGGGCGACCGCTGGCCTCGACCGTTACGGTCGCTTCGACAAAAACGTCCTGCGCCTCAATTCGTGCGGTCCTAATATCGCGGCTGACAATCACCCGGATGTCTTCGGCACCCGCCTGACGGACTTCGCCTTCGGCCTCATCTTTCAGGGCTGTCTGTAAAAGCTCCAATGCCTCTTCAGGTTCGGTAAAGTCCTGTGGCCCGCTCTCAAGATGTACCCTATAGCGCCCCTCTGACGGTGACGTTACAGTCCCCGATCGGCGCAAGGTCAGGCGGCCCACAACAGCTCCAATCGCATTGGCTACACCGGTATGTTCGGGCAGGATCATATTGCAATGCAGTCGCTCACCCACCGCTGGGTAGTAACTGGGCGCCGACGCCCCAAGGCCGATCACATCCACATTCAGGGCTGCATCCAGTGCCAGCAAACCGCGGTGCCGATCCAGCCCTTTTTGCGTCATAACATGGCGGGCCAGATCTGTGGCAGACAGCCCAAAATCCTCAATTTCTTCCGCAAAAGCAGTCTCTAACAAGGTCAATGCGGTTTGCTCGGTCAACTGAGCGACGATCATCTCGGCCAATGCTTCGGGCGTTGCAGCCAGAACATCCCCGGTACCAACACGCTTGCGCGCCACCAGCTCCAGCGCTTTACGCGCCGCTTCACTGTCCCACGAAGTCAGTCGCCCAAGCACATGGGACGCATCAGACGGGGTGACGCCACTGACTTGAACGATCCCGCGATCCACAAGCCGTGTCAGTGCGCCGCTTTCCATTCGGGTTTTCAGCAGCTCAGACAGTGGTGCAACCCGATCCCCGAGCCTGTCCAACAACGCGTCCTCCCGCGGCCCCAGTCCTTCGGCAGGAAGGCCAGGCACGCGACGCGCGAAGCGCGTATCATGCTCTCCCACCGTTGTCGCACGGAGTTGCGCGTCAAGTACCGGATGAACAATTTCGGGATGCTCTGCCGCTATCAGAGAGACAGGCAAAACCCGCCGCGGCCCAAGGAATACACCGCCTGCTAGGCCTTCAGTCTTTACGTGCACCTGACTGTCACCGCCCAGCCCATGCGTTCGCATGGCCACGGCCTCGACCATCGTGCGAAACCCGCCCACCTGCGCGCCAGCCGGATCAATCGCTGGCTTTCCATCCCGGATCAACGCTATGTCCGTGGTCGTGCCCCCGATGTCCGAAACCAACGCGTTTTCAGCCCCGGTTAGCCAACTTGCCCCTACAATCGATGCGGCAGGCCCGCTCAGAATGGTTTCGATCGGCCGATCCCGGGCCTGCTCTGCGCTCATCAAGGCGCCATCACCGCGCACAACCATCATCGGCGCCGAAATACCAAGGTCGAGCAGTTGATCCTGCGCACGCCCGATCAATCGGTCGATCATTCCAATCAGCCGAGCATTCAACACGGCGGTCACGGCGCGTTTTGGGCCATTCAACTTGGCAGACAAATGATGCGAACACGTAACCGGCGCGCCTGTCTTTTCTGCGATGATCCGGGCAGCTTCCAGTTCGTGAGCCGGGTTGCGCGTCGCAAACTGCGCCGCCACTGCAAACCCTGACACGCCCGAATGTGAGTCTAAAAAGGATAAAAGCGCCTCAATATCCAGCGGGGCCGCCTCAGCGCCTGCATGCGTGTGACCCCCGCTTAACACAACGGCCGGATCACCCTTCAAGGCATCCTTCAGCCCGTGCCTGTCCAGATCCGCCTGTTTGAACCCGATATACACCAGTGCGACACGCCCACCCTGCCCTTCGACCAGCGCATTTGTGGCCAACGTCGTCGACAGCGACGCCATCGAGATCTGATCGGGCGATACCTGCGCCCGCTGCAACACCGTGGAAATAGCTTTGCCCACACCAATCGCCAAATCCGCCCGTGTGGTCAGGGACTTGGCCGATGCTATTACGTCCTTTTCATCCCGAACAAGGACTGCATCCGTATAAGTTCCGCCTGTATCTACCCCCAAAGCCAACGCCATCGGGACCTCCTCACTGTTCGCTGAAGATCGGTGTAGCGGTTCGCAGCGACACGTCCACCCCGTTTGCGGCACTCAAGCCAGTTGTTTCACCGCCCAGCGCGCGGCATCGGCCACAGCCGGATCAGGATCGTCGACCAGTCGCGCCGCAATCGGCCTCAGTTCCGGCAGCCCGGAATTCCCGATCGCATAAAGAACATTTCGCACAAAGCGATCCCGCCCGATCCGCTTGATGGGCGACCCCGAAAACTTTTCGCGAAATGCCGCGTCATCCAAACCGGCCAGTTCCGCCAGGGGCGGAGACTTCAACTCGGGACGCGCCGCATATCTCAGATCACTTGCGGCGACGGCAAACTTGTTCCAGGGGCACGCGGCCAGACAATCGTCGCAGCCGTAAATCCGGTTCCCCATTTTCCCTCGCAGTTCTTCATCTACCGGACCCTTGTGTTCAATGGTCAGATAAGAAATGCATCGCCGGGCATCCAACTGGTAAGGCCTCGGAAAGGCATCGGTCGGGCACACGTCCAGACAAGCCCGACATGATCCGCAATGATCAACCTCCGACATATCTGATGGAAGATCCAAAGTAGTAAAAACAGACCCTATAAAAGCCCAATTCCCCCAGTCCCGGCTAACCAGATTGGTATGCTTCCCCTGCCACCCCAACCCGGCCGCATGGCCCAACGCCTTTTCCGGCACAGGTGCGGTATCGACGAACACCTTCACCTCTCCTCCGGCTTCGGCGATCAGCCACCGTGCTAACCGTTTGAGGCGTTTTTTGACCAGATCATGGTAATCCTTGTTCTGGGCATAAACAGAGATCGCCCCGCGTTCCGCGTGCCGTAAAACCTCGGTCGGATCATGGTCCGGCGCGTAACTCTCAGCCAGCATGATCACCGATCGCGCGTCGGGCCACAAAGCCGCCGGATCACCACGCCAATGGGTTCGCTCGGCCATCCAGCCCATCTGTCCGTGGTACCCGGCCTGCAAGAACGCCTCCAGCCGCGCGGGCACCGCTGGCACGTCCCACGGACGGCACACACGGCAGGACACAAACCCCTTGTTCAGGGCCTGCGCCACCAACCTCTCCTTCAAACCCGATCCGCTCTTCATCTGGCTAAAAATATCCTCGGGGGGAATCGCGCCCCGGCGCGATGGGGGGCAGACAGCCCCCCTGCTACCCTATCAGAAATCCAGATCAGCGTAATGAGGCGGAGGCCGAAACCCCGGCACCTGATCCGCCAGTATCGACCGGAACGCAGGGCGCGACTTGATCTTGGCATACCAATCCTTCACCGCCGCCGATCGATTCCAATCCACGTCCGAGATATAATCCAAAGCCGAAAGGTGCGCAGCCGCTGCAAAATCCGCCAGCGTCATCTGATCCCCGGCCAACCAACGACGATGATCCAGCAGCCAGGCCATGTAATCCAGATGGTACTTGATTGCCTTGGCACCTTCCTTGACGTTCTTACTGTCCGGATAGCCCTCGCCAGTGATTTTCTTGTTCACCCGTTCATACAATAGCTTCGAGGTGACCTCTTGATGAAACTTGTCATCAAACCACGCCACCAGACGCCGAACCTCGTACCTGTCTTCCGGTGTTTTCGGCAAAAGCGCGGGTTCTGGGCGGGTCTCTTCGATATACTCGCAGATGGCTGTGCTCTCGGATAAGGTCTTTCCATCCAGCCGAAGAACCGGGACTTTTCCCGCAGGGTTACGGCGCAGGAAATCCGGGTCTTGTTCCCAGTATCTCTCTTCCACCAGTTCAACCTCAATCTTCTTTTCTGCCAGCGACAACCGGACCTTGCGGCAATACGGGGACAGGGGAACGTGAAACAGACGCGCCATGATCTTCCAATCGAACCAGTGAATACCCTCCAGCTTTAGCGCCGAGAGGGTTTGTTTTTCAATCCTCGAAACAATCCGCGCGACCATCTGCGCGGATGGTGGCCGCTCCATCTAGGATCGAGGCCGCCCGCCTGCGTGTACGCACCGAGGGATCGGTTACCGAGCGATTGCGCGGCGACGGCAGGATCGCCGCAATCCGCGCGGCCTGCACCGAGGACAGTTTTGACGCTGGAATGTTGAAATTGCGCTGGGCTGCTGCTTCGACCCCGAAAACTCCATTCCCGGTCTCGGCCACGTTCAGGTAAACCTCAAGAATACGCTGTTTGCTCCAGAATATTTCGACCACCGGCGTAATCGAAGTCTCTAACGCCTTGCGCACCCAGCTACGCCCCTGCCACAGGAACACGTTCTTGACCACCTGCTGTGACAGGGTCGAGGCCCCGCGTGATCCGCCATCCTCCAGCGCGTCGCGGATCGCTTCGACGTCAAAGCCCCAATGCAGGCAGAAATTCGCATCTTCGGCCGCCACGACCGACCGTGCCATAATGGGCGAGATCTCTTCGATCGGCACCCAATCGCGTTCAACCTTGCCCAACCTGCGCCATTCCGACCATATCGTATGTGTCACTGGCGGGTTCACCACCGAATACAGCGCGACCAGCGCAACCACAAACACCACACAGCCCAAAGCACCGCGTAAAACCCAGCGGCGAATCTGCATCAGGATCGGCGTTTTAGCCTTAGACGCCTTCTTTTTCTTACCGCTTTTCTTGCGGACTGCTTTCTTTGCCATATCCCAGCTATACGACGAGTGATCGCGGTTTGAAACGGCTGGGGCGTCACCAGCATAAGAAAACCCGCACGCCGACAGGGCGCGCGGGCTTCGTTTGTCTATGCTTGCGAATTATTCCGCCGGAACCGCTTCCGCCTCGTGGGTCAGAGGATGGCTGAGGTTGTTCAGCATCTCTTTGGGGCAGACCTGCAGGAAGTTGGCCTTTTCCACATCCCAATGCTGCAGAATATCGGCGGCCTTGCGGCTGAAGGTTTCTGCCTGATGGGTTTCGATCAGCGTTTTGAGCTGGTCTTCCCAATGATCCACCGTGACCGGGCATGTCACCAGCGTTTCCATGTTCATCAGCGCCTGCGCCTTACCGTCGGGGTCGTACAGATAGGCCATGCCTCCAGTCATGCCCGCGCCGAAGTTGGCACCGATGCTGCCCAAAATCACCGCCACTCCGCCGGTCATGTATTCACATCCGTTCGAGCCACAGCCTTCGATCACCACTTTGGCACCCGAGTTGCGGACTGCGAACCGCTCGCCCGCGCGGCCTGCTGCAAACAGGTGCCCATCGGTAGCGCCGTACAGAACCGTGTTGCCGATAATGGTGTTGTCATCTGCCTTCAGCGGGCTGACCTGCGGCGGACGCACAACGATCATGCCGCCCGACAGACCCTTACCCACATAGTCGTTGGCGTCACCCGACACTTCCAGCTTGAGCCCCGGAGCAGCAAAGGCCCCCAGCGACTGACCGGCAGACCCCTGCAGTTTCACATGCAGGTGGTCGTCCTGGAATGTGTTTCGCATCCCGAAATTCTGAACGATATGGCTGGAAACCCGTGTGCCCACTGTGCGGTGCGTGTTCTGCACCGCGTAAGACAGCTGCATCTTCTCACCGTCTTTCAGGAACCGCGCCGCATCGCGCACGATTTCAGCGTCCAGCGTATCGGGCACTGCGTTGCGATCCTTACCGCGGTTATAGACGATGTCCTGCGCGCCATCGACGGTGATCAGCAGCGGATTCAGGTCCAGATCGTCCAGATGCGCCGAACCCCGGCTGACCTGCGCCAGCAGATCGGCGCGACCGATGATCTCATCAATCGAGCGCGCGCCAAGGCTGGCCAGCAGCTCGCGTACTTCTTGCGCGTAGAAGGTGATCAGGTTGACGACTTTGTCCGCGTTGCCGGTGAACTTGGCACGCAGGGATTCGTCCTGCGTGCACACACCAACCGGGCAGGTGTTCGACTGGCACTGGCGCACCATAATACAGCCCATCGCGATCAGGGCAGCGGTGCCGATGCCGTATTCCTCGGCCCCCATCATCGCGGCCATCACAATATCGCGCCCGGTGCGCAAACCACCGTCGGTCCGCAGGGTCACGCGGTCGCGCAGGTTGTTCATTGCCAGAACCTGATGCGCCTCGGTCAGGCCCATTTCCCACGGCAGACCGGCATATTTGATGCTGGTCGCGGGCGAGGCGCCCGTGCCGCCGTTGTGACCCGAAATAAGGATAATATCCGCTTTGGCCTTGGCCACACCGGCGGCAATCGTGCCCACGCCTGAGGACGCCACCAGCTTGACCGTCACCTTACAGCGCGGGTTGATCTGTTTCAGGTCATAGATCAGCTGCGCCAGATCCTCGATCGAGTAGATGTCGTGGTGCGGCGGCGGCGAGATCAGCGTCACGCCTTTGGTCGAGTGCCGCAGACGCGCGATCAGGTCGGTGACCTTCATGCCCGGCAGCTGACCACCCTCACCCGGTTTTGCACCCTGGGCGACTTTGATCTCAAGCTCTTCACACTGGTTCAGGTACTCGGCGGTCACACCAAAGCGGCCCGAGGCCACCTGTTTGATCTTGGCCGACGGGTTATCGCCATTCGGCTCCGGCACGAAATGCGCCGGGTCTTCGCCACCCTCACCCGAGTCGGACTTCGCGCCAATCCGGTTCATCGCCACGTTCAGCGTTTTGTGCGCCTCTGGCGACAGGGCGCCCAGCGACATGCCCGGCGTGACAAAGCGTTTGCGGATCGACGTGATCGACTCGACCTCTTCAATCGGCACCGGATTGCCCAGCGGCTTGAAGTCCATCAGGTCGCGCAAGTGGATCGGAGGGTTCGATTGCATCTTGGCGGAATACTGCTTCCACAGCTCATAGGATGCCCGGTTACACGCCATCTGCATCATATGCATCGAGGTCGCTTCCCACGCGTGGGTCTCTCCCGATTTGCGCGATTTGTAGAAACCACCGATGGGCAGAACGTCCAGTCCGCTGTCCCAGCCTTTGGCGTGGATTTCCTCGGCCTTGGCCTGAATGCCCGTGACACCGATGCCGGAAATCCGGCTGGTCATGCCCGGGAAATACTCGGCCACCATGGCACGACTCAGGCCCACGGCCTCAAAGTTCAGGCCGCCGCGATAGGACGAAATCACCGAAATCCCCATCTTGGCCATGATCTTCAGCAGGCCCTGATCAATCGCCTCGCGATAGCGCGCGACGTTTTCAGTCAGCGTGCCGTCCAGCAGGCCGCGATCAATGCGGTCGGCCAGTGAATCTTCAGCCAGATAAGCGTTCACAACGGTCGCGCCGCAACCGATCAGTACGGCAAAGTAATGCGGATCGACACATTCGGCCGAGCGCACGTTCAACGAACAGAAGGTCCGCAGCCCCTGACGGGTCAGATGCGAATGCACGGCACTTGTCGCCAGGATCATCGGCATCGCCACGCGACCCTCGCCCGAGTTCATGTCGGACAGCACCAGATGCCCCGCGCCCGAGCGCACGGCCTCTTCTGCTTCGGCTCTGATGCGGGCCAAAGCGGCATTCAGTGCGCCCCGACCTGGTTCAAAGCTACAATCGATCTCGGCCAGCGGCGAACCAAAGCTTTCTGCCAGCTTGTCCCACTGGGCGTTGCCCA
The DNA here is from genome assembly GCF_013031225.1 of Ruegeria sp. HKCCD7221. NCBI lineage: Bacteria > Pseudomonadati > Pseudomonadota > Alphaproteobacteria > Rhodobacterales > Roseobacteraceae > Ruegeria > Ruegeria sp. HKCCD7221. The sequence goes on from NZ_WPZE01000002.1 coordinate 26,188, forward strand.
CAAAGGGGCTGCCCAGAGTGATGATCTCGGTCTGGCTGCTGTCTTCGTCCAGCACGTTTTTCAGGTTTCCGAACCGAGTTTTCAGCGACATCACCCGGTATTCGCGCAAGCTGTCGATGGGTGGGTTCGTAACCTGACTAAAGTTCTGACGGAAAAAATGGCTGAGTGGGCGGTATTGTTTGGACAGAACCGCAGACGGAGTGTCGTCGCCCATCGAGGCGATGGATTCCTTGCCATCCTCGGCCATGGGCGCAAGGATTTGTTCCAGTTCTTCAACCGAATAACCGGCAGCAATTTGGCGCTTGCGCAGTTCTTCGCCGCTGAACTTCGCGCTTTCGGTCACGTCCGACAGCGTTTCATCCAGATCGTTGATTTTGCCGACCCACTCGCCAAATGGCAGCGCACGGGCCAGCTTGTCCTTGATTTGAGTGTCGCGGAACAGCTTGCCCTTTTTCATATCCACGGCCAGCATTTGCCCCGGACCCAGCGCGCCTTTTTCGGTAACGCTGGCCTCATCAATCGGCACCATTCCGGCCTCGGACCCTGCGATCACCAGACCGTCACCGGTCACCACATAACGCATCGGGCGCAACCCGTTCCGGTCCAGACCGGCACAGACCCAGCGGCCGTCGGTCATCGCCAGCGCGGCAGGGCCGTCCCACGGTTCCATCACCGAGTTGCAGTAGGAATACATGTCGCGCCAGGCCTGAGGCAGCTCGACCGCTTGCTTGGACCAGCTTTCCGGCACCAACATGGTTTTCGCCATCGGGGCCGAGCGGCCCGCGCGCACCAGAACCTCGAAAACCGAGTCTAATGCAGCCGAATCCGACGACCCACCAGCGATGATCGGTTTGATATCCTCGGCATAGTCACCAAAGGTGCCCGAGGCCATGCGGATCTCGTGGCTTTTCATCCAGTTGACGTTGCCCTTCAGCGTGTTGATCTCGCCATTATGGGCCAACATACGGAAGGGTTGGGCCAGCCACCATTGCGGGAAGGTGTTGGTCGAATAACGCTGGTGATATATCGCAAAAGCCGATTCAAACCGTTCGTCCATCAGGTCGGGGTAGAAGACCGCAACCTGCTCGGCCAGCATCATGCCCTTGTAGATAATCGAACGACAGCTAAGCGAAGCCAAGTAAAGGTCAGAGATGCCCGAAGCTGCGGCGGCCTTTTCGATCCGGCGGCGGATTACGTACAGCTCACGCTCAAAAGTCTCTTCATCCACGCCTTTGGAGTTCGAGATCAGAATTTGCTCGATCTCGGGCCGGGTCGCGTTTGCTTTTTCGCCCAGACAGGTCACATCAACCGGCACGTGGCGCCAGCCATAGATGTAATAGCCCATGCGCAGCACTTCGGTTTCCACGATGGTCCGACAGCTTTCCTGCGCGCCAAAATCGGTGCGGGGCAGGAAGACCTGACCCACGGCGATCAGCTCATCCAGATTGGGTTCGTGCCCGGTGCGGCGGATTTGGTCATAGAAGAACGGAACGGGTATCTGCACATGTATACCCGCGCCGTCGCCTGTCTTGCCATCCGCGTCCACCGCGCCGCGGTGCCAGATCGCCTTGAGCGCATCAATACCTGCATCAACAACCTTACGCGACGGCTTACCGTCGACAGACACGACAAGGCCTACGCCGCAGGATGAATGTTCTTCCTCCTCGGAATAGAGACCGTTTTCGGCCATCCACTGACGTTTGGCTTCTTCGGCGCGCACCCAATCGGCATCGTATTTGGTCATTGGCTGTCTCCTTCTTCCGAGGGGGCGTACATGGCCTCGACCTCGGCTTTGGTCATTTGCTGGCGTTCACCTGCGAACGCGTACCCTTCGGGCTTTTTGTCGAAATAAAGTTCCAGTTTCAGCGTGTGGCCGGTATCTGGGAACAGGCCTGCGGCGATTTGCGTGTGTCCGTGCATCTCACCGGGAAGCGTGATCCGGTACCACAGTGCCGAGCCGCAGTCGGCGCAGAAGGCGCGCTCGGCCCAATCGGACGAGGTGAAGGTCTTGACCGGCCCAAGCGCGGCGTAGCCTTCTTCGGCCTGAAAAGTAACCAGCATCGAACTTGTCCAGCGTCGGCATTGGTCGCAATGGCACGCGCCCAGCGCATCGCGCGCGGGCGTAGCGGTCACCGTGACCGCGCCACACATGCATTGGCCTTGCAACTCGGGCATTTCGAGGCTCCTGATCGCTGGGTCTATTCGGCTGCGACTGCAGCCTTGGCGTTGAACCGGTCGATGATCGCATCGGCACAATCGCGCCCGTCGCGGATCGCCCACACGACCAAAGAGGCCCCGCGCACGATGTCACCGATGGCATAGACGCCGTCCATTTCGGTCTCGCCGGTCTGGAAGGCGGCCTTGACGGTACCCCAGCGTGTCACCGGCAGGTCGGGCTGGCCGAACAGGCTGGGCAGGTCTTCGGGCTCAAAGCCAAGAGCCTTGATCACCAAATCGGCGTCTTCGACATAGTCCGCGCCTTCGATCACCTCGGGGGCCTGACGGCCGGTTGCGTCGGGCTGGCCCAAGCGCATCTTCTGCACCATCACGCCTGTGACTTCGTCGTCGCCGGCAAAGCCCTTGGGCGCGCTGAGCCACTCGAAGACCACGCCTTCTTCCTCGGCATTTTGGGTTTCACGCTGCGAACCGGGCATATTAGCGCGGTCGCGGCGATACAGACATTTGACCGAGGTCGCACCCTGACGGATCGAGGTGCGAACGCAATCCATCGCGGTATCCCCGCCGCCGATCACGACAACCTTTTTGCCAGCGGCGTTCAGGCGGCCATTGTCGAAATCTTCGACATCGTCACCAAAGCTCTTGCGGTTTGAGGCAGTCAGGAAGTCGATGGCCTTTTCGATGCCACCCAGACCGCTGCCCGGCATGGACAGGTCGCGCGATTTGTAAACGCCGGTTGCGATTATCACCGCGTCGTGCTGACCACGGATTTCTTCGAACTTTGCGGCATCGACGTCGCAATTCAGCTCAAACGTTACGCCACCGTCGGCCAGCAAATCGTTGCGGCGCTGTACGATGTCTTTTTCCAGCTTAAAGCCGGGAATGCCGTACATCAGCAGGCCACCTGCACGGTCGTAACGGTCATAAACCGTCACCTGAATACCTGCACGGCGCAGCATGTCCGCCGCGGCCAGTCCGCCCGGACCCGCGCCGATGATACCCACGCTTTCGCTACGCTCCGCACCCGGTACAACAGGCTTGACCCAGCCTTTGTCCCACGCGGTGTCGGTGATGTATTTTTCGATCGTGCCGATGGTCACAGTACCGTGGCCCGACTGTTCGATCACGCAATTACCTTCGCACAAACGGTCTTGCGGGCAGATCCGGCCACAGATTTCGGGGAAGGTGTTGGTTGCCTGACTGGTCTGATACGCCTCTTCCAAGCGGCCCGTCGCGGTTAGGCGCAGCCAGTCTGGGATGTTGTTGTGCAGCGGACAATGCGACTGACAATAAGGCACACCACACTGGCTGCAGCGGCTGGCCTGTTCTTCGGCCTTGGCTGAGGCAAACTCGGCATAGATTTCGTCAAAGTCTTCCTTGCGCGTGTCCGCGGCACGCTTTTCGGGCATGGCGCGATCGACTTGCACAAATTTCAGCATCGGTTGCTTGGCCACGCGTCAGACTCCATGAATTGGCTTGGTCGACCTTCTTTAAGAGATACATGATCGGATGAAAAGTCAATTGTACTGACCTATTTTGAAAATTTTTGCCGCTGGGAGTCATCCGAGTGAAAAAACTTTACCTTTTTAGTTCCGATTCGGACCTAATTGTGTTCTTTTCTTTTCCGCATCACACTTATACCCAGTGAGCATAATAAAAACGTGACGGTGGCACGGGCAATTCGATGAGCCTTTTTCAATTGATTCTCACGGCAATAGTTCAGGGTATCACTGAATTCCTGCCGATCTCATCTTCTGGTCATCTGATCCTTTTGCCCAGCCTGACGGGTTTAGATGATCAGGGTCTCGCCATAGACGTCGCTGTCCATGTCGGCACCTTGGGTGCTGTGGTTTTGTATTTTTGGTCCGAGGTCAAGAAGGCGGTCTCCGGCCTGCCGCGCGCCCTGACGGGGCGTATCGATTCTGCCGAAGCGCGTCTGGCTATGGGCCTTATCATCGCGACGATTCCCACAATCATCGTCGGTGCGATCCTGTTCAAGACGGGCCTCAGCCAATCGCTGCGCTCAATGACGGTAATCGGGTGGACGATGCTGGGATTTGGTCTGTTGCTTTACTGGATGGATCAGAAGGGACCGCAGACGAAAAAGGCCGGCGACTGGGGCATCAGGGATGCGGCCATTATGGGCCTTTGGCAAGCATTGGCGCTTATACCCGGCACGTCGCGGTCAGGGATCACCATCACGGGCGCGCGGCATCTGGGCTATACCAGAGAGGACGGTGCCCGGATCGCCATGCTAATGTCGATCCCGACAATTCTGGCTTCGGGGATTTTGCTGTCGGTCGATGTGATCCGCGAAGCTGATGCGCAACTGGCCATTGACGGGGCTATCGCTGCCTTCTTTTCCTTCATTGCAGCGCTGCTCGCCCTGACCCTGATGATGCGCCTGTTGCGAAGCGTCAGCTTCACACCCTACGTGATCTACCGGGTCATTCTGGGCGCAGCATTACTGATCATCGCCTATAGCTGATCAGATCTTCAGGTTCTTCGCCGAGTTTTGAATGTCGTCATACTGACCCGAGGGGCGGAACTTCCACAGGTATTCCGGCAACACCGATTCCAAAGTCGATGGCTCAATCGCCAGATCGGCAAATCCCATCGCACCTTCTGACACAACATTGTCGCGCCGCAGGTTCTTAAGCTGATCACGGGTCAGGATGTTATTGGGGAAAAGCTGGAAGCTCACGAACTTCACGATGTCCAGCACTCCGGCCATGATCCGCGCCACCCAGAACGGCATTCCAATTATGACCCGGCGCCGGTGAATCACGTCCAGCATCTGCTGCATCAACGCACGAAACGTCTTTACCTCTGGTCCGCCCAATTCGTACACGCCAGCCGGAGCCCGTCCCAGAACACCTTTCACGGCGGCTTGGGCCACGTCGTCCACGAAAACGGGTTGGAATTTAGTCTCAGCACCCACCAAAGGCAGGAACGGATTTATCCGGGTCATACCGGCAAAGCGGTTGAAGAACTGATCTTCGGTCCCGAATATGACCGAAGGGCGCAGGATGACCGCGCCCGGCATATGCTCCAGAACCCCAGCTTCACCCTGCGCCTTGGTCCGCGAATACTGGCTGTCTGATACCGCATCCGCGCCGATCGCAGAGATATGCACCATCTGCGCTATCCCCTGCTGCGCTGCCAGCCGCGCAATGCGCTCGGCGCCTTCGGCCTGCACTGCGTCAAACTCATTCTTGCCCAGCTCATTCAGCACACCCACGCAGTTGACCACGGCATCAGCGCCTTGCATCGCCAGCGCAACCGAGGCGTCGTCGCGGATATTACACAATATGGGCTCGACTTGCCCCACAACACCATAAGTTTTGACGAACATGGCCTCATTCGGGCGCCGCACGGCCACGCGGACGCGCCACCCTTCACCTGCCATACGCCGGGCGACGTATCGGCCAACAAATCCGGATCCGCCAAAAATCGTGACCAGTTTGGACATGCGAGGGCTCCTGCTGATGGGTCATACAGGATCTACCCCTCAAATCCCAAGCAAACAAGGCGCAATAACGCCGCGCATTCAGGATATCCGCGCCCTGTTCCACAGACCTTGGGCGTCCGTCAAAAAACTTTCAAAAAACTTCCCGAATCTGGTTGACGCCCACCGCCAGTAGGCTTAAACGCCCCTCCACGACACCTGCCCAGGTGGCGGAATTGGTAGACGCGCTAGCTTCAGGTGCTAGTGTCCGTATGGACGTGGAGGTTCGAGTCCTCTCCTGGGCACCAAATCCCCCGAAATTTGAAAACCCCACTATATCAGGCGGCCGTATTGCCTTTCTGGATCAGCCTGCCGCCCCTTGAGACATCGCGGCAAGCTCAGTCAGTTCGGCGTTTCGTGTCGCCGATTGCGCCTTGACCCGTTTCACGAACTGAGCTGGTAAATCAGGACCGCCCTGCGCGATGTAGGGGGTTACCGTTTCATCCCCGATCAACTGGGCATATTTTGCCCAGGTTCGAAAGACGAACACGTCACGCAAACTGATAAATGGCTTTGTGTAGGCTTTGATTTGCGGCTTGGGGAACTTCGTGCCCTTGAAGTACTGTTCTTCGATTGCGGCCCAATCCTTCGGCGCTTCAAATTCGGTCTGCTCTGCGTCTTCCGAATACTTGAACGCCGGATACTCAAGCCCGTATTCCGAACAGCCGTGAGAGATCTTCTGATGAAGGCCAGACACACCGAACTCCGCCAACTTGACCTCAAAGGCGGCAAGACAGGCTTTGGCCTCATCCGCGCTGTTGCAATAGATGTAGCCTTTGTACGGGTATTTGATCCCGTCACGAAGTTCGATCATGCACTTTCTGGTGTTGTCACCGGGAAGGTCGAGGTTCAACAGCACCAGATACGCCTGGATCATCTTTTCCAGCGATTCGGGTAAAATCTGCACCTTGTAACAACCGTGGCACAACGCCGGGATTACCTTGGTTTCTGCAAAGAACTTCAAACGCGCGTCGCAATAAGGAACTTTGCCCTGAACCTTCAGGACCTGACCTGAAAATACCTGAGCGACCGGCACCGCGTGTTTGATGCCTGCGGATTTCAGGACATTTAGCCATCCTTTGTACGCCAGAGCACATTCCGACGGATCCAAAAACGCCTGTTGCCAGTCTTTGGGCAGTGTAGATGCAAGCTTGGATTGGGCCCGTCCAAATGCACCGGAAACACCCTGCGCGCTATTTGACATGTCCAAAAGTGTGACCAGACGGCGGATCGCCTGCAAGTCATTCGGGCGGACTGCAATCCAGTTTTCCAATTGTTCCAGCACCGCGCTGTTTTTCACCAAAGCCTCCTGCCACAGGCATCACGCCCATGACTACGGTGATTGCGCCGAATGCGCCTACGGTCAACTGAATTGCGTCCGAATTGGCCGGGCAATTGACCCGACCAACCCAATTCCGTCAGGAAACGGCCTGTTCCGATACGACCTCACCAAACTTGGTGAAGAACTTGCCTGATAGCTTTTTGGCCGTGCCAGCAATCAGCCGGCTGCCAAGCTGGGCGATCTTGCCACCAACATCGACCTTGGCGGTATAAGCCAGCACAGTTTCGGCCCCGTCTTCGGTCAATGTCACTTCGGCCCCGCCCTTTGCAAAGCCAGCGGCGCCCCCTTTGCCTTCACCGGTCAAAGAAAATCCACCGGGCGCGTTCGATTTATCCAACGTGACCTGCCCGGCAAAGCGCGCTTTGACCGGTCCGATTTTCAGGACAACTTTGGCCTCAAGCTCCTCGGGGGAATGCTGGATCAGTTCTTCGCAACCGGGAATACATTCCTGCAGAATCTCGGGCGTGTTCAACGCCTTGTATACGACATCACGTGGGGCCGCGATGCGGATTTCGTCAGACAGTTCCATTTATACTTCCTTTGTTCAACAACATCTCGGGAAAACCAAAAGTGCGGTTTCCGTCGCTTGTTTGGGGGTTTGTTCGACGCGTGCCGGCCACAGGGACCGCACGCGTTTAAGCAAGCTTTTCATCCTCAGACACCTCTCTTGTCTTGTCCGTGTTCCGCCACATCACAACTTCGGCCAGGATCGACAGGGCGATCTCATGCGGATCAATAGCGTGAATATCCAAACCGGCCGGGGACTTCAGTTGACCTGCACGCGCCGGATCCAGCCCATTTGCCACCAGCTTGTCGATCAGCGTGTCCGCTTTGCGACGGCTGGCCACCATGGAAACGCGCCGCGCCGGTGTGTTCAGTGCGGCCTCAAGCGCCACAGCATCACCGCGCCCCTGAGACGCCACAACAACAAAATCCCGCGCCTCCAATCCAAGATCGCCGACAAAATCCGGTTCGAACTGTGCATGTGCCCCGCCCGTTTCGGTAACGCAAACCCGAAACCCGGCCAGCGCCGCGTGATCGGCAAGAGCGGACGCAATTGGCGACCCTCCGAAAATCACCAAACGTGGCGCATGTTGATAAGGCTCCACCAACAGATCAACCGTTCCACCCGAGGGGCAGCCGCTTTTGAATGTCTGCACACCATCCGGGTCCGTCATGCTCACCACCTTGTCCGAAGGTTTGATACGGATCATCTGCGGCGCACCGCTGGACAATGCATCCTGCGCCGATGTCCTGACGGCCCGCTGAACGCACGCGCCACCCAAATGGCCCAGTATCTGCCCATCCCGTGTGATCGCCGCCTTGCCGCCCGCCTTGGCCGAGGTCGCATCTGCCGTTCGTAAAACCGTTGCCACGCAAAACGCGTCGCCTGTCCGGCGAAGCTCTTCTATCGTGTCGAATATGTCGAAATTTGCCATGGGGCTCCTTTCACAATTTCCGGAATTGCGGTTCAAGCGCTGCAAGCGCTTCAAGCGTATTGGCTGGGAGGTGGGCGTCCAGATAGGGCTCGGCCGCCTGCATTGCAGCCGCGATGGGTTGGTAGTTTTCCCACCCTTTCAACGGGTTCAGCCAGACGATCCGCCGCGCCTTTCGCCGGATGCGCGCCAGAGCCGCGCCCAGCGCCTGCGGGTCCGAACTGCAATACCCGTCAGACAGGATCAACACGATCGTTCGACCGTTCAGCGCGCGTGCACCATAGCCTGACACGAACCGCTCCAAGCTGCCCGAGATATCGGTACCGCCCCCGAACCCCTCTGCCATCAGCGAAAGCCGCCCCGCTGCACGCAGGCTATCGTGATCGCGCAGAGCATCGGTGACGCGCATCAGACGCGTGTGAAACAAATAGGCGTCCGCCTCCGTGCCGCTGCCGATCAAACCCTTTAAAAATGCCAAGAATACGCGGGAATAGACAGTCATGGACCCGCTGACATCGCATAACGCAACAATGCGCATCGGACGCGGTGGGCGGGTGCGACGGTACAGGTCAATCGGCTCTCCGCCCCGTGCAAGACTGGCGCGCTGTATCCGCCTCAGGTCCAGCGCCGGCCCCTTCGACGCCTGCTTGCGCCTGCGCGACCGGCGGTCACGGATAGCACGGGCAAGCGACGTTGCGGTCCTTTCGGCCTTATTCAGAGCCTCATCATCCATCAACTCTCGCAAGTCCCGACGCGACAGATTCGCCGTTCGGGTCGCGATCAGCCTGCCGTCCATACCCTCTGCCTCTCCCTCACCCGGATCCGGCGTGGTGGGTTGATCTGTTCCGGATTGCGCAGCGTCCTGCGCCTTGTCCTGTTGCTGCCAGATCATCGGTTTGGCCGACTGGACGCGAACATGAGCAGACTTGGCCGACCCTTCCCGTTGCTTCCCGGCGTTGAACCAATACGAGTCAAACAAGTCATCAAACCGACGCCAATCTTCGGCATCTCCTGCAAGCACGGCGCACAAAGCACGCCGGGCCTGACCCGCATTCGTCGCGTCAATCAAAGACAACGCGTTCAAAGCGCCCGCTGTTTCCTTTGGCCCTACCCGCATCCCATTCATCCTCAGATGCGCCACAAAGCCGGACATGCGATCCGCAAATCCAGAAGCACGGGAAGGAAACCGCGTGACCTGCATTACGCAACCTTTCCAATCAAGCGATCCATCACCTCGGGCGGGGCCGCATCATAGTCAGCGGCTGTTTTCAGCAGGCAGACAAGCGTTGCCTGAACCTCATCACGCGCCTGGGCCAGATCATTCACGCCCAATCCGGCCAAAGCCGCAGACCAATCCAGCATTTCGGCAATGCCAGGCGTCTTCTCAAGGTCTTCTTTCCGAAGCGCCTGCACCACACCAATGATCTGCCGCGCCAAAGCACCCTCGATCTCAGGCATCCGAGCCTGCAAAATCGCCAGTTCCGTCTCGCGTGACGGATAATCAAGGAAGCTATATAGGCACCTCCGACGCAACGCGTCCGACAAGTCGCGCGTGCCGTTTGCCGTCAGGATTACGATTGGCCGAACCCGCGCCTTAATCGTTCCCAATTCCGGAATCGTGATCTGAAAGTCAGATAGGATTTCCAATAGATAAGCTTCGAATTCCTCATCCGCCCGGTCAATTTCGTCAATCAGCAAAACCGGTGGTTTTTCTTCCCCAATAGCCTCTAACAAAGGTCTTTTCAGCAGATACTCGTCCGAAAATAATTGTGCTTCGCTGGCTCCGCCCTGCGCTTCACTCGCGCGAATGGCCAATAACTGACGCTGATAGTTCCATTCATAGATGGCATGACTGGCGTCCAGCCCTTCGTAACACTGCAACCGAATAAGACGCGTGTCCCGCCATGCGGCCATCGCCTTGGCGACCTCGGTCTTGCCAACCCCTGCTGGCCCTTCCAGCAATAATGGTCGCCCCAACGCCTGCGCCAAGTGCAGCGCCATTGCCAACCGATTATCAGCAACATAGCCCTGCGCGGCCAATCCGTTCTGCACATCACTCAAAGTCAAAACCAGGATCCATTCTTCATCTGGCTAAAAATATCCCGGGGGAGGTTCGGAGGGGGCTGGCCCCCTCCGTCCGGTCGGACCGGCCCAGGCCGGTCCGAACCCAATCACCCATGCATCCCCAACCCATTGGCGATCTTCCAGATCCGCCAATGGTCATGCGGCATATGGCTCTGCACCAACCCAAAGGGCCGGAACGCATCATGCACCGCGTTCGAGAAACAAGGCACGCCCCCAACATTCGGACTTTCTCCGACGCCTTTTGCACCGATTGGATGGTGCGGAGACGGCGTCACCGTATAGTCGGTGATATAGTTCGGCGTCTCCCACGCGGTCGGCAGGAAGAAATCCATCAGCGTGCCAGTCTTAACGTTACCCATCTCGTCATAGGCAATCTCTTGCCCCATCGCGATAGCCAACGCCTCGGTTACGCCGCCATGAACCTGCCCGTCGATGATCATCGGGTTGATCCGGGTGCCGCAATCGTCCAGCGCATAGAACTTCCGAACGTCCCATTCGCCGGTGTCCACGTCGATCTCCATGACGCAGATATAGGCCCCGAACGGGTAAGTCATGTTCGGCGGGTCATAGTAGCTGACGGCCTCCAGACCCGGCTCCAGCCCTGGGATCGCCTGATTATAGGCGGCGAAGGCGATTTCTTTCATCGTCTTGAACCGCTCGGGCGCGCCCTTGACCGAGAACCGATCCACATCCCACTCAACGTCGTCGTCATGGACCTCAAGCAAATAAGCCGCGATCATCTGCGCCTTGGCGCGGATTTTGCGCGCTGCCATTGCCGTTGCCGCCCCGGCAACCGGTGTCGACCGAGACCCATAAGTCCCAAGACCATAAGGCGCGGTGTCAGTGTCGCCTTCCTCCAACGTAATGTCATCCGCAGGCAGGCCGATCTCACTGGCAATGATCTGCGCAAAGGTCGTGGCGTGGCCCTGACCCTGAGAGATCGTCCCCAGCCGCGCGATGGCCGAACCCGTCGGGTGGATGCGGATTTCGCACGAGTCGAACATGCCAAGCCCAAGGATATCACAGTTCTTCACCGGACCAGCGCCTACGATCTCGGTGAAATGCGTCAGTCCAATACCGATCAGCTTGCGGGTTTTACCTGCCTTGAAGTCCTCAACCCGCTGCGCCTGTTCCGCACGCAAACCTTCATAGTCCACGGCCTTCAGCGCCTTATCCCAAGCGGTGTGATAATCGCCCGAGTCATATTCCCAGCCCAGCGCCGACTGATATGGGAACTGATCGGCCTTGATGAAGTTGATCCGGCGCAGTTCAGCCGCGTCCATGTTCAGCTTAATCGCCAGAACCTCGATCATGCGTTCGATGAAATAGGCCGCCTCGGTCACACGGAAGGAACAGCGATAAGCCACCCCGCCCGGAGCCTTGTTGGTATAGACCCCATCCACGGCCAGATAGGCGGTCGGGATGTCATAAGACCCTGTGCAGATATTCATGAACCCCGCCGGGAACTTGGTTGGATCAGCACAGGCGTCGAACCCGCCATGGTCCGCCGTGGTGTGGCACCACAGACCGGTGATCTTGCCGTCCTTGGTGGCGGCGATCTTGCCCTGCATCCAGTAATCGCGGGCAAAGGCGGTGGACATCAGGTTTTCCATCCGGTCCTCGACCCATTTCACCGGCTTGCCAGTGACAATTGAGGCCACGACCGAGCAGACATAGCCAGCATAAGCCCCAACCTTGTTACCAAAGCCACCGCCAATATCCGGGCTGATGACGCGGATATTATGCTCGGCAATGCCCGAGATCAGCGACACAACCGTCCGGATCGCGTGCGGGGCCTGAAACGTACCGTAGAGCGTCAGCTTGCCGGTTACCTTGTCCATGCTCGCGACCGACCCGCAGGTCTCCAGCGGGCAAGGATGGGTGCGGTGGTAATAGACCATCTCTTCAGCGACTACGTCGGCCTCGGCCAGAATGGCCTCGGTCGCCTCTTTGTCGCCCTGCTCCCAGGTGAAGATATGATTGTGGTGCTTGCGCGGCCCGTGCGCACCTTCGGTCTGACCCTCAAGGTCTTCGCGCAGGACCACATCGGACTTCAGCGCCTCGAATGGGTCGGTCAGAACGGGCAGTTCTTCGTATTCGACCTCAACCAGTTCCGCAGCATCCGCCGCGATATAGCGATCCTCGGCCACGACAAAGGCTACTTCCTGTCCTTGGAACAGCACCTTTCCGTCGGCCAGAACCATTTGTTTGTCACCGGCCAGCGTTGGCATCCAATGCAGGCCCAGCGGGGCCAGATCTTCGGCCGTCAGAACAGCGATCACACCGGGCAGCGCCAAGGCGGCCTCTTTGTTCACGCTGACAACGCGGGCATGTGCGTAGGGGGAGCGCACAAAGTCGCCGAACAGCATTCCATCCAGCTTGATGTCATCGACATAATTGCCCTTGCCTTGGGTAAAGCGCACATCCTCGACGCGTTTGCGCGAGCTGCCCATGCCCTTGAGGTTGGCGGCGCGTTCTTCGGGGGTCATTGTTTGGTCGTTCATTCCGCGGCCTCCTTCTGAGCGTTCAGCATGTCAGCCGAGGCCGAGATTGCCTTGACGATGTTCTGATACCCGGTGCAGCGGCACAGGTTCCCTGCCATCCCGAAACGAATTTCTTCTTCGGTTGGGTTGGGGTTTTCCTGAAGCAGGCGATGCGCGCGGGTGATCATGCCCGGCGTGCAGAAGCCGCATTGCAGACCATGATGTTCGCGGAACATTTCCTGCAAGACACCAAGGCTGCCATCGTCGTTAGTGAGCCCTTCGACGGTAGTGATATCGGACCCGTTCACCTGCGCCACAAAGGTGGTGCAGGACTTGACGGACTTGCCATCGATATCAACGGTGCAAGCGCCGCAATGGCTGGTCTCGCAACCGATATGGGGGCCGGTGATTTTCAGATCTTCCCGCAGGAAATGGATCAGCAACGTGCGCGGCTCGGCCAGACCTTCGACCTCGCGCCCGTTCACGGTGAGTTTGACGTGCATTTTTGACATGTTATCCCCTCCTCAACCCGCGCGGTTTTGCGCGCGGTCGATGGCGCGGCGCAGCATCACAGCGGCCACATGTTTCTTGAATTCGACGGGGCCGCGGTTGTCGGCCACAGGTTCAATCGCATCCAGCATCGCCGCGACGCACCCGTTTACATCACCGTCCGCCAACGCGGCGCTTGCGCTTTCGGACCAGATCGGCGTGTCAGCCAGGTTGGTCATCGCGGCCGACGCCGTTCCGTTGCCCACCATCACCGCAGCCGCAGCCGTCGCATAATCCCCGATCTTGCGCTTTTGCTTTTCATATGCCTGACCGACGCCAGCGCCCGGAACCGGGATCGAGATACGTGTCAGGATTTCCTCATCCTCGCGCGCTGTGAAATACGCGGCCTCATAGAATTCGCGCGCAGCCACGCTGCGGTTGCCATCGGGACCGGACAGTTCAAACGTCGCGTTCAGACACTGCATCAACCCCGGCATGTCATTGCCCGGATCGCCATTGGCCACGTTGCCACCGACAGTGCCCATATACCGCACCTGCGGATCGGCGATCTGCAACGCCGCCTCGCGGATCAGCGGAATAGCGGCGGCAAGACCGTCATGGGTGATCAGCTCATGCTGCGTGACCATCGCGCCCAACGTGACGGTGTCGGACCCGATCTGGATGCCCTTCAGCTCATCAATGGCCTGAAGGTCGACCAAGTGGCCCATCTCTGCCATACGCAGCTTCATCATCGGGATCAGGCTGTGCCCGCCCGCGATCACCCGCGCCTCGTCTCCGTGTTCCTGTAGAATGCCGATGGCCGAGGCGATGTCGCCTGGCCGGTGATACTCAAAACCGGCTGGTATCATGTTTTTCCTCCCTGGGTCCGAAGCGATATGCCTTGGGGGACCTAGGGTAAGGAAAGAACGGTCACATCAGCCGTTCCAGTTAAGGGGAACGGGGCGCGCAGGTTGTTTCACGAAATGCGAATGGGCTGCACGAGTTGCGATCAAAGGCCCAGCGCGTCGCGAATATCAGAAAGTCGCGATCGGCTGACAGGGACCTTGGTCAAAGCATCAACATCGTCAAAGTAACAGGTGCCGTTGTCCTTGTGCCGCTCGAAACTTGAGACATGTTTGGGGTTCACCAGATAACTGCGGTGGGCGCGCAGAAAGCCGTCGGGCGCAAGTCGGGATTCTGCTTCGGTGATCGACCACGGGCAGAACAGCTTTTCCGCACCCATGTACAAGACGGTGTAATGCCCTTCGGCACGGATGGCGGCGATACGGGCGGGTTCGGCGAAAAAGGTCTGGCCTTCCCGTTCAAACGGAACCCCCGCCCGAAGCACCGCAGGCTCGGGTTCCGGGGTTGGGGCAGGCGCAGGCTCCGCCACAGCCGGCTCAAGGAAACTGACGCCGGTCAGCAGGAAGGCACCGCAGATCAGGAACACGGCGACGGTCACGCCCATCGCCAGAACCTGATTGTTCAGCGCGGGACCTGCACCGCCGGCGCTGTCACTGGCAACAAAGTCCGTGAGGCCGGTGGCTACGAAATGCATTGAAAACACGGCCAGCCCAAAACAAGCCGTACCAAGCAGGATATTGCGCTGGGTGCGGTTGTCATAAGCTACCCAGATTGCCACCACCGACAGCCCCACCGAGGCCAAGGTCGAGATCGCAACATCCCAGGCGTTATAGACCGGGCGGCACAGCTCCATCCCAGCCATGCCAATATAGTGCATCACCACGATGCCAAGGCCGACGATGACGCCCGCGCCAACAATCGTTTGCACCGAGCGTGGCCTGAAATGCAGCAGCAACAGCGCCAGGCCGACCATAAGGATCGCCACCAAAGCCGAGATCAGTGTGATCAGCGCATCATAATAGAATAGGATAGGCAATTGCAGGCCCAGCATGGCCACGAAATGCATCGACCAAATCCCGCCACCCAGAACAACCGCAGCCAGAGCGACAACAATCTTGCGCCTCTGATCATCCAACTTGGACGCGCCGTGCGTAAGGTATAGGCCAGTGAAGCCCGCCATCAGCGCCACGGCCAACGACGCCGCCACAAGCCAGGCGTTATGCGAATAGTCCAGCATTTCGGTTTACGCGCCCTCCTCGACGCGAGGGCGACGTTAGCAAACGGATTTGATTGGGACAATTGGCTGAAAGGTGGAAAACAAACCATTCATGCGCACGTCATGGTTACAACGGCGCGCCTACTGGATGACCGCATTTTCCCACGCAGACAGAAACTTTTTTCGTTTCAAATCATCCAGAAATGTCAGCAAGGCCGGATTCAACCCGATTGTCTCATGATCCGTTGACTCACCCTGAGACATGAGCGGAGGAAGAGATAACTGGCTGCCCTGCGCCACTGGCTTTTCTTCGACAAGGTACTGGATAAAAGCCTCGGCCGCGTCCGGTTGCTGTGTCGCCCTGGACACTAGCGCGGTGCGCATCATGATCGTTTGGAAGTCGGTCGGAAAAATCACTTCAAGGGCATCCTTGCGCTCGGCGCGAACGGCGGCATAGCTGCCAAGGACATTGTAGGCCACCAGAATTGTACCATCGGCAAGATCGTTGATCATCTCGCCGGAACAGCAATACAGGCGCACATCAAGGCCACCCATGACCTCCATCAAGCGCCAAAATGTCTCGGACGCACGTGCGTCCTGAGTTGCAAAAAGGTAGCCAAGACCCGAGTCGCGCACATCATAGGTTCCGATCCTGCCCCGAAACTCTTCGGGCCGCTTGCGCAGCGCTTCGATCAGGCCCTGACGCGTCTGCGGAATGTCCTGACCCTCGAACGCTGCGCGGTTGATCACGATGGCCGCGGGTTCGGTCGTAAAGGCAAACAGGCTTTGGTGCCACTGGGCCCACGATGGTGTCTCGATATCCTTTAATGGCAGGGCAAACCCGTCATTTGCCAACTTTAACTGCAGGTCCATCGCGCTTGAAACGACAATATCAAAGGCATCCGGCGTGGCGCGGACGCGTTGATTGATATCGGCAGTCCCCGAAACAAGGTATTCGACACTGATATTGGGGTTCTGTGCGACAAATCCATCAATCAAAGGGGCGAACAATACCGTGTCCGTGCTGGAAATGACGCGCAGGCGCGGACCGTCTGCACCTTCGTTGAAGATCAATTGATCTTCCCAATCGTGGGCCCATCCGAGTCCAGGCAGGACAAGCAGAACTAAAGCGATAAGATAACGCATGCACCCCCCGATGGCTGATTTGTCAGAACAAGCGTGCCGCCATGTGCAATCGCCACGTCCTGAGCGATTGTCAGCCCCAGACCCGAGCCGATTGTTCCGGCCGCGTTTTTGCCGCGTTCGAACCTGCGGGTCAGTGTCTCAATCTCTTCAGGAAGAAAACCGGGGCCGGAATCGCTCACCTTGATTTCGGGCTTTCCGGTAATCTCAATCTCGACCGTGCTGTCCAACGGAGCGTATTTCAACGCGTTGTCGATCATGTTTCGCACCGCGTTCTGGATCAGAATAGGATCGCCGGAATAGGGGACCGTAGGATCACCTGTCATGGACAAAGACAGCTCCTTCATTTCCGCGATTGGTGTCAGTCTTTGAACAAGGTCACGGATCAATTCGACCAAATCCACATCCTCTCGCACAAGGTGGTCCGTGCGGAATGTAATCATGGCATGATCCAAAAGCTGCCCCGCCGCGCGCGAGCTTTCGTCGATTGCCCTCACCATCGCCCGCAGCGCCTCGCGGTTTTCCTTGCGCTCAACACGGTGCAGCGTCGCTTCGGCATAAGACCGCACGGTTGCCAATGGGGTGCGCACACGATGTGCGGCCTCAGCGATGAAATCCTCGGACTGGCTGAGCGATTGATCCAAGCGCCCCATCAGAGAGTTCAGAGACATGACCAAAGGTGCCATTTCACGTGGCACCGGCTTTTTGAAAGGGCTCAGGTCCTGAGGACCCCGCCGCGTGACGGATGTCGTCAGTTTGTTAAGCTGTCCGATCGTGGTCGACGTGATCCAGAAAGACAGCGCCGCCGTCAAAAGAAAGAACCCCAGCCCCAGAAATGCGGCATTGCGCGAGATCTGGTCGAGGGTCCGTGAAAGTGCGTCCTGCGTCTGACCAAGTACAACTTCGATTTCAGTCTGCCGGCCCAGCCCCACAAGCGTTCGGCTTGCGCTGACCTGTCGAATGCGTTCGCCGCGCAATTCACCGGATGTAAAGGACCAATCGCTTTGGGCTGGGGCCGCTGCCAGCCGCAAATCTTCGTAGCCGGACAGAAACACACCGTCCTGATAAATGGCATAAAACACCCTATCATCAGTTGGGGTAGTCAGCATCGAGAACGCGGCATAGGGAATATCCACCTCCAGCACCCCATCCCGCAGCGCGGCGGCATCAAGAATGGACGTCACGGACGCCTCGAGGATGTTGTCCTGACCTTGTTGGGCCACCTGTGCGGCATAGTTCCGAACCGCAAAGAACAACAACACGGCCAGAACCGCTGCACCGCCGATCAGGGTCAGAACAAGCCTGTTTCTGAGCGACCCTGAAACGTTGGGATTAGTGGTCATGGTCCAACCTGTACCCCAGACCACGCAGCGTGGTTATCTTCAAGTCCGAAGGCTCAAGATGTTTGCGCAGGCGACCTACATAAACCTCAATCGCGTTATCCGTCACGCTGTCATCATAAGAAAACAGCCTGTCAGCGAGTTTCTGTTTCGAAAACACGTGGCCGGGCGCATTGATGAACAACTCCATCATGCGCAGTTCCCGATTGCGCAGCGAAAGGGTTTCCCCGGCCACGGTTAAATGACCGGCCACAGGATCAAACACGACACCGCCGATCTCGATCGTGGATTTGGCGCTGCCGGATTTCCGGCGCAGGACGGCGCGGCAGCGGGCCTCAAGCTCGGCATGATCAAACGGCTTGGTCACGTAGTCATCCGCCCCCAGATCAAGTGAACCGATTCGATCCGAAACCTGACTGCGCGCAGTCAAAACGATCACCGGCGTGTCCAGACGGCTGGCCCGGTGCCGTTTCAGAAAGTCCCGGCCATCCCCATCCGGCAGCATGATGTCCAACAGAATCAGGTCGTATTCTTCGGTTTCGACAAAGGCAGTGGCGTCTTCCAAATTCGATGCATGATCAATGACATGGCCGTCCAGCCGCATGCGCGAACTGACCGCATTCGCGAGATCCAGATTGTCTTCGACAAGCAGAAATTTCATCGGGCCCAAACAGTATTTTGCCGCGTGACAGGTTGATGTCAGGTTGGTGTGTTTTTGTTCCGTCCAATCTGAGCCGCCATGCGGCCGGTTGTCAAACGGGAGGAAACCATGACGACATTCAAACTGGGCCGTCGCGCCCTAATCGCAGCTGTGGCCGCTATCGGCCTGACCGGTCCGGCGCTGGCCGAAGATCAGGTCGTAGACAGTATCCACTTTCTGATTCCCGGTGGCGCTGGCGGCGGCTGGGACGGCACGGCCCGTGGCACGGGCGAAGCGCTGACGAACGCAGGTCTGGTCGGAACCGCATCCTACGAAAACATGTCAGGTGGCGGCGGCGGCAAAGCCATCGGCTTTCTAATCGAAAACGCCGACAGCAATCACGGCACGCTGATGGTCAACTCGACCCCCATCGTGATCCGTTCGCTGACCGGCGTGTTCCCGCATAACTTCCGCGACCTGACTCTGGTTTCCGGCACAATCGGCGACTATGCGGCGATTGTTGTGGGCAAGGACAGCCCCATCAACTCGATGGACGATCTGCTGGCTGCCTTTGACGCTGACCCCGCAGGGACGGCAATCGGCGGTGGCTCGGTTCCGGGTGGTATGGACCATCTGGTGGCGGCTATGGTGATGGAAGCGGCGGGCAAAGACGCTCTGGCCGTGAAATACATCCCCTATGACGCAGGTGGCAAAGCCATGGCAGCCCTGCTGTCCGGTGAGATTGCGGCGCTGTCGACCGGTTTCTCGGAAGCCGTCGATCTGGCAAATGCAGGTGAGGTCAAGATCATCGGCGTAACCGCGGAAGAACGCGTTGACGCCGCTCCTGATGCGATGACCATGATGGAACAGGGTATTGATACCACCTTCGTCAACTGGCGCGGTTTCTTCGCAGCACCCGGCCTGCCGGAAGACAAGCTGGCGGCATATCAAGACGCAATCGCCAAGATGTACGACACTCCTGAATGGGAAGAGGTTCGGGCGCGCAACGGATGGGTGAACATCCATAACTCGGGCGCTGACTTCCAGACGTTCCTTGAGCAGCAGGAACAGCAGATCGGTGATCTGATGAAGAAGCTGGGCTTCCTCTAACTGAAAACTGGCAGAGCGGACCGCCGCTCTGCCTTCCCCAAAGACAACAAAATAGGAGGGGGCATCATGGCGTTGGATCGCTGGATTGCGCTCGTTCTGCTGGGTGTTTGTTTAACATATGGCTACGCCGCCTGGTTCACGATGGACAGTAGCCTTCCCCCTTTCATGCAACGAAATCCCATCTGGCCAAGCACCTTTCCCAAAGTGCTGTCCATTCTGGGGATCATCACCACAACGATCATCCTGCTGGGCTTTGAAAAGTCCGAGGTGAAAGAGGCCGATATCGACTATCGGCGTCTGGGCGAATACCACCTGGATCAGGCGCTGATGCTGCTGGCTTTGATGGTGATCTATGCCCTGTGCCTGCGTCCTGTCGGTTTCCTGATTTCGACGTCGGCATTCCTGATCCTTGGCTCATTCATTCTGGGCGAGCGCAAGTGGCACATCATGCTGCCTGTTGCCTTCATTGCGACGGGTGCTGTCTGGTATCTGGTCCAGGAAGTTCTTGGCATCTACATGCGCCCGCTGCCGGGCTTTTTCGGAGGCTGACATGCTTGAAGGACTTCTGATCGGCCTGCAAACGGCATTCTCAATCCAAAACCTTCTGATGGTCATCGCGGGATGTCTGATCGGCACATTCATCGGGATGTTGCCCGGTCTTGGACCCATGTCGATCATCGCTATCATGATCCCGGTTGCGATCTCGATGGGCGACCCGTCCGCCGCGCTGATCCTGCTGGCCGGGGTTTACTATGGCGCGATCTTTGGTGGCTCGACATCCTCGATCCTGCTCAACGCGCCGGGGGTCGCGGGGACGGTGGCCTCAAGTTTCGATGGTTACCCGATGGCGCGACAAGGCAAAGCAGGCAAGGCGCTGACAATCGCCGCGATCGCCAGTTTCGCAGGCGGCACGCTGGGTGCCGTGCTGTTGATGGTGTTTGCCCCTGCCCTTTCATCAGTGGCGCTTTTGTTCCATTCAGCCGAGTATTTCGCGCTGATGGTTGTCGGTCTGTCGGCCATCGCTGCCTTTGCTGGAAGCGGGCAAGTCGCCAAGGCCGTCATCATGACCGTTCTTGGGCTGATCATGGCAACCGTAGGCGAAGGCGCATTGTTCAACCTACCCCGTTTCACCATGGGGATTATGGACCTGCAATCCGGTTTTGGGTTCATCACGCTGGCCATGGCCATGTTCGCCCTGCCCGAGGCGCTGTTTCTGGTCCTGAAGCCAAAAGATCTGAAAGGTGATGATGGCGAGATCAAAGACCTGCGCATCACCAAGGCAGAAGCCAAGGCAATTGCGCCAGTTGTGGGACGGCAGTCCGTACAAGGTTTCTTCATCGGTGTTCTTCCCGGCGCGGGCGCGACAATCGCCAGCTTCCTTGGCTACGCTGTTGAGCGCAACATTGCCCCGAAAGAGGAACAGGAAGAATTCGGCAAAGGCTCGATCAAGGGTCTGGCAGCCCCGGAAACAGCAAACAACGCCGCCTGTACCGGATCATTCGTTCCGCTGCTGACGCTGGGTATTCCCGGTTCCGGCACAACTGCGATCCTGCTGGGCGCGCTGATTGCCTTGAACGTGACACCCGGACCACGCTTGATGCTGGACGAACCGCAGATCTTCTGGGCGGTGATTATGTCGATGTTCATCGGTAACCTTGTTCTGCTGATCCTGAACCTGCCGCTGATCCCCTACATCGCCAAGGTGCTGTCGGTTCCCCGCAACTACCTGATCCCGTTCATTTTGTTCTTTACCCTGATGGGGGCCTATATCGGGCAGAACAATGCGACCGAGCTGTTGATCCTTGTTGGCTTCGGCGTCTGCGCCACGGCTTTGAAGTTTGCCGACTATCCGCTGGCCCCGCTTCTGATTGGGTTCATCCTCGGCGGAATGATGGAGGACAACTTTGCAAGGTCCATGCAGCTCTATGACGGAATCGCGTTTATCTGGGAACGTCCCATGACGCTGGGCCTGCTGGTCATCGCCGCGCTGCTGGTGCTGCTGCCCAGCTATCGCGCGCGCCGCGCGCGGGCACGGGCTGCCGGTATCGCTGATGGCGACTGAGCCTCTGGCAGCGATACGGGTTCTTGACCTGACGAATGTTCTGGCAGGCCCGTATTGCTGCTATCAACTTGCCCTGATGGGCGCCGAAGTGATCAAGGTCGAACGTCCCCAGGGTGGCGACCTTGCTCGGGTGTTGGGGGCTGACCCGGATCGAAACACGGCCGGGATGGGGATCAGCTTTCTTGCACAAAACGCGGATAAGAAATCCGTCACACTGAATATGAAATCCGCCAAAGGCAAAGCCTTGCTGAAGAAGCTGGTGCAAACCGCCGACGTGCTGGTCGAAAATTTCCGGCCCGGTGTAATGGACCGGCTTGGCCTTGGCTATGACGTTCTGCGCGCTGAAAATGCCAACCTGATCTATTGCGCAATCAGCGGTTTTGGGCAGGACGGTCCTCGCAAAAATGACCCGGCCTACGACCAGATCGTGCAGGGTATCAGCGGTGTCATGTCGATCACCGGAGCAGCCGATACAGCGCCCTATCGCGTCGGTTACCCGCTGGCCGATACCGTCGGAGGGCTGACGGCTGCCTTTGCAATCAGTGCCGCCCTGAACGCGAGGCCGCGCGGCGCGTTTTTGGATATCGCAATGTCCGAGGCCGTGGTCTCCACTATGGGTTGGGTGGTGTCGAACTACCTGATCGGGGGCGTCACGCCGGGGGCGCATGGAAACGAAAACACCACGTCTGCCCCGTCAGGAACTTTTGCCACAGCGGATAATCCGATCAACATCGCGGCCAACCGCGACGAACAATGGCAGGCGCTTGCCCGGCACCTTGGGCGGGACGATTTGCTGAACAACCCTAACTATGCCACGCGCGAAGATCGCAAGAGGAACCGCCACACCCTAAAGGACGATCTGGAAGCCACTCTGCGCACCCGACACGCCGGGGAGTGGGTTGGTGAGCTGAACGCCTTAGGCGTCCCGACCGGGCAGGTAATGACCGTGCCCGAGGCGCTGGACGACGAACAGCTTGCAGGCCGCGGATTGATTGGCACTCTGCCGGTTCAGAACGAAGAACTGAAACTGACCGGCAACCCTGTCGTAATGGACGGTCAACGCAGAATGCCCCAGACCTCGCCACCGGAATTAGGGGCGGATAATGTCGCGATCTGGTCAGAGCTTGGCCTGACTCGTGATGAAATCAACGCATTGGTGAAGGAGGGGGTCATATGAGCGATGTCGCCGACTGGTGGACAACATCCATCATCGACATGGAACCCGGACGAATAGACCTGCGGGGCACACCCATTCAGGACCTTATCGGCACCCTTGGTTTTGCGGAAATGATCTGGTTCTTGGTGCGCGGCGACAGACCATCCCCCGCACAGTTGAAATTGTTCGAGGCCGCGCTGGTTGCTGCCGTGGATCACGGGCCGCAAGCCCCTTCAATTGCTACGGCGCGTATGGCGGTGACGTGCGGTCTGCCGCTCAACAACGCCATGGCAAGCGCGGTGAATATGCTGGGTGACGTTCACGGCGGTGCTGGTGAGCAAGCGGTGAACCTGTATCAGTTCGTCAACGCGCACTCATCCGCCGTTGGCCCGGCACTGGATGACTGGATCGCCGCGCAGGGGAAAATTCTGCCCGGGTTTGGCCACCGTTTTCACACCCCAACCGATCCGCGCGCCCCGCGTTTAATGCATCTTGTGGACGAAGCGATTGAGGCAGGTGCCTGTGACGGGCGCTACAAGTCCGTAGCGCATGACATCGAAGAGGACCTGGCCCGGCGCAAAGGCAAGCCCGTTCCGATGAATATCGACGGTGCCACAGCGGTGATCTATGCCGAGCTTGGTTTTGACGCACCGCTGGCGCGCGGCCTTTTTTGCCTGTCCCGATCTGTCGGCATTCTGGCACACGCTTGGGAGCAAACTCAGCAGGGTGGCCGAAACAAGGGTCCGACCCCACCAAAGTACCGCTGGACGTATCGGCCCAACGACACTTGAAGGGTAACAGGGTTCTAAAGGGTCTTTTGAACCGCGCTCTCAGACCTTTTCTTCGATTGCAGGCTCGATATCTGGGCGCACGGGTTCAGCCTCCATTTCAATCACCTCGGACTCAGCCTCTGCTTCCGGTTCGTCAACCTCTAGCTCGGGTTTGTCCTCAAGCGCACCCACGATCAGCGGCAACATGTGAACCCCGGTGGCCGAGGCGATCTCGGGCGTTTGTGGTGTTTGCCAACTGAGCGTGTCAAAGCTGTGGCAGTTCTGACAGACAGGGGCCCACTCGGGCTGAATGTCATGGCAGTTGTCACAGACCCATTGCGGTCCGCGCGGCGCATTCAGGGCTTTGGCCAGCCACCCCTGCACAACCGCGTCCGATGCGCCCTCGCCGCGTTCAATTGCGGCCATCAGAGTATAGGCCCGCGCATCCCCCTGCTTTTCGACCACATCACCCAGCGCACGCCGGGCTTCGGGGAAATCCTCGGCCACGATGTTCAATTCAGCCAGGATCAGGCGAGTTTCAATATCTTCGGGGTGCACACGGGTCAGCGCGGTAAAGCGCTTGATGCGCTCGTCTGAGGTTTCATCCGGAACGATCTCGGCGAAGGCATGGGCCAGATCTGGATGGGGCTGAACCTCCCACGCTTTTTTCAGGATCTTGGTTGCCGAACGTGGTTTGCCCTTTTCGATATACGCGCGCGCGGCCATTGCTGCCGCTGGTACCAGATCAGGGGACAAACGGTTGGCTTCAATCGCGTGTTCGCGTTGTTCAACCGTTGCGGATTCGTCCAGAATCCCTTTGGCTTCGGACAGTGCCAGCACCGCATCGCGACGCTTGTACACGTCGCGCGGCAAATGACCGGCCTTCAGCTTGGCGGTCAGGGTAGACCGGGCCCCTGCCCAATCCTGCGACTTGGTCTGAAGACCCAGTAGAATATCCTGTGTTTCCTGATGCCGCGGCTTGATCGCCAGTGCCTTTTCCGCAAGCTTGCGGGCGGTGTCATCATCGCCTTCGGCCAGCTTCTGTTTCAGGATACCGCGCACACCCACAAAGCGCGTGGCGTTATTTGTGACCAGCTTGCGATAGGTCTCGGACGCTTTCTTGGTGTCGCCGTTCATCTCGGCGGCCTGCGCCACCAGCAAGTTCGTCAGTTCAGGTTTGTTCAGCAGTTTTTCAGCCTTGGTCGCCTTGTTCATGGCAACGCGGCCTTCACCCGAGGCCAACGCCATCAACCCGTCAGCCAATGCCTGATACCCGCGCTGTTCCCGGCTGCGGTCGAAATACCGCGACAACGCGGTTTCATCACCGTTGAGAAATTTCAGCGTGGCAATCAACAGGGTCAGCAGCTTGAAGAACAGCCAGATCGCAACAACCATCACGCCCAGCGCGATGACCGACTGCAACGGTCCCAGCGTATATTCCATTCCACCTGCGGTGATCTGCACGCCACCGCTGGTTTCCATCAGGAAGCCCGCGCCCACAGCCAGCAAGCCGACGATCGCTACAAAAACAAGAATCTTAAAAAGTGACCACAGCATGGCAGGTCCTTCAGTTCGAGTTCGCGCCAGAGGATAGCGCATCTGCGGCGTCGACCGCGGCAACCCGCGTTTGTGCCGCCTGTTCCCAATCGGCCATCGCAGCTTTTGCCGCCTCTGGCAGGGACTTGAGTTCATTCAACGCGCCGGACAGGTCACCGTCTGACAACGCGGCCTGCGCACGGGACAGTACTGCATCCGGGCCATCCCCATCCTGCGGCGTCACAGAACGCGCGCCTGTCTGGCGCTGCAGGAAGGCAACCAGTCCGACGCCTTTGTCAGCCTCTCGTGCGTCAGCAAGCGCCGCGCGCGCAGATGGTTCAAACGACTCGCGCAGCTCCGCAAGTGTTGCGACACCCTTATCCGCCGCGGCGCTCAAAGCCTCGGGCACGTCAACACCACCGGCCGAGAGTTCGGCAATCAGGTCCGGGTAAGGCTGGCCCGAGTCCAGCTCACCGCGCAGCTTTGAAAGAATCGCGGCATTTGTTGCGGCCATCGCCTCGGCCGAGGCTTTCGCCTCAAGCGCCTGCGCGTCTGCCACCATCTTTTCAACTTCTGCACGTTGGGCGGCCAGAGAATCCTGTAATTTCTTCAACTCTGCTTCAAACGCAGCCGTTGCTTCGGGTGACGCGCCCTGCGTCAAGGCCCCGCTTTCAATCTCACCCAACCGGGCGGTCAGCGGCTCAATCTTCTCGGCCAATCCCGCCAGACTGGACTTAACGGTATCCAGATCAGCGGTGATAGGGGCCAGTTGCCCAGTTAACGCATCGACTTTTGAGGCAAGTTCCGAGCCACCGGAAACCGACTTGGTCAGGGATTCAATCTGGCTGGCCTGTTCGGCTAGCTTGGCCTCCAACGCCGCGATCTGATCTGACCCGTCGGATGAGAACATGTTGCTGTCACCAACCGTAAACCCGATGGCTGCGGCCAATACGCCGCCCAGCAACGCGGGCAAAAACCCACCACGCTTCTTGGTGTTGCGCTCAGCAATTTTTTCCTTGAACCGTTCAAGCTTGGCTTCGGCTTCGGCTTCGGCTTCGGCTTCGGCTTCGGCTTCGGCTTCGGCTTCGGCTTCGGCTTCGGCTTCGGCTTCGGAAACCGGTTCTTCTACGAGCTTAACCTCGTCAACCGGTGTTTCCTCGGCCGTCGCAGCAGCATCGGCTACGTCGTCGACCTTGGGGTCATCCACCGGCTTTTGATCGGTTTTCTTACTACCAGCCAACGCAATATTCCCTTTATCGAATCCGAAATGACCTGAACTACAGACCCAACTAAGTTAATCTGTGGCCTCGTCGCCCTCAACCCGCAACGCATGTTTCACAAGCTTTTTAATGGCTTTCCGCATTTTCTTCGGAGTCGGTTCCTTGGCAATCTTCAGGCGTTCAGAGCCCAAGGAATAAAGGGGTTCGGCTGTGGCAGCGCTGATTGCAGCCAGCATCAAGGGTGCCGTTCCATGCCAGATGTCGGCAAAATGTCGCGCTGTTCGGGGTGAAAAAATAGGGGCAATTACGGGCTCTTTTTCGAACGCGGCGGCCTCGGCTTCGGATGTCAGCGGTAACAATCGCTGCTGATACACGGGCAGTTCGCGCACAGTCAGGCCGGATTCGGTCAGCCGTTCAGCGACACTTCCACGCGTGTGTTCTCCGCGCAGATGCAGAAGCGGGCTGTCGGGTCTGGCTTGCAGCAGGGCGGCAACCAGTTCTTCGGCAGTCTGGCCCACCATCTGCGCCTGCCATCCTGCACCTTTGGCCGTTCCAGTGGTTGCAGGGCCAACACAATAAGCAGGCAGAGCGCGATCCACGCCCATAGACGCCGCGGCATTAACCGCATTGGCCGACGTAAATATCAGACCGCGCACATCCGTGTCGTTTACCTGAACCGGCAAGGGCTTGATCTCGAGGATCGGGGAATAGATGACCTGAACCCGTGACCTGACCCGGGTTGGCAATTGCGCAACGAACCTTTCCGAGGCGGCGCGAGGGCGGGTCATCAACAAATACAACGGCGGTGCCCCTGGCCTTGGGATTGTTTGCATCCGCGCAGGGTGATACCCCGCTTTGCAATCAAGGTGTAACGGATCAGGCCAATGGTGCAAACACTTACTGTCCTCGGGCTGGAAAGCAGTTGTGACGACACAGCCGCCGCAGTCGTGCGCCAACGTGATGGCGCCGGGGCCGAGGTGCTGTCATCGGTTGTTTTTGGCCAGACGGATCTGCACAGCGCCTTTGGCGGCGTCGTCCCCGAGATCGCCGCCCGCGCCCATGCCGAAAAACTGGATACCTGCGTGTTGCAGGCACTCGAATCCGCTGGGATGACCCTGGATGACGTCGACGCCGTTGCCGTTACCGCAGGTCCGGGTCTGATCGGCGGGGTCATGTCCGGTGTCATGTGCGCCAAGGGCATCAGCGCTGCAACCGGCCTGCCCCTGATCGGAGTGAACCATCTGGCCGGTCACGCGCTGACCCCTCGGATGACAGACGGGATCGCGTTTCCTTATCTGATGCTGCTCGTGTCGGGTGGGCATTGTCAGTATCTGATCGCCCATGGACCGGAAAAGTTCACGCGGCTGGGCGGTACGATTGACGATGCACCCGGCGAAGCGTTCGACAAAACCGCGCGGCTTTTGGGTCTGCCGCAGCCCGGCGGCCCTTCGGTCGAAGCCGAAGCGCGTAAAGGTGACCCGAAACGGTTCCGTTTTCCCCGGCCCTTGCTGGATCGGCCCGGTTGTGACTTGTCCTTTTCTGGCTTGAAAACGGCCCTTATGCGTATGCGTGACCAGATCGCCGCGGAAAAAGGTGGGTTTACCCGTCAGGATCGGGCGGACCTGTGCGCCGGGTTTCAACAAGCGGTCGTGGACACGCTGGCTGAGAAGACCCGCAGGGCCATCGACTTGTATCTGCAACAAAGCCCGCCTGATCCCGTCATCGCCGTTGCGGGCGGGGTCGCGGCCAATTCTGCCATTCGATCCGCGTTAGAGACTGTTGCGGCCGAAAACGGGGCCCGCTTTACCGCACCTCCGCTGCGTTTTTGTACCGACAATGCCGCAATGATCGCCTACGCCGGGATCGAGCGGTTTCGCACCGGTGCCCGCGACGGACTGGACCTGACCGCACGTCCGCGCTGGCCTCTGGACCAAACCAGCCCTGCCATGCTGGGCAGCGGTAAGAAAGGTGCCAAGGCATGAGTATTTCCGTTCTGGGTTCCGGTGCCTTTGGGACAGCGTTGGCGATTTCATTAGCCGGGAACGGGCCAGTCACACTTTGGGCACGCGACGTGGATCAAGCGCGTTCGATGCAAAGAGACCGCGAAAACACGGCGCGGTTGCCCAACGTGTCCTTGCCCAGCGCGATCACCGTTACCTCTGACATCGCAGAGGCAGCAACGAACGAGATTCTGCTGGTTTCCGTGCCCATGCAGAAACTACGCAGCGCCCTTTTGGATCACGCCTCTTCTTTTGTGGGCAAGACTTTGGTGGCCTGTTGTAAAGGCATTGAATTATCAACTGGGCTTGGGCCGATCTCGGTCATTCAACAGGTTGTTCCAGATGCGCGTCCGGCCTTGCTGACCGGCCCGAGTTTCGCCGACGACATCGCGCGCGGGCTGCCGACCGCCCTGACGCTGGCCTGTGCCGATCAAAATCTGAGCCAACAATTGCAGCACGCCCTGACAACGGCCAACCTGCGCCTGTATCGCACAACAGACGTCACCGGAGCCGAACTGGGCGGAGCATTAAAAAATGTGATAGCCATCGGATGCGGCGCCACCATCGGTGCGGGACTGGGTGACAGCGCCCGTGCCGCCCTTTTGACGCGGGGCTTTGCTGAAATGCAGCGATTTGCGCTTATGCGAGGCGCGCAGGTCGACACGCTGATGGGGCTGTCTGGTTTGGGTGATCTGGTCCTGACCTGCTCGTCCGAATTGTCCAGAAATTACCGTTTTGGCCTGTCTTTGGGTCGAAATCTGCCTTTCGACACTGCGACCACAGTCGAAGGCGTCGCTACAGCGCGTGCGATGTCCGACATCGCGACACAAGAAGGGCTGGATATGCCCATAAGCGCAACAGTGGCAGACTTGAGCCGTGGCGCTTACAGTGTGCCCGAGGCCATTCAATCCCTGCTAAACCGACCCCTGAAGGAGGAATAATATGCTCATTGCCCTTATCGCCCGCGACAAGGACGGCGCCCTACAAACCCGTTTGGACAACCGCGCCGCGCATCTCGGCTATATCGAGGAAACCGGCGTTGTCGCACAGGCTGGGCCCTTGCTGGACGGTGACGCGATGATCGGTTCATTGATCATTCTCGAGGTCGAGGACATGGCTGTCGCCCAAGCCTGGGCAGACAATGACCCATATGCCAAGGCCGGTCTGTTCCAGTCGGTTGACCTGATCGCGTGGAAAAAGGTCGTGGGCTGATGGCGTATTGGCTGTTCAAATCCGAACCCTCGACCTGGAGTTGGGACCAGCAGGTCGCCAAAGGGGGCGCAGGTGAAGAATGGGACGGCGTGCGCAACTATCAGGCGCGAAACTTCATGCGCCAGATGGTGGTTGGCGACAGGGGGTTCTTCTACCACTCGCAAAAAGACAAGGCGATCGTTGGCATCGTCGAAGTCTGCGCCGAGGCCCATCCCGACAGCACCACGGATGATGACCGCTGGGAATGTGTGGACATCAAGGCGGTACGTCCATTCACGGCGCAGGTGACCTTGGACGACATCAAAGCGGATGAGCGTCTGGGCGATATGGTTTTGGTCAAGAACTCGCGACTGTCCGTTCAACCGGTCACCGAGGCGGAATGGCAAGTGATCTGCGATCTGGGTCAGACGCAAGCGGAATAATTAAAGGGAAGGCTCTGACGGATGCAGAACCTTCCCTACCCCGCGTGCTCCCTACTCACCACACGCGTATGGAAATGTCTGGTTCTGACCGTCCTGGTCACACCCTGACATTAGCCGAAGGTTTGGGCGCAGTTCAAACCTCAAGTATCTAAAATTTAAGTCGCCCTTTTAGTACGGCGGGCGCGACCGCGGCGCGGACGCTTACCCGTAAACCGACTCTTTCCCGAAATGCTTGGTCAGCATGTAATAGACGACTGCGCGATATTTATTGCGCTCGGACTGGCCATAGGTGTCCAGGGCCTTATTGATCGCGTCCATCAGTTCTGGACCGTCGGACAAACCCAGTTTCTTGATCAAAAAGTTGTTCTTGACCGTTTCAAGCTCACCTTCCTGAGTGGCCGCAACCGTTGACGCATCAGCGTCATAGATCGCCGGTCCACAACCGATGGTGACTTTGGTCAGCAAATCCATATCCGCGTCCATGCCGCATTTGGATTTCAGGTCCTCTGCATACTTGGTAATCAGCTCATCGCGCTTTCCCATAGTCATCTCCTGATTTGGGTAGATTTCAAATTCCCCATCACCCCAATCACGGTAATGGGCAGACGGAATTGAACAAAGGGAAAAATCACCGGCTTTCCCCGCAAAGAAAACCCGACCTTGATTTCAAATCATCCATTATTTAACATATAAGTTAAATTATTGAGTCAGGAGGGTGCCATGACCGTTTCCTTGCCCAACGAAAGCCCCGCGTATCGCGAGGCGCGAAACCGCCTGCTGGCCGCCGAAGTAGAATTGCGCGCCAAGATAGAAGATGTCGCCAATCTGCGCCGCAAACTTCCATCGGGTGGCCAGATTCCGCAGGATTACGCGTTCCGAAACCTTCAGGGCGATGATGCGCCTTTGTCCTCGCTCTTTGGTTCACATGATACGCTTGCGATTTATTCGTTGATGTACGGCCCAAATGCAGAGTTACCCTGCCCGATGTGCTCGGCCTTTCTGGACGGGCTGAACGGGCAGATTGCGCACCTTTCAAAGAAGATCAGTTTTGCCGTGGTTGCCCAGAATACACCGGAAAAGCTAACAGCCCTACAAGCAAAGATCGGTTGGCATGAACTGCCGCTATTGTCCGCGCTGGGCACCGAGTACCAGCGCGACTATCTGGCCGAAGCCGAAAACGGAAGCCAATTGCCCATCCTGAACGTCTTTCGACGTACACAGGACGGAATCTGCCATTTCTGGAGTTCTGAGCTTTTCTTCCAGCCCAGCGACTGGCACCCACGGCACATTGATGCCGCGTGGCCGCTTTGGAATATACTGGACCTGACGCCCGAAGGTCGCGGCGATTTCTTTCCGTCCTTGCGCTGAATATCAGGCACAAAAAAAACGGCGACCTGACGGGCCGCCGTTTCAATTCCGTTATCGCAGAAATCAATAGCGATAATGTTCCGGCTTGTACGGGCCTTCTGGTTTTACACCGATATAGGCGGCTTGCTCGCTGTCCATCTGGGTCAGCTTCACGCCGATACGGTCCAGATGCAGGCGGGCGACTTTTTCGTCCAGATGCTTGGGCAGGATATAGACTTTATTCTCGTACTCATCACCCTTGGTGAACAGCTCGATCTGGGCCAGCACCTGATTGGTGAAGGACGCCGACATCACGAACGAAGGGTGACCGGTGGCGTTGCCGAGGTTCAGCAGACGGCCTTCGGACAGCAGGATCAGACGGTTGCCCGAGGGCATCTCGATCATGTCCACCTGTTCCTTGATGTTGGTCCATTTGTGGTTCTTCAGGTTGGCCACCTGGATTTCGTTGTCGAAGTGACCAATGTTGCCGACGATGGCCATGTCCTTCATCTCGCGCATATGCTCGATGCGGATCACATCCTTGTTGCCGGTTGTGGTGATGAAGATATCCGCGCTGGCGACTTCGTCTTCCAGCAGGGTGACTTCGAACCCGTCCATCGCAGCCTGCAGTGCGCAGATCGGGTCAACTTCAGTGACTTTCACACGGGCACCTGCACCACGCAGCGAAGCGGCCGAGCCTTTGCCCACGTCGCCATAACCGCAGACCACGGCAACCTTACCGGCCATCATCGTGTCGGTGGCGCGGCGGATACCGTCGACCAGCGATTCCTTACAGCCATATTTGTTGTCAAACTTCGACTTGGTAACGCTGTCGTTCACGTTGATCGCCGGAAACGGCAGGTGGCCATCTTTGACCAGTTGATACAGACGGTTCACGCCGGTGGTGGTTTCCTCGGACACGCCTTGAATCTGATCGCGCATTTTGGTGAACCAACCGGGGCTGGCGGCCATACGCTTGGCGATCTGTTTCTTGATCACCTCTTCCTCTTCCGAACCCGGAACAGGGATGATGTCTTCGCCGGCCTCAGCGCGTGCGCCCAACAGGATGTACAGCGTTGCGTCGCCGCCATCGTCAAGGATCATGTTGGGGCCTTGGTCGAACAAGAAGGACTTGTCCAGATAATCCCAATGCTCCTCCAGCGTCTGACCCTTGATGGCGAAAACGGGGATACCCGCCTCGGCAATCGCGGCAGCGGCGTGGTCCTGGGTTGAAAAGATGTTGCACGACGCCCAGCGTACATCTGCGCCCAGCGCCACCAGTGTTTCAATCAGAACAGCGGTTTGGATGGTCATGTGCAGCGAGCCAACGATACGCGCACCGGACAGAGGTTTGCTGTCACCGTATTCCGCGCGCAGGGCCATCAGACCCGGCATCTCGGTTTCGGCAATATCCAGCTCTTTGCGGCCGAACCCGGCCAATGAAATGTCTTTGACGATATAGTCCCCGGCCATCAGGTACTCCATTCCGGTAAATCTTGGTCCGGGTTGCCCCTAACATCCCTTTGGGGACGTGGCAACGCAGATGGCCGGAAACGGGATTGTTAACGCCTAAATCAGCTTGGCGTGCCGTCTACCTTGATCTTGGGAATGGCTTCGAAAAAGTCGGTGCCAACAGAGACGATGCAACTGATGCCATTTGCATGCGTCACCAGAACGGTAAAGCTTCCCGTTTCCTCGGAGGTCCAGACCTCCATCACCGATTGCGAGCCGCGCGATTTCTGCAATCCGCCAAAGGCCAGCTGTTCCGAGTAGCTGTCCTGAAGCTTGGCGATCACGTGTTCACGCTGTGCGCAGGTACTTTTCTGGGCAAAAGCCGGAGGGGCGGTGGCGGCCATTCCAAAGGCCAGTGCAATTCCAAACAAACGCTTGAACATAGCAAGCTCCTTTCGATACGTGTTACGATCGAGAGGGGCACACCGGGAGGAGCATGCGCCCCCCTCGGTACTAGATGTCGGTATCACCGCGCACTTGTTCAAAGCACGATCGCTCAAGAAAAAGTTGGCAGCTGGTGATCTTGACAGGTAAACCATACCACAAAACTGCTGCGCAATCGCCGCTGTTGAAATCGGGCATGGTATAATGGCAACACAACCCAGAGCGTGGCAGAGAATGCTATCCGGTCGCAGGCTGGACCTGCTGGATCCGACGCCAGTTGACATTGAAATCGAAGATATAGCGCACGGTCTGGCGTTTGTGGCGCGCTGGAATGGTCAAACCGCAGGGGATTTTGCCTATTCGGTTGCCGAGCATTCCCTACTGGTCGAGGCGCTTTTTCACCGGATCGCCCCCAAAGCACCCATTAAATGGCAGCTTGCCGCTTTGTTACATGATGCGCCTGAATATGTGATTGGGGACATGATTTCACCGGTCAAATCCGCAGTCGGCCCGGATTACGGCGCGCTGGATGACAGGCTGGCGGCGGCGATCCACATCCGGTTCGGACTGCCCGCCGCTGTGCCCAAAACGATCAAGCGACAGATCAAAAAGGCCGACAAGATCAGCGCCTGGATGGAGGCCACCCAGATCGCGGGCTTTTCCGAGGCAGAGGCGACCAAGTTCTTTGGCCGCCCGGATAAGACTGTAATGGAGGGGCTGGAGATCGTTTTACGCCCGCCGGTAGAGGTGCGGCAGGCGTACACGGAACGGCACGCAGCCCTGTTACGTCAGCTTTAGCCGAAAACGAAGAAGCACAGCTTGTTGCCATCCGGGTCACGGACATACGACCCGTAGAAACGGTCAGGCACACGCTGACCGGGCTCTCCTTCGTCGGTTGCACCAAGGCTGATAGCCTTGTCATACAACGCCTTGCTTTCCTCTTTGGACTGAGCGGCAATAGCGACCATGCTGCCGTTACCAACCGAACACTCGCCCCCGTCATAGGGCTCGCAAACAGCCAGCATAGGTTCACCGGGCTTGCTGCCGATAAAGGCGATGCGTCCCGCGTCGATAATCACCTTCGCGTCACGATCCGAGAAAAGGTCGGTATAGAATTTCTTTGCGCGCTCCATATCCGACACGCCGATGGTCACGTAACCGATCATTTGTAAGGTCCCTGTCTAGCAACTGATGTCCCAAAGCGAAAACTTTGCCAAAGGGACGAAAGATAACAAGTCAAGAAA
The DNA here is from genome assembly GCF_013031225.1 of Ruegeria sp. HKCCD7221. Taxonomy (NCBI): domain Bacteria; kingdom Pseudomonadati; phylum Pseudomonadota; class Alphaproteobacteria; order Rhodobacterales; family Roseobacteraceae; genus Ruegeria; species Ruegeria sp. HKCCD7221. The sequence goes on from NZ_WPZE01000002.1 coordinate 60,887, forward strand.
CTGTGACCACTACCGCGGGCTGCGTTTTGCCAGAATCCGCTGCAACGTCCGGCGGTGCATGTTGAGGCGACGGGCAGTTTCGCTGACATTGCGGTCACACAGCTCATAAACCCGCTGAATATGCTCCCACCGCACGCGATCCGCACTCATGGGGTTTTCCGGCGGCGGGGGCAGTTCGTCGTCTTTTGTCAGCAGAGCGTTGGTGATGTCAGTGGCGTCGGCGGGTTTCGACAGGTAGTCGGTCGCGCCAATTTTGACGGCAGCAACAGCCGTGGCGATGGCGCCGTAACCGGTCAGAACCACAACGCGGCTGTCGGGGCGCTTCTCACGCAGCACCTCGACCACGTCCAGCCCATTGCCATCCTCAAGCCGCAAATCCACAACCGCATAGGCCGGTGGACGGGCGGTAGAAATTGCGCGGCCTGCCGCGACCGAGCCTGCGGTCTCAACCTCGAAACCGCGCTTTTCCATCGCCTTGGCGAGACGTCTCAGAAATGGCTCGTCATCATCCACCAGAAGCAGGGATTTATCCGGGCCGATATCCAGGTTAGAGCTGTCCGCCATATTCCGTTCTTTCCGCTATTTCACGCCTTTGGCTAGTTTATGAGTAATAGCAGCGCCATAAGAAAGGTCAAACAGGCCTTGAGTAGTAGAGTCTCGCGGGTCTTCGACGAACAACTCGGAAAGTCATCCGCCCCTGATCACAGGCCGGTTGCGCCCCGGCCCACTCGCATGCTCAAGTATTTTCGCAGACACTTGGAAGGCAAGGCCAATACCTGCCACGCCGTGAACCACAAGGCGAAAAAACAACCGTATTTTCTAGTTTTTTGACCATGACGCCAGCGGGAGCGTTCTACTGTTTCACACATGTTTTCGAGTTTAACAGCAGAGTATCTGACCCGTTCGCCAGTCGCTTAACCAGCGCCAAAATATCCCGGCACATTGCGTTGATCCCGCCGGTAAAGTCATGCACAGTTTTTCTTATGTTGCACTTTAGTTGTTAAAGCAGTCTCTGACGATTGTGTTACCATCTGTATCCACAGCGCCGGTATCAAACTTGATCTGTCCGGCAATCCGTGGACGGGTAAACGCGACAGTCTGGTAGGTTTGGGGCGACATAATGAAGTCGCCGAACAAGGGCGTATAATCCAAAAACGCCTCGGTCATAAGTAGCGTGTCACCTTCGGAAAAGAGTGGTGTTCGCGCCTCGTAGCTCGCGATCTGATCATTGGTCAGCGCTGACAATCCCGAAGAAGGATACGACCAACAGAACTCGAGCACGCGCTGGGCCTCATCTTGGCAATCCGCTGTGCATTCAATCGTAGAAATCCGCAGTTCGCTGGGATGCTGCGGCCCCACGATATATCGGAAAACGCTGTTCAGACCATCAAAGTAATCCGCGTCGATAAAGGTATCTTCGCGGCTGATCATGTCCGATACTGTATAGGTCGCCTTAGACCGCAAATAGGACATGCGAACCGCATCCTGCACCACCAACGCACCCGTCGTCAGCAGGATCAGAATGGGCAAGGCAAACCCCATTTCGACAAGGGCCGCACCGCTTGTGTCGCGTACAAAACAGCCTATTGCGCGCCGCAACCTGAACTTAAACTCGTTATACAAAACAAACATATCAAAAAGGCTCGTTCACAAAGGCTGACCGTGAGATAAGAGCGAAATTGCCCAAGTCATCGTAGCGCCGAAGCGATGCCAGCATCGGCATAGGTGGGAAAAGTGACCTTTGGACAAGGCACGCGCGGGCGATCATCAACTGATTTTCGGTCCCTTCCGTGAAGTCGATCGGCGGCTCATATCCATCCGGGGGCGATGTATTCAGGCAATTCGCGCGGCCATTAAGGTTGAATTCCCAATCCGACTTTTCGACCTGACGCACCTCCAGCAGCAGATTTTCGTCGCAATCCCACAAGGACACTTGCGCCAGAGATTTGGCGCAAATGGCGGTCTTTACCTTTTCGTGCGTCGGATCAGAGATCAGCCCCAGCCGCAGCTCGCGGAAGGTTTCGTCCGTCGAGCGATCCAATGCAACTTGGCGCACGATCAAGTAACTGAATTCGAGCGTTATGAACAGAAACAGCAGAAGCAGCGGCAGACAAACAGAGAATTCAACCAGTGTCGTACCGTCTTCGTCCCGCCACCAGCGTCGCGTTCGCCGGGCGATACCGGAAAAGGCTCCGTCGCGCTGTGCCGATGTCCCATCGGGCGTTTTGGTTGCATCGGCTTTTGTCCGGTATCGCGTCATCAGATCAATCCCCCTGCCGAATTACTGCGTAAGCCGCAGTTTGTTGATCTGACGCGCAATGGACGCAAAGGCATCATCAATGTCCAACCCATCGACATCGTAAAAATGCGAGGGCGAGGACGCGCAGTCAGCCAAAGTTGCATCGCCCTGACCATAGGTATCCATTCCGATCGTAAAGACGATCACGTCATTGTCCTTGGCGGCTTGGCAGATGGCAGAGGTACGGTTGTTTTTCCACGTACCCGTCCGGGTCCGCACGATCCGGTTATAGTGACCATTCGCGCTTCGGCTGGTGTCTGCCTCGGACAGGATGCTGTCCACGAACCTGTCCACCGGCATATCCGCCCAAACCTCAGGCCAAGTCATCTGTACCGCGCCGCTACCGGGTGTGAAGCTCCAAAAATCGCCCGAAACCCGATAGAAATCCCGACCTGTTCCGGGGCGGTTCCGGTAATAGCTATAGTTGTTCGTGCCCGGCAAACGGAACAGCGGTGAGTTACCCTCGCGATAGGGCGGTCTGATATCGAAGTTAAGAGTGTTTGCACCATCAGACATCACGATCAGGTATTTGATAGCGTCGGGATTATCAAAATCATAAGGCATCCCACGCCCTGCAGGGCCAGACAGGTGTTCATAGCCTGTCATTCCCGACAAGGACGACAAGACCGGACGCATGGTTGGGTCCAGCATTGCAGCGCCCCACTTCGCTGCCATCTCGATGGATGTGTAGCCATAAGGCTGCATCGCCCGGATACGGGTTTTCAGAACATCCGGATCTTCCGACCACGCAACGATGTCGCGTCGTGCTGAATCCGTTGGGCAAACCGTGTTGTATGTACTCAGGTTCCATCCCGTGCTGGAGGGATCGTGATGCGCCGTTCGGTTCAGCAACGTATTCGTCGGAACGGCCGTGGTGGTATAGTCTGCGGTGGAGTTGAACGTCACGCAATGCGATGTCGAATGTTCAGCCGACACCGTGAAATTGTTCAGCAAATCCTCACCCACAGAGACTTGTGTGGCAAAAGGGACAAGTGAAATCGTCGTCGTGCCCGGCTGCCCAGGTTTCGGTTGCACCGCATCGACGAAAGCTTCGGCTGCAGGAATAAGCAGGTCCATGCGCGACGGGTTGGCGGCAGGTCCGCTGGTCGATCCAGGTGCCCAGGACATCGAACCCGAATTGTCCAGTGCAACTGCGATTTCTAGATCACGGCGGGACTCGGTCGCGGCACCAATAACCGGTACATCCCAACCGTTGCGCCCAGCCAACCTTGTCAGCAAAGCTGGAACAAAGGCATCCGATTCAACCGCCACCGTTCTTTCGGTGGCGGTGTTTACAACAGTTACGTTCCGAAGATTATCGCCTAGTCCCGCTTTCGCAAAAAAGTCGTTTACCACATCTTCAGGTTCCAGAACCTGTTCAAGGTCCGCCGACGCAAGACTGGCTGAATCCGATGTGTTCTGAAGCTTGACCCTAATGTCTTCCGTCAGCGCAAGCTCCATGGCAAGCCCGATGAACACCATCATGGGGACAAGGAAAATCGCCAGCAGGATAAGAACCGCGCCTTCAGACTCTTGGCGAAACCGCGAAAACAAATCGCGGGCGCTGTTTTTGTTCGAATAGTTTTCTTTTGATTTTGACTCGGAAATTGAGTCCTCGGGAAGCTGAATATACGTCTTAACCATTTTCAACACTCACAAACTCTGGGCGCATTCACACGATTTGGTGAGGCCAGAACACTGAAAAATCTTTCGATTCGTTACTGCAAAGTTAACCGAAAATGAACCAAAAATGAACGGAGCAAGACAGATTATGAACACAATTTTGCCATTAAGTCAAAATTCTGCACAGGATGAGAAGGTCCACCCAAATGGATTGCGCATTCTCGGTCCTGAAAAAGTTCTATATTTTTCAGATTGTTAAAATGTGAAAACTGCGAAAGCGCAAACTAGAAAGCCCATCTAGATCCTGATTGGGCCGAAAGGAGTTCAGTCCGGAATCAGACAGCATTATTAGCGTTCAAACTTAATCCGATAGGCCCGATATCACCTTACTGTTGCCGGATTCGGCCTCTTGGCAGATGCCTGAATTGTTAATAGCCGTCCCGCTTTTGTCCGAAGAAAACTTTGGTGACCTCTTCGGTGACGTTCCATTCCACGCGACTGCCATCGCGGATGAAAAGGCTATCTCCTGTGCACAGGGTGCTAACCTCACCCGTAGTCTTGTCCGTCAACTGGCATTTGCCCGACAAAATGGTCATCAATTCATCACCTTGTTCGGTGCACTCAAATACGCCGGGCGTACAACGCCAAATACCGGCTCGCATCGTATGGCCTGACCCACCAGCATCCATGCGCCCGAAAACAGTGGGTGATCCCGACTTGATGACATAGTCGCTTTCGGGGTTGTCGAAAGGCCAGGGCTCAAGCGACCCCACATCTTCATCTGGTTTGTATTCAATCATACTGATTTCCGGTTTCAAAGTGTGTCTTTCCTGGACACAGGGGCCTTCATTATTTGTTTAGGTTCGGCGTTGTTAACCATTCCCATTCCGCGAAGTCAGACGAAGTCCTTTTCCGTCAGAATACGCTGCTTGCGACCCCGACGGCCAAAGTCGATGTCCACAATCTTGCGGTTCCTGTCTTCGGTCTGATGTCGACAGAAACGAAACCCTTCATCGCTGACATTTCCCGGAATCATGGCCCAGTTCCATATGCTCGGCATAAGTTTGCGATATGGGGCAATCAGATCAATCACCCACATCCGCCCGCCTTCGGCTTTCCAATCCTCCGGCATCAGCGGTTCGCCCCGAATGTGTTTCTTTTCCGCGTCTTCCGACAGAAAGGCCCAGGTGAAGATCGCGCGGGGGACCTCATCGAACCGGAATATCCTGTACTGGCCCAGTACAAGCGGCGGTTCAAACGCCAGTCGCAGGTTCGCAACAGTCATCCGATTGTGATAGCTGCTGCGAAAGGCCAGAAACATTGCGTCGCCATAAGCGCGCAAAAGTTTCGGGTCGGGCGCTTCTTCACGCGGAAGAGGTTTGCCAGAGGCATCGAGGATCTGTTTCATGCCACTTTCGAAGATTTACTGAGCAAGGCCGCTTCCCACGGCTTGAGGCCGGGCAACGCTGAGGGGCCAAATTCATTGGCGTTGGACTTAAGGCCGGGAAAAATCTCGTACAGCTCATTGGCGGCATCCCGATCAATTCCGTCCAAGCTGGTCGGGCCGGGGTGGAAGCTTTCGGTTGCAAGCCCGTTGGTTACGATGACTTCGTGTTGATCGAACGCCAAATGGAAGTATTCGACCTCAGCAACCGAACGATCGACAGTTATCGTTGAATCATTCAGCAAGCCTTTAGCGGGGGCCAGAACTGCCGGATGGCCGAACAACATCTCTGCCAAGGGGTCCTGAACCTGAATTCGGTGCTGAGGAGAAACCAAAAGATCGCCATTAGGCACATCGTGACCGAAGGCGTTGCCCCTTATCCTTACTGGAAACAGGCTATCGTTTCGGCCCAGTTCTGCCGCGTCAATGCAGCGGCTACCAATCCAACGAACTTGTTCCGTCCGGCCATCCGCCGTCAAAACGTCGTCCCCGATCAGCAAATCCTCAACCGGGCGCTCGCCAGCCGGAGTCGCAATCAGCGTGCCTCGGGACACGCAGATGAGCAGGTTGATGACAACGGTGTCTGTATCGCTGGCTCCGGAAGCATCACTGCCTGTAACCGTGAAGCTGACAACCTGATCAGACCCGGATGCAATTACTGCAGCCCGGTCGATTATGAAGGTGAATTCACCGGTTGTGGAATTCGTAACAAATGTACCGTAGGGGGTTACAGGTAAATTGAAGACATAACCGTCTTGCGCTTCACTCCCGCCAACCCCATCCAAATTGTTGTCCAGATCAAAGTCGCCAGTGACCGTTGTTACAGAAGGGTCGCTTAAGTCCGCTGAGGTTGTCCAGATATCCAGATTAGCAGTGCCGCTACCGGTGAACCCCGTCACCTCGCTGATATTATAAAATATAAAACCCATATCACTACATTTCCCGATCGGCCGTCACGTTCGGTTCGGCAAGTCACTCGTTCTTAGACATAATACTATTTCGTCGCACAGTAGGGCGACTGTCAATCAAGCAAGCAACCATGCGTGTTTTTTATGTGAATATGTGCATGTAGAGAAAAATAGTTCCGGCGGCGCAGAGTCGTCGGCTATAGCTGGTCCAGAAAGCAGCCAACCTTATCCGCCATTTGTTCAGCCGTATCGTTGCGGTTGAAAAACTCGATAAATCCGTCTTCCGGCGTCACCAGATAGGTAAAGGTCGAGTGGTCGACCAAATAGAACTCATCGCTTTTGTCATGCGCCTTGTAATAGGTCTTATAAGCTTGGCTGGCCGCCTTGACCTGCTCGGGCGATCCGGTCAGGGCGATGGTTTTTCCGCCAAGATTGAACGCATAGTCGCTCATCACTTCGGGCGTGTCGCGATCCGGATCAATTGAAATGAACAACGGCGTCACCGACTGGCCGCGCTCGGCCAGAATGTCGACGGCTTCGGCATTGCGTGACATGTCAAAAGGACAGACATCCGGGCAGAAAGTGTAGCCGAAATAAACCAACGTGGGCTCGGTGATCACGTCCGCGTCGGTAACCGTTTCACCCGCACCGTTGATCAACTCGAACGGCCCGCCGATTGCCGCCGACCCGCCGGCAATTTGGCTCGAGCGACATTGTGCAAACTTGTCATCCGATCCGCCACCCCTTGTCAGCAGCCACATGGCACCAACGCCTATGGCCAGAACCACGGTTGCAAGAATGGCATACAGACGGATCATGGCGGGCTTCCTGAAAGAAAAAGGGGTTGTTGATCGTTTCGGCCCGGACACCTATCAAGATGAGCAGCCTATGCAACAGGACATAATCGACCAATGGCAAATTCCAACATCACATTATGGCGCGGTCAGGAACGAAGCAGTTGGATTCGCCTGCGTACCCTTATTCTGTTGCGATGGGTCGCCATTATCGGCCAGTTCACCGCCATCACTGTGGCGCAGCAGTATTTCGACCTGCAGCTTGAGCTGACGCTGTGCTATCTCGCCATTGGCGTGTCGGTTCTGGGCAACATGACTGCGATTCTGCTGTTTCCGCAAAACAAGCGTCTGACCGAGTTCGAGAACTTCCTGATGGTGCTGTTCGACCTGATGCAGTTGGCGATCCTGCTATATCTGACCGGCGGCCTGAACAACCCCTTCGCATTGCTGCTGTTGGGCCCGGTGACGATCTCGGCCAACGTAATGAGCACTCGCTCGACCCTGATCGTGGGGGCGGTGGCCATTACGCTGACCTCGCTGCTGGTCGAGTTCCACCTGCCGCTACGAACCGAAACTGGGCAGGTGCTTGAAATCCCCGACATGCTGCTATTCGGCAATTGGGCTGCGGTTGTGATCGCCATTGTCTTTATTGGTGCCTATTCCCACCGCGTCAGTTCAGAGGTGCAATCCATGTCCGAGGCGCTGGCCGCCACCCATATGGCACTGGCGCGGGAACAGAAGCTGACCGATCTGGGCGGTGTTGTCGCCGCAGCCGCGCACGAGTTGGGTACGCCTCTGGCCACGATCAAGCTGACCAGTTCGGAACTGATCGAGGAACTGGATGACCGCCCCGATCTGAAGGACGACGCCGCCCTGATCCGTGAGCAGGCCAATCGCTGCAGGGACATCCTGCGGGACATGGGGCGTGCGGGCAAAGACGACCTGCATCTTCGGCAGGCACCTTTGTCCACCGTCATTCACGAAGCGGCCGAACCCCATATCAACCGCGGCAAGATCGTTCATTTCACTGAAGGCCCCGCAGGCGAAGGCGACGTGCAGCAGCCATCAATCCTGCGAAAACCCGAGATCGTCCACGGGCTGAGAAACCTGATCCAGAATGCCGTGGATTTTTCTCGGGCAAATGTCTGGGTCGAAGCCGAATGGACACCCGATCAGATCTCGATCGGTATCATGGATGATGGGCGCGGCTATCCTTCACACATGATCGGCCGGATCGGAGACCCTTTCATGCGCCGTCGCCGCGCCGAGACCGAACAACGCGCACGGCCAGAATACGAAGGCATGGGCCTCGGTCTGTTCATCGCCAAAACCCTGCTGGAGCGAAGCGGCGCTGAACTGGAATTCGCCAACGGCTCGGATCCTTATCAGAACCTGTCCGACAATCCCGAACACCGGGGCGCGATCGTCAAAGTCGCATGGCCCCGCAAACTGGTGGACGCCCAGATCGGTGACACGCCAGTCCCGTCCGGTGCAAACCAGCGCTTTCAGATCTGAATTAAGACCCCATTAACCAATGGTAACCATAATCTGAAACGATCATTTCTGTTGCGGAGCATCCATGGTCGACTGGATCATTCTGGCCATTATCAGCCTGGTTTCTGCCAGTGCCGCCGTCCATTGGTTGTTGCCCCGCCGCAGACACAGCGGCGACAACTTTGGTCTTTCGTCACCATCCTCCTTATTTGACACAGTCTTTCTGTTCGACGGGGACCGCCTGATCAGCCATTCCGATATTGCGCTGGACGGATTTGAAGAGGTCCGGCACTGGCCCGACCTGCGCCGCCTGTTGAAACGGGACTTTCCAACCTTTCCGGAAACCCCGGACCCAATTCAAAAGGAAGGAAATCTGGTCGTCCCGGCAATTGATTGCACCGTTAATCGTGATGTTCTGTGTGAATGGATCGACGGTATCGTCAGGATTCAGTTGCGCGACGACGCCGAACGCCCGGAAACCATTCACCGGGACGCAAGCGATCCCATTCGTCAGGCAATGGATCGGGCGCCCTACCCGGTCTGGCTGTTGGATCATCAGGACAATGTACGGTGGTGCAATGCGGCCTATATCTCATTGGTGCGCAAGGTGCGCGGCCCTGATACCGATCTCACGGCGTCGCTGTTTCCCGGATCAGACGAAGACACGCGTCTAAGCACGAAGACACGGGTTTCAATCTCACCCGAGGAAAGTGAAAACAAGCTGTGGTTTGACCTGACCCTTGTAGACCATCCCGAGGGGCATCTGTGCTATGCGGTGGACATCAACGCAAATTCGTACAAACCATGACGAAAACATTTGCCCAGCTTTCAATCGGGCTGGCGATATTTGATCGCAATCGTCAATTGGCGCTGTTCAATCCGGCCCTGATCGACCTGACCACCCTGCCCCCCGATTTCCTGAGTTGCCGCCCGAGCCTGTCCAGCTTTTTTGACAGGTTGCGCGACCAGCACATGATGCCTGAGCCCAAGAACTACCGGACATGGCGCAGTCAGATGAACGATCTTCTTGAGGCAGCCGAAGACGGAAATTACCAAGAGACATGGTCTTTGCCGTCAGGCTCTGTCTACTCGGTCAGCGGACGCCCGCACCCGGATGGTGCTGTGGCCTTTTTTGTTCGAGGATATCACGGCCGAGATCACGTTGACCCGCCGCTTCCGTTCGGAAATGGACCTGATGCAATCCATTCTGGACAAACTGGCCGACGCGATCGCCGTGTTTGGCGATGACGGAACATTGGCCTTTACAAACTATGCTTACCAAAAGCTTTGGGGGGAAAGTTCGGATACCGGGTTTGACTCGGATTCTGTGTTGGAGGTGACGCGCGGGTGGCAGACACAATGCGCCGCAACACCCATCCTGGGCGAAATTCGCGATTTCGTCGAAATGCGCGACAACCGCGCCGAATGGAGCGGTGATTTGAGGATGCGTGACGGCACTTCATTGACCTGCACTGTCAGCCCTTTGCACAACGGGGCCACAATCATACGCTTTTCCACGGACGCCCAGGTTATCCGTCCGGCCGAGATACAACAGATCAGCGCCTGAACCGGGTTGCAGCCAACCGGACACAGGGTCATTGTGGCGCCATGACGACTGCGCCGCTGACGATTGACCTGAATTCCCCAGAAGAAACAGCCGGGTTTGCTGCTCGATTGGGCTCAAAACTGTTGCCCGGTGACATTGTGCTGCTTGAGGGCGAGATTGGCAGCGGTAAAACGCATTTTGCGCGCAGCCTCATCCAGTCATTGATGACAATTCCGGAAGATGTGCCCTCACCAACATTTACGTTGGTACAGGTGTACGACACAGCCGCCGCCGAAATCTGGCACTGCGATCTCTATCGCCTATCCGCGGTAGAAGAGGTTGAAGAACTCGGCCTGACCGAAGCCTTCTACACGTCGATCTGCCTGATCGAATGGCCCGCCAAGCTGGGTCCGCTTCGGCCTGAAAATGCCCTCACACTAACGTTCGAAACAGACCCTAATATGATGGAAAAACGAATGCTGACCCTGACGTGGTCGGACCCGAGATGGTCAGAAAAGTTGGAGTCCTGCTCATGACGAACCGGGCGGTTCTGGCCGAAGCCCTGATTGCCCAAACGCCATGGGCAAATGCCCGGCGCGCGCCTTTGGCTGGCGATGCGTCAAACCGCAGGTACGAACGCCTGACGGACCCTGATACCGGAAATACGGCTGTTTTGATGGATTCCCCCCCAGGTCGGGCTGAACCGGTGGAGGCTTTTGTGCGCATGGCCGAATACCTGCGGTCAGTTGGCTTGAGCGCACCCAAGATCTATGCAGAAGACATAGAGTTCGGGTTCTTATTGCTGGAGGATCTGGGCGACGATCTGTTTGCGCGCGTTCTCGCACACCATCCGCAACAAGAGCGCGAACTCTACGAGGCCGCCACGGATGTTCTGATCACATTGCACGACGCGCCGACCTTATCCTTGCAGTCTTACGGCCCATCCCTGATGACCGAACTGGCCGCGCTGTCCTTCACAAAATACGCGCAAGCCGTGCAGGGGGCTTATGACGAAGATATGCGGGCCCGTTTTGAGAATCGGTTCGCCGATATCCTGCACACCGAAACGTCTGGCCAGAAGGTAGTCATCCAGCGCGATTATCATGCCGAAAACCTGATCTGGCTGCCGGATCGCACAGGGGTTCAGCGCGTCGGCCTTCTGGACTTTCAAACAGCTATGCTGGGTCATCCGGCGTATGATCTGGTGTCCCTGCTGCAGGACGTTCGTCGCGACGTGGCACCCGGCACCGAGATGCGGATGATCACACGGTACATCGCGGCAACAGGTGTCAACGACCACGATTTCCGCACGGCCTATGCCGTTTTGGGCGCCCAGCGAAACCTGCGAATTCTGGGGGTGTTTGCACGGCTGGCAACAGAATACGGCAAGCCCCAGTATATTGACCTGATCCCGGCAACTTGGTCCCACCTGATGCGCGATCTGGAACACCCGGCGCTGGTTTCAGTCGCCGATCTGCTGCGACGCGCCCTACCCGCCCCAACACCCGAGGCTTTGGAAAGGCTCAGACAGGCATGACCCGAACTCCCGAAGCCGTCATGCTGTTCGCAGCCGGGTTTGGTACCCGAATGGGCGCGTTGACCAGCACTATGCCCAAACCGCTGATTGAAGTCGCGGGTCGACCCTTGATTGATTATGCGCTGGACCTGATCAACGACATTCACCCCAAAAGGATTGTCGCAAACCTGCATTACCTGCCCGATCAGCTTGAGGCGCATCTGGCCCCCAAGGGTGTATTACTGTCCCGCGAAGACGCCGAGATTCTGGAAACCGGTGGCGGATTGCGCGCGGCCCTGCCGATGTTGGACACAGATCCTGTTTATACGGCAAACTCGGATGCGATCTGGGCCGGCCCGAACCCACTTGCGCTGCTGCGCGACGCATGGGACCCGGACAGAATGGACGCCCTGTTGATGTGTGTGCCCGTCACTCGGACCATTGGATATATGGGGACAGGAGATTTCACCGCCGACGCGTCAGGTCGGATTACGCGTGGGCCGGGGTTGATCTATGGCGGAATCCAAATCACCAAGACAGATGGATTGATGAATTTTCAGCAAAAGTCTTTTTCTTTAAACCTGTTATGGGACCAGATGCACAGTCAGAACCGCCTGTTTGCCCTGTCTTATCCAGGCCGATGGTGCGATGTCGGAAGGCCCGAAGGGATCGCACTCGCCGAGGAGCTTTTGGCAAGTGTTTGAGCCTAGCGCCCTACCCCGCGTTTTTGCGGTTCCACCCGGTACGGACTTTCCCAACGCGCTGGTTCGGGGGCTGCAGGCCCGCCACGAAGGTACCCCGCCCGAGGCCCTTGCTCGCGTGCAACTGGTGGTCAACACACGAAGGATGGCCCGGCGTGTACGAGAGTTGTTTGATCAAGGCCCACCCTGCCTTTTGCCACGTCTGTCGCTGATCACCGATCTGGGTGAAAGTGTTGATCTGGCGCAGGTTCCGCCCGCAATCCCGCCCCTGAGACGGCGCCTGGAACTGACGCAGCTGGTTTCTAAGCTGCTGGACCAGCAGCCGGATTTGGCGGCGCGGTCATCCGTGTTTGACCTGTCCGACAGTTTGGCCGCTTTGATTGATGAAATGCAGGGCGAAGGTGTGTCACCTGACGCGATCCGGAATCTGGACATCAGCGATCTGTCCGGACACTGGGCGCGAGCACAGGCGTTTATCGGGATCGCGGATAATTTCATCGACACCGGGGTCGATGCGCTTGACATGCAGGCCCGACAACGGCGCGTCGTCCTGAACCTGATCGACCGCTGGACGGCGGAACCGCCGCAACATCCGGTTATTCTTGCCGGGTCCACGGGATCAAGGGGGACGACCCTGATGCTGATGGAGGCTGTCGCGCGGTTGCCGCAGGGCGCGCTGATCCTGCCCGGGTTCGACTTCGATCAGCCCGCCGATGTCTGGACAGATCTGGATGATGCGTTGACATCAGAAGATCACCCACAATACCGGTTCCGCAAGCTGATGGCGCAACTTGGGTTAAAACCCGATCAGATCAGGCCATGGACACAGGATACCCCGCCTTCCCCTGCCCGTAACAGACTGGTTTCATTGGCGTTGCGTCCTGCGCCGATCACGGATGCGTGGATGTCCGAAGGCCCGCAACTTACTGATCTGGACAGCGCGACTGCAGACCTGACTCTGGTCGAGGCCCAATCTCCGCGCGCCGAGGCTTTAGCGATTGCCCTGCGCCTGCGCGAGGCTGCGGAATCGGGCCAAACCGCTGCCCTGATAACCCCGGACCGGATGTTGACGCGTCAGGTCAGCGCAGCGCTGGACCGCTGGGACATCCTGCCCGATGACAGCGCAGGCCTTCCGTTGCAGTTATCGCCGCCCGGCCGATTCCTGCGGCACGTTGCGAACCTGTTTGCAAGGCGGTTGGACGGCGAAGCTCTGCTGACCCTGTTGAAACACCCCCTGTGCCATGACGGTGGCGATCGCGGGGCGCATCTGCTGCATACGCGGGATCTTGAACTGGATCTTCGTCGCAATGGCCCGCCGTTTCCCGATGGCCGCAGCCTGACCGATTTTGCTATCCGAAAAGAAGCGCCAAACGCATGGATGCAGTGGCTTGTACGCCATTTCTGCGATCAACAGATCGGTGGGGAGCTTGCACTGCCAGATTGGGCGGCGCGGCTGCGCGATCTGGCCGAAAGCATTTCCGCTGGAAGTGCAGGGGACGCGGGTACGCTGTGGGACAAGAACGCCGGGCAAAAGGCACAGTCCGTTCTAAGCGCGCTGGAGGCAGAAGCGCATCATGGCGGGTCAATGAATGCGCGTGATTTTGCGGATCTTCTTGGCGCTTTGCTGGCGGGAGAAGAGGTCCGCGACAGGGACGCACCACATCCGCATATCATGATCTGGGGCACGCTTGAGGCGCGTGTACAGGGGGCCGATCTGCTGATTTTGGGCGGACTGAATGAAGGCAGTTGGCCCGAAGCCGCAGCGCCTGACCCGTGGCTGAACCGGCAGATGCGCGACAAGGTCGGCCTATTGCTTCCGGAACGTAGGATTGGACTGTCGGCGCATGATTTCCAACAGGCGATCGGCGCGCCCGAAGTGTGGCTGACGCGCGCAACCCGGTCTGATGATGCCGAAACCGTACCGTCCCGCTGGTTGAACCGTTTGACGAACTTGCTGCAGGGGTTACCGGATCAGGGAGGCCGCGAGGCGCTGTCCCAGGTGCGCGCCCGCGGCAGGAAATGGCTGCGCTGGTCGGAACAGCTTGAAGCTGCACCTCGGATTGAACCCGCGCCGCGTCCCTCTCCGCGTCCGCCGGTCGCTGCGCGACCGCGCCGCCTGAGCGTTACGGAAATCAAACGGCTGATCCGTGATCCATACGCAATCTACGCTAAGCACGTGCTGCGCCTACGGCCCCTTGATCCGTTGGTTCAGGCGCCCGATGCCTTGCTACGGGGGATCGTGATTCATGAAATTCTGGAACATTTCGTCAAGGACAGTGTTCTGGATACAGCCCTTCTGACACGCGAGAATTTCCTGAAACGCGCCGAAAACCTGCTTGCGCAACACGTCGCGTGGCCGACAGCGCGCAAGCTGTGGCTGGCGCGGCTAGACCGGATCGCGGATGACTTTCTCAGCGCGGAAACTGCTCGGCACGGGGATGGGGGGCCGGTTTCGTTTGAGGCCAAAATGAACCTTGTTCTTGCTCCTTTGGACTTCGCCATCGTGGGCCGCGCCGACCGGGTCGACCTGAACAGCAGGGGTGCAGTGCGTCTGATAGATTACAAGACCGGCGCACCTCCGAGCGAAAGCCAGCAGGCGAAGTTTGAAAAACAATTGCTGATCGAGGCAGCCATCGCCGAACAAGGCGGGATCGAGGGGCTGAATCCGCTGCCCGTGGCCGAGGCCATGTTTGTGGGGATGGGCGGAACGTATAAAGAGGTCCTTGCGCCCTTGGCAAAAGAACCGCCAGATAAGGTCATTGCAGAGCTAAGAGAACTGATTTCCGCATATTTAGAGCCTGATCAGGGCTTCACGGCGCGGAGGATGCTGCACAAAGATACGGATGTAGGCGACTATGATCATCTTGCCCGCTTCGGCGAATGGGATCGGACCAGCGACTCTGCGCCGGAGGTTCTGACATGAGCCACCGCAACGACGCGACCGAACGGCAAGTGCAAGCCGCACGGCCCGATGCATCGACCTGGCTTGCGGCGAACGCGGGTTCCGGCAAAACGCGGGTGTTGACGGACCGGGTTGCGCGCCTGCTGCTGGATGGTGTGCAGCCGCAGCATATCCTGTGCTTGACCTACACCAAGGCCGCCGCCAGCGAGATGCAGAACCGTCTGTTCAAACGACTGGGTGAATGGGCCATGCTGGGCGATGACGCCTTGCGCGCGCAATTGACGGAACTGGGTGTGCCCGGCGCAATTAATTCCGGTCGCCTGGCGCAGGCGCGAACATTGTTTGCGCGCGCGATTGAAACACCGGGCGGGCTGAAGATTCAGACGATCCACTCGTTCTGCGCCTCATTGCTGCGACGGTTTCCGCTTGAGGCCGGGGTCAGCCCACAATTCGCGGAAATGGAAGACCGCGCCGCGGCCCTGCTGCGCGAAGAAATCGTCGAGGATTTTGCAGAAGGCCCGCAAGCCGCATTGATCGAGGACGTGGCCCGGTTTGTAACAGATACCGGGTTCGACAATCTAACGGCCGCGATCACCCAAAAACGCAACTTGTTTGAACAGCCGCTGGACTGGGCAGAAATTCAACGGCGATTTGATCTGCCCGAAGGGTTTGACGAAGACGCGCTGCTGGAGCGAGTATTTTTAGGTGGAGAAGTTGAATTAATTCAGTCAATCCTGCCTGCGCTTTCCGAAGGCGGAAACACCAACGCGAAAACTGCGGCGAAACTGGCGGCATTCACCGAGCCCCGGCTGACCAGTCTGCCTATGTTGGAAAGCGTCTTTCTAACCGGCAAAGGGGCCAAAGAACCGTTCTCGGCCAAGGTTAACAGCTTCTCGACCAAGGCGCTGCGCGAAGGCGCGTTGGCTGATCGAATGCCCCAGCTTGAGGCGCTGATGTTACGTATCGAGGCCGCGCGTGAGCTGCGTTTGGCCTTGGTTGCCGCACGTAAGACCCATGTACTGCATCGCTTTGCCGCCGCTTTCCTGCCCGAATATGAACGTCGTAAACAGTTGCGTGGGTGGCTGGATTTCGACGACCTGATCCTGCGCGCACGGCGGGTGCTGAACGACCCGGCGGTCGCAGAATGGGTGCTGTATCGGCTGGATGGCGGCATCGACCATATTCTTGTGGACGAAGCGCAAGATACCAGCCCAGGTCAATGGGACGTGGTTGAAAAGCTGGCGCAGGAATTTACCAGCGGGGAAGGGGCCCGATCCGGGGTCGAGCGCACGATCTTTGTGGTCGGGGACAAGAAACAGTCGATCTATTCCTTTCAGGGGGCCGATCCCGCAGCCTTTGACCGGATGCAGCAGGAGTTTGGGCGGCGGCTGATCAATTCAGGCTCTAAATTGGAGAGTTTGGAGCTTGAATACTCCTTCCGCTCGTCCAGTGCGATCTTGTCTTTGGTGAATATCCTGTTTGAAGGCCACGCCGAGGCGGGGTTTCAGGACAAAGCCCTGCACCGCGCGTTCAAGTCCAGCCTGCCGGGTCGCGTAGACCTTTGGCCTGCGATCGAAAAGGTGACCGACGATGACGAAGCCGACTGGACCGATCCGGTAGACCGCCCCGGTGCGCTGCATCACACCGTCATTCTTGCGGAAAAGATAGCCCATTCGATCAAGTCGATGATCGACACTGGCGAAACGATCCCCAAGGACGGCGAAACCGCCGGTACGTTCGTTCGCCGCAAGGTGCAGCCCGGGGACTTTCTGATCCTTGTGCAGCGCCGCTCGGATCTGTTTGCCGAGATCATCCGAGCCTGCAAAGCATTGCGCCTGCCAATCGCTGGGGCCGACCGGTTGAAGGTCGGCGCGGAGTTGGCCGTGAAGGACCTTGCTGCGTTGCTGAGTTTTCTGGCCACGCCCGAAGACAGCCTGTCGCTGGCCACTGTGCTGAAATCTCCTCTATTTGGGTGGACCGAGCAGCAGATTTTCGATCTGGCGCATCGACGGCAGGAACAATTCCTGTGGGCAGCGCTGCGCAACCGCGCCGAAGAGTTTCCCGAAACGCTGGCCGTGCTGAATGACCTACGCAGCCAGATCGACTTTCTTCGCCCATATGACTTGATCGAACGCATCTTGACCCGCCATCACGGGCGGCGAAACCTGCTGGGCCGGTTGGGGGCCGAGGCTGAGGATGGCATCAACGCCTTGCTTTCTCAGGCGCTTGCCTATGAGCGGACGGATATACCCAGCCTGACGGGTTTTCTGGTCTGGATGCAGACAGATGATCTGGAAATCAAGCGGCAGATGAGCGGTGTGGGCAACATGATCCGCGTGATGACCGTACATGGGTCCAAAGGTCTTGAGGCACCGATTGTCATCCTGCCGGATACCGGCAAGCGGCAAGCCCCGCGCGATGCCGAAATCATGGTGGCCGATGACACGCCACTGTGGAAGGTTCCCTCAGATGCGTCCCCCAGCCTGATCGCGCAGGCCCGGACCGAGGCGCGAACGCGAGAGGAAAATGAACGCCTCCGGCTGCTTTACGTTGCGCTGACACGGGCAGAGAAATGGCTGATCGTTGGGGCCGCTGGGGATGTCGGAAAGGACGGAACCAGTTGGTATCAGATGGTTGAGGCCGCGATGGGCCGGGCAGGGGCTACTCAAGAGTCGGGGTCTGATACATTAAGGCTGTCACATGGGGACTGGACCAGCTTGCCGCTTGTCTCTCATGCAGAGGCACTTGTTGAAGACGCCGATTTGCCTCCCGTGTTTCTAACTGCGGCTGCAACCCCGTCCCCGGCGCAACAAACGATCAGCCCATCGGATCTGGGTGGCGCTAAGGCGTTGCCGGGTGACAGCGGCCAGGACGAAGACGCAGCCAAACTTCGCGGCACGCGCCTGCACCTGCTGCTTGAGCATTTGCCGTCGGTGCCACGGGACAACTGGCCGCAGCTCTGCGCCCGCGTTCTTCCCGATATGCAGGAAATGGACCGACAAGAGCTGTTTGACGAAGCCGATACAGTCCTGACTGCAGAACATCTGCAGGACATATTTGGCCCGGACGCGCTGGCCGAGGTTCCGATTACCGCCGACCTGAACGGCCACCGGATGCACGGGGTCATAGATCGGTTGATCGTCACGGCCGATACAGTGCAAGCCATTGATTTCAAATCCAATGCCACAATCCCCGAGGATGCGAACGCCTGCCCTGAAGGGCTGTTGCGTCAGATGGGCGCTTATGCACAAGCCCTGTCGCAGATCTATCCGGACCGGGATATCCGAACTGCAATCCTCTGGACCCGAACCGCTGGGCTGATGTGGTTGCCACACGATGTTGTGACGGATGCACTGGCCCGTGCGCCGATGCCTTGACCTTGGAAAACCCCGCACCTAGGTTCAGTGACCAAGCATTCCCCATTCAGGAGACAGAATATGTCGACCGTAGCCGTAACCGATGATACCTTTGACGCCGAAGTCAAGAATTCCGACATCCCCGTTGTTGTCGATTTCTGGGCCGAATGGTGTGGCCCCTGTAAACAGATCGGCCCCGCTCTGGAAGAGCTGGCCACTGAGTATGGCGGCAAGGTCAAGATTGCCAAGGTAGACGTGGACAGCAACCCGAACGCAGCGGCCGCCATGGGCGTGCGCGGTATTCCGGCACTGTTCATCTTCAAAGACGGTCAGGTTGTTTCGAACCGCGCAGGTGCCGCGCCCAAAGCCGCGCTGCAAAGCTGGATTGACGAGTCCATCTGATCTGATTGGACAGACTGTTTTCAAAGGCGTCCCAACCGGGGCGCCTTTCTTTCTGCCGGGAGGGCACATGACAAAAACTCGGGTTCTTGTTGAATTTGGAATGGGAACCTCGCTGCGCCGCGAGGATTATACCGAGGCCGCTCTGCGTGCGATCAAGGATGCGCTTTGGCACAACTCGGTCAACATGGCAGAGCTGTTCGATTTCCCGAAAGAGGCAATGATCATTGATGCTGAAATCGGGGTGCAGAAGCCCGATCAGGTGGACCAGGAGGCGCTGAAAGCCGTATTTCCCTATGGCCAGCCGAATGTGACTGTCACTGAAGGCGGACTGAATATCGACAAACCCCACGCCGAGGGGCGCACCATCATTGCAAACGCGGCCATTATAGTCTCGTTCGACATGGAGCCTGCGACATGAGCGAAAAACGTATCATTCTGGAAATGGGTACTGGCAACGATCTGTATGGACAGGATTACACCAAGGCCGCACGACGGGCCGTGCAAGACGCCTTGCATCACTCGTCGATCACGCTGTTTTCCAAGCTGGGCGTGGATCACCACGAGATGCGCGTTCAGGTGACAATCGGTGTTCAAGATCCCGAAGCTGTGGATTGTGATCAGGTCGCTACAGATCTTCCACGCGGGCGGGCCAAGGTACGTGCCGTAAAGGGCGGGCTGGATATCGACGACAAAGACGGGACGCGGCATGTGGTGGCCACCGCTGCGGTCGAGGCGTTTCTGCCGGATCTTTCCGACCGATACAAATTATCCTGAAAAAGAAAAAGCCGCCCAAGTCTGAGCGGCTCAACTATTCTTGTAATGATCGTGCGGGTCAGATCGTCTCGATTTCCGCGCGGGTCAGACCGACATCTTCCAACTGGGCGTCGCTCAGGTTCGACAAAAGCTTGCGTGTCTTGCGGGATTCATTCCACAAAGCCGCCTTTTCGAAAGTTCCGTAGATCGCGTCCACTACATGCAGGATGGTAGCTGCTCCGAGCGGCGCATGGATATTTGCAGTAGTTGCCATTTGCGCATTTCCTTGTGACTGAAACAGCCGACCTCGTGTCGGTTGTGAGGCTCATGTAGGAGCATTGCCTGAGACTGACAATTGCTAGTCTGGTAACCCCGAATTGCATTTAATGCATATCTTTTGGGCGGTTTGTGAACTGTTGCGCTGCACGCGCGCCCGGCCCATATAGGGGACCAGACAAAACGGAGGCTTCCATGGCAGACAGCGATTTTCCCGGATGGCACGGCACGACAATTATTGGCGTCAAGAAAGGCGGCCAAGTGGTGATTGCCGGGGACGGTCAAGTCAGCCTGGGTCAAACCGTGATCAAAGGCACCGCCCGGAAAGTGCGCCGCCTGTCGCCGGGCGGGTTCGAGGTTGTCGCGGGTTTCGCCGGATCAACAGCCGATGCCTTCACTTTGCTGGAGCGGCTGGAAGCCAAGTTGGAGGCCACGCCAGGCCAACTGGCCCGCGCCTCGGTCGAGCTGGCGAAAGACTGGCGGACGGATAAATACCTGCAAAAGCTTGAGGCGATGCTGATCGTCACGGATGGCAAGGATCTGCTAGTGATCACAGGGGCAGGGGACGTGCTGGAGCCGGAACACAACGTCGCCGCCATCGGATCCGGCGGCAATTTCGCTCTGGCCGCAGCGCGCGCGATGATGGACAGCGACAAGCCCGCCGAAACGGTGGCGCGTGAGGCAATGGCGATTGCCGCCGATATTTGCGTCTATACCAATGGCAACCTGACGGTTGAGGAAATCTCAGGCCAGTAACGCCTTGATCTCTTTCCCTTTCCACCGCAGGTGCATCCCGATCAAGCCCAGTATCGCGGCGAGGATGACGATGTAGTAGGGCACCCGGATGTCGATGCTCATCAACCCGCCGCCGATCAGGGACATGATCCCTCCGGCCAGACAGAAGACAGCCGTGGTCACGCCCATCACCCAACCCTGATCGGTTTCGCTGACGGCCGAGGAAAACAGGCCCAGCAAGGTTGGGTAGGATACGCCAAAGAAGAAATAGAAAAAGAAGACCGGGATGTAACTCAGCACACCGCTGGGACTGAAGGCAAACCCAAAGCCGCAGATCACCATGACCACCAGCGATGTGTAGATGATCTGATGCTTGCTGAACTTTTCTTGTGCCGGTTTCACAAGGAAAGTGCTTGAGAAGGCCAGCGCAAAGCCGATGACAACCATCGCCATGCTTCCGCCGATCACGCCATAGCCCCATGCTGATGTCAGGAAATTGTCGACGAAGACATAGAAGGTGACATTCGCGATCATGAACAAGGCATAAACCGGCAAGATTTTCAGAACCAACGGATGCGTGCGGACCGCGATCAGGCTGTCGGTGATATCGCGGGGGCGAAAAACAAAGGCTGCGCGTTCCGTGCGGGTGTCCTTGAAAAAGAACATCACAAGGAAAATCGCAATCAGCACCAGAACGAAGGCCCCGTAGAACGGTGTTTTCAGCGTCGCATAACTGCCCAGCAGGTTGGCATCGGACAGGACGGCACCAATGATCGGACCTCCGACAAGGCCAAAGCTAACGCCGGTGATGATATATCCCATATTGCGGTCGCGGTCGGCGGCGTCGGTGCTGCCGTCAATCATTGCCGCCTGTGCGATAGGTTGGTTCCCAGCCGTAAAGCCCGTAATCGACCTGCCGATAATCAACAGGATCAGACTGTTGAGATACAGCGCCGTAATGGTCAGCGCATAGCCTGCCAACGCTCCACCCAGACAGACCAGCAATGCGTTCTTGCGCCCGATCGAGTCTGAGACTTTCGAGACATACACAACGCCCAGAAACCAGGACAGAAAGAAACAACCGATCACCAGCCCGTAGTACAGATGCCGCATACCCATTGCGGTGCTTTCGGGCAGGAAGTTGGATTTCGTCTCCATGATCAGCGAGTTGATGATCGGGAAAACCAGCCCCTGCCCAAGCAGGTCCACAAACACCACGAACAGAAGGGTGATCTTGGCAATTTTCGTCATCCGCGCCCTCCTGACCCTCAACACCTTGAAATTACTGTATCAGAGGGGGTGCGTTTCACCTAAGGAAAGCATTTGCAAACCGGATAGGGCATTGCTAACCAACGCTGCCGCTGTTGTTTTCGATCCAGCGGTGATTACCTAAGCCCAAGTTTCCATATGCCGACCGAAAGGACTGCGCCTTGACCGACCTGACCCCGCGCGAGATTGTCTCGGAACTGGACCGTTTCATTATCGGGCAGAAGGATGCCAAACGCGCAGTCGCCGTCGCGCTGCGCAACCGCTGGCGGCGCAAGCAACTGACCGATGACATTCGGGATGAAGTGTATCCGAAAAACATCCTGATGATCGGCCCCACCGGTGTTGGCAAGACCGAGATCAGCCGCCGACTGGCGAAACTCGCCCGCGCGCCATTCATCAAGGTCGAAGCCACCAAGTTTACCGAAGTTGGGTATGTCGGGCGCGACGTGGAACAGATCGTGCGTGATCTGGCAGATGCCGCGATAATCCAGACCCGCGAATTCATGCGCGAGGACGTCAAAGCCAAGGCGCATCAGGCCGCCGAAGATCGCGTGATCGAAGCCATCGCCGGTACCGATGCCCGGGAAGGCACGCGCGAGATGTTCCGCAAGAAACTGAAAGCGGGCGAGCTGGATGATACGGTGATCGAGTTGGAGTTGTCCGACAGCGCGAACCCAATGCCGATGTTCGACATTCCCGGTCAACCCGGCAGCCAGATGGGTATGATGAATCTGGGCGACATCTTCGGCAAGGCGTTCGGTGGGCGGACCGTCAAAAAGAAGATGACTGTCGCCGAAAGCTATGACGCGCTGATCGGGGAAGAGGCCGACAAGCTGCTGGATGATGAAACCGTCAACCGCGTGGCTTTGGAATCGGTCGAACAGAATGGCATCGTTTTTCTGGATGAGATCGACAAGGTCTGCGCGCGATCAGATGCACGCGGCGGCGACGTCAGCCGGGAAGGGGTACAGCGCGACCTGCTTCCCCTGATTGAGGGCACAACTGTCAGCACCAAACACGGTGCGGTCAAAACCGACCATATCCTGTTTATCGCTTCGGGCGCGTTCCACATCGCCAAACCCTCGGACCTGTTGCCGGAATTGCAGGGCCGTCTGCCGATCCGGGTTGAACTGCGCGCGCTGACCGAAGAGGATTTCGTGCGTATCCTGACCGAGACAGACAACGCCCTGACCCGCCAGTACACCGCCCTGATGGGCACCGAAGAGGTCACGGTCAGCTTCACCGACGATGGCATCGCGGCCTTGGCTAAAATCGCGGCGGACGTGAACCAAAGCGTCGAAAACATCGGTGCGCGGCGTTTGTACACGGTGATGGAGCGTGTGTTCGAAGAACTGTCCTTCACCGCCCCAGATCAGGCCGGGGCCGAGATCACAGTGAATGCGCAATTTGTCGATGACAATCTGGGTGAACTGACCAAGTCCACAGACCTTAGCCGTTACGTCTTGTAATAGGTCCAGCCGGTTTCCGCCGGTCATTCTGTACGGCACTGCTGGACCTGAGGCGAAAATCAGATAGCGTGGGCGCATATTGCCCCGAGGACCAATCCTTTGCTGCGCTATTTTTTCATTTTCCTGCTGGCGGTGCCTCTAACCGCCTGTGTCGACCGTACGATATCCGAGACGGTGCCAACTGCGCTGTCCGTCGGAAGCCCTGAAACCGTTTTTGCAACGACAACGCGTGCGCGAGAGCCGGACGGTTCTTATGGATTTAAGCGGGGCGAGGCGTTGCAATATCTGGAAATGACGGTTTCGATCCCGCCCAATCACACACCCGGGACCCTTGATTTTTCATATGCCAATCCGAACCCCGAGAAGCAATTCGTCATGGCCGGTGTGGATGAGTTGCAAGGGCCAAGTGAGATGAAGGCGCGATTGGGGGGCAAGGATGAGGTGTCCATCTTTATCCATGGCTATAACACAACCCAGTTCGAGACCACGTTCCGCGCGGCCCAGCTAAGCCGTGACATCAACATCCCCGGTGCAATCATGGTGTATTCCTGGCCCAGCCAGGCCCGTGGTGCCGGATATGCCTATGATCTGGACAGTATGCTGTTCGCGCGCGACGGGTTGGAGCAGACTGTGCGACAGCTTAAGGCAATGGGTGTAAGGCGCGTTATTCTTGTGGCGCATTCCATGGGTACGGCCCTGACGATGGAGATGATGCGACAGGCCGAATTGCGCGAACCCGGTTGGGCCAGCAAAAATATCGAAGGTGTCGTACTGATTGCCCCCGATCTGGATGTCGATCTGTTCCGGTCGCAAATGGATACGATCAAAACGCCACCGGACCCTTTCATCGTGATGGTGTCGCAGAAAGACAAACTGTTGAACATTTCGGCCCGGCTGCGCGGCACCACTCAAGGTGAGCGCCTTGGCAATATCAGTTCCGTTGATGCATTGGCGGATTACAAGATCAGCATTCTGGACACGACGGCGTTCAACAAGGATGCGGATTCCTCGCATTTCGTGGCCGCGACGTCGCCCGCGCTTTTGGCCATCATCAATTCCGCCCGAAGGGTGAGCCGAACCTTCGACCCGGACGGTCGCGGATTTGATGTGATCGCCCCCAACAGCGTTCGCAACCCGACGGGTGCAACTGAAATCGTTCTAAGCGAAACGGGGCAGGCGCGGGTCAGCTCTCCGTGACGCGGTTCCGGTTGGGGCAATATCTTCGGGACAATGCAACATGGTTAAGTGCCGGAGTCTTGCTGACCTTCATGTCCAGCTTTGGGCAGACCTTTTTCATTTCGATCTTTTCTGGGGAAATCCGCGCCGCTTTTGGTCTGAGTCATGGCGCGTGGGGCGGTTTGTATTCTCTTGGAACCACCATATCGGCCGTCGTGATGATCTGGGCCGGAGGGCTGACCGACATCTTTCGAGTAAGGGTTCTGGGCCCCGCGGTTCTGGCAGGTCTGGCACTGGCAGCGTTGGCGATGGCGGTGAACGCCTGGCTTGCCTTGCTGCCTGTTGTGGTGTTTCTGTTGCGTCTGTTTGGGCAGGGGATGAGCACCCACTTGGCGATGGTGGCAATGGCCAGATGGTTCACTGCCACACGGGGCAAGGCGCTGGCGATCGCGTCGGTGGGTTTCTCGGTGGGCGAAGCGTTGCTGCCGGTCACTTTTGTGGCTGCCATGGCCTTCTTGGACTGGCGGTGGCTTTGGGTGATTGCCGCGTGTGTCACCCTTTTGGGGATCCCTGCGCTGCTACGGCTGCTTCGTCAGGAAAGAACCCCGCAAAGCCTGTCCAGCGAATATTCGGCAACGGGAATGGAAGGTCGTAACTGGACCCGGAAAGAAGCGATCTTTCATCCGCTGTTCTGGTTCATGGCACCGGCCTTGCTGGGCCCGTCTGCTTTTATCACCGCCTTTTTCTTTCATCAGGTTCATCTGGCGGGCTCGAAGGGCTGGCAACATATCGAACTGGTTGCCCTGTTTCCGATTTTCACCAGCGTTTCCATGTTGTCGATGTTTGCGGCGGGTTGGGCGCTGGATAAATGGGGCACGGCTAGGATCATGCCGTTTTATCAACTGCCTATGGCCGTTGGGTTTGGGATCGTGGGGATGACATCGTCGATCGGGGGCGCAACGCTGGCCTTGATGTTTCTGGCGCTGACAGTTGGTGCCAACAGCACCCTGCCCAGCGCGTTCTGGGCCGAATTCTATGGCACCCGGCATATCGGCGCGATCAAGGCGATGGCAACGGCGGTCATGGTTCTGGGATCAGCCATCGGGCCGGGGTTGACCGGCGTGATGATTGATCTGGGTGTGCCGCTGGACATCCAGTTTCTGTGGATCGGAGGCTTTTTCGTACTGGTCAGTGTCCTTGCCCGCATTGGCATCGCAAGAGCCGCTCAAACCCTTTAACGAACGCGGCGCAAATACACGTAATAGGCCCCGTCACCGCCATGGCTGACATGGGCAGGTGTCACTTGCAGAACAGCCTGCGCCAAGGGTGGCAGAGATAACCATTGCGGCACTTGATTGCGCAACACACCGCGCGGCGTGGGAATGGGGCCGGGCTCATCACGGTCCTTGCCCTTTCCGGTTACGACCAAAACCAGACGTTTGCCTGATGCTTGCGCTAACAGAATGAACCGGATCAATGTTGGATGCGCCGTATCCACGCGCATTCCATGCAAGTCCAGCTTGCCCTCTGGCTTCAGCTTGCCCCGTTTCATGCGGCTGAAAGCCTTGGTATCCATCTGGACCGGCGTCGCGCGCAGGCTTTCTGTGACCGTGGGCTTCAACGCGTTGCGCGCAGGTTTTCCCAAGGCGTTCTGCCCGACCTCGAACCGCTCAATCCGCACCCTGGGCGTTTTGGTTGGCTTGGGTTTGGGCAACGTCGTCGGGTGCACAGTTTGCGGCACTTCGGGATGCAGGCGCTCGGCCTGATTGGTCACCTTGCGCCACAGCTCAATCTCTTCCGCGGTCAGTTTACGGCGTGTCATCAGAACTCATCCGGCAACAGCGCATAAGCGCGTTGAATCGGCAGCAAAAGCACCATTCGACCCGAATCCTTTAATCGACCGGCAGCTTCCCCGGCTTCATCCCCGGTGCCAAAAAAGATGTCTGCACGTTGGGCGCCCTTGATGGCGGCGCCTGTGTCCTGCGCGATCATCAATCGGCGTAGCGGTGTTTTGCCGTTTTTCTCAACCCAAACCGGCGCGCCCAAAGGCGTATAGGCCGGATCAGCGGCAATGCTGCGCAGTGTGGTGACAGACCGATTCATTGCGCCCAAGGGACCCAATTCTGGCGCGACGCGGTTTACTTCGCGGAAGAACACATATGACGGATTGTGGAACAGCAGTTCGGCACCCGCTTCGGGGTTTTTACGCACCCAAGCCCGGATCATCTGCGCGCTGACCTGATGCGCACCCAACGCTCCGCGACGGATCAGTTCCGACCCGATAGATCGATAGGGGTGGCCGTTCGCCCCGCCATACCCAACGCGCACCGCGCCCCCATCCGGCAGACGAATACGGCCAGAGCCCTGAATCTGTAAAAAGAACAATTCCACCGGGTCATCGACCCAGGCAATCTCCAGACCCCGGCCGGTCATGCTGTCGCCGGTCAGAATTTCGCGGCGGCTCAGCCACGGACCTTCGGCGCGAGCTTCCGGCGGCATCTTGTAAATCGGATATCTGAAACGTTCGGATCGGGTTAGAGATCCATCCAGCTCGGGCTCGAAATAGCCGGTAAATAGGGCATCTTTGCCGTCTTCGACCAGAACAGGACGGAAGAACAGCTCAAAGAACAATCGGGCAGCGTCAGATTCATAGGCCCGGGCAACGGCGCACAGCGCACGCCAGTCAGGGTCGTCCAGATCACCGCATGTATTCAGAAAAACCGAAAGGGCTGCGCCGTGGTCATCCTCGGCCCAGCCATCTAGATCGTCAAAGGTCAGTATGGAACGCGTCGCTTCGGCGCTGACAGAGGTTGCCATCACAGCCCCCAGCAATAACGACCGAAGCGCAGCAATCATGCGTCCGTGGCGACAAGCAGCCAGTTCGGATCGTCCGCGCCCATGACGCGGGCAAAGGTCCAGCTGTCCTTCTGGCGTTTGACGGTGTTGGGGTTGCCTTCGATGATGTCCCCGCCGCGATCACGCACGACCGAGGTCAGCTCACCAACAAACTTCATGGTGATCTCGGCCTGGTTGGTATCCTTGTCGAACTTCACATCTGCCAAGGATGTCTCGCGCACGCCAATAAATTCAGCCTCGATCGTAAGACCTTGATCTTCGCGGGCAGCGACTACGGATACGAACGTGTCGAACACCTCTTCGGACAGGAAGGGCTGTATTTCATCCAGATTGCCCTTTTCAAACCCCATGACGATCATCTCATAAGCGCCACGCGCACCCTGAACGAACTCACTGACAGAAAAGCTGGGCTCGACCCGCTTCATCGCAGTCAGAGTTTGCGCCTGTTCGCTGTCTTCGGCGACGTGGTCGGTGATGTCGTGATCCGGGCCGCCTTCGATCACCTCGAAGTCGCGGCGCGACTTGTGCGCCTCTGGTTGCTGCTGAACCGGGGGTTTTTCAAACCCCTCACGCGTGCCCAGAACGCTTTTCAAGCGAAGGATCAGGAAAACGGCAATTCCGGCCAGGACCAGCAACTGGATCATTGGGTTGTCGCTCATTTCATTCTCTTTTCAGTGCCGGGACTTTGTGTACGCGGCCTCAAGCCACTATGTAGGTGACACAAGGCGGCAAGTCCACAGTCCGCCCTGCTGTAAAGGATAGCGCAAATGTATCTGTTCTTGGCTTTTTTATTGGTCCCGATCATCGAGATCGCTCTGTTCATTCAGGTTGGCGGCTTGATCGGCCTGTGGCCAACGCTTGCCATTGTAGTCCTGACAGCCGTTCTGGGCACTGTTTTGGTACGGACACAAGGTCGCATGGCGCTGGAAAACCTGCAACGTTCCTTTGCTGAACTGGACGACCCGACCGAGCCGCTGGCCCATGGCGCAATGATCCTGCTGTCGGGCGTTTTGCTACTGACGCCGGGGTTTTTCACCGATGCCGTTGGTTTTGCTTTGCTAATTCCCGGCGTCCGGGTTGCTGTATTCCGGTACCTTAAATCCAAAGCCACCATCACGCAGTTTCAGATGGGAACCGGCGCGCAATTTCGCTCCGGGCCTGATCCGTTTCAACAAGACGACGTGATTGACGGCGAATTTACCGAAGTTCGCCCGCGTCAGGACCCATCAAAGCCTTCGAAATGGGTCGAAGGGCCGTGACCTGCATTGAGGTGTCTGCCCCAACTTGTTAAGCAGTGACGAATTTTATTTTCGGAGTAGATCCATGGCCGAAGAAGACGCCAAAGAAAACACCGCGGCCCAGGCCGCCCCGCAAATCCAGATGCGCGTTCTGGGACAATTCATCCGTGACCTGTCTTTTGAAAACGTGATGGCCCAAAAGGGCGTATCGGGCGACGTTCAGCCCGAGATTTCCGTACAGGTCAATCTGGATGCGAAAAAGCGCCCGGCAGACCATCAGTACGAAGTGTCGATCAAGCTGAACCTCAAGTCCAAGGCCAAGGGTCTGGAAGACATCCTGTTCCTGTGTGAGCTGGACTATTGCGGCCTGTTCCACGTGGAAGGTGTTGCCGAAGATCAGCTGCATCCGTTCCTGATGATCGAATGCCCCCGGATGCTGTTCCCGTTCCTGCGCCGTATCGTCAGCGATGTGACCCGCGACGGTGGTTACCCGCCGGTAAATCTGGACAACATCGACTTTGTCAGCCTGTACCGCAACGAACTGATGCGTCGTCAGGCCGAAGCCCAGAAAACCGAAGCCTAAAGCTCCGGACCCGCGCCGGGATGTTTCTCAGGCGCGGGTCCACAATGCGTTTTCGCCCAGTTTTTCCACGAAAGCATCATGCGCGGCGCGTTCGTCTTCGGTAATACGGGACGTAAGCGCATTTGGGCGCGCTGTTGGGCGCCATTCCTCGGCACCACCCGCAGATGAGGACGCCGCGGTCGACAATCCGAAATCCGGCTGTCGCCCCCCGATCAGTTCCAGATAAACCTCGGCCAAAATCTCGGAGTCGAGCAGCGCCCCGTGCAGTGTTCGGTTCGAGTTGTCGATATTGAACCGGCGGCACAACGCATCCAAAGAAGCAGGTGAGCCGGGAAAGCGTTTGCGCGCGATGGCCAGCGTGTCCATCGCCTGATCCATCGGGATCGGAGGCAGACCCATCCATTTCAGTTCGGCGTTCAGGAATTTCATATCGAACGAGGCATTGTGAATGACCAGTTTCGAATCCTTGATGAAATCGCGAAATCCCTGACCGACCTTGGCGAAAACCGGCTTGTCCTTCAGCGTCACCTCACCCTTTTCCGGCGGGCGCGGGTTATCCAGCAGATCCGGGCCAATGCCATGCACACCAAAGGCTTCTTCAGGCATAGAGCGCTCGGGGTTGATATAGACGTGATAGGTTTCGCCTGTGGCGACGTGGTTCCACAGTTCAACCGCACCGATTTCCACGATCCGGTCACCGCTTTCTGGATCGAACCCCGTGGTTTCGGTGTCGAGTACAATCTCACGCATCTGCCAGCCCCGCTCGTATCTGTTTGACCACATCCTGCACCTGTGCGCGGGCATGGTCCAGACTGTCTGTCACGATCACAAAATCTGACCGGGCGCATTTTTCTTCGTTCGGCATCTGCTTGGCGCGGATTTGTTCAAACTGCGCATCGGACATCGTGCCGCGATCCATCACCCGGCGTTTTTGTTCATCGGCAGGTACCGAAACACAGGCCACGGCGTCCATCGCTACATGACCCCCGGTTTCAAACAACAAAGGGATGTCAAAAACCAGTATATCCGCGGTCGCGTTTTGCCGAAACGCAGCCCGATCCGCCGCCACCAGCGGGTGAACAATCTCCTCGATCTGTTTTAAGGCGGATACGTCCCGCGCAATGATCCGTTTCAGCGCATCACGACAGACAGCGCCATCAACAATTGCATCCGGAAAAGCCGTCTGCATCGGTTCAACAGCCGCTCCACCCCTTGAATAGAGTCTATGTACCGCGGCATCCGCATCCCATAGCGCACAGTCTTCATCGACGAACATCTGGGCCGTCGTGCTTTTCCCCATCCCGATCGAGCCGGTCAGACCCAGCGCGAAACTCATGACAAAACAGCCGCGCGCAAATCCAGATTCACCTCGGGCCGCACCCCGAACCAGCTTTCAAATCCAGGAACGGCCTGATGCAGCAGCATACCCAACCCATCCACGACCGTGCATCCGGCTTCTTCGGCCGTTTGCAAAAGATGGGTTTTCAGCGGCGCATAGACCAAATCAGTAACAACAGCACCCGGCTGCAACCCATCCAAAGGGACCCGCAGCTCAAGCTGCCCTTGCATCCCAAGTGACGTCGTATTGACCACCAGCTCGGCATCTTCGACCACATTTCCGGCCTGCACCCAATCGACAACGGTGATGGTTTGTCCGAATTCCTCTTTCAGCTTATCCGCCCGGGTCCGTGTTCGGTTGGTCAGCATGATCTTAGGCACTCCGGCCTCGACCAATGCTTGCAAAACGGCGCGCGCAGCTCCGCCAGCGCCAAACACCACGGCCGGACCATCGCCCGGCGTCCAATCCGGTGCCCCACTGCGCAGGTTTTCCATGAATCCGTAGCCATCGGTATTGTCGGCATGGATCGTGCCATCTTCACGAAAGACCAGCGTGTTCGCAGCACCGATTTTCTGCGCCCGATCCGATACGTTATCCGCCAATCGCAAGGCCGCTTCTTTATGGGGTACCGTTACATTTGCCCCTACAAACCCAGCCTTAGGTAAGCTGCGCAGGACAACTTCAAGATCATCCGGGGCAACATCCATTGGAATATAGTGCCCAGCCAGACCATAGGATTTTAACCAATGTCCATGAAGGGTCGGGGATTTTGAATGCGCAACCGGGTGTCCAATCACACCTGCCAGAGGAGTACGGTCTTCACTCATTGATCAATCACCCCTTTGACCGCCAGAAAATTCAACAGCTCTAATAGGGGCATACCCAAGACGTTAAAATAGTCTCCGTCAATGGTTGCGAACAGACGCACGCCTTCTTCCTCCAATTTATATGCCCCGACTGCGTGCCGGATACTGTCCCAGTTGCGATCAACATAATCTCGCAGATATGCGTCCGAGCTCATCCGCATCCGCAATCGAACCTGACCCACATGTCGCCAGATGGGTTCCCCGTCTTGATAAATCACAGCGGCAGACAGCAGCATATGTCGCTTGCCACGCATCGCCCTGAGTTGCGACAGTGCATCCGTTGGCGTTTCGGGTTTGGACAGCAACCGACCGTCGAAATCCAGCACCTGATCGCAGCCCAGCACCATTGCACCCGGAAATTTGTCACTGACTTTGCGTGCTTTCATTTCGGCCAGCGTATCCGCAATATCGCGCGGGCTTGCATCCTCAGCTAGCAATGCCCGTTTGGCTGTCTCTTCATCCACGCGCGCGGTTTGCACGGTGAAAGGCACGCCCGCGTTCCTGAGAAGCTGCGCTCGTATCGACGACCCAGAGGCCAGAATGATGGGGACAGACATGTGGAAAACCCCTTGAGTAAACCGTTAACTGTTCCGGGATGGTTTGTATGGTTTTCCAGTTGACACGCAAGCCCGGGAATTTCACGCCAAACTTCCCGGATTCGCCCGAATGGTATCCAGCAGGGACAAGGATAAGTCCAAGAACAGGAATAACCCGGTTTTCCAAGGTTACCCAAAGACTTATCCCCAGCAATTCATACTCGGTTAATATATAACATACTGTAATTGTTGTGGGATTTATTCCCTCAACAGAATCACCGTATCTAAACCGGATTCTATCCACTTGGGGAAAACAGATGTGTAAAAAAGTAATCCACTGATTTTGTTCACCCTACAAAACCATCTTCCTTTTTCTTTTCTTATTTTTTTATTAGGGAGGGTTCCGAGTAATCTTCGGAGCCAAGATGACGGATTTTCTTTTCACGATTTACCCATGGGTGAAGTCTCTTCACATCATGGCAGTGATCTCGTGGATGGCGGGCCTGTTCTATTTGCCCAGACTATTCGTTTATCACGTCGAAAAAGCACAGACTGTCGAAAGGGCTGAGGCAATCTTCTTTGAAATGGAAGAAAAGCTGCTGCGTGTGATCATGCGCCCCGCAATGATTGTGGCTTGGGTCTGTGGCCTGATCATGGTGTTTACACCGGGTATCGTCGGTTGGGATTTTGCATGGCCTTGGGTCAAAGGCGTATCCGTGATTGGTATGACCTGGTTTCATCATTGGCTGATGGCTCGGCGCAAAGACTTCCTTGAGAGGCAAAATAAGCTCACTGGGCGGCAGTATCGCATGATGAACGAGGTTCCGACCGTTTTGATGGTGATCATCGTTCTGGCGGTCATTCTGAAGTTCTGAGGGCACTTTTGCGCGTAAGGGTCAGACAGGTGGTTTGACTCCACCTGAAGCCACGCTTATGTAGGGGTCAACACGCCCGTCCGGGCGGCGTATCTTCCGTACTGAAATTCCACTTCGTGCCGCGCTGACAGCGGTGAAGGTTTGTATCATGTCCAATGAAACTCTGAATCTGGCCGACCTTAAGGCCAAAAGCCCCAAAGACCTTCTGGCAATGGCCGAAGAGCTGGAGATCGAGAACGCCTCGACCATGCGTAAAGGCGAGATGATGTTCCAGATTCTGCGCGAACGCGCGGATGAGGGTTGGACCGTCGGTGGTGACGGCGTTCTGGAAGTTTTGCAGGACGGGTTCGGCTTCCTGCGCTCGCCCGAGGCGAACTATCTGCCAGGTCCAGACGACATCTATGTTTCACCCGACATGATCCGCCAGCATTCGCTTCGTACCGGCGACACGGTTGAAGGTGAGATCAAGGCACCTGATGACAACGAACGCTATTTTGCGCTGATCAAGGTTACTAAGATCAATTTTGAAGAGCCCGAGAAGGCCAAGCACAAGATCCTGTTCGACAACCTGACGCCCTTGTATCCAGAAGAGCGTCTGAAGATGGAGATCGAGGATCCTACCATCAAGGATAAATCTGCTCGTGTCATCGACCTTGTGGCACCGATTGGTAAGGGCCAGCGGTCGTTGATCGTGGCGCCCCCGCGGACGGGTAAGACAGTGATCTTGCAGAACATCGCGCACTCGATCGAGCAGAACCACCCCGAATGTTATCTGATCGTCTTGCTGATTGACGAACGCCCGGAAGAGGTGACCGACATGCAGCGTTCGGTAAAGGGTGAGGTTGTATCCTCGACCTTTGATGAACCCGCAACGCGCCACGTGGCCGTGTCGGAAATGGTGATCGAAAAAGCCAAGCGTCTGGTCGAACACAAACGAGATGTTGTTATTCTTCTCGATTCGATCACAAGACTTGGTAGGGCGTTTAACACAGTGGTACCATCATCGGGCAAGGTTCTGACAGGTGGTGTTGATGCGAACGCCCTTCAACGGCCCAAGCGGTTCTTTGGTGCCGCGCGGAATATCGAAGAGGGCGGTTCTCTGACCATTATCGCGACTGCTCTGATCGATACCGGCAGCCGGATGGACGAGGTGATCTTTGAAGAATTCAAAGGCACCGGTAACTCGGAAATCGTGCTGGATCGCAAAATTGCCGACAAGCGCGTGTTCCCGGCCATCGACATTCTCAAATCCGGTACCCGGAAAGAGGACTTGCTGGTCGACAAGGGCGATTTGGCCAAAACTTTCGTTCTGCGCCGTATCCTCAACCCGATGGGTACGACCGACGCGATCGAGTTCCTGCTATCCAAGCTGAAGCAGACGAAGACGAATGGCGAGTTCTTCGATTCAATGAACACCTGACACAGGTCTTAACTGACGCGAGGCCTTCGAATGGAAACGATATTCGCCTTGGCCAGCGCGCAGGGCAAAGCTGGGGTGGCGGTCATCCGCCTCTCTGGTCCTTTGGCGCATTCCGCAGCGGCTGCATTAACCAGGGATACTCTTCCAGCCCGTGGCATGCGTGTGCGCGCCTTGTTTGCAACTGACGGCTCAATTCTGGATGAGGGACTGGTACTAACATTCCAGGCCCCTGCGAGCTTTACCGGTGAAGATGTGGCAGAGTTGCAGGTTCACGGAAGTATGGCATCTGTGAATGCGGTGATGCGCTGTCTTGGCGATACTGAAGGTTTGCGGCTTGCAGAGCCGGGGGAATTCACGCGTCGCGCGCTTGAAAACGGCAAGATGGATTTGACGCAGGTCGAAGGCTTGGCCGACTTGATTGATGCCGAAACCGAAGCGCAGCGCAAACAGGCACAGACAATATTAGCCGGCGAACTGGGTTCCCTTGCAGAACGTTGGCGTCGTGATCTGATCCGCGCCGCATCCCTTTTGGAAGCTGTCATTGATTTCGCTGACGAAGAGGTTCCGACGGATGTTACGCCCGAAGTCCGTTCTTTGGTCACTGGTGTCATGGCTGATGTGCAACGCGAAGCCGACGGAGTTCGGATTGCGGAGCGTATTCGCTCAGGGTTCGAAGTCGCAATTGTCGGCCTTCCTAATGCAGGGAAGTCCACCTTACTGAATGCACTTGCCGGGCGCGACGCCGCGATAACGTCGGAATATGCCGGAACGACTCGCGATGTGATCGAGGTCCGAATGGATCTTGAGGGGTTGCCAGTCACGTTGTTGGACACAGCCGGGCTTCGCGAAACCGAAGATCATGTTGAAAGCCTTGGAATCGAATTGGCGATTAAACGTGCAGAGGCCGCGGATTTACGGGTATTCCTGACCGAGGACCCGATGTCTTTGGGTGTTTCAGTGCGCGACGGTGATATTCAGGTTTTGCCGAAGGCTGACCTCAGGGATGATATAGAAGGTGGGATATCGGGTAAAACTGGTAAGGGTTTGGATCAGTTGATCTCCGATATATCGCGTATATTGGGTGGCCGTGCCACAAGTTATGGTATTGCAACCCGCGAAAGGCACCGTATTTCGCTCAATAATGCTCAGGAGGCGTTGGGTGCAGCAATGTCTGTTCTGGAATCAGGCCCGGACTTGTATGATATCGCTGCCGAAGAATTGCGCACAGCCATTCGTGCGCTAGAGGCATTGGTCGGTAGAATAGGCGTGGAAGATCTTTTGGATGAAATCTTCGCAAGCTTCTGTCTGGGAAAATAGGGAGTGTTTCACGTGAAACATTCAGACTTTGATGTTGTTGTTATCGGCGCGGGTCATGCCGGAACCGAGGCTGCACATGCATCTGCCCGCATGGGGGCGGAAACGGCGCTTGTCACCTTGTCTGCTTCTGACATCGGGGTGATGTCATGCAATCCAGCGATTGGAGGCCTTGGAAAAGGTCACCTAGTGAGAGAGATTGATGCCCTGGACGGAGTTATGGGCCGTGTAGCGGATCAAGCCGGAATTCAATTCCGTCTGTTGAATCGGCGCAAAGGACCCGCAGTTCAAGGGCCGAGGACACAGGCGGACCGCGCGTTGTATCGCGCAGCGATGCAGAAAGAGACCGACGCCCAGCCACGTCTTTCGATTGTGGTAGGCGAAGTTGTCGATTTTCTGATGGAAGGGCAGAGCGTGCGCGGAGTCAGATTGGCAGATGGTTCCGAGATTCGAGCCAAGGCAGTCATACTTACTTCCGGTACGTTCCTTCGGGGTGTGATACATATTGGAGACGTTTCCCGCCCTGGCGGAAGAATGGGGGACAATCCGTCAGTTAAATTGGCGCAACGCTTAGACAGTTTTCAGCTTCCGTTGGGAAGATTGAAAACAGGTACTCCGCCCCGACTTGATGGCCGCACGATCGACTGGTCCGATCTGGAGCGCCAGGATGGAGATGATGAACCTACATTATTTTCATTTCTGTCTAAGTCTGTTGTGGCCCCCCAAATTTCTTGCGGTATAACGCATACAAATGCGCGAACGCATGAAATTATTGAGAAAAACCTAAGCCGTTCAGCAATGTACGGGGGGCATATTGATGGGGTTGGCCCAAGGTATTGCCCTTCAATTGAGGATAAAATAGTCAGGTTTGCCGATAAGGACTCTCATCAGATATTCCTTGAGCCTGAAGGTGTTAATGATCATACGATCTACCCGAATGGGATTTCGACATCGCTTCCCCAGGATGTTCAACTTCAATATGTCCGGTCCATTAAGGGGCTAGAGAATACAGAAATACTGCAACCGGGTTACGCGATTGAATATGATTATGTAGATCCGCGCGTTTTAACTTCATCCCTGTCCGTTCCGGAAATCTCGGGCCTATATCTTGCGGGGCAGATTAACGGTACCACTGGATACGAGGAAGCCGCGGCACAGGGTTTGGTCGCCGGTTTGAATGCCGCCTTGTTTTCATTTGATCGGGATCCGGTTCATTTCACGCGTGCAGATAGCTATATCGGTGTAATGATAGACGATTTGACGACGCGCGGAGTAGCAGAACCTTACCGTATGTTTACGTCCCGTGCGGAATTCAGACTGTCGTTACGCGCAGATAATGCAGATCAAAGGTTAACACCGATTGGCTTGAAAATCGGTTGCGTAGGGGACGTTAGAGAGCGCCACTTTTCCGACAAGATGGAAAAATTGACGGCGGTAAAATCCATTCTGATGGACAGGACCTATACCCCAAAAGACATGCGATCAGTTGGTATCAGCGTCAATCAGGACGGAAATAGGCGAAATGGGATGGCTATTCTCGCATTCCCGGATGTTTCGTTTGGGGATCTTATACCACTGGTTCCAAGCTTGGGGGATACAGATCCTGAAATCCAGAAGCAGGTTGAAAGGGATGCCCTGTACGCAAACTACATTGCGCGCCAGCAAAGGGACGTCGAAGCTATGAAGCGCGACGAATCTCATGAAATTCCAAGGGATTTCGACTATTTCGCTCTGGATGGCTTGTCTTCAGAGATGAAGCAAAAGTTGTCGAATGCGCGACCAGAGAATATAGCGCAAGCTAGTCGCGTTGAAGGAGTTACTCCGGCCGCTTTGACGCTTGTTCTAGCGAAACTGCGTCGTGAACAAAAGGTCCGCAAGGCATGAGTGACGTGCAATTTGGCGATTTGGATGTTTCACGTGAAACATTTGAGCGTTTGGCCAAATATGTTGAGCTGGTAAAGCGATGGAATCCGAAAATTAACCTGGTTTCCCGAAATAGCCTGCCCGAAATTTGGACGCGACACATAAAAGATTCTATCCAGGTATATCGTTGCACTGAATTCTTTCAGAATTGGGCGGACTTGGGAAGCGGGGGTGGGTTCCCCGGAATGGTTTGCGCGATCATGGCAATAGAAGAGAACCCGAATGCGCAGTTCACTTTTGTGGAAAGTGATCAAAGGAAATCCGCCTTTTTGCGAACAGTGGCGCGGGAATGTGGTGCAAAGTGTTCCGTTGTTTCCAGACGAATCGAAACCGTGAATCCCTTGGATGCGGATGTCTTATCTGCCCGTGCTTTGGCAGATCTGACGGTCTTATTGTCCTTTTGTGACAGGCATTTAGGCAGTTCTGGAACGGCTCTGTTGCCGAAAGGCGCAACGTGGAAAAAAGAACTGGAAGACGCGCGCAAGGAATGGAATTTCCAAGCCGAGCCGATTACAAGTTTAACTGAACCTCAGGCCGTTATCCTTAAAATCAAAGGAGTATCACGTGGTTGATCTGTCTCGTCCCTCAGGGCCCCGGATTATTGCGGTAGCCAATCAGAAGGGTGGGGTTGGGAAGACGACGACTGCGATAAATCTTGCAGCGGGATTGGCCGAAGCCGGATGCCGCGTTCTTGTGGTTGATTTGGATCCTCAGGGCAACGCGTCAACAGGTCTGGGCGTTGAAGACAGGGATTGGACAACCTACGACCTGATATTGGACGACGCCCCATTGGAAGCCGTCATTCAGGAGACTGAAATTGGCGGCTTGTACGTGGTTCCTGCCACAGTCGACCTGAGTTCAGCCGATATTGAGCTTATTTCCAACGAAAAGCGAAGCTATCTGCTGCACGACGCGCTGCGGCAAACGTCAGTTGACCAGTTCAAGCTGGACTATGTCCTGATTGATTGTCCACCGTCCCTTAATTTGTTGACCGTCAATGCGATGGTCGCGGCGCATTCTGTGCTTGTTCCATTGCAGAGTGAGTTCTTCGCGTTGGAAGGTTTGTCCCAGTTGATGCTGACTATTCGCGAGGTCCGCCAAACTGCCAATCCGGACCTGCGGATCGAAGGTGTTGTGTTGACGATGTATGACAACCGCAACAACTTGTCCCGTCAGGTCGAAAAAGACGCGCGTGACAATCTGGGCGAGATGGTATTTAAAACCAAAATACCCAGAAATGTGCGGGTCAGTGAGGCGCCGTCTTACGCATTGCCTGTACTTCAATATGATTCCGGATCTCTGGGGGCGATGGCATATCGGCATTTGGCGCGCGAAGTCATGCACAAGAACAAGAAAGCCGCATAAGTGGCAGTAGGAGGGTCCAGTGGCAGCTAAGAAAACAAAACCTAGGGGATTGGGCCGCGGTCTATCGGCTTTGATGGCCGACGTAACGCAGGAAACAGAAGGGTTGCGCCCATCTGAACCAAGGCGTGCGGACATGAAGGTTCCGATCGAAAAACTTCATGCAAACCCAAATCAGCCGCGCCGTACCTTTTCGCGTGAACAACTGGATGAACTTGCTGCTTCGGTTAAGGAAAAGGGTATTATTCAGCCGCTGATCGTCCGCGAGATTGCGGAAGGCGACTATGAGATCGTCGCGGGTGAGCGCCGCTGGCGTGCTGCGCAAATGGCGCAACTGCATGATATTCCTGTCATTGTTCGTGATTTCGACGATACCGAAGTGTTGGAAGTTGCGATTATTGAGAATATTCAAAGAGCTGACTTGAATGCTGTCGAAGAAGCGGCTGGATACAAGCAGCTTATGGATCGTTTCGGGCACACGCAGGAAAAGCTGGCCGAGGCCCTTGGCAAAAGCCGCAGTCACATTGCGAATCTTCTTCGTTTGCTGTCGTTGCCGATGGATGTTCAGCAATTGGTGGTCGAAGGTAAGCTTTCTGCAGGGCATGCAAGGGCGTTGATTACGTCAAGCAACCCCTCTGAATTGGCGAAGATCGTGGTACGCGACGGATTGTCGGTTCGTGCAACCGAAGCGCTTGTTAAAAAAGAGCAGGCCGACCCGGTTAAAGCTACGCCGAAATCCAGAAATCTGGATGCAGGTAAAGACGCCGATACGCGGGCGCTTGAAAAAGACCTCTCTGCTATCTTGGCGATGAAAGTGACCATCAACCACAAGTCTGGGACAGAAACCGGGCAGGTTGTTCTGACATATGAAAATCTGGACCAGCTTGACGATCTTTGTGCAAAGCTCAGCCGCTAGGCCGGGTCCAGATAAAGGTTAGAACACCCCCCAAGACAATCGCCTGAATTGCCAACACATAATTCGGGACCGAGAGAATAATCGAAATTCCAAAAACGGCGGCAATCGAGAGGGTTGCCGCCTTTTTTGCTGCGGGACGGATGGCACCGGAACTCTGCCAATCCAGGATCATCGGGCCAAAGACCCGGTGCGTGATCAGCCAGTTGTGAAGCCGGGAAGACGAGCGTGCAAAGAAAAAAGCGGCCAACAGCAGGAACGGAACGGTCGGTAGCAATGGAAGGGCGATGCCGACGACGGCAAGTGCAACGCTCAACAATCCCAATGCCGCCCAGACGTATTGCATGTCTTATCCCAACAATTCGCGAATGATGGAGTTCAATACTGCACGCCCATCTTTGGTGGCGATGACCCGTCCGTTTACCTGTTCGATCATACCGATGGCACTCAGATCGTCCAATTTTGCTTGCGGCAATGAAGAACCAGACAAGGCTTCATAACGATCTATATATAGACCTTCTTTTAGCCTTAGGCACATCATCAGGTATTCAACTGCTTGATCCTGATTTGAAAGCTCGGTTCTTTCCCGCTCTCCACTGCCGTTATGCACAGCGTCCAGCCAAGTGTTCGGCATCAGGTGGGTTTCAGTCGCCAGTTTTCTATCGCCAAGCGTTATTCGGCCATGGGCACCGGGACCGATGCCAACGTAATCGCCATAGCGCCAATAAATCAGATTGTGCCGGGATTCTGCCCCCGGTCGGGCGTGATTAGATACCTCGTAAGCAGGCAGGCCGTGGGCTTCGCAAATTTCTTGTGTTGCAAGATACATGTCGGCCGCGCTGTCATCCTCGGGCAGGCCGCGCAATTTCCCAACGGCATATCTGTCGCCGAAAGCGGTGCCGTCTTCGATGGTCAGTTGATACAAGGACAGGTGGTCGACGGCCATGGACAAAGCTTGGGTCAGTTCAGCACGCCAAGCGGCCAAGGATTGGTGCTGGCGGGCGTAGATCAAGTCAAAGCTGACTCTGTCAAAGCAAGTTCTGGCGATATCAAACGCTGCCTGTGCTTCAGCGACCGTGTGGATTCGACCTAATCTGCGTAGGTCATCGTCATTCAGCGCCTGTACACCCATCGAGATCCGGTTGACCCCAGCGTCGCGATAGGCAGCAAACCGCCCGGCCTCAACCGAACCGGGATTGGCCTCAAGCGTGATTTCCATGTCATTGGCGGGTCGCCACAGGCTTCGGGCCTCATCAATAATGGCGGCTACGGAGTCTGGATGCATTAAGGACGGCGTACCACCGCCAAAAAAGATCGTATTTAGCACCCGATCTGGCGTTTCCAGGGCGGAGCGTCGCAATTCGCCTAAATAGCTGTTAAGCCATTGTTTTTGATTAATATTTCTGGAAACATGGCTATTGAAGTCGCAATAGGGGCATTTGGCCTCGCAAAAGGGCCAATGCACATACAGGCCAAAGCCCCCGTTGCGCCAATCATCCGCCAAAACAGCCCTTCACGAACATCTCAACCGCGCGGCCGCGATGGCTGATCTTGTTCTTTTCCCAGCGATCCATTTCGGCAAACGTAATATCGTGGCCGTCAGGGACAAACATCGGGTCATAACCGAACCCGTCTTTACCCCGGATCGGCCAGACAAGATGGCCCGGGGCTATACCCTCGAACACTTCGTCGTGACCGTCGGGCCAGGCCAGTACCAGAGTGCATCGGAATTGAGCGGCGCGGGGGTGTGGGGCGTCTTTTGCTTCCAGCTCATCATGCGCGCGGGTCATTGCCATCAGGAAATCGCGGCCATTACCGGTTTCAGCCCAATCGGCGGTGTAAACACCAGGCGCGCCGTCCAACGCATCAATGGTAATCCCTGAATCGTCCGACAGGGCAGGCAGGCCGGTGGCCTTGGCGGCGGCGTGCGCCTTGATGCGTGCATTGCCGACGAATGTATCCTCGGTCTCGTCCGGTTCGGGCAGGTTCATCTCTGCCGCTCCGACCACGGTCACGCCAAAGGGCTCAAGCAGATGCGCCATCTCCTCAAGCTTGCCTTTATTATGCGTGGCGACCAGCAGCCTGTCACCGTCGAACTTGCGGGTCATGCGGTGGCGGCCTTTTGCGCGGCGGCCAGTTCACCGACGCCTTTTTCGGCCAGATCCATCAGCTGATCCATCTGCGCGCGGCTAAAGACGGAACCTTCAGCGTTCATCTGCACTTCGATCAGTTTGCCCGAGCCGGTCATGATGAAGTTGCCATCAACGCCTGCTTCGCTGTCTTCGGGGTAGTCCAGATCTAGAACTGGCTGACCCGCGTAGATGCCGCAGGACACAGCAGCGACGGGATCGACCAGCGGATCAGAAATTACATCACCCGCTTTCATCAGCTTGTTCACAGCCAGACGCAGCGCGACCCAGCCCCCGGTGATCGAAGCGCAGCGCGTGCCGCCATCGGCCTGGATCACGTCACAATCGACGGTGATCTGACGTTCGCCCAAAGCAACCCGGTCGACACCAGCGCGTAGCGCCCGGCCGATCAGGCGCTGGATTTCCACGGTGCGGCCACCTTGTTTGCCGCTTGCCGCTTCACGCCGCATCCGTGTGTTGGTTGCGCGGGGCAGCATCCCGTATTCCGCTGTCACCCAACCCAGGCCCGAGCCTTTGATGAAGGGCGGCACGCGGTCCTCGATCGTGGCGGTACACAGCACATGGGTATCGCCCATTTTAATCAGGCAGGAACCTTCGGCATGTTTGGTGAAACCTGTCTCGATGGAAACAGCGCGCATTTCGTCTAGATTACGTCCTGAGGGTCGCATGGAAAATCCTTTGTTTGCTGGGTTGGGGATACCGCCCCGTGGCGCTACGATGCAACCCCGATTGACCTTTCATTTGCCTGCGATTTAATGATGATCCAGCAGGGGACCGCCGATGAGCGAAGCGAGCAAAATTCTGAACGAGATGAACGACCGGTCGCGTGAGGTTTTCCGGCTGATCGTCGAAAGCTATTTGGATAGCGGAGAACCGGTGGGCAGCCGCACCCTGACCCGCACCTTGTCGGAAAAAGTCAGCGCCGCGACCGTGCGCAATGTGATGCAGGATCTGGAATTTCTGGGCCTGTTGGACAGCCCCCATGTCAGCGCGGGCCGGATTCCTACGCAGCAAGGACTGCGGATGTTTGTCGACGGGCTGCTTGAGGTCGGCGATCTGGGGGCGGATGATCGACAGAAATTGGATGAGACTTTAGGCTCTAACGCAGGCGATGTGGGCGGTATGCTGGATCGTGTGGGATCGGCTTTGTCACATGTCACCCATGGTGCCTCATTGGTTTTGACGCCCAAACAGGAATCCGAGATCAAGCATATCGAGTTTGTTTCTCTGGCTCATGACCGCGCCCTTGTCGTGCTGGTCTTTGCTGATGGAACTGTCGAAAACCGGCTGTTTACTCCTCCGCCGGGACAGACACCCAGTTCGATGCGAGAGGCCGCGAATTTTCTGAACGCGCTGATCGAGGGGCGAACGCTAAGCGAAGTCCGCCGGCAGATGCAGACGCAGATTGACGCCCGTAAGCAGGAAATCGACGTACTGGCGCGCGAGATGATCGAGAGCGGCATGGCCGCCTGGGACGGAGACGGAGGCGATTCAGCGCGATTGATTGTGCGTGGGCGCGCGAATCTGCTGAATGAACCCGGTCAAACGGAAGAGCTGAATCGAATCCGCACCTTGTTTGATGACCTGGAACGTAAGCGCGATATTGCCGAATTCCTTGAATTGACCGAGGAAGGCGAGGGTGTACGCATTTTTATCGGCTCTGAGAACAAACTTTTCTCACTTTCGGGTTCCTCTTTGGTGGT
The DNA here is from genome assembly GCF_013031225.1 of Ruegeria sp. HKCCD7221. Classification (NCBI taxonomy): domain Bacteria; kingdom Pseudomonadati; phylum Pseudomonadota; class Alphaproteobacteria; order Rhodobacterales; family Roseobacteraceae; genus Ruegeria; species Ruegeria sp. HKCCD7221. The sequence goes on from NZ_WPZE01000002.1 coordinate 104,628, forward strand.
GTCTCCATATATGAACGCTGATCGAAAGATAATCGGTGCGGTCGGGGTTATTGGACCCACACGACTCAACTATGGACGGATCGTGCCGATCGTGGATTATACGGCGCAACTGGTCGGCAAGCTTATTTCCGACCGGAGCTAGAGGGTAAGAGATGGCGGAACCCAAAAACGAAGATTTTCTGGACGATATCGCAACAGCCGAGGCAGAAGAGTTGGCCGAGGAGTTTGCTGAAATCAGTGAAGAGGCGCTGGAAATTGATGCCCTGCGCGCTGAGCGTGATGATTTCAAGGACAAGTTCATGCGCGCACTGGCTGATGCTGAAAACGCGCGCAAACGGGGCGACAAAGCGCGTCGGGATGCAGAGCAGTATGGCGGGTCCAAGCTGGCGCGCGATATGCTGCCGGTATATGACAACATGAAACGTGCGCTTGAGGCCGCAACCGACGAGCAGAAAGAGGTTGCTGCCGGTTTGATCGAAGGTGTCGAGCTGACCATGCGCGCACTGACGAACGTGTTCCAGAAACACGGGATCGAGGTGATCACACCCGAAGTCGGCGACCGGTTTGATCCCAATCTTCACGAAGCCATGTTCGAGGCCCCTGTTCCGGGCACCAAGGCTGGCGATATCATTCAGGTCTCGGCTGAGGGGTTCATGCTGCACGACCGTTTGCTGCGTCCGGCGCAGGTGGGCGTTTCTTCAACACCTGCAAGCTGATTGACCTCTGCGAGGCCAAGCCTCCGGCGGAAGTATTTTTGAACAGAAGAAGGGGTGGTCAGGACTTGGCCACCTCTTTCAGTTTGTAGATCAGGTCGAGCGCTTCGCGGGGTGTCAGTTCATCGGGCAGGATGTCGTCCAGCATATTCGTGACTGGTGAGGTTTTTGGCGCGGGCGGCGGCGGGGGTGATGCGGCTGAGAATAGGGGGAGATCGTCGATCAATGCCTTTTGCTTTCCGCCTTCACGTTCAGTTTTTTCCAATTGGTCCAGCACGACGCGGGCACGGTCGACTACGGATGCGGGAAGCCCGGCCAATTGCGCGACCTGCACGCCATAAGATCGGTCGGCGGCGCCTTTGTGAACCTCGTGCAGGAAGATGACTTCGCCCTCCCATTCTTTGACGGCGACAGTGGCGTTGTCGACGCTTTCGAGTTTTCCGGCTAAGGCGGTGAGTTCGTGGTAGTGGGTGGCAAACAGCGCGCGGCATTGGTTGGCGGCGTGCAGATGTTCCAGTGTGGCCCAAGCGATGGAGAGGCCGTCATAGGTGGCGGTGCCGCGCCCGATTTCGTCGAGGATCACCAGCGCGCGGTCGTCGGCCTGATTGAGGATTGCGGCGGTTTCCACCATTTCGACCATGAAAGTCGAACGCCCCCGCGCCAGATCGTCTGACGCTCCTACTCGGCTGAAAAGTTGGCTAACTAAGCCGACATGGGCCCGTTCGGCGGGAACGTAACTGCCCATTTGGGCCAGCAGGGCGATCAGGGCATTTTGGCGCAGGAAGGTTGATTTACCGGCCATGTTGGGACCAGTCAGCAGCCAGATCGCGGCCCCTTGATCGGCGCTCAGGTCGCAGTCGTTGGCTATGAAGGCATCGCCTGATTGCTGGCGGAGCGCGTGTTCTACAACCGGGTGGCGACCCCCTTTAATGCCGAATGCACGCGAATTGTCGACCTGCGGACGGCACCAGTTTTCTTCGCGCGCCAGATTAGCGAGAGCTGTGGTCAGGTCCAGTTCGGCCAACCCTCTGGCCGCTTGATTGAGGCGGGCCGCGAAGGCCAGAATTTCGCTAGACAGCCTTTGATAGAGCCGCTTTTCGATTTCCAAAGCCAGATTTCCGGCGTTCAGGATGCGGGTTTCGATCTCGGACAGTTCTACCGTGGTGAACCGGACTTGGTTCGCAGTGGTCTGACGATGGATGTAGGTTTCACTGAACGGTAGGTTCAGCATTTTTTCGGCATGAGTGGCCGTGGTTTCGATGAAGTAGCCCAGCACGTTGTTGTGCTTGATCTTCAACGATGTGATGCCCGTGTGCTCTGCGTATTTTTGCTGAAACCCGGCTATGACGGATCGACCTTCGTCGCGCAGCGTGCGCGCTTCGTCCAGTTCGGCGTCGAAACCGGGGGCGATGAAGCCACCATCGCGCGCAAGCAAGGGTGGTTCAGCAACAAGCGCCTCGTCCAGCAGGTTCAGTAGATCATCAAAGCCGACAAGGTTTTGTACTGCGGTCGCCAGCAGGACCGGAAGATCCTGACCTTCGCACAAATCAGCGATTGCCGACGCCTGTGTCAGCCCATTGCGAATGGCAGCCAGATCGCGGGGGCCTCCGCGCTCCAATGACAGGCGCGACAGGGCACGGTCCAAATCAGGGGTTTTGCGCAGGATCTCGCGCAAGTCCGAGGTGGTCAGGCTGTCTTCGGCGGCAAAACTTACCGCGTCCAACCGGGCGTGGATCACGTCCAGATTGCGGGACGGGCTGGACAGACGCTGTTCCAGCAGCCGGGCACCACCCGGGGTTACGGTACGGTCAACCACTGACAGCAGTGATCCGGCGCGCCCACCGGAGAGCGACCGGGTCAGCTCCAGATTCCGGCGCGTGGCGGCGTCGATCTGCACCACGCGGTCCTCGGATTCCTTGAGCGGCGTTTGCAGCAGGGGCAGTTTGCCCTTTTGCGTGATCTCAAGATAGTCGACCAGCGCGCCCATGGCCGACACTTCGGCGCGCCCAAATGACCCGAACGCATCCAAAGCGCCCACGTGAAACAACCCGCAGATGCGTTTTTCCGCCGCAGTGCTGTCGAAACTGGCGCGTCCGATCGGGGTCAGCGAAATGCCCAGATCGCGGACGGTTTCATTTAACGCCTGCTCCATCCCGTCGCCCACGATCAGCTCGGACGGAGCAAGCCGCGCCAGTTCGGGGCTAAGCCTGATCGAGGTCAAAGGCATCACGTGGAACGCTCCGGTCGAAATATCGGCCCAGGCCAGCGCGGCTTCATCACGAACCTCGGCGTAGGCGGCCAGAAAATTGTGGCGACGGGCCTCTAGCAGGGCGTCCTCGGTCAGTGTGCCGGGCGTCACCAGACGCACAACATCCCGCCGAACCACTGATTTAGAGCCTCTTTTCTTGGCTTCGGCCGGGCTTTCCATCTGCTCGCACACAGCCACGCGAAAGCCTTTGCGGATCAGGGTCAGCAGATAGCCCTCGGCCGCATGAACGGGAACGCCGCACATGGGGATATCCTCGCCATTGTGCTTGCCGCGTTTGGTCAGGGCGATGTCCAGCGCCTCGGCGGCATTCACCGCGTCCTGGAAAAACATCTCGTAGAAATCACCCATGCGGTAGAACAGCAGGGCGTCTGAATGGGCCTCTTTGATCTCAAGATATTGCGCCATCATTGGCGTGACTGTGGACAAAAGCGGCCCCCTTTTGGCGTCTTCCGGTGGCGACCTTACAAATCCCCCAACCGCGACGAAAGGTGAAAACGTATTGTCGTTGAGGCGCAGCCCCGCCTGCGCTATGACGCAACAGCCCCGAATTCATGGAAACGACCGATAAGATGCCCAAAGCGAAGATCACCAAAGAAGAGGCGCTGGCCTTTCACCTGGACCCCACCCCCGGCAAGTGGGAGGTGCAGGCCACCGTTCCCATGACCACGCAGCGCGATCTGTCATTGGCCTATAGCCCTGGCGTGGCCGTTCCCTGTGAAGCTATCGCCGAAGCACCCGAGACTGCCTATGACTATACCAACAAGGGCAATCTGGTCGCCGTGATCTCGAACGGGACGGCTGTGCTGGGTCTCGGCAATCTGGGCGCGCTGGGCGGCAAGCCGGTGATGGAGGGCAAGGCCGTTCTGTTTAAGCGTTTTGCCGACGTGAACTCGATCGACATCGAACTGGACACTGAAGATCCGGATGAGTTCTGTCGCGCGGTCCGCCTGATGGGGCCAACATTTGGCGGCATCAACCTTGAAGACATCAAAGCGCCCGAGTGCTTCATCATTGAACAGCGCCTCAAGGAAGAGATGGATATCCCCGTCTTCCACGACGATCAGCATGGTACAGCGGTGATCTGTGCGGCGGGCTTGCTGAATGCGCTGCATATTTCGGGCAAGAAGATCGAAGATGTGAAGATTGTTCTGAACGGTGCGGGTGCGGCGGGGATCGCCTGTATCGAACTGCTTAAGTCAATGGGCGCGCGGCACGAGAACTGCATCGTGTGTGACACCAAGGGCGTGATCTATCAGGGTCGGACCGAAGGTATGAACCAGTGGAAATCGGCTCATGCGATCACGACCGAACTGCGCACGCTGGAAGAAGCCATGAAGGGCGCGGATGTGTTTCTGGGCGTGTCGGTCAAAGGGGCCGTGACGCAGGATATGGTTGCGTCGATGGCCGATAACCCGGTGATTTTCGCCATGGCCAACCCCGACCCCGAGATCACCCCGGAAGAGGCGCACGAAGTTCGTGTTGATGCCATTGTTGCCACCGGGCGCAGCGACTATCCGAACCAGGTGAACAATGTTCTGGGCTTTCCCTATCTGTTCCGCGGCGCGCTGGATATCCATGCCCGCGCCATCAATGATGAGATGAAGATCGCCTGTGCCCACGCGCTTGCCAACCTGGCGCGCGAGGATGTGCCGGATGAGGTTGCGATGGCCTATGGCAAATCGCTGACCTTTGGGCGCGACTATATCATCCCTACGCCGTTTGACCCGCGCCTGATCCACCGTATTCCACCTGCCGTCGCTAAGGCCGGTATGGATACCGGGGCCGCGCGGCGTCCGATCATCGACATGGATGCCTATGAGCTGAGCCTCAAGTCCCGCATGGACCCGACCGCCAGCATTCTGCGGGGCCTTAATGCGCGGGCGCGTCAGGCGCAAAGCCGGATGATCTTTGCCGAGGGCGACGATCCCCGCGTGCTGCGCGCGGCTGTCACCTATCAGCGTTCGGGCTTTGGCAAGGCGCTGGTTGTGGGGCGTGCCGATGACGTAAAGGCCAAGCTGGAAGAGGCCGGTCTGGGCGATGCCGTGCGTGAGCTTGAGGTGGTAAACGCTGCCAATACCGCGCATCTCGAGACCTACTCGAACTTCCTGTACGATCGGCTTCAGCGTAAGGGTTTCGACCGCAAGGACATTCACCGCCTTGCCGCGCGGGACCGTCACGTGTTTTCCTCGCTGATGCTTGCGCATGGGCATGGCGATGGTCTTGTGACCGGGGCCACGCGCAAGTCGGCGCATGTTCTGGACCGGATCAATCACGTGTTCGACGCGGACGCGGCGCATGGCGCGGCTGGTGTAACGGCGTTATTGCACAAGGGGCGGATCGTGTTGATCGGCGATACACTGGTTCATGAATGGCCTGACGAGAATGATCTGGCCAACATCGCTGAGCGCTCGGCCGCCGTTGCGCGCCACATGGGGCTCGAGCCGCGCGTGGCCTTCGTCAGCTTTTCGACATTCGGCTATCCGATGTCGGAGCGGGCTGAAAAAATGCACCGTGCGCCTGCGGTTCTGGACCAGCGTGGCGTTGACTTCGAATATGAGGGCGAGATGACCGTCGACGTAGCCCTGAATGTGGATCAACAGGCCAGCTATCCATTCCAGCGTCTGACAGGCCCGGCAAATATCCTGATCGTTCCCGCGCGCCATTCGGCGTCGATCTCGACCAAGCTGATGCAGGAAATGGGCGGTGCTACGGTCATCGGTCCGATCCTGTCAGGTGTCGACAAGCCGATTCAGATTTGTTCGACCGTTTCGACGGCGAATGACATCTTGAACATGGCTATCCTGGCGTCTTGTGACATTGGATAAGCGATGACGATCTGGAACCTCGGCTCGATCAACGCGGACATGATTTACGACGTACCGCACCTTCCCGGGCCGGGGGAGACGCTCTCGGCCAACCGTTTGGATCGTTTTCTGGGCGGCAAAGGCGCGAACATGTCCGTGGCGGCGGCGCGGGCCGGGGCGCAGGTGGCGCATGTTGGGGCCGTGGGGTCGGATGGGCGCTGGGCGTTGGATCGTTTGACGGAATATGGCGTGGACACACGCCATATCGCCCAGGTCGACGTGCCGACAGGTCACGCCATCATTGCCGTGGATGCCGAAGGTGAGAATAACATCATCCTGTTTCAGGGGGCGAACCACGCAATCTCGCAGGATCAGTTGGGGCAGGCGCTGTCTTCAGCTTCGCGCGGTGATTTGCTGGTGATGCAGAACGAAACCAATCTTCAGGTTGAGGCCGCGAAGATGGGTCGTGAGATGGGTTTGACTGTCTGCTATGCCGCAGCCCCGTTTCAGGCCGATGCGGTGCAGGCCGTGCTGTCCTATCTGGATTTCTTGATATTGAACGAAGTTGAGGCCGATCAACTGCGTCAAGCCACCGGTCAATCGGTCTCGGATTTGAAGGTCGAGCATGTAATTGTCACCTTGGGATCAAAAGGCGCGCTGTACCATCATTGCGCTGCGACGTCGGAGTTCCCGGCCTATAAAGTGCAGCCTGTGGATACGACCGGCGCGGGGGATACCTTTACCGGCTATGTTCTGGCCGGGATGGATCGCGGAATGCCGATCCCGCAGGCGATTTCCCAAGCAAACCGTGCCGCGGCCCTGATGGTCACGCGGCACGGTACAGCAGATGTCATCCCGGATTTGAAAGAGGTCCGGGACGCGAAGCTCGATTAGGATCCGGCAAATGGCGCGTCGCCGCCCCAAAGTTGTTTGACACGGGCGTCCCGGCCGCAGGCTTTGCGGTAAGCCTTGTATGCGCTGTGTTGGCGTTTTGGGCCAAACCGCGTGAGAACCAGCTTGGACCCTTTGTAGTAATCCTGATGATATGCGTCGGCAGGATAGAACGTGCCAGCCTGCAGGATCGGCGTAACCACGGTCTGCCCCAGCGCACGTTGTGCATCTGCCTTGGCCTGTTCAGCAGACGCTTTTTCGCCTGCATTAGAGACAAAAATGGCAGTTCTATAACTATCCCCCCGATCACAGAACTGCCCTCCGGCATCGGTAGGGTCTACGGACCGGAAAAAGAGGTTCAACAGCGTTTCACGGGAAACGACCGATGGGTCAAAGGTGATCTGGACGGCTTCGTAATGACCGGTGCCCCCTTTGGAGACTTGATCATACGTAGGGCTTGTGGTTTTGCCGCCGGTAAATCCGGAAACTGCCCCAGTCACACCTTTCACGGATTCAAAGTCGGATTCGACACACCAGAAACACCCGCCGGCTACCGTCAGGGTTTCGGTTCCCGCGGCGGGTGCCGGGGTCGCTCGCAACAGAGCGGCAATTGCGATCAGAGTAAAAAGAAGCGTCGGTTTGACGTAGTCGAGAAAAGCGATGCGGGTCATGGCAGGTCTCCTTCTGAGATTAAGCTGCCTTGTCTTTTTGCCCGAAGCAATCACCTGACATCGTTTGTCACGCGCTGGTGAGAGGAGTTTATCCGAGCAACTGCCCTAGTTTCATCGCAACGCCCATATTTCCCGAAATCTTGAGCTTGCCCAAAGCCACTCCTGTCATCGGGTTCAGCTTGCCGGTCAGCAGTTTGGTCAGGTTCTTCTGCGAAATACGGATGGTGCAGTCGGTTTCCCGATCCTGCGTGGTGGCCTGATTGTCAGACAGGACGATCACACCGTCATCGCCGCAATCGAACTTCAACGAGCCTTCGAAGCTTTTGCCAACCAGGTTTTTCTGAATGTCGTCCGCAATTGATTGCAACATGGTATCTCTCCTCGGTTGACCTGTGCGTAAGGCTAAACCGGTTAGCCAGGCAAGGATGACCCCACGAGAACCACTGCCTACGACCCCTGCAAAAGCTGGACAGTGCGTTCGCACCGCTGACCGTCATAGAATGCGTCCAGAACAGCCAGAAATTCCGGCGGGGCATCGGGTACGGATGAGAACAGCGTCATGCAAGACCGCAACTTCTTGCCATCTACCCCGCCCAGAATGTCCGTGGCATCGCGGCCCTTGTGCAGCAGCATCAACTGCGCTGTTTCTATCAGGCGTTTGCGCAGTTCTGGGTGATCCAGATAGGCGGTCGCCTCGTCCAGATCTTCAATGCCGTAGAGCTGCGCCATGTCGGACCGGCCAAGCGCGGCCAGTTGCGGAAAGACGAACCACATCCAGTGGCTGGTTTTCTGCCCCTGCTTCAACTCGCGCAGGACGTCGGACCAAACCGTGTCCTGCGCTTCGATGAACAGATCAAGCTCATCACCGATGCCGTCGTCTTCGGTCACTTGGACAAACGCTTGTCGCGGGCTGCCAGCAGTTTAAGACGCAGGGCGTTCAACTGGATAAAGCCCGCCGCATCTGTCTGGTCATACGCACCCGCGTCTTCCTCGAAGGTGACGTGCGCCTCGGAGTAGAGCGAGTGATCCGACCAGCGGCCCACGGTCGAGGCCAGACCTTTGTACAGTTTCACCCGCACGGCGCCGGTTACGTGTTCCTGGCTCTTGTCGATGGCCGCCTGCAGCATTTCGCGTTCGGGCGAGTACCAGAAGCCGTTATAGATCAACTCAGCATATTGCGGCATCAACTGGTCTTTCAGGTGCATCGCGCCGCGGTCCATGGTGATGGATTCAATGCCACGGTGCGCTTCCAGCAGGATGGTGCCGCCGGGCGTTTCATAGATACCGCGCGACTTCATGCCAACAAAACGGCCTTCGACCAGGTCCAGACGGCCAATGCCGTGCTTACCGCCATATTCGTTCAGTTTGGTCAGGATGGTGGCCGGGCTCATCGCTTCGCCATTGATGCTGACTGCGTCGCCTTTTTCAAAGCCGATTTCGATGAACTCAGGCTCGTTCGGCGCATCTTCGGGGTGGACGGTGCGCTGATAGACGTAATCCGGTGCCATATCGGCGGGGTCTTCCAGAACCTTACCCTCGGACGAGGTATGCAGCAGGTTCGCATCGACCGAGAACGGAGCCTCACCGCGTTTGTCCTTGGCAATCGGAATCTGGTTCTGTTCGGCGAATTCCAACAGCTTGGTGCGGCTGGTCAAATCCCATTCCCGCCACGGCGCGATGACCTTGATGTCAGGGTTCAGAGCATAGGCTGCCAATTCGAAACGAACCTGGTCGTTGCCCTTGCCGGTTGCGCCGTGGGCCACGGCATCGGCACCGGTTTCAGCCGCGATCTCAACCAGACGTTTCGAGATCAGCGGGCGCGCAATGGACGTGCCCAGCAGGTACAGACCTTCGTACTGCGCATTGGCGCGGAACATGGGGAAGACGAAATTGCGGACGAATTCCTCGCGGATATCTTCGATATAGATGTTCTCGGGCTTGATCCCCAGCAGTTCGGCCTTCTGGCGGGCAGGCTCCAGTTCCTCACCCTGACCCAGATCGGCGGTGAAGGTGACGACCTCACAGCCATACTCGGTCTGCAGCCATTTCAGAATGATCGAGGTATCAAGGCCACCGGAATAGGCCAGAACAACTTTCTTGGGCGCGGACATCTGACTTCCCTTTATGCGTAGAACGATTGGCCCCTAACGGGTTTTGAAAGCGGGGGCAAGTTATCTGCGTTGACGCAGGCAGCGATTTCAGGTGAAACGGACGGATAGAGAACAAGGATTGGTTGAAAGGGCAGTTTTTACGATGTTGGGCTGGCAGATTTTTGTGCATTCCGTGCGAATGGTTTTTGGAAATATTAAGCAGGTTCTGCAAATTACCTTTGGGCCGGCACTTGCGGCAACCGCCGCCATCGTCGCGCTGTTTATGGTTCTGGATATACCCTGGGATCAGCTTGATCCGGAAAGCGGTACCTTGCCACCGGGAACGTCATACGGATCGCTGGTGTTCTTCGTCGCAAGCGTGGCCATCGTGGGAATAATCACGATGTTCTGGATCGCCGTGTCCTGGCATCGTTTTATCCTGCTGGAAGAATACCCCCACGGTATTTTCCCGACTTTCCGGTTTGACAGGATTCTCGCGTATTTTGGGCGCGTGTTGCTGTTGGGCCTGCTGATGGGCCTTGCCTTCTTGCCGCTAAGCATGGTTATGGCCGCGATGGGAGCTGGCGCACTGACTTTGGTGGTAATGGTCGCTTTCGCCTTTTTTCTGATCGTTGCATTCTATCGCCTTTCGATCATTCTGCCAGCGGCTGCGATTGGCCATCCAGTAACGCTTGGGGATGCGTGGAACAGCACACAAGGAATGGGCGGTGCAATCATCCTGCTTCTTATCGTGAACTTTCTGTTTCAGTTTCTGGTGCAGCTTGCGTTCACCGCGCTCGCGTTCATTCCCCTGCTGGGCATCTTGCTAACCCTGTTCTTCGGTACTTTGGTGTTGCCGCTGATCAATGTCAGTATTTTGACCACGATGTTCGGTGTGTTCATCGAAAAGCGTGAACTGACCTAGCCGCTCGTACACATATGTATTCCTTGCGCTTTCGGTGGTGATGCGGCAGTGAAACCGTCATGAGTGACTTCATGACCCGTGCCCGCGCCGCCGAACAGGAAATGCGATCGGTTTTTCCGCCGACGCCCTTGCAGCGGAATGCCCACCTGTCTGACCGCTATGGGGCTGATATCTGGCTCAAGCGTGAAGACCTAAGCCCGGTGCGGTCATATAAAATTCGCGGTGCGTTCAACGCCATGCGCAAGCAAAAGGGGCATGACCTTTTCGTCTGCGCCAGCGCAGGCAATCATGCGCAGGGTGTGGCGTTCATGTGCAAACACCTGAACGTGCGCGGTGTGATCTTCATGCCGGTGACAACGCCGCAGCAGAAAATTCAAAAAACCCGCATCTTCGGCGGCGACAATATCGAAGTTCGTCTGTCCGGAGACTATTTCGATGATACTCTGGCAGCGGCGCAACAGTGGTGTGCGCAGCAGGGCGGTTATTTTCTGTCACCCTTCGATGATGAGGACGTAATCGAGGGGCAGGCGTCCCTTGCGGTTGAGATCGAAGAGCAACTGGGCCGCGTCCCAGACCACGTCATCCTGCCGGTTGGGGGTGGAGGAATGTCATCAGGTGTGGCGACGTGGTTTGGCGATCGAACGCACTGCCTGTTTGTCGAGCCCAAAGGTGGGGCGTGCCTGCATGCGGCGATGGCGGCGGGTCACCCGGTTTCGCTGGACCACGTAGACAATTTCGTTGACGGCGCCGCGGTTGGTCGGATTGGTGCCAAGCCGTTTGAATTGCTCAAGTCACGCCATCTTTCGGATGTGTTGGTCCTGTCCGAAGATCGCATCTGTGCCACGATGATTGAAATGCTGAATGTCGAAGGCATTGTTCTGGAACCTGCGGGTGCCCTTGCGGTTGAGGCGGTTGCTGACGTGCAAAGCTTCATTCGCGGCAAGACCGTGGTTTGCGTCACCTCGGGCGGGAATTTCGATTTTGAGCGTCTGCCCGAAGTGAAAGAGCGGGCGCAGCGCTACTCGGGCGTGAAGAAGTACTTTATTCTGCGCTTGCCGCAGCGTCCCGGCGCGTTGAAGGAATTCCTGAATATCCTCGGCCCGGATGACGATATTGCCCGATTTGAGTATATGAAGAAATCCGCGCGCAATTTCGGCTCGGTCCTGATTGGTATCGAAACCCGGAAGCCCGAGAATTTTGCACGTCTTTTCGCGCATCTGGACGAAGCGGGGTTCACCTATACCGACATAACAGACGACGAAACGCTGGCGCAGTTTGTCATCTAAGTCAGGTTCTGCGCCTTTTCGATCAAGAAACGGGCGCGAGATTCTTCAAATGCGGTCAGAATTTCAGGCAGGTTGACTTCGACCGCTTGGCCAGAGGCCGCCGACCGCTCACCGTCCTGGCACAGTCTTGAGAAGTGGTCAAACCCAAGGCTCAGGGCGCTGCCTTTGAGAAAATGCAGGTTTTGTTCCAAGTTTTTCCGCAACGTGTCCTGTTCCAGACGGTCGATCGCTTCTTGCACTTCGTCCAGAAAGATCTGAACGACCTCGTCAAACTCGGCGCTGCCCACTTCGTTCCGCAACTGATTGACCCTGGACCAGTTGATCATGCCCGAAATCTCCAAAACAAAACCGCGACATGATTTTGGTAGCGTTGTACCGGTAAAGGGCAGGTTAAGCGACGCAAAAATCAACCTTCAACTGATGTTAAACAGCCGAAGCCTACGGTCTTTTTGCGCGGGGGGTGCAGCTAGGGAGCAGAGGATTCGGGTGGCAGAGGTCAGTCAAGCAGAAGCCAGGTCAGAGTTGGATTTTGGAGTGATCCAGAAGGTGCTTGTCGTAGATGACAGCCGACTTCAGCGGCGCATTCTTGTGGCCTCGCTCAAGAAATGGGGGTTTCAGGTTCTTGAGGCGGATAATGGCGCTGCCGCGCTGGAAATCTGCGCAAAGGAATCGCCGGACCTGGTCCTGAGCGATTGGGTCATGCCGGGGATGAGCGGCCTGGAATTCTGTCGGGCATTTCGGTCGTTGAATCGAGAGGTGTACAGCTATTTCATCCTGCTAACCTCCAAGAGCGAAAAGCAAGAGGTCGCGCGCGGGCTGGACGCCGGGGCAGACGACTTTCTGATTAAGCCGCTCGAGGCGGACGAACTGCGAGCCCGTATTTCAGCAGGCGCCCGAATTCTGGATATGCAGCGCGAGTTGTCCGAAAAAAATCGCCTGATTGAATCAGCGTTGGAAGACCTGAAGCTGGCGCATGACGCCATCGACAAAGACCTGATGCAGGCCCGCAAGATTCAGGAATCTCTGGTGCCGGAACTGACGCGCAGCTTCGGGAATTCCCGAGTTAGCCTGTTGCTGAAACCCTGCGGTCACATCGGCGGCGATCTTGTCGGCATGTTCTCACCCGGTGTGAACAGGTTGGGATTTTACAGCATTGACGTGTCGGGCCACGGCATCACCTCGGCCATGATGACAGCGCGGCTGGGCGGGTATCTGTCCAGCAAGCATTTCGACCAGAATGTAGCGATGGAAAAGCGGTTCGATAAATTCTATGCGCTGTTGCAGCCCGAGAAGGTCGCCGAGACCCTAAATTCCCGATTGATGGCGGATGCCGGGATCGAAGAATACTTTACCATGGTCTATGGGATCATCGACCTGCGCAACGGGCACTTGAAAATGGTGCAGGCGGGCCATCCCCACCCATTGGTGCTTCGTCAGGATGGAGGAACTGCGTTTCTGGGCGAAGGCGGGCTGCCGATCGGGTTGTTGCCGGACGTGCCTTTTCAGCGGATTGAAACCTATCTGAACCCCGGCGACAGGCTTCTTTTGTATTCCGACGGCTTTACGGAATGCACGATGGCGGATGGGCAATTGCTTGAAGAAGAAGGGCTGCGTCAAATGGCGATCAAATGCACCAAGGGTGCCGCAGGGTCCGATTTTCTTGACAACATCTTTCGAGACCTGACCCAAGCCATGGCCCCCGGCAGCAGCATGGATGACGATGTCTCGGCCGTATTTTTCGAATACGGAGGGCCCTAGAGCGTATCCAGATGCAAACTGGCGAAATGACGGTCGCCGCCATTGCCCAACATCTCAACCGCGTCTGCAGTATCCATCCACAACGCTTCGTGAAACGGTTCGGTCGGGGCGCCGATATTGCGGACGGGACGAGCGCGGTAGATCAGACAGACCTTTTCTGCCCATAAGTCATATTCCGGCATATAGGTGAACCGGCGAAATGCGCCGACACGACGTGGATTGGCCACCAGCCAGCCTGTTTCTTCGAAAACCTCTCGGTGAAGGGCCGTTATAGGCGATTCGCCGGGATCAATACCGCCGCCGGGCAATTGCAGATCAGGGCCGGGTTCCATCTGACAAGTCAGCAAAAGGTGCCGACCCCGGGGCAGCAACGCGTAAACGCCGACCCTTCGTATGTATTTACGACCCGCTTGTGGGGTTTCACCGAACCGTCTGATCATGTATTGCCCCTTACAACCCGAATTGTTCGACCTATATGCTGGCGGTATGCCAACCTGTGGCGTGTAAGGAAACCCCATGTCTCTTGGAACCAAAATCGCGTGGGACGATACCGTCCTGCCCTTTCAACTCGATGTATCGGACATGCGTGGCCGCGTGGCCCGTCTGGACGGGGTGCTGGATGGCATCCTGAAACAACACGACTATCCCGAAAAGGTCGAGGCTCTGGTCGCTGAGATGGCCCTGCTGACCGCGTTGATCGGTCAGACGGTGTCCTTGCGCTGGAAGCTGTCCCTTCAGGTACAGTCCAAGGGCGCCGTTCGCATGATTGCCACCGATTACTATGCGCCCACCGAAGAAGGCGAACCGGCGCGCATTCGGGCTTATGCCAGCTTTGATCGGGACAGGCTGACCGATGCCAGCCCGTTCGATCAGGTGGGCGAAGGGTATTTTGCGATCATGATCGACCAGGGCGAAGGTACGCATCCCTATCAAGGGATCACTCCCTTGGCCGGCGGGTCGCTCAGCGCCTGTGCCGAAGCCTATTTTGCCCAGTCCGAGCAGTTGCCGACACGGTTCTCGCTGAGTTTTGGAAAATCGACCGAACCGGGCGTTGGCGAACATTGGCGCGCGGGCGGGATCATGCTGCAGCATATGCCCAAAGCCTCGCCGTTTGCGGCAACGGGCGAAGGCACCGGAGACATTCTGACCGCCAGCGATCTGGTCGATGGCGAGGAAGGTGAAAACTGGGGCCGCGTGAATATCCTGCTGGATACGGTCGAGGATCTGGAACTGATCGGCCCGTCAACCGCGCCGACCGACTTGCTGGTGCGCTTGTTTCACGAAGAACAGCCCCGCGTCTATGACGCCCAGCCGGTGCAATTCGGATGTACCTGCTCTGAGGATCGCGTGCGGCAGAGCCTGTCGATCTATTCGGCGAAGGACATTGAAAAGATGACGACGCCCGAGGGCAAAGTCACCGCAGACTGCCAGTTCTGCGGCGCGCATTACGTGCTGGATCCCGGCACCGTCGGTTTTGATGCTGACCGGCCCTGATCCGACAGACGTGCTGCGGGCGGCGCTGAGCCGCCCCGGCGACGGGTCAAGTGATTTTGACCTGAACCCCGACACTGTATTGCCGGAAGGTCGGAAGCTGCGCCCGGCGGGGGTTCTGGTTCCGGTTTCCGTTGTCGGAAACACTCCGCGTGTGATCCTGACCAAGCGTTCGTCAGCGCTTAAACATCATCCGGGTCAGATTGCTTTTCCGGGCGGCAAGCAGGACAAAGGTGACGCCGATGTCACGGACACCGCCCTGCGTGAGGCGCAGGAGGAGATCGGTTTGCCTCCGGACCTGCCGGACATTCTGGGCCATTTGCCGACCCATGAGACAGTGACATCCTTCACGGTCACCCCGGTACTCGCCATTCTGCGGGACAGGTTTCAACCGGTACCGGAACCGGGCGAAGTGGATGAGGTGTTTTCGGTCCCGCTGGCGCATGTCCTTGATCCCGCAAACTACATTATTGAGTCGCGTCGCTGGCGGGGTCACAAACGGTATTATTTTACGGTGCCGTTCGGTCCCTATTATATTTGGGGCGCGACGGCCCGCATGCTACGGGGTCTGGCCGCGCGGGTGAGCGAATGACGCAAATTTCCGAAAGCTGGGTTTCCGATCCGGCGACACAAAAGGTTTGCGCGGTGTTGACGGACGGCGGGGCGCAGGCGCTGTTTGTCGGTGGCTGTGTGCGAAATGCGCTTTTGGGCGCGGCCGTGTCCGATATCGACATTGCGACGGACGCCCGCCCGCAGCAGGTTGTCGAGCTTGCGCAAAACGCGGGGCTGAAAGCGATCCCAACCGGGATTGATCATGGAACGATCACGGTGGTCTGTGATGGCGTCCCGCATGAGATCACCACCTTCCGCCGTGACATCGAAACTGATGGCCGCCGCGCGGTTGTGGCGTTCTCGGACAATATCCAAGAGGACGCGGCACGCCGGGACTTCACCATGAACGCACTTTATGCGCAGCCTGACGGGACGGTATTGGATCCGCTGAATGGCCTGCCGGATTTGCGGGCACGGCGGGTGCGCTTCATCGGAACCGCAGAACACCGCATCCGTGAAGATTACCTGCGGTCTTTGCGCTATTTTCGGTTCCACGCTTGGTATGGTGATGCAGAGGCTGGGTTTGACGCGGATGCTCTGGCGGCGATTGCGTCCAATTTGGACGGATTGTCGGATTTGTCCCGCGAACGTGTCGGGGCCGAGCTTTTGAAATTGCTGGGTGCCCCCGATCCTGCACCCTCTGTCGCGGCCATGCGCAGCGTCGGCGTTCTGGCGCAACTTGTCCCGGATGCAGATGATCGGGCTCTTGCGCCACTGATTATGTTCGAGCAGCAGGCAGGCGCCGCGCCAGATCCCATCCGGCGGCTCGCCGCGATTGCGACGCCCGAAATTGCAAAGACCCTGCGCCTGAGCAAGGCGCAGATTCAGCAACTTACTCGGATGCGGGATGAGGCAAGCGGGACTGCGTCTACCGCAGAGCTGGGGTTTCGTTATGGCGAGGAAAGCGGTCTGCACAAAGTGCTTCTGCGATGCGCCTTTTTCGAACAGCCCTGGTCCGAGGGGATGCGCACTGACCTTCACGCAGGGGCCAATGCCGAATTTCCGATCAGCGCATCGGACCTGATCCCCGAATTCACCGGCCCCGCGCTGGGCCGGAAACTGGCCGAGCTTGAGGCCCGCTGGATTGCTTCGGGTTTCGTGCTGACCCGCGACGATTTGCTGAGCGGCTGAGGCGTAGTCTCAAAAAGGGATGACAAGTCGCAGTCTTTGTGCTTACGTTCGCCTGTCACTTAAATGGAGGGATGCGAATGTATTACGGGATCTGGTTCGGCTAAAGCCGGGACACCTTGACCCGTTGGGGTGGTGTTCTAGCGCCATCTTTCTTCGCATGACCAATTTTCTGCTCAATCGGAGCACTCTCCATGTTTCGCTTTTTCGAAAACCTCGTTGACCCTTTTGTCGCCTACAAGGAATCTGACGCGCCGCCCACGCGGTTGTGGCCATTCATGTTGGAATACTCCAAGCCGTTCTATCGGGTATTCTTCTGGGCGGGGCTGATTTCAGTCATCGTAGCGGCAGTTGAGGTCGGGCTGATCTACTATATGGGTCGCGTAGTTGACCTGTTGACCGGACCGCCGGCCGAGGTGTGGAAGGCCCACGGGACTGAACTGATCCTGATGGCCCTTTTTGTCCTTTTGCTGCGGCCCATGTTGCATGTCGTGGATGTGCTGTTGTTGAACAACACGATTCTGCCGAACTTTGGCACCCTTATCCGCTGGCGCGCGCATAAACATGTGCTGCGTCAGTCCGTGGGCTGGTTCGAGAATGACTTTGCGGGCCGCATCGCCAACCGGATCATGCAAACGCCCCCGGCAGCGGGCGAGGCGGTGTTTCAGGTCTTTGACGCGATCTCTTTCTCGCTGGCCTATTTGATCGGGGCGGCGGTGCTGCTTATGGCGGCTGATCCGCGCCTTTTGCTGCCACTGCTGGTCTGGTTTGTCCTGTATGGATTGCTGGTTCGCTGGACGGTTGCTCGGGTAGGTCCCGCGTCGCAGGCGGCGTCCGATGCGCGGTCTGCCGTGACGGGGCGGGTGGTCGACAGCTACACCAACATCCACTCGGTCAAGATGTTTGCCCATGACGCGCAGGAACTGGACTATGCCCGCGAAGCCATCGAAGAAACACGCCGAACCTTTCAGATCGAGATGCGGATCTTCACCATCATGGATGCGGTTCTGGTCACGCTGAACGGTCTGCTGATCGTTGGCGTTGTCGGATGGGCGATTGCCCTGTGGATGCAAGGCAGCGCCTCGGTTGGGGTGGTTGCGGCTGCTACCGCTTTGACCCTGCGGCTGAACGCGATGACTGGCTGGATCATGTGGGCGCTGACCAGCTTTTTCCGTCAGCTTGGTGTTGTGGCCGAGGGGATGCAGACGATTGCGCAACCCATTGATCTGTTGGATGTGCCCGGCGCCAAACCGTTGCAATTGTCCACTGGTCAGATCGACATTCGCGATCTGTCCCACCATTACGGGCGCAAGACCGGGGGTTTGGACCACATCAATCTGACCATTCAGCCGGGTGAAAAGATCGGTCTGATCGGGCGGTCCGGGGCCGGGAAATCGACCCTAGTAAAGCTGCTTTTGCGGTTTTACGACGTCGAGCAGGGTGCGATCCTGATCGACGGTCAGAACATCGCGCAGGTCACGCAGGACAGTTTGCGCAGCCATGTCGGCATGGTGCAACAAGACAGCGCGCTGCTGCACCGCTCGGTCCGAGATAACATCCTCTATGGTCGTCCTGACGCGACCGAGGCTCAGATGATCGCCGCTGCCAAACAGGCCGAAGCGCATGAGTTCATCCTTGATCTGCAGGATCCGCAAGGGCGCACCGGCTATGACGCACATGTGGGTGAGCGGGGCGTGAAACTGTCTGGCGGGCAACGTCAGAGGGTGACCTTGGCGCGTGTGATCCTGAAGGATGCGCCGATCCTGTTGTTGGACGAGGCGACATCTGCCCTAGATTCCGAAGTCGAAGCTTCGATACAGGAAACTCTTTACGGCATGATGCAAGGTAAAACCGTGATCGCCATTGCCCACCGGCTGAGTACCATTGCCCAGATGGACCGCATTCTGGTCATGGACGACGGAAGAATTGTAGAGCAAGGCGGCCATGCCGAGCTGTTGTCCCATGGTGGGCTTTACGCCCAGTTCTGGGCGCGGCAATCTGGGGGCTTCCTGAACCCGGAGGCCGCGGAATGAGGATCGCCGACCTCATAAACCCGTTCAAAAACATCGAAACGCCCCCGCCGCAAACACTGGGGGCGTTCATTCGCTGGTGCTTGTCCGGCGCGTGGCCAATGCTGTTTGTCGCGGCCTTCTTTTCCGCAACCGCTGGCGCGATGGAGGCCGGAACTGCCTGGATTCTGGGATTGGTGGTCGACATTGCAACCGCAGGCGGGCCCGAGAACTTTCTGACCGCTAGCAACATGTGGATGATACTCGGCGCAGTTGCCTTTTTCATGCTGTTGCGCCCGGCATTGTTCGGGTTGTCCTCACTGTCGAACAATTACATCGTAATGCCCAATATCACGCCGCTGGTTCTGGCCAAGCTGAACCGTTGGACATTGGGGCAGTCCGTCACCTATTTCGACGACGACTTCGCCGGACGGATCGCCCAGAAGCAGATGCAAACTTCGAATGCGATGGCGTCGGTCGTGTCCGAGACCATCAGCGCGATCGTCTTTGCCCTCGCCTCGCTTGTGGGTTCATTCCTTTTGTTAGGGTCTATTCATCCGCTTGTCATGCTGCCCTTCACGGCTTGGCTCGCCGTTTATTTCCTGCTTGTCCACTGGTATCTGCCGCGCATCCGCAAACGCTCGGCCGCGCGGGCTGGAGCGCGGGCGATGGTGTCGGGGCAGGTGGTCGACACCATCACGAACATCAAGACCGTAAAACTGTTTGCGCATTCTGCCTACGAAGATCAGGCTGCCCGCAATGCGATGGTCGACCTGCGGGAACGGTCGCTGGAGTTCGGTAGTTTGTCTGCCAGTTTCAGGTTCATTCTGATGACGCTGGCAGGTGTGCTGCCGGTTGTGCTGATGGGCGCAACGATCGGGTTGTGGCAGGCGGGAACTGCAACGGCAGGCGATATCGTTGCGGCGGGCGCAGTTTCGATCCGTATTGCCCAGATGACAGGCTGGGTCAGTTTCACGCTGATGGGCCTCTATGCGAATGTTGGTGAGATTGAGAATGGAATGATGACTCTCGCCAAACGGGACCGGATTGTGGACACAGCAAACGCGTCCGATCTGCAGGTGCAGGACGGTCGGATCGAGTTTGACCATGTCAGCTTTGCTTATGGGCGCGATGTCGGCGGTGTAAGCGATGTGAATATGACCGTATATCCGGGTGAGAAGCTGGGCATCGTCGGCGCTTCCGGGGCAGGGAAGTCAACTTTGGTTTCCTTGCTATTGCGGCTCTATGACGGGGAAAAGGGCACAATTCGCATCGACGGTCAGGATGTACGCCAAGTGACACAGGACAGCTTGCGCAGGCATATCGGTATGGTCACGCAGGAAACTGCGATGTTCAACCGCTCGGCGCGTGAAAACATCCTGTATGGCCGTCCTGATGCCACAGAAGCCGAGATGATCGCCGCGGCACAAAAGGCAGAGGCGCACGAATTTATCCTTGGCTTGCAGGACGCCCACGGTCGCACAGGATATGATGCCCATCTGGGTGAGCGTGGCGTAAAACTCAGCGGGGGACAGCGCCAGCGGATCGCCCTGGCGCGTGCGATCCTGAAAGACGCGCCGATCCTTGTATTGGATGAGGCGACATCTGCGCTGGATTCCGAGGTAGAAGCCTCGATCCAAGCCGCCCTGCACCGCGTGATGCGAGGCAAGACCGTCCTTGCGATTGCACACCGGCTTTCCACGCTGCGAGAGATGGACCGGATCATCGTGCTGGATCAGGGGCGCATTGTCGAATCCGGCACTCATGACGATCTGCTGGAACAGGGCGGCCTTTATGCACGGTTCTGGCATCGTCAGTCTGGTGGCTTCATTCAAGCAGAGGCTGCGGAATAGCTTTTAGCTGATTGGCTCGGGTGGTCCGGCGGCGTTTTTATGTTCAACCCGACCGTGACGGTGTCAAAGGGGTTTTGTTGCGGGCAAAGCCCCGGTATCAGGCGGATCATGACGCAGACATTCACCATAACGCGCCTTGGTCATCAGGGGGATGGCATTGCCGAAGGCCCCGTTTTTGCACCGCGCACCTTGCCGGGAGAAGCGGTCAGCGGCACCGTTGTCGGGCAGCTTTTGACCGAGGTCCGGGTCGAAACCCCCTCGGATCAAAGGGTCAAGGCGCCGTGCCGCCACTACAAGTCTTGTGGTGGATGCCAACTGCAACATGCATCAGACGCATTTGTCGCCGACTGGAAGGTCGAAATTGTGCGCAAGGCGCTGGATGCGCAGGGGATCGAAGCGGACATGCGCCCGATCCATACCTCACCCGAACGGTCCCGGCGTCGGGCAACCGTTGCTGTGCGGCGCACGAAAAAGGGCACTTTGGCTGGGTTCCATGGCCGCGCATCCGATACGATTTCCGAAATCCCGGATTGCCATTTGCTGCATCCCGACCTGATCGCCGCGATCCCGGTGGCCGAGGCGTTGGCCCTGCTGGGGGGCAGCCGAAAAGGGGTTCTGGCCGTGACGCTGACCCTGTCCGAGGGTGGTCTGGACGTGGCAGTCAAAGGCGGCAAGCCATTGGACGGCCCGCTTGAGCTGGCCCTTGCGCAGGCGACCGAACACCATGGTCTTGCACGGCTCAGTTGGGATGACGAGGTTATCGCCACGCGGCAGCAGCCGGTTCAACGCTTTGGGACGGCCAAAGTCGTACCTCCGCCCGGCGCGTTTCTGCAGGCCACCAAGGACGGTGAACAGGCTCTATTACAGGCTGTTTTGCAGGTAACCGAGGGGGCAAAGCGCGTTGTCGACCTATTCGCAGGCAGTGGTACCTTTTCGCTTCCACTGGCGCAGACCGCCGAAGTTCACGCAGTGGAGGGCGAGGGTGACATGACCGCCGCGCTGGTTCAGGGGTGGCGCAAGGCCAAAGGGCTGAAACGAGTAACGACCGAGGCGCGCGATCTGTTCCGCCGACCCTTGATGCCGGATGAACTCAGGCATTTTGACGCGATCGTGCTGGACCCGCCGCGCGCAGGGGCCGAGGCGCAGGTGTCCGAGCTGGCGCAGGCAAAACGCCCAGTGATTGCTTATGTCTCTTGCAACCCGGTTACATTCGCCCGTGACGCAAAAACGCTGGTTAACGCGGGTTACACCCTTGAATGGGTACAAGTGGTTGACCAGTTTCGGTGGTCGTCACATGTCGAACTTGCCGCCCGCTTTACTCTGAACTCATAACCCTGACAGGAGAGCACCCGAATGGGGATCACCCAACGCCTGCAGACAATCATCGACGCCCCGGCTTTTGGCCATTTCATCACCGGAGTCATCCTGTTCAATGCGGTCCTGCTGGGGATGGAGACATCTCCGACCTTAATGGAGCTGGCAGGCCCGGTGATCGTGACATTGGATCAGCTATGTCTGGCCATCTTTGTTGCCGAAATCTCGATGAAGCTGATTGCCACGGGGCGGAATTTTTTCAAGAACGGGTGGAACAACTTTGATTTCCTGATTGTGGGCATCGCCCTTGTGCCCAGTGCGGGCAGCCTGTCGGTTTTGCGGGCGCTGCGTATTCTCAGGGTGCTGCGCGTGATTTCGGTTGCGCCCCGTTTGCGCCGGGTGGTCGAAGGGTTCATTTCAGCCTTGCCGGGCATGGCCAGTGTGTTCCTTCTGATGGCGATCCTGTTTTATATTGGCGCGGTGATTTCGACCAAGCTGTTCTCGGAGTCTTTCCCGGACTGGTTCGGCGATCTTGGCCTGTCAGCCTACACGCTATTCCAGATCATGACGCTGGAAAGCTGGTCGATGGGCATCGTGCGCCCGGTTATGCAGGTTTATCCCTATGCGTGGATTTTCTTTGTGCCATTCATCATGGTCACGACCTTTGCCGTTGTGAACTTGCTGGTGGGTTTGATCGTGAACTCGATGCAAGATGCCCACCACGCCGAGGATGAGGTAAAGACCGATGCCTACCGCGATGAGGTGCTAGAGCGCCTTGAATCCATCGAACGTCGCTTAATTGAGCAGTCGAACATCAAAAAGTGATTTCAGTTTTTCGGATTTCTGGCATAATCCTGAAAAAAACAAAACGGCAGGCAGTGAAACATGGATCGTCGAGCATTTGGATTGGGTGCTATGGCAACGCTGGGCCTTTCGGCCTGCGCCTCGGCAAACCCCAGATTTCTGACATATGATGGACCCGAAGTGACATCTTTGGTCATCAACAAAAGTGCGCGGAAGATGTATCTTCTGCACAACGAACACGTTCTAAAAGAATACAAGGTGGATCTGGGTTTTGCGCCCGCGGGGACCAAGACCAAACGCGGTGATGGTCGCACGCCCGAAGGCACGTACCTGATCGACCGCCGCAATCCCAACAGCAGTTATCATCTGTCCCTTGGGATTTCTTACCCAAACTCGGATGACGTTGCACAGGCAAAGGCAGCAGGCGTTGATCCCGGTGGCGATATCTTTATCCACGGCCAGCCCAACAAGCGATCTGAACGCAAACGCGCGAAAAAGACGCCGGATTGGACGGCCGGATGCATTGCGGTCAAGAATGAAGAGATTGAAGAAATCTACGCAATGGTGAACCGCGGTACGCTGATCACTCTGCGCCCTTAACAGGTTTCCACGCACCAAATCCGAATTGCATATAGTCGCGCTGGTAGGCATCTGCCGCCAGCGTTTCGAGCGCTTCGTCGTAGATCTCGCCCAGCGTGTAAGGGCTGTCAGGGTCGGTTATTGTTGGCACCGGCGGGGTTTCGTACCCCAGCGACCGGGCCAGATTGGGAAGGGCTGATGCCAGTTCTTCTTCCCTCAGGATCACATCGGGCAGGGCAAATGACGCCATTCCTTCCAACACTTGCGCCTGACTGCACCACATTCCGTCAACGCGAACCGGCGTCTGGCCCGCAAGGTTCTGGCGCAGAAACTGCAAGAAAGCGGAAAATGCCTCTAGGTGTTGGTCGATAGGGTAGTTGTCTTTGCGCAATTGGCCTGGAATGGGAATTTTGAACCGATTGCGCAGCATATTTCGGATCTTCAGATAAGAACCCGGTCCGGTGCTTAGGATTTTAGAACAAAAAACGGAATGCGCACGGGCCAACGGATGGCGCAGCACGGTGAACTTCCGGTGACCGGGATGGGAAACCATCCACGTCCGTGCCTGCTTTCGGTTCTGGTTGGTGATCAGGGCATCCATTTCCACCCCATCCAGATCAGCCAGCCATTGCGAAACCTGTGCTTCAACCCCTCCGCGCACAGGCAGGTACATCAGTGGTGTGTTCGGCGCGGCCACGTAGTTGGCTACTGCCGGACCACGCTGGGGTTCAAAATTGGGGGTGCGATACAGATTGAACCTGTCGACTTGGGACAAGTCACGCTCAAGCTGATCCGGGTTTGTGACCTTGGACAGGGTCGCCTCGGGGTTTTGAGGTTTCAGCGTGTCATCAAGTTCCGTAAGTCGCCCGGCAACACCCAGCCATTCTGCCAGACCATTCAGCGATTCCAGCCGATTTAAATCGTCATACGCGATGTAGAATGGGGTCTGACCCGAGTCTTGCAGGTGATGAAGCAGCAAAAGTTGGAAGTTCTGCTGTTGGTCCAGGTATTTCTGAAATTCGACCACTTTAAATTCGATGCGGGCCTCACGCCTGCGTTTTACGTTTTTTAGCTGCCATTGTTTGGTTTCCCGCGCAATTTGTAGTGACACGAAACTGTCCAATGGGTTTCGCGTCAGGATAATCTTGGCGCAGCGGGGATCGCTTAGAACAGGCTCTAACACGCGTGGATCGTGGCCATCAAAAAAGCGGAATCCATTCAGCTCGCCTGGCGCCTCGCGGATCGCGTCCAGCAGGTCGGTCGGATTCTGGTCCCGCTGCTCAATCGAAATGCCCAGCAGTTCTTCGGTTTTCAATCGCCCTATGAAATGCGGGTTGAACGCCTCGCCGTGGCTGGTGACCCCGTCCAATGCGTTCAGGTTGGCCTCCAGCAGGTTCGAGCCCGTGCGCATGGCGGCAAGAATAACGAAATAGTCGAATTTTTGGCTCATATCCGGTTATCGCACCAAATAAGGTTTTGGATATGGCCTGACCTGTTTTCCGAACACGTCGTCTGACGGAAAGTCGCCCATCATGTAGGGATGCATCCCCTGGTTCTTGAGGTTTTGCAGGAATTGGCCAAATCCCGAAAGGTCAACCATGGTCGGGGTCTGTGTGAGATGGCTTTGGTTTTGAATGCCTATTTCCCCGACCACCGCCTGAAGCGGTTCCATCGGTGTTTCAACAAATTCCGCAAGAGACCACGTTCGAACCCGTGCCTTAGTCCAGACCGAGTTCAAAACCTCAAGCTGTTTGGTTTCGATCTGCTGAAGCCGGGCGGCCTCGTTGCGAATATCCGAAAAATTCAGGTTGGACCGAAACAGCGGGATGGCCCATGCGCCGGTGATCACCGAGACTTGGGCATTCTTGTCACGCGCCAGAAACCAGTTGATCTTTTGTGTATCACGGGGCCCGAACTGAAAACACTGCCGCTCGCCTCGGGTATTCCAGACAAGGTTGGATAGAAAGGCGGTCGGGTTATAGTCCCGCAATTTCGCACAATCGCTCAATGCGCCGTTTATGATGGTTTCTCCGCCCGAGAACTCTGCCCGGCTGGGTGCGAAAAGGTGGCCGTGCACGCGCCCGCCTGTTGTTTCAGTCAGCCAAGGCTCAAAATCCTCGAACAGTTCAGCAAAGCCCTGAAAGACGGAATATGGGAAACAGGTCAGGCCATTCTCGCTGCCATGACGGGGAAAGCGGCTTTGCATATACAGCCCGTCCCGTCCCCGTGTGCGGCGTTCGACCGCCTTCGAGAATACGCGGTCGATCTTCCCCGGATTGGGTTCTGCCGGTTTCATTGTGCCAGCCTGATCGGCGAGAAAGGACTGATACAGTCGATCCGCGTCGCGCCAGACCTTACGGGCCACAAAACAATCAGACCTGCGCAAAAGCTGCAGGTGGTCGTCGTAGAATATATGCGGACGCCCCTGATAGTCGAATTTAGACAGGGTGAGTGACCGACTTTCGATTTGGATCGAATAAAGGCGCGCCAATGTCTGAAAATAGCTTTCGTCGGGTATCCAGACCCGGCGAAAATACCGATCATACACCTTGCGCTTGGGGTCCTGCAAAATGGCGGACAGCGTCTGACGGGTCAGGCACCACCATTGGCTGCCCATGTGTGGCACCAATCCTTTGGGGATGCGGCGCCGCATCCCAAGCGCTCGTTGCAGCCGGACGTACAGATCGAACAGCTTGCGGTGCTTGCGCCACGAGAACGGAAACCTCAGCGTGAACCTTTCCTGATCCAGCCCTCCGATGGTCCAGCTAACATCGGCAGTGGTTGCGCTTTCGATGAAATCCACGCGTGGACGTTCCGCAAGATAGTCGACAAGTTCGGAAACGGGACGCAGTGGAAGGCAGGCACCCGACGACAAGTAAACGTGGTGAACATCCGGGAACGCGTCCAGCATCAGTTCGGCCGCGGATTGCGAGGCTGCCACGATGCTCCACCCACCCCACTGGCACGTGTGTCGCTCGGAAAATCGGATCAGCGGCGTGTCCGCACAGGATGCGGCCAGATCGGAATATGCCTTGTCCGAGACTTTTTGATCGACGTGAATGACAACAGGACACCCGGCGGTGGCCCAATGGCGCGCAACCTGCTCGACCCGGTGCAGCGCAGAATGAACTAGCATGACGATGCCAAGTTTGCTCATGCCCAGTTTCCTTTGGACATGAGCCCCAGAATTTCGAGCTGCCGCCAGTTGATGTATTTCTCGGACCAGTCGCACCAAAAGACGGGCTGGTCGTCCAACCCTTGGGCATAGGCGCGGTATTCCCCCGATCTTCGATAGTGTTGGCCGCGCTCCATTTCTTCGCGGGCCTTATCTCCCAAAGTGTCGATCAGCTTGGCATGCAGCAGCGCCCCGCTGGTCTTTTCGCCGCCCCATTCGTCATAAACTTGGTTCAGGCCGCGCGGCAGCAGAGAGTGGGTCGAACTGACATAAACATAGCGCCGGTCCCACTTGACCAGCGGTATCTTGTTCAGCGCGGGGGCTTTGGATGGGTTGTCCCGGAAAAACACCCGCGCGCGTGGGCCGCCCTGAATCCACAGGTTTCCGTAGTCGTGGTTCTTTGTGATCATGTAGTTGCCCGAGTCGAACCAGCGGGCGATTTCGAACGGGTCCTGACCCTCAGTGTAGGGTTCGGCTTCAACAGGGCCACGCGGGTACATGTCGATCAGCATCGTGCCAAAACTGCGTACGGCGCATCCGTCCAGCCAATCGGTCAATGCCCGCACCGGGCGGGTGTCGCAGAACGGGTAAATAAAGAACTCATCCGGGTCGACTGTCAGAACCCAATGACCATGCGCGTATTTGCGCAGCAGGTAATTCGACCAGTCGATGCCGAACGTAGCCCGCTTATAGCTTGCATCAGCCCGCCAGACTGAAACATCCGGTTGATCGGCTAGAAATGCGCCGGTTCCGTCATCACTGTCATTGTCGACGAACAAAAAGTGATTGACCCCCAGACGGCGGTAATATTCCAGAAAAAATGGCAGGCGAATTTTTTCGTTTCGCACGACGCTCACCAACAGGACATTACGCCGTTTGATATTCTGTGTTTTCGTCGAAACGGCCGTAAGATCACGCCGTTTTCTAAGGCAGCGCAAAATACGGCGCTTGCGCCGCAATCTCATTCGGTAAGAATCCAACAGGCTCACGTGACTGCCCTACCTTTTGATTTACGCGAGCATACCCGGGGCCTGGATCAGCCAAAGTGGTGCCGGGTCATTATCGGGTTATGCCACTTTTCCATCTATCGAGGCAACGCATTTACAAGCCGTTAGCCGAAGAGGCCGAATTTTCAATCAATATTGCCCATCAGCCCAAGCTGCTGCAGTTGCCTCCAGCCTGTGTAACGCTCTGACTGAGGTGTCCACATTAAGGGGCGATTAATTATCCCGTCATAATAGTCCGCGAACTGATCGGGGTTATGGAAATGCTGCCGCCGGGTTTTTTCGACCTTCGATTTCTCGATCACCTCGGGCAGAAACTTGGTGTGCAGTAATACGCCCGACGGTCTGCTGTCATCTGGGCCGTCATAGGCCGCGTTCAATTTTCGCGGTAAGGCCGAATGGCACGAATTTACGTAAGCATACCGCCGGGACCACCGAACCAGAGGAAGCTTGTTCAACGTCGGGGACTGCCGCGGCGTGTCGGCAAAGAACATTCGTTCGCGCGCGCCGCCCTGTACCCATAGATTTCCCAAGGGAGATTGCCGTTTTGCGCGGTAAGGACCGGGGTCAAACCAGCTCAGAACTGCAGTTGGGTCAGTGTCGGGTTCATAGCCCTGAACCCCCAGCTGGTCCTTGGGATAAAGGTCCAGCATCAGCGCGCCAAACGCGTCGCGACCCTGTTGGTCCAGAAGGGACGTCAGATCATGAAGGGATTGCGTATCATGCTCTGGGTAGATCAGCAGCTCATCGGCATCCACCATTAGCGTCCAGTGCTCGTGCCCATGCCGCATCTGTAACCAGGTCAGCCAGTCCAGCCCGTACCGCGCATCGCGATAGCTGGCATGCGTCTGCCACAGCGACACGTCCGGCTGGTCATAAAGAAACACGACCGACCCGTCCTCGCTGCCGTTATCCACAATCAGAAAGTGATCCACACCCAAGGCCCGATAGTGCCGCAGAAACCAGGGCAGGCGGGTAATTTCGCTCCGAAGGGTCGTAAAGGCCAGAATGTCGCCCGGTTTGATCGCGCGGGTTCGATCCAATAGCGGAGTCAACTGGCGGCGGCTGCGAAATGATCTCCACAACAGCCGCCGTCGTTTCATGCGCAGCCGGTACTTCTGCACCCATGAAAGGGGCGGCAGAATATCCTCGGTACCGGTCACAGGGGGCTCATTTCTCGTAATGGCCGTTTTGATGCCAGCGCCACGCGTCGGCAATCATCGCCTCTAACGTAGATCTATTCGGCGCCCAGCCTAGTTCGTCACCGGCGCGCACCGACCCTGAGACCAGCTTGGTGCAGTCCCCGGCCCGGCGCGGTCCGATGGAATAGGGCACGTCGCGATTGGTTACGGACTTGGAATGTCCGATAACCTCCATCACGGAAAATCCGCTGCCTGTCCCAAGGTTGAACACGCGGCTGCCCTTGTCCTGTTCCAGCCAGTTCAGACCCAGAACATGCGCATCGACCAGATCGCAGACATGGACATAGTCGCGGATGCAGGTTCCGTCCGGTGTGTCATAGTCGGTGCCAAACACCGTCAGGCCGTCGCGCTTGCCGTCGATGGCATCCAGCATCAGCGGGATCAGATGAGTTTCAGGGCGGTGGAATTCGCCCACTTCACCGTCAGGGTCTGCGCCCGCCACGTTGAAATACCGGAAAATCACGTGGTTCAGACCATGCGCTGCCTGAAAGTCGCGCAGAATATCTTCGATCGCCCGTTTGGATGCACCATATGCGTTAAGCGGTTCCTGCGGCGTGTTTTCGTCCAGCACGACATTGTCGTGTTCGCCATAAGTGGCGCAGGTCGATGAGAACACGAAGTTCAGGCACCCGGCGGCAACGGCGGCCTCGATCAGAGACAGCGATCCGGTGACATTGTTGGTCCAGTATTTGCCCGGTTCCGACATCGCCTCACCCACCTGGCTGAGGGCCGCGAAATGCATCACGGCGGCGGGCTGGTATTTGGCGAAAACCTCGTCTAGCCGGGCGCGGTCCAATAGGTCGCCCTGTTCAAAGGGGCCGAATTTCACAGCGTCCTGCCAACCGGTAATCAGGTTGTCAAAGGTCACAGGCGTGTATCCTGCTTGCGACAACGCTTTGCAGGCATGCGACCCGATGTAGCCGGCACCGCCGGTCACAAGAATATTAGTCATTCAAAAGTCCAATTTGTCTTGCCGCCCAGAAAGGCCGATTATTTCTGATATGCACCGCGGTCAGTCCAGCCCCATGGCGGCCATCATTTGTTCCAGTTTCGGCACGTCCTGCGGGTTGTTCAGTTCCCAGAACTGACGACCCTTGGCTTCAACCTCGACGCAAAGAACCTTGCGCCCGTTTTCCATGAAGCGCAGTTGTTCCAGACCTTCCAACTGTTCCAGCGGGCCAACGGGCCATGTGGGGTAAGCAGCCAGAGCATCAGGACGATAGGCATAAACGCCGACGTGGTGAAAAACTGGGGTGTCGTCCGCCGATGCATAGGTCTGGGCGGTATAGGGAACCACTTCTTTCGAAAAATACATGGCGCTGTGATCTGCGGCGAAGACGGCGGTCGTGCCGCCGACGCGCCCGTGCTTGCGATCGTTCAGAAGGCTGTTCAGCGCATCACCGTCGCAGCGCA
Organism: Ruegeria sp. HKCCD7221; assembly: GCF_013031225.1. Taxonomy (NCBI): domain Bacteria; kingdom Pseudomonadati; phylum Pseudomonadota; class Alphaproteobacteria; order Rhodobacterales; family Roseobacteraceae; genus Ruegeria; species Ruegeria sp. HKCCD7221. Next base: position 134,619 of record NZ_WPZE01000002.1, read on the forward strand.
GAACCGGTGTGGCGACGCCTGCATCTGGTGCGTCGCGCAGCCCTGCGATCAGGTCTTCGACGAACCAATGCGGGGTCAGCGGTGCGTCGCCCTGTAGGTTGACCACGATGTCATAGCCCATGCCCAGATTGGCGTGGGTTTCTGCACAGCGTTCGGTGCCATTTCCACAAGATTCCGAGGTCATGACAACTTCGGCCCCGAATTCTTCGGCCGCGTCACGGATGCGGTCGTCATCGGTGGCGACAACCACCTTGTCCACACCGGATACGGAACAGGCCGCGCGCCATGACCGTTCAATCAGGGTCATTGCTTTGCCACTTGCTCCGGTCAGGGGAACCAGGGGTTTGCCCGGATAGCGGGTCGAGGCATAGCGGGCGGGAATGGCGATCAGAACGGACATCAGGCTTCCTTCAGGTCAACACCCGGAGCGTAGGCGATGAAGAACGGGTTTGCATAGCCGTCCTTGCCATAGGTCAGAGGTGTATGGTCGTCAAAGCGAACCACATTACCGCCAGCGCCTGCCAGAATGGCGTGACCTGCGGCTGTGTCCCACTCCATCGTGCGGCCGACGCGGGGGTACAGATCGGCCTCACCCGTTGCCACCAGACAAAATTTCAGCGATGAGCCGGCGCTTTTGCTGTCCTGCACCTGATACTTATTGATGTAATCCTCGGTCGCCTGATCCCGGTGTGATTTCGAAGCCACGATCAAAAGTGCGGAATTGTCCGGTTTAGAGACTGAGATCGAGGTCGTTTCGCCGATATTGTCCTTATCGAGCGCGCCGGTTTCCTCAACCGATTGTCCGTCGGGTTGCGTGTAAAACATGCGTCCTTTGGCAGGGGCATAGACCACACCTCGGGTCGGCGTGCCATTTTCAACAAGTGCGATGTTCACGGTGAAATCGCCGCGGCGGTTGATGAATTCCTTGGTCCCGTCCAGTGGGTCGACGATCAGGAACGTGTCGCCTTTTTCCGAGTGCGAGTCTGCCTGTTCCTCGGTCACCAGCAGAATATTCGGGAAAGCGTCGCGCAAACCCGCCGAGATCAGGGCGTCTGCGGCCTCATCAGCTTCGGTCACTGGGCTGGAGTCGGATTTGACCTTCACGTCGAAATCATCCGAATTATAGATTTCCATGATCTTGTCGCCAGCTTCCAAAGCCAATCGGCGGATGACGGGGATAAGGGCGTCGTACGTCACAAAAATGCTCCGTTCCTGTGATTTGTTGATTGAATATTCTGTCGGCCTTATGATGTGCCAGTTACGGATCGGCAAGAATTTCGTGACAGTTTACAGGCGATTGGGCAGGAAACGACGCACGCGTGTTTTATTTTAAGCGAAATCAGACCCTTTTGGGTGGCGCGTTCACAACGGCTGAACTGGTGTTTCACGCCGTCGTGCGCAACATCCGCGCGGGTCATTCCAACGCAATTATCGCAATTGTGAAGAATGTCATTCAGGTTCTGGCACTGCTCACTGTCTTTTACCTGATAATGTCCTTTCTTGGGACCCGCGTTGCGAAGGTTCGGGGTGAGTTCATTTTGTTTCTGCTGTCGGGTATCTTTCTGTTCCTCACACATGTCAAAGCGGTTGGTGCAGTGTCCGGTGTTGGTACCGGCGACAACCCGATGATGCTGCATTCGCCGATGAACATGATGGTGGTTCTGTTGGCTGCCGCGTTTGGAACGCTTTATACGCAGTTGGTATCCATTTTCGTGATCCTGTTCGGTTACATAGTCGTCGTTGCCCCGTTGGAAGTTCAAGATCCAGGCGGTGCGTTCTACATGCTGATATTGGCTTGGTTCACGGGGTGCGCTGTAGGTGTGGTGTTCATGGCCCTGAAGCCGTGGTTTCCAACGACTTCGACGATTCTGAGCACGATTTATCGCAGATTGAACATGGTCTTTTCGGGAAAGATGTTCGTGGCAAACGCGCTGGGCGGTTTCATGTTGACGATGTTTGCGTGGAACCCGTTGTTTCATATCATCGACCAGTGCCGCGGATTTGTGTTTCGGAACTATTTTCCGCGCAACACCAACTGGGAATATCCAATCTGGGTTGGCTTGACGCTGTTGCTGATTGGTCTGTTGGGAATTTTCTACACGCGCCAGCAAATCTCGCAGAGCTGGAACGCGCGCCGCTAACTGGCTACGCGCAGGGTCAGGTTGATCCTTCCGCCTTTCGGCAACAGCTTGGATGACCCGAAACGGATGCGATCCACGCCGTGATAGGTCAGGCGCGCAGGGCCACCCATAATCACGACATCGCCCGAGTTCAGCCAGATCGACTCGGTCTTGCCGCCTCGGGCGCTGTTGCCAATGCGGAACAAGGCGTCATCGCCAAGCGAAATTGAGAGAACCGGCCAGGAAAAATCTGCTTCGTCCTTGTCCTGATGCAGCCCCATTCGGGCATTTTCGCCGTAATAGTTGATCAGGCAGCAATCCGGGTCACGTTCCGCGCTGGCCAGATCGCGCCAGACTGCAAGAATGGGTTCGGGGATTGACGGCCAACTGACCCCTTTGGGATGCTGCGACTGATACCTGTAGCCCGCGCGATCTGTCACCCAACCCAACGATCCGGCCGAGGTCATGCTAACGGACATTTCCTTGCCCGAGGGCGTAACAGGCCGGAACAAAGGCGCGGACTTCAGAATCGGGCGCAGTACCTCGACCAGCCCTGTTTGTTCAGTGCTGTCCAGATAGGCTTTTCTGATGTCGAAATCGCGCAAAATCAGCCGCGCCATCGCAGAATCCTCAATCCTTGCCAAAACCTTGCGAAAAAAGGCCACAGAATCCCGAAAACCTGCGATTTACACCGCTTGCAGGCTTTTGGTCCCGCCCTTATATACGCCGGGACGCGTGATGGTGTAGGGCTATTGCGCAAATCAGATCGGGGGCGGGTGCCATAACGGGTCCGGACCTCGGACATCGCCTTGAAGAGAAAGGGATTGAACATATGAGTAAAGTAATCGGGATTGACCTCGGAACCACCAACTCGTGCGTGGCCATCATGGACGGCTCGCAGCCGAAGGTCATCGAAAACGCCGAAGGGGCGCGGACCACGCCCTCGATCGTCGCCTTCACCGAAGATGAGCGACTGGTCGGTCAGCCTGCAAAACGTCAGGCGGTCACCAACCCCGACAACACGATCTTTGGCGTCAAGCGTCTGATCGGCCGTCGTGTGGATGATGCAGAAGTCGAAAAAGACAAGAAAATGGTGCCTTATGCCATCGTCAATGGCGGCAATGGCGACGCATGGGTTGAAGCCCGTGGTGAAAAGTACTCCCCAAGCCAAATCTCGGCCTTCACTCTGGGCAAGATGAAGGAAACCGCCGAAAGCTATCTGGGTGAGGAAGTCACGCAGGCGGTTATCACCGTTCCAGCCTATTTCAACGACGCACAGCGTCAGGCTACCAAAGACGCTGGTAAAATCGCTGGTCTGGAAGTGCTGCGGATCATCAACGAACCGACGGCTGCCGCGCTGGCCTATGGTTTGGATAAAGAAGAAACCCAAACCATTGCGGTCTATGACCTTGGTGGTGGTACCTTCGACGTGACCATCCTGGAAATCGACGACGGCCTGTTCGAGGTCAAATCGACCAATGGTGACACCTTCCTGGGTGGTGAAGACTTTGACATGCGCATCGTCAATTACCTGGCGGATGAGTTCAAAAAGGAACACGGTGTCGATCTGTCCAGCGACAAAATGGCCCTGCAGCGTCTGAAAGAAGCCGCTGAGAAAGCCAAGATCGAACTGTCCTCGACCTCGCAGACCGAGATCAACCAGCCGTTCATCTCGATGGGCGCCAACGGCCAGCCGCTGCACATGGTCATGAAACTGACCCGTGCCAAGCTGGAATCGCTGGTGGGCGATCTGATCAAGAAGTCGATGAAGCCTTGCGCGGCTGCACTGAAAGATGCGGGTCTGTCGGCTGGCGACGTGGATGAGGTTGTTCTGGTCGGTGGTATGACCCGGATGCCGAAAGTGATCGAAGAGGTCACCAAATTCTTCGGTAAAGAGCCGCACAAAGGCGTAAACCCGGACGAAGTGGTTGCCATGGGCGCCGCCATTCAGGCCGGTGTTCTGCAGGGCGACGTTAAAGACGTGGTTCTGCTGGACGTTACCCCACTGTCGCTGGGTATTGAAACGCTGGGTGGCGTGTTCACCCGTCTGATCGACCGCAACACGACCATCCCGACGAAAAAGTCTCAGGTCTTTTCGACCGCCGAGGACAACCAGAACGCCGTGACCATTCGCGTGTTCCAGGGTGAGCGTGAAATGGCTGCGGACAACAAGATCCTGGGTCAGTTCAACTTGGAAGATATCCCGCCCGCACCGCGCGGTATGCCTCAGATCGAGGTGACTTTTGACATCGACGCCAACGGCATTGTGTCGGTTTCGGCCAAGGACAAAGGCACCGGCAAAGAGCAGAAGATCACCATCCAAGCCTCGGGCGGTCTGTCCGACGCGGACATCGAAAAGATGGTCAAGGACGCCGAGGATAATGCCGAGGCCGACAAGGAACGCCGCGAGCTGGTGGACGCCAAGAACCAGGCGGAAAGCCTTATCCATTCGACCGAGAAGTCGATGGAAGAGCATGCCGACAAGGTCGACCCGACCACCATCGAAGCCATCGAGCTGGCGATTGCCGCGCTGAAAGACGAGCTGGGAACCGAGAATGCCGACAAGATCAAGTCGGGCATCCAGAACGTCACCGAAGCGGCCATGAAGCTGGGCGAGGCCATCTACAAGGCGCAAGCCGAAGAAGGTGAGGATGAGCCTGCAGCGGCAGACGCAGCGCCGGGCGATGATGATATTGTCGACGCCGAGTTCGAAGATCTGGACGACGACAAGCGTAACTAACGGGTAACCGGGCCAATTCGGGCCGGTCCGGTTGTCGGGCCGGCCCGATTACGTTGAGGCAGAAGGAAATACTGATGTCAAAACGCGACTACTATGATGTGCTCGGCGTATCAAAGGGCGCATCAGCGGACGAGATCAAGAAAGGCTTTCGCAAGAAAGCCAAGGAATTGCATCCCGACCGCAACAAGGACAACCCGGATGCCGAGGCGCAGTTCAAGGAAGCGAACGAAGCCTATGACGTTCTGCGCGATGCCGAGAAAAAGGCCGCCTATGACCGCTTTGGCCATGCCGCGTTTGAAAACGGCATGGGTGGTGGTGGCCGTCCCGGTGGTGGGTTTGGTCAGGGCGACTTTTCCAGCGCATTTTCTGACGTATTTGACGACCTGTTCGGTGATTTCATGGGTGGTCAGCGTGGCGGGGCCGGCGGCGGCCGTCGTGCTGCACGTGGATCAGACCTACGCTACAACCTGCGCGTGACGCTGGAAGAGGCATTCTCGGGGCTTCAGAAAACCATCAACGTCCCCGCTGCAGTTGCCTGCTCCGCCTGTGACGGTTCGGGCGCGGAAAGTGGCGTCGAGCCTACAACCTGCCCCACATGTTCCGGCATGGGCAAGGTCCGCGCGCAACAGGGCTTTTTCACGGTAGAACGGTCTTGTCCGACCTGTTCGGGCCTTGGCCAGATCATTAAGAATCCCTGTAAATCCTGTGGCGGCGCAGGCCGCGTCGAAAAAGAGCGCGCATTGTCCGTGAACATCCCTGCCGGTGTTGAAACCGGTACGCGCATTCGTCTGGCAGGCGAGGGTGAGGCCGGGATGCGTGGTGGCCCTCCGGGTGATCTCTATATCTTTGTCGAGGTTTCGGATCACAAACTGTTCGAACGTGACAGCGTGAACCTTTATTGCCGCGTCCCCGTCAGCATGGCAAAGGCCGCGCTTGGTGGGTCGATCGAGGTGCCGACGATCGACGGCGGCCGTGGTCGCGTGCAGATTCCGGCTGGAAGTCAGTCGGGCCGACAGATGCGTCTACGCAGTAAGGGTATGCCTGCGCTGCGTGGTGGCGGTGTCGGCGATATGTTCATCGAATTGGCGGTGGAAACACCGGTGAACCTGACCAGCCGTCAGAAAGAGCTTTTGAAAGAGTTCGACGACTTGGGCGAAGACAATCATCCCGAATCCAAAAGCTTCTTCTCTTCGGTGAAATCGTTCTGGGACGGGATGAAGGGCTGAAGCCTTCAGTCAGGGGGCTCTGCCCCCGCCGCCCATTCGGGCGACTCCCCCGGGATATTTTTAGCCAGATGAAGCAGGGGATCCGTTCTTCATCTGGCCAGAAATATCCCGGAGCGCGAGGCAGAGCCTCGCAGAATCCTCTTGATTAATCCGACCGCGCCTGAGATGTTCTGCGCCAACCGTTGGGGTGCCCTGATCATGGGGCTGAGAGGTGCAAATGCGCCAACCCATCGAACCTGATCCGGGCAATACCGGCGGAGGGAACGGTCGTACAGTTTACTGACGTTATCCACGCCACCGTTGTCCCTACTGAACCGGAGCAACCAAATGGCGCCTATTGCATTGACAATTGCAGGATCGGACAGCGGCGGCGGCGCCGGAATACAGGCCGATCTTAAGGCGATGTCGGCGCTGGGTGTGTTTGGCGCGAGTGTTGTTACGGCGGTAACGGCGCAGAACACCCGTGCGGTGACCGCCGTGCATGGAATACCGCTGGAGGTTATCGCCGCGCAGATTGATGCTGTTCTGACTGATCTGAAGGTTGGTTCCATCAAGATTGGAATGTTGGCGACACCTGAGATTATCCATACCGTGGCCGACAGCATCGCAGCTTTTGAAGGTCCGATTGTTTTGGATCCCGTGATGGTCGCCAAGTCGGGGGATGCCTTGTTGGCGCAGGACGCGGTCCAAACCTTGCGGGATGTGCTCTTACCTCGCGCTTCGGTATTGACGCCCAATTTGCCGGAAGCTGCGTGTCTGTTGGGCAGCGCAGCGGCTACGTCTCCTGCGGAAATGGCGGATCAGGGGCGTACCTTGTGTGCATTGGGGGCAAAGGCCGTATTGATGAAGGGCGGTCATGGCGTAGGGGATATTTGCCACGATGTACTGCTGGACGCTTCGGGCGTTGTTGGCGAATATACAGCCCCACGTGTTGAGACCCGCAACACGCACGGCACCGGTTGCACGTTGTCATCCTCGATTGCTGCGGGATTGGCCAAAGGTCTGGCACTGCCCGATGCGGTCGCGCAGGCGCATGAGTATCTTCAGGGGGCAATCGCTAAGGCGGATGAGCTGAATATCGGACAGGGCCACGGGCCGGTTCATCACTTTCATCGGGTGTGGACGGCATGACGCTTTGGTCGGTCATAGGGGCCGGTGTTGCCGGTTTGACTGTCGCCAGCGAGCTTGTGTCCCGTGGCGCGAAGGTGCAGGTTTTTGACCCCGGCGGCCCTCCGGGTGCGCATGGGTGTTCCTGGTGGGCTGGCGGTATGTTGGCTCCGTGGTGCGAGTATGAAAATGCCGAGGAACCAGTGCTGCGCCTGGGGCAAGGCGCGTTGGAATGGTGGGGCACGCGCACCGTGGTACATCGGCGCGGTACTCTGGTTGTTGCCAATTCAAGAGATTTGCCTGATCTGCGCCGGTTCTCGCGTCGGACGCATGGATTTAAGGACGTCGATCAGCCGGAAATAGTCGAATTAGAGCCTGATTTAACGGGTTTTCCTAAGGGCCTGTTCTTTTCGAACGAGGCGCATCTGGATCCGCGTCGCGCGCTGCTGGACCTGTATCGGCGGTTGCAATCAGAGGGTGTGGTATTTCATCAGAAACTTGCCCCGTCTGGTTTGAAAAACACCATTGATTGTCGGGGTTTGCACGCGCGCGAGACATTGCATGACCTTCGTGGGGTCAAGGGTGAGATGCTTGTGATCCGGTGCCCTGACGTTACCCTGTCTCGGCCCGTACGCCTGTTGCACCCGCGGATGCCGCTTTACATCGTGCCGCGCGGCAATGGCGTCTACATGCTGGGCGCGACAATGATCGAATCTGAGGACAGCAGCCGTATCACCGCGCGGTCCATGTTGGAATTGTTAAGCGCCGCATACGCGCTGAACCCCGCCTTCGGAGAAGCGGAGGTGCTGGAAATCGGTGTCGACCTGCGCCCGGCTTTCTCCGACAACCTGCCGCGCATTCGGCGTCTGGGGCATACGATTTATGCGAACGGGCTGTATCGTCATGGTTACCTGTTGGCCCCGGCACTTGCGCAGGGTGTGGCTGATCTGGCGCTTGAGAACAAACATTCGGAGATGGTCGATGAAGATCGTGCTTAACGGTGAACCACGCGAGGTGCGCGCCGAAACCTTGTCGGACTTGTTGCTGGAATGCGGGTTTACCGGTCGTGTCGCGACGGCGGTGAATGAAGACTTTGTACCGTCGACCCTACGCGTCGCCCATAAACTGACTGACGGCGACAGGGTCGAAGTTGTTGCGCCGATGCAGGGGGGCTGAAGGTGAAGACGTTCTATGGCACCAAACTGCCGAATCCATTGATGCTGGGGACTGCGCTGTATCCCAGCCCGGCAATACTAGAAAAAGCATTTCGGGAAAGTAGAGCCGGGGTCGCCACCGTGTCCTTGCGGCGCGAATCTGGTGCCGGGCAGACGTTTTGGCAAATTATCCGCGACCTTGGCGTTTTGGTTCTGCCCAACACCGCTGGCTGCCATACCGTTAAAGAGGCCGTGACTACGGCGCATATGGCGCGCGAGGTGTTTGATACCAAGTGGATCAAACTTGAACTGATAGGCCATACCGACAGCCTGCAGCCGGATGTGTTTCAATTGGTCGAGGCGGCCCGCATCCTGACCGGAGATGGGTTTCAGGTCTTCCCGTACACCACTGACGATCTGGTTGTGGCAGAACGCCTGTTGGGGGCCGGGTGCGAGGTGCTGATGCCCTGGGGCGCGCCGATTGGGTCGGGGCGCGGGCTGAACAACGAATACGCGCTGCGCGCGCTGCGCGCCGAGTTTGCTGATGTCCCGTTGGTGATTGATGCGGGGATCGGCCTGCCAAGTCACGCGGCACACGCGATGGAGTTGGGGTATGACGCCGTGCTTCTCAATACAGCCGTGGCGCGGGCGGGCGACCCGGCGGCGATGGCGCGAGCCATGATGTTGGCGATCGAGGCGGGGCAACTGGCGCATGAGGCCGATCCGATCGAGGCCCGAGATATGGCTGAGCCTTCGACCCCAGTGATCGGAAAGGCGTTTCTGTCATGACGCTGGACCGGTTTTACCCAATTTTCGATCACTCCGACTGGTTGCGCCGCATGTTGCCGCTGGGCGTCAAACTGGTCCAGTTGCGGATCAAAGATCAGCCGGATGAGGTGGTGTGGGAACAGATTTCTGCGTCACTGGACCTCTGTCGAGCACACGGCGCGGTGCTGGTAGTGAACGACTATTGGCAGGCCGCCATTGATGCGGGGTGTGACTGGATCCATCTGGGGCAGGAGGATTTGGACGACGCCGATCTAAAATCCATCCGTAAGGCTGGGCTGAAGCTGGGCGTGTCCACCCATGACGATGATGAGCTGGAGCGTGTTCTGGCGATGGACCCGGATTATGTGGCGCTTGGTCCTGTCTACCCGACGATTCTGAAGAAAATGAAATGGGAACAGCAGGGTTTGCCGCGCGTAACAGAGTGGAAGGCACGGGTGGGCGACATTCCCCTAGTCGGTATCGGTGGCATGAGTGTGGAGCGTGCACTGGGCGTATTGCAGGCGGGTGCGGATATCGTTTCGGTCGTGACAGATATCACCCTAAACGCCGACCCCGAAGCCCGCGTGCGCCAATGGATCGAGGTCACGCGATGAGCCGTTACGCGCGTCAAACCCTGTTGCCCGAAGTCGCGGCCGAAGGTCAGGCGCGCTTGTCCGACGCTCGGGTTCTGGTGATTGGCGCCGGAGGTCTGGCGGCACCGGTTCTTCCCCTACTTGCCGGTGCCGGTATCGGGCAGATCACGATTGTAGATGGTGACACGGTTGCCTTGTCAAACCTGCACCGCCAGACGTTGTTTGCCGAAGCGGATTGTGGGCGGCCCAAAGCTGCGGTCGCTGCTGAACGGTGCCGCGCGTTGAATGGCGAGATCAACGTAATTGCGAGTGAACAGGCCCTAACAAGCGAAAACGCAGCCGACTTGGTGGCGCAGGCAGATGTGGTTCTGGATTGTGCTGACAGTTACGCCGCCAGCTATATCCTGTCCGACACGTGTTTTGGCGCGGGAAAACCACTGATCACCGCGTCGGTTCTGGGTCTGTCGGGTTATGTCGGTGGGTTCTGCGGCGGTGTCCCGTCGCTGCGCGCTGTGTTCCCGGATGTGCCGGACAGTGGGGCAAGCTGTGCAACGGCAGGTGTCTTGGGTCCTGTCGTTGGATTTATCGGTGCGATGCAGGCGCAAATGACGCTGAACCTGATATTGGGGCTGGACCCCTCGCCCTTGGGTCAGATGGTTCAGTTCGACGCGCGAACCCTGCGCAGCACCACTTTTCGCTTTGACAATGCGCCCGAGCCCGATCGGCATTTCAGATTTGTCTCCCCGGGCGATCTGACCGAGGACGACTTGATCGTTGAACTACGCGGCGAAGACGAAGCACCGAAACCCGTGCATCCGAATGCGCGGCGCCTGTCGCTCAACGCCCTAAAATCGGAGCCTAACAAAGGGAAAACACTGGCTTTGTGCTGCGCCACAGGTTTGCGCGCCTGGCGCACCGCTGAAGAATTACAACCGGATTGGTCCGGCGAGATTGTCCTCGTCGCGGCCGCAACCTCGTGAACAGAAGGAAACGCGAGACATGAAAAAGCTGATCACAGCCATCGCTCTGCTGGCCGCCGCGCCTGCATGGGCCGAGGACAAGATGACCGTGCTGCTGGACTGGTTCATCAATCCCGACCACGGTCCTATCATCGTCGCTCAGGAAAATGGCTACTTCGCAGATGAGGGGCTTGAGGTCGAGATCGTCCCACCTGCGGACCCGTCTGCGCCCCCGCGTCTGGTTGCTGCGGGTCAGGCGGAATTGGCCGTGTCTTATCAACCGCAACTGCATCTGCAGATCCATGAGGGGCTGCCGCTCAAGCGGGTGGGCACTTTGGTTGCGACGCCGCTGAACTGCCTGCTGGTTCTTGAGGACGGCCCGATCAAATCGCTTGCCGATCTCAAGGGCAAGAAGGTTGGATTCTCGGTCGCAGGCGTGGAAGAGGCGATCCTGACTGCGATGCTGAACGCACATGGTGTTGCACTGGACGATATCGAGCTGATCAACGTCAACTTTTCGCTGTCGCCGTCGCTGATGACCGGCCAGGTCGACGCGGTGATCGGTGCGTTCCGTAACTTTGAGCTGAACCAGATGGATATCGAAGGCGTCGCAGGCCGTTGCTTCTATATCGAGGAAGAAGGCGTTCCGCCCTATGATGAACTGATCTATGTCGCCAATCCCGACAAGATGGACACCGACATGATCGCCCGTTTTCTGGCAGCGACCGAGAAAGCCACCCAGTACATCGTCAACAACCCCGAAAAAAGCTGGGAAATTTTCGCCGCCACGTCGCCTGAGCTGCAGGACGAACTGAATGCACGGGCATGGGTCGACACTCTGCCCCGTTTTGCCCTGCGTCCAGCGGGTTTTGACGCTGGCCGTTATGCCCGGTTCGAAGAATTCCTCAAGGACAGCGGCATGATCGACAGCATCAACCCAGTCAGCGACATCACTATCGACGTGACGGCACAATGAGCGAGTACGGCAAGGCCTTCGCGCTGATGCGCGACGCGGCGCAAGGGCCGTGGCGGGACTATACCCGCCACGCTTTTGTCGAAGGGCTGAAGGACGGAAGCCTGCCGCGTGACGCGTTCCTGCACTATCTGCGTCAGGACTATGTGTTTCTGATCCACTTTTCTCGTGCCTGGGCCTTGGCGGTGGTAAAATCGGAAACCCATTCCGAGATGCTGACTGCAGTCGGTACCGTGAACGCGCTGGTGGCCGAGGAAATGCAGCTTCATATTGGTATATGCGAGGCCGAAGGTATCTCGGGCGAGGAACTGTTCGCCACCCCTGAACGTGCCGAGAATTTGGCCTATACGCGGTTCGTGCTCGAGGCGGGCTATAGCGGCGATTTGCTGGATCTGCTAGCGGCCCTAGCGCCCTGCGTGATGGGCTATGGCGAGATCGGAGCACGGCTGGCGATCGAGGCCACGTCCGAGACCTATCGCGACTGGATCAACACCTATGCAGGCCCAGACTACCAAGACGCATGCAAGGCGGTGGGAACGTTGCTGGATCAGGCTCTAACGCGACGCATTGGACCGGATTTTGAAACCTCGCCACGGTGGGACAGGCTGTGCCAGACCTTCCGAACCGCCACAGAGCTAGAGGTCAATTTCTGGCAAATGGGCCTGACACCATGACCCCTGCACCCGATCTAACCATAAGCGGCACGGCCACCATTGACGGAGCGACGCTGTTCGCGCCGCTTAGCCTGACCCTTGGGTCGGGACAGTGGACCTGTTTGCTGGGGGGGTCGGGTGTTGGAAAGACCACAGTCCTGCGCTTGATCGCAGGGCTTGATACGGGTGCGGATTTTGATGGCCGGATTACCGCAAGTGATGGTCAGACCGTGGCGGATCGCGTCGCGTATATGGCGCAGGACGATCTGTTGTTGCCGTGGGCGACAGTTGCGCAGAACGTATCATTGGGCGCGCGGCTGCGCGGTGAGACACCCGATATCGAACGCAGGGACCGTTTGATCGAACGGATGCGGCTTCAGGATCACATGGCCAAGAGACCGTCAGAACTGTCCGGCGGGCAACGCCAGCGGGTCGCGTTGGCGCGAACCCTGATGGAGGATCGGCCCATCGTTTTGCTGGATGAGCCGTTCTCGGCCCTGGATGCGCGTACACGAGCCGATATGCAGGACCTTGCCGCCGATGCGCTGAAGGGCAGGACCGTTCTTTTGGTGACCCACGATCCGGGCGAGGCCGCGCGGCTGGGTCAATCCATTGTGGTGATGACACCACAGGGGCTGACCTCATGCGATCCCCCTGCCGCGCCTGCGCCGCGCCATGTGGATGATCAGGAAACGCTGGAAACGCAGGGTGCTTTGTTGCGACTGCTGAGAGAGGCTGCATGAAGATCCTGTCGGCCCTTGCTGCAACCGTGTTTGCGCTGGTTCTTTGGCAGGTGATCGTCAGCCTGACCGGGTTGCCGAAATTCATCCTGCCCGGCCCTGCTTTGGTTGCCGAGACATGGTGGCAGAATCGCTGGATCATCGCGGAACACACGTGGATTACGGCGGTTGAGGTGGTGATCGGTCTGGCCTTTGGGACGGTTTTGGGAGTTCTGACCGCCTTGCAACTGGCCAATTCACGCGCGGCGCGGGTGTTGGTGCAGCCGATGCTGGTCTTTACCCAAGCCTTGCCGGTTTTCGCGCTGGCACCTTTACTGACCCTGTGGCTGGGATACGGGTTGTGGTCCAAGGTCGCCATGGCCGTGTTGATCATCTACTTCCCGATCACGTCCTCCTTCTTTGACGGGCTGATGCGGACGCCACAAGGGTATCTGGACCTTGCGCGCACCATGCAGGCCAGCCCCCGCGCCGTGTTGTGGCACATTCGTATACCCGCCGCGCTGCCGTCGCTGGCCTCGGGGATGCGGCTGGCGGCCGTTTATGCTCCGATCGGGGCGGTGATCGGCGAATGGGTCGGGTCCTCGCAAGGGTTGGGTTATCTGATGCTGTTGGCCAATGGGCGCGCCAAAACCGATCTGATGTTTGCTGCGATGCTGACGCTGGGGGTATTTTCCATCCTTTTGCACCTGATTGTCCGACGGGCCACTGCGCGCATGGCGGGCGAGGCGCGTTAACCATTCAGAAACTGATTCTGAGCCAATCTTTGAGTATGACTCAGGATGCCTTTGCCGAAGCCCCCTCATTGTTCGACTTTGACGAAGCCCCGGGGCAACCTTTGCCGACGGGTAAGTTGCCGTCTTATATCAAGGATCACCGCAAGCGGCTGCGCGAACGGTTCATGGCTGGCGGTTCGGCTGCCATGCCGGATTACGAGTTGCTGGAACTGGTCCTTTTCCGCGCGATCCCTCGGCAGGATGTTAAACCTCTGGCGCGTGCCCTCATGGACACATTCGGCGATTTCAACCGCGTTCTGACTGCGCCAGAAGAACGGCTGCGGCAGATCAAAGGCGTGGGTGATACGGTGATCACCGACCTCAAGATACTCGAAGCCTGCGCCCACCGGATGGCACGGGCGCGGGTGATGCACCGGCACGTGATTTCCGGCTGGGATGCTTTGCTGGACTATTGCCACACAACCATGGCGCACCGCGAGACTGAACAGTTTCGGGTGTTCTTTCTGGACCGCAAGAATGTGCTGATCGCGGATGAGGAACAAGCCAAGGGCACGGTGGACCATGTGCCAGTCTACCCGCGCGAGGTTGCCAAACGCGCGCTTGAGCTAAACGCCTCGGCCCTGATCCTTGTGCATAACCATCCCTCGGGTGATCCGACGCCGTCGCAATCGGACATCGACATGACAAACCGAATTCAGGATGCCTGCACAGCCTTGGGGCTGACGCTGCACGATCACCTGATCATCGGAAAATCAAATGAGCTGAGTTTCCGCTCCGAAGGGTATCTGTAGCTGTCACTCGACCCAGACCTCGACCCGGCGATTGACCTTGCGGCCCCAATTCGTGTCATCGCAAGCCATTGGCATCGCTTCACCAAATGCATCCACATTCAGTTCGACGCTGTCTGGCACCGTGGTCTCGACGGCTGCCACCACTGCATTGCGAACCGTTTTCGCGCGCAGCAGGGCGATACGTGCATTGCCTGCGGCGGGACCGTCGCCATCGCTGAACCCGACAAAGGTCAGCTTGCGCGCATCGAATGCCCCGGATTCAATCTGTTGTGCCAGTTGCCGTATGTTGGACCGCGATTGCGCGTCAGGCCGGGACGATCCCGCCTCGAACCGAAAGGACAGTGACAAGCGTGAGAGGGGACGCAGCGTTTCGATCATGCGCTGCAATTCGTCCAGCCCGACCTCGGGGCCGCCTGACGCTATGGCGTTTGCCAGCCGATCCCCCTGTAACCCGATCTGCATCATTTCCGGGGCTTGATCGACAAAACCAGAGTTTCGGATCTGTAACTGTGCCGCATCGCTTTGGGTATAGGCCAGAAACTGCCTTGCGATCCGGGGCAGGCGGCGGTTGGGCAGATACAGGAACATGGGCGAAGTAAGGGGATAATCCTCGGTCTTGATGGTCTGCCGCGTGGCAGAAAGCGCATGACCGCACCCCCCGGTCAACGGCAGCGCACGAACAGTGTCCAGTTCAGCCTGACTTGCCAACCCGACGGCGAACGGGTCTTTTGCCACCTCTTGCACAAGCGAACCGCTGTGAATATGGCGAACCACGCTTTCTGACAGGGCTGCGTCTGATGGCACAAACAACTGGTCCTCGGCAATCTGGGCCAGTCCTGAACCGGCACTGGGCAAATGGGTTGAGATCGGCGCATCCGGACCCCCCAAATCTGCCCAGTTCACGATCTCTCCTGCAAAGACCCGAACCAGATCGGTCGGGGAAATCTGCCGCACGGGATTATCCATTGCAACGATCGGGACCAGCGCGTCCAATGCCACGACACGCGACCGGCGCACATGGGTCAGGTCGCCCAGACCGGCCGCCTCTGCCGCGGTTTGCTCATCATCGCGTATTTCGCGCAGGGCCATCACGATGTCGGTCTCGTTATTGGTCAGATCGACAAAACCCTGCCCTGTGTTGTTTGCGCTGAAAAAGAACCGCCCCAGCGGTGCATTCCGACCCGTTTTCTGCAGCTCGATCACGAGGTTGCCAGACTCGGAATCATGAGACGTGGCCAGCAACCCCTCTTGCCGGGCGAAACCTGTGATCAGTGCCGGCAGAACTTTTTCAGCCATCACGGACGAGCCTGAGAAACGCACCTCTGCCACGAAATCAGTCAGGCTGGGGCATGCTGGGCCGTCACACGTGACGCCTGATCCATCAACGGTCAGCGTTCCGAACGGAGTGTCCACCCGATAGAACTCACCATCAAAGCCAAGCAGATTGCCGACAACCTCAACCTTACCGTCGTGGGATGTCAGGGTGATATCCTGCGCGGACACGTTTTTGGATAGCGTCAGCGAAATAAGTGCAGCGACCGCCACACGAAGAAAGGTCATAAGAAGATCGAGCCTGCCTGCGTTTAATTTGCGGCGATTGTCAGGTCTTCGATCAGATTATTCAACACAAGAAACTCACCCGTTTGGGTACAATTCGGCAGGTTGAGCGTCATCTCGCGCGATGTCAGCCGGCGATCCGAGCGCAATTCAAAGGACTGAACGCTCAAATCGCGGTCGCAGTTGGCGTCTGTCACTTCGGCTTCGACCGTCAGGGCAATTGACCCTGACTGGCTGATCTGAGCGGCTGGAAAGGAATACACTTCGACATTGCGCGCGCTTTCCAGACCGGAATGGCCAAGAGTAACGACATTGCCCGCGCCCTGCGCATTCGGATCAGAGGAAACATGACCCGCGCCGCCATAGCTTGCCCCAAATTCAAGGGCGTGGATTTGCAGATCGGTCTCGCCCGACCACTGAAGGGCAATCCGGTTGTATTGGTTCAGGTCCGGGACATGCGTGGTTGCGACCGTACCATTCTGATCGTCGACCGAGATCAGAAAGATTGCATATTCGGACAACGCCGGAAGCGTCAGCTCCATCCGCCCGTTTTCGTCGGTCATCTGCGTCACGGCCAGGCCACTGTGCAGCACGTCAACCCGATGATTGGCGTGACAGGGCGCCCTGACAGTCAGCGCGGCGGCTGCACCCGGAACGGCATGCGCCCGCGCGCTTAGATTGCAATCCATCGGTTCTGAGGGGGCCGAACGGTTGGGTTGCAGGGATTTTCTGGATTGGGTCGCGTCCGTGGCTGGAGACGAGGAGGTCAGAACAATATCCTCCAGCCCGGCGATGATCGAAGCCTGGTCTGTCATTGCGGTCGCATTGACAACGGTCTGCGTGCCGTTCGGCTGCGCAGGTGATCCATTCTGCATCAGGTAACCGATCGCAAGGGCGCAGGCGACCGTGCCCCCGGTGGTCACGTAGTTCTTAATTACAAACAAGACACCCTCCCCAGTTGAAGGAGCGAGTCGCATACTGGAGATGAATCACGGCCAATATGTGGCCGTGAAACGGACTCATTGTGTCTGAATTACGTCGGCGTCAGGTCAGACGACCGTGGCAATGCTTGAACTTTTTCCCTGATCCGCACGGGCATCTGTCGTTGCGCGACGGGTTGCCCCATGTGCTAGGGTCATCTTCGACAAAGCCGGGGCGCGCATCACCCGAGGCTTCTGCCTCGGCCTCTGCTTCGGCCTGATCCACCGCCTGATCGACGGCTTGTTGCGCCTGTGCCTGCTGCGCCTGCATTTGCGCCAACATCTCGCGCTGTTCTTCGTCGGTAAGCGGTCGGACGCGCGACAATTGCTGGGTTACAGTTTCCCGCAGACTGTCCAACATGCCTTCGAATAACTGGAAGCTTTCGTTCTTGTATTCGTTCAGCGGGTCACGCTGGGCGTAACCGCGGAATCCCACGACCGAGCGCAGATGCTCCAGCGTCAGAAGATGCTCGCGCCACTTGCTGTCGATCGTGTTCAGCAACACCTGCTTTTCGATGTTGCGCATGTTCTCGGGGCCAAAGGCTGCAGCTTTTTGGGCCATCATCTCGTCCGAGGCATTGATCAGGCGTTCGCGCACCTGTTCGTCATCTACGCCTTCTTCGGCTGCCCAGTCCTGCACGGGGGCGTCGATGGTCAGCTTGTCTTTGACCGCCTCATGAAGACCCTCGGTGTCCCACTGATCGGCGTAGGATTTCGGCGGCATGTATTCGTCGATTAGGTCGTCAATCACCTGTTCCCGCATATCCGACACGATTTCGGACAGGTCATCCGACGACATGATCTCGCGCCGCTGGCTAAAGACCACCTTACGCTGATCGTTCATGACGTCGTCGAATTTCAGGACGTTCTTGCGCATGTCGAAGTTGCGCCCTTCGACCTTGGACTGCGCGCGTTCCAGCGATTTGTTCACCCAAGGGTGAATGATTGCCTCGCCTTCCTTCATGCCCAGCGTGTGCAAGACCTTATCCAGACGTTCCGACCCGAAGATGCGCATCAGGTCATCCTCAAGGCTCAGGTAGAACACGGTGCGGCCCGGATCACCCTGTCGGCCGGAACGGCCGCGCAACTGGTTGTCGATGCGGCGGCTTTCGTGGCGTTCGGACGCCATGACATAAAGACCACCTGCAGCCAGAACCTTATCTTTCTCTTCTGCGTGGCGGGATTCCTCGGCAGAGCGAAGCTCGGCTGGGTCGGCCTCGGGATTTTCAGCCAACGCCTGCAGGACCTTCATCTCGACATTGCCGCCAAGCTGAATGTCGGTGCCGCGGCCCGCCATGTTGGTGGCGATGGTGACGGCACCGAACCGGCCTGCATCGGCGACGATCTGCGCCTCTTGCTCGTGCTGGCGCGCGTTCAGGACGTTGTGCTCGACACCTTCCTTCGTCAGCATCTGGCTCAGAAGTTCAGACTTTTCGATCGAGGTGGTGCCCAGAAGGACGGGCTGCCCGCGTTCCTGCGCTTCCTTTGTTTCCTGGATCATCGCGCCGTATTTTTCTCCAGCGGTGCGATAAACCTGGTCGTCTTCATCCGCGCGGGCAATCGGCTTGTTGGTCGGAACTTCGACCACGCCCAGACCGTAAATTTCCTGAAATTCTTCGGCCTCTGTCAACGCGGTGCCGGTCATACCGCCCAGCTTGTCATACAGACGGAAATAGTTCTGGAAGGTCACGCTGGCCAGCGTCACGTTTTCCGGCTGAATAGGCACACCTTCCTTGGCTTCGATGGCCTGATGCAGACCTTCCGATAGACGGCGGCCCGGCATCATACGGCCGGTGAATTCGTCGATCAGAACTACGTTGCCATCACGCACGATGTAATCCTTGTCGCGCGTGAACAGCTTGTGCGCGCGCAGGCCCTGATTCACATGGTGAACAACCGTGGTGCTTTCAGGATCATATAGCGAATGGCCTTCGGGGATCAGTCCGCCGGCGATCAGTTGCTGCTCGAGGAACTCGTTGCCCTCATCCGTAAAGGTCACGCTGCGGGATTTTTCGTCCAACGAGAAATGGTCGTCCTGCAAGGACGGGATCAGCGCATCAATCGTGGTATAAAGCTCGGACCGATCCTGTGACGGGCCCGAGATGATCAGCGGCGTCCGAGCCTCGTCAATCAGGATCGAGTCAACCTCGTCCACGATCGCAAAATTGTGGTGGACTTGATAAATCTCGGCCAGATCGGCCTTCATGTTGTCGCGCAGATAGTCAAAGCCCAGTTCGTTGTTGGTGGCGTAGGTCACGTCACAGGCATAGGCGGCTTTTTTCTCGGCATCGGGCTGGCCCGACCAGATAACACCAGTGGTCATGCCGACAGCGCCGAACACCTTGCCCATCCATTCCGAGTCGCGCTTGGCCAGGTATTCGTTCACCGTAACAACATGAACGCCCTTGCCGGTCAGTGCGTTCAGATAAGCGGGGAAAGTGGCGACCAGCGTCTTGCCCTCACCCGTTTTCATTTCCGAGATGTTGCCCTGATGCAGGAAGGCCCCGCCCATCAACTGCACGTCAAAGGCGCGCAGACCCAAGGCGCGCTTGGCCCCTTCGCGGACATTGGCAAAGGCTTCGGGTAGAAGGGCGTCAAGACTTTCGCCGTCCAGCGCGCGTTTGCGCAGCTCGGCGGTCTTTTCGATCAGACCTTCATCGGACAATTTCTCGAACTCGGGCTCCAGCGCATTGATCTGTTCGATCAGCGGGCGGGTCGCCTTGATCTTGCGGTCGTTCGGTGTTCCGAACACCTTTTTGGCGAGCGTTCCGAGTCCCAGCATGTTCACTCCAGCGGATCTGTTCTTGTCTTGGTTGCGACAGGCTTGCCCACCTTGCGCGCAACCCATAGATACGGGGGGTGAAAGGCGGCCCTGTCCAAGGCTTCAAAGCGATGTAAGCGGCAGGTTCCTGAGTGTCAACGCTGCGCCCCGTCGTGGCAAAGAAATAGGATGATTCAATGCCCAAAGGCTTCACTTTTCTGCCATCTCTGGCCCTGACTGCCATGATGGCCCTGCCGCTGGCCGCCGAAACACAGCCTGATGCCAGTACGGTTGTTGCCCGCGTGAACGGGGACGAGATCACTTTGGGCCATGTCATCGCCACTGTTGCGACCCTGCCGCCCAACTATCAGCAGATTGAAGACGATGTTCTGTACGACTTCATCATCGAGCAACTGGTTCAGCAGCAATTGCTGGGACAGCAGCAGGAAGCGCTGACGAAATTGAACGCCCTTGCGCTGGCGAATGAGACCCGGTCGTTGCTGGCAGTTCAGACCGTGAATGCGTTGGTCGAGGATGCGGTTACCGAGGAAGCCATCCAATCTGCCTACGACGCGCAGTACGCGCAGTTTGAGGGCGAGGATGAATTCAACGCCAGCCACATCCTTGTGGCGACGGAAGACGAGGCAAAGGAAATCAAGACCCAGCTTGATGACGGCGCGGATTTTGCTGAACTTGCCAAAGAGAAATCGACAGGCCCGTCCGGACCCAATGGCGGTTCACTGGGATGGTTTGGCAAAGGCCAGATGGTGCCCGAGTTTGAGGCCGCTGTTCTGGAACTGGAGCAAGGTCAGGTTTCCGACCCGGTGCAAACCCAGTTCGGCTGGCACGTCGTGACATTGAATGACAGACGCAAATCCGAAGCCCCGGAGCTGGACGCTATTCGCGATGAACTGACACAGACGGTTCAAAACGAAGCGATTCAGGCCCGTATCGAAGAATTGACTGAGGCAGCACAGATCGAGCGGCCCGAACTGGAAGGGGTAAGCCCCGACGTCGTTCGCCAGATTGAGTTGATTCAGGAGTAAGCGACCGTGGCGACGATCACCAAAGTTTCGCCGCTGGCTCCGGCGGCGTTTCCTGAACTGCCCGCGATTGACGGGGTGCGCTTTGCCACGGTTGAAGCGGGCGTGCGCTATCAGGGCCGGACCGATGTGATGCTGGCGGTGCTGGATCCCGGTACCTCGGTGGCGGGGGTGTTCACGCGCTCGGCCACCCGCGCGGCACCCGTATTGGATTGTCAGGACAAAATCGGCTGGGCCAGCGATGGCCCGGCGGCGATCCTTGTGAATTCAGGCAATGCCAATGCGTTCACCGGGCATCACGGCCAGACATCTGTGGCCGAGCTGACGCAAGCCGTGTCCAAAGCCACTGGTGTTGCGGTGGAACGGGTATTCACCTCGTCAACTGGCGTGATCGGTGAGCCGCTGCCCCATGACAAGATCACCGCCCAGCTTGAAGCGTTGAAATCGGGCCTCAGCCGCCACGCGATCGAGGATGCTGCGCGGGCGATCATGACCACCGACACCTTCCCCAAGGGGGCCTCGGCGCAGGTTGAGATTGATGGAAAAACAGTCTCTATTGCGGGGATCGCCAAGGGTTCTGGTATGATCGCGCCGGATATGGCGACGATGTTGGTTTACATCTTCACCGACGCCTTGGTCGAGCAATCGGCGCTGCAGTCGATGCTGGGCACGCAGACGGATCGTACCTTCAACTGCATTACCGTGGACAGCGATACCTCGACCTCGGATACCCTATTGTTATGTGCAACCGGGGCCTCGGGTGTGGATGCCACTGGCAACGCGAGTTTTGCGCAGGTGCTTGAGGCTGTGATGCTGGACCTTGCACAGCAGGTGGTGCGCGACGGCGAAGGGGCCACGAAATTCGTGGAAATCCGTGTGACCGGCGCGGCCTCGGACGCGGATGCCAAGGTGCATGGGCTGGCGATTGCCAACTCACCGCTGGTGAAAACGGCGATTGCGGGCGAAGACCCCAATTGGGGCCGCGTGGTCATGGCCATCGGGAAATCCGGTGCCGCCGCCGACCGCGACCTGCTGAGTATTTCTTTCGGCGATATTCTGGTGGCCGAGCAAGGCTGGGTTAGCCCTGACTACCGCGAGGAAGACGCGGCCGCTTATATGAAAGGTCAGGATCTGGTGATCGCTGTCGATCTGGGGCTGGGCGAGGGCGCATCCACCGTTTGGACCTGCGATCTGACCCATGGCTACATCGAGATCAACGCGGATTATCGTTCATGAAGACAGTATTAGTGTCTGCTGTCGCCCTGATTGACGTTGAAGGCAGGGTGCTGCTGGCGCAGCGCCCGGAAGGCAAATCCATGGCTGGTCTGTGGGAATTCCCCGGCGGCAAAGTTGAACCCGGCGAAACCCCCGAGGTCGCCCTGATCCGCGAGTTGGAGGAAGAACTGGGCATCAACACCTGGGCCTCGTGCCTTGCGCCACTGACTTTTGCCAGCCACAGCTATGACGATTTTCATTTGCTCATGCCGCTTTTTGCCTGCCGCAAGTGGGAGGGGATACCGCAGTCGAAAGAAGGGCAGGCATTGAAGTGGGTGCGGGCGAATGAGTTGCGGAATTACCCGATGCCCGCGGCGGATGTGCCGCTGATTCCGATACTGAGGGATTGGTTGTGAGGCAGCAGAATTAGCTTTTCCACAGAGAAGTAAACACCAAGAAGTTTTTCGCATAGCCGTTAAAGGCCAGTGCCAAAAACTCG
Source organism: Ruegeria sp. HKCCD7221 (assembly GCF_013031225.1). Lineage (NCBI taxonomy): Bacteria > Pseudomonadati > Pseudomonadota > Alphaproteobacteria > Rhodobacterales > Roseobacteraceae > Ruegeria > Ruegeria sp. HKCCD7221. Next base: position 157,232 of record NZ_WPZE01000002.1, read on the forward strand.
GTGCGAAATAACGCTACCGACGAAAATGAAGACTGCTGAAACCGTGATCCAAAATATTGAGCCTACAATACTCAATTGGGTGGCGAACGCTTAGATAGTGATTGCAAAGAAAACAGTCTTTAAAATCAAGGCTTTCTTTAGTGAGCACTTTTCCGGTTTCGATAGTAGCTTCATTTCAAATTGATGTTCATTTGTGCTTTGGGTACTCGGTAGTCCGCATATACTTATCAGGACTCATTGTACGCAGGAAATGGTCTTTCGCCCCTGTTACAATTCGTAAGAATTGAGAAAACATCAGGCAAAACTTGCCGCTGATCGTCCTCGTGTCCCGTCATAGGGGCAGTGGTGTCCGGGTCTGAACCGGACCCGCCATTTCCGACCCAAGGGAGGGGTTGGATAGGGAGGAGAAAGAGATTGGCTCAGACGCAGTCGGGCGCTGAAGGGATGACCTCTCTTCCGGCGCTGCTACACCGCAATGCGACGCAGTTCGGGGATTCCCCGGCCTACCGGGAAAAGGAATTCGGGATCTGGCAATGCTGGTCCTGGGCCGAGGCCGCCGCTGAAATCCGTAAACTGGCGCTGGGATTTCTGGAAATCGGCGTGGAAAAGGGTGACCATATCGCCGTGATCGGGCGAAACCGCCCGGCGCATTACTGGTCAATGGTAGCCGCTCAGATGGTGGGTGCTGTACCGGTGCCTCTGTATCAGGACTCGGTCGCCGAAGAGATGGCCTATGTGCTGGAACATTGCGGCGCGAAATACGTCGTTTGCGGAGATCAGGAGCAGGTCGACAAGGTCATCGAGATTCAGGAAAACCTGCATCAGGTCAAACACATCCTTTATACCGACAAGCGCGGGATGCGGAAATACGACCATTCCCAGATGAACGCTCTGGACGACATTATGGCCGAAGGCGGTGCGGGACACGCGCGGTTCGATACCGAGCTGGACAAGCGGATCGCGGCGATCACCTATGACGACACCTGCGTGATGCTTTATACCTCGGGTACGACCGGAAAGCCCAAGGGCGTGGTGCTGTCGAACCGTAACGTGATCGAAAGCGCAAAGAATTCCTCTGAGTTCGACCACCTGACACGGAACGAAGACATCCTGTCTTATCTGCCGATGGCCTGGGTGGGCGATTTCATCTTTTCCATCGGTCAGGCTTATTGGTGCGGCTTCTGCGTGAACTGCCCCGAAAGTGCCGACACAATGATGACCGACCTGCGCGAAATCGGGCCGACCTATTTCTTCGCCCCACCGCGCGTTTTCGAAACCCAGCTAACCAATGTGATGATCCGCATGGAGGACGCGGGCAGCCTGAAGCGGAAGATGTTCCATAATTTCATGGCCCACGCCAAAAAAGTCGGTGGCCTGTTGTTGGATGGCAAGCCGGTCAGTTTTGGCGACAAGATGAAATACGCGCTGGGCAATATGCTGGTTTACGGCCCGCTCAAGGATACGCTGGGCTATGGGCGGTTCCGGGTGGGCTATACGGCGGGTGAGGCGATCGGGCCCGAGATTTTCGACTTTTACCGCTCGTTGGGGATCAACCTCAAACAGCTTTATGGCCAGACCGAGGCCACGGTGTTCATCACCCAGCAGCCCGATGGCGAAGTGCGCGCCGATACGGTGGGCGTGCCCTCACCCGCGGTCGAGCTGAAGGTCGATGACAGTGGCGAGATTCACTACCGCTCGCCGGGCGTGTTTGTGGAGTATTACAACAACCCGGATTCGACCGCCTCCACCAAGGATGCCGAGGGCTGGGTCGCGACCGGGGACGCCGGGTTCATCGAGGAAAGCAGCGGCCATCTGCGGATTATCGACCGCGCCAAGGATGTGGGCAAAATGGCCGACGGATCGATGTTTGCGCCTAAATATGTCGAGAACAAGTTGAAATTCTATCCTGATATCCTTGAGGTTGTGCTGTTCGGAAACGGCAAGGATCGTTGCGTGGCCTTCATCAATATTGACCTGATGGCGGTAGGCAACTGGGCAGAACGCAACAACGTTGCCTATGCGTCGTATCAGGAACTGACCAGCCATCCCCGTGTGTTAGAAACTATCAAGGCCCATGTGGAAGAGGTGAACAAGTCGGTTGCGGCCGATGAGATGCTGTCGGGCTGTCAGGTGCATCGCTTTGTGGTTCTGCACAAGGAACTGGACGCCGATGATGGTGAGATGACCCGGACCCGCAAGGTGCGGCGCAGGTTCGTCGAGGAGAAGTTCCACGACATTATTGCTGCCCTGTATGATGGCTCGCCCAATGTCTCGACGACGACCGAAGTGACCTATGAGGACGGGCGCAAAGGGTCGATCAGCGCTACGTTGCAAATCATCGACGCAGCGGTTGTACCGGCGGCACAGCACAAGGTGGCGGCGGAATGAGGGCCGTTCGAGCGCTGCTCGACCTGCGGTCTTCGCCCCGCCCTCCGTCCCGTTTTTGCGCAAGTCAGGGAGTGACTGATGCTGGATAGTTCCGAAGGATATGTCACCGAGGATGGCCGCAAGATCGGCGGCGTGGTGATGGAGATGAAGAATATCACCCTGCGTTTCGGTGGTGTGGTCGCGATCAAGGATATCTCGTTCGACATCCGCGAAGGTGAGATCCGCGCCATTATCGGCCCGAACGGCGCGGGGAAGTCCTCGATGCTGAACGTGATATCGGGGTTCTATGTCCCGCAAGAGGGTGAGGTCTGGTTTCACGGGGCGAAGCGCCCTCCGATGCGGCCTTTTGAGGTGGCACAGCAGGGGATTGCGCGAACCTTCCAGAACATTGCCCTGTTCGAAGGCATGAGCGTTCTGGATAACGTCATGACAGGGCGGCTGGGTTACATGAAGACCAACATTTTCCAGCAGGCGCTGTGGAAAGGGAAAGCCGAGGCGGAAGAAACCGAAAACCGCGAGGCGGTCGAGAAGATCATCGACTTTCTTGAAATCCAACACATCCGGAAAACTCCGGTGTCGCGCCTGCCTTACGGATTGAAAAAACGCGTAGAGCTGGCCCGTGCGTTGGCGGCCGAACCCAAGCTGTTGCTGTTGGACGAACCGATGGCAGGCATGAACGTCGAGGAAAAAGAGGACATGAGCCGCTTTATCCTGGATGTGAATGACGAGTTCGGCACCACCATCGCCCTGATCGAACACGACATGGGCGTGGTGATGGATCTAAGCGACCGGGTTGTCGTGATGGATTACGGAAAGAAGATCGGGGACGGCACACCGGACGAGGTGCGCAACAACCAGGAAGTCATCGACGCCTATCTGGGGGTGAGCCATGACTGACCAACTGACAGACATGAGAGGGGGCGCACATGCCTGATCAGCTGATTTTCGCGATGGAGGTCATCCTGAATGGCCTGATGGCCGGGGTTCTGTATGCGCTGGTCGCACTGGGCTTTGTGCTTATTTACAAGGCTTCGGGGATTTTCAATTATGCTCAGGGTGTTATGGCCCTGTTCGCGGCCATGACCCTTGTCGGGATCATGAATGGGCAAGTGCCGTTCGCGCATCTAATCAACGCGATCTTCGGGACGCATGTCCACTATTTCGGGTGGAATGTCCCGGCGTTGCTGGCGATCCTGGTGACCATGGCCGTGATGGTGCTGCTGGCCTGGGCTGTGCAACGGTTCGTCATGCGCCATCTGGTTGGTCAGGAACCGATCATTCTGTTCATGGCGACCATCGGTCTGGCCTATTTGCTTGAAGGCGTGGCCGACCTGATGTGGGGGTCCGAGATCAAGACCCTGGACGTGGGTTTGCCACAGGGCATCAACCTGTGGATCGACGAGACCACGTTCAACATCTTTGGCTATGGCTTCTTCATCGACAACCTCGACATCGTGGCGACCTTGATTGCGGCGCTGCTGGTGGCCGCGCTGGTGGTGTTCAGCCAATACACCAAGCAGGGCCGGGCGATGCGAGCGGTGGCGGATGACCATCAGGCCGCACTGTCGGTGGGTATCTCGCTGAACTTCATCTGGATCATGGTCTGGTCGGTTGCGGGGTTTGTCGCGCTGGTCGCCGGGATCATGTGGGGCACCAAGTCGGGCGTTCAGTTCTCGCTGTCGCTGATCGCGCTCAAGGCGTTGCCGGTGCTGATGCTGGGCGGCTTTACGTCGATCCCCGGAGCGATTGTGGGCGGGCTGATCATCGGAGTGGGTGAAAAGCTGTTTGAATTCGCAATCGGCCCGATGGTCGGTGGCGCGACCGAGAACTGGTTCGCCTATGTTCTGGCACTGATCTTCCTCGTATTCCGGCCGCAGGGTCTGTTCGGTGAGAAGATCATCGAGAGGGTGTAGCGATGCAGAAAATGATTGCCATCATCAATGTGATCGCGTGGTCGGGGTTCTGGGCTTTTGGCTATATCGCCGTAACCTCGGACGATCTGACCGCAACCCAACTGGTTGTCGCTGCGATCCTTGCCTTTGCCGGTCTGGTCACGGGCATCATGGCCTACATGAAACTGGTGCGCGCGTCAGAGGCGAGCGGGTACGCAAAAGGGTCCAATCAACTGGACGCCGCAGCCCGGAACCGGGCGCAGGAACAATGGGGAAAGTGACACATGTTCTATCGTGAAGCCGGAGACTTCAAAGTTTCCTATGTGGATGACAGCCAGACTTTCCCGATCAAATTCGACCGGTATCGGTACTATGTGGTTCTGGCGGTCGCGTTCGGGATCATTCCGTTCATCATCAACGATTACTGGGCAAACGCGCTTTTGCTGCCGTTCCTGATCTACGCGATCGCGGCAATCGGCTTGAACATTCTGGTTGGGTATTGCGGGCAGGTCAGCCTTGGTACGGGCGGCTTCATGGCGGTGGGGGCTTATGCCTGCTACAAGCTGATGACGGCCTTTCCAGATGTCAGCATGTTTATCCATGTCATACTGGCAGGTGGTATCACGGCCATTGTCGGCGTTCTGTTCGGTCTTCCATCGTTGCGGATCAAGGGGTTCTATCTGGCGGTGGCGACGCTGGCCGCGCAGTTCTTTCTTGTGTGGCTGTTCAACCGGGTGCCGTGGTTCTACAACTACTCGGCTTCGGGTCAGATCAACGCACCGGAACGCGATGTGTTCGGGATCATCATCACTGGACCGAATGCTCCGGCATGGGCCACGTATCTGTTCTGCCTGATCTTTCTGACCGTCTGCGCCGTGATCGCACGCAACCTGACACGCGGCACTACCGGGCGTACGTGGATGGCGATCCGCGATATGGATATCGCGGCCGAGATCATCGGGGTGAACCCTCTCAAGGCGAAACTGACCGCCTTTGCCGTCAGCTCATTCTTTGTAGGCATCTCGGGCGCGTTGTTCTTTGCGGTCTACCTCGGCGCGGTTGAGGTTGGCGAGGTGTTCGGCATCACCAAGTCTTTCCTGGTTCTGTTCATGATCATTATCGGCGGATTGGGCTCTATCTTCGGGTCCTTTGCGGGGGCGGCATTCCTTGTGCTGTTGCCGGTTGTCCTGAAAGTGGTTGGCGCGGATATGCTGGGTTGGCCCACGGATATCGTGGCGCATTTGCAGCTGGTGATCGTCGGTGGGCTGATCATCATGTTCCTGATCCTGGAACCACATGGGCTGGCGCAGTTGTGGCGCGTCGCCAAAGAGAAACTCAGACTCTGGCCGTTCCCGCACTAGGGGCAGGCCCAATCAGATAACGGGTGCAAAGCCCGAACCCAACATCGGACCAACCAAGGGAGGAGAAACCCGATGAAATTGAAATTGGCAACCGTGGCGCTGGGCGCCGTAATGGCGGCAGGACCGGTTATGGCCGATCTCGTATTCCCGTCACTCAGCTACCGTACCGGACCTTACGCGGCGGGTGGTATTCCGTTTGCGGATGGGTATGCGGATTACTTTACCCTGCTGAACGAACGTGACGGCGGGATCGGTGGCGTTCCGGCGAAGGTGATTGAATGCGAGACAGGGTATAACACCGAAAAAGGTGTGGAATGCTATGAATCGACCAAGGGCGAAGGTGCACTGGTCTATCAGCCGCTGTCGACCGGTATCACGTATCAGCTGATCCCCAAGACCACGGCAGACGGCATCCCGATGCACACGATGGGCTATGGCCGTACGTCCGCCAAGAACGGCGATGTGTTCAGCCACACGTTCAACTATCCTGCAAACTATTGGGATGGTGCCTCGGGCGCGGTGAACTACCTGCTGGAAGAGAATGGGGGGGACCTGAGCGGCAAGAAAATTGCTCTGGTCTACCACAACTCGGCCTATGGCAAGGAACCGATCCGCACGTTGGAAGAGCTTTCGGCCAAGCATGGCTTTGAGCTTGTCGCCCTGCCGGTTGACCATCCGGGTCAGGAACAGAAATCGCAGTGGCTGCAAATCCGCCGTGATCGCCCCGATTATGTTCTGATGTGGGGCTGGGGTGTCATGAACCAGGTGGCCGTTCAGGAAGCTGCCAACATCCGTTACCCGATGGAAAACTTCATCGGTATCTGGTGGTCCGGTTCTGAAAACGATGTGCTGCCAGCGGGCGAGGCCGCAAACGGCTATAAGGCGCTGACCTTCCACAACGTGGGCACGGATTTCCCGGTCTTTGACGATCTGAAGACGCATGTCGTCGATGCGGGTAAAGCTGCCGGCGCTGGCGATCAGGTCGGTACGGTTCTGTACAACCGTGGTCTTTATGCCGCGATGCTTGCGGCCGAAGCTGCCAAGAAAGCGCAGGAAATCCACGGTACTGCCGACATCACCCCTGCGATGATGCGCGACGGTATGGAGGCGCTGGAAATCAACGAAGCCAAGATGACCGAACTGGGTCTGCCTGGTTTTGGTCCGGCATTCTCGGTCTCGTGTGAGAACCACGGCGGGGACGCTCTGGTTGGTGTGACCCAATGGGATGCGGCCAACAAAACCTGGAGCCTGATTTCCGAGTTCAAGGCAACCGATGGCGACGTGATCGGTCCTCTGATCGACGAAGACTCGAGCGCTTATGCGTCGGAAAACAACATCGGATCGCGCTGCTGATCCGGCGTACTGAAATCCGGGGCGGCGGCAGACCGCCGTCCCGACCCCAACACTCGCACGAGGACACGCGCTGATGCTGGATGCGGCTCAAACCACTGACGTGCAGGCGGAAACCCTGCTTGAAGTCAACAATATCGAGGTGATCTACAACCATGTGATCCTCGTCCTTAAGGGTGTCAGCCTGACCGTTCCCAAAGGCGGTATTACTGCTCTGCTCGGTGGTAATGGCGCGGGCAAGACGACGACGCTCAAGGCGGTGTCGAACCTGCTGCATTCGGAACGGGGCGAAGTCACCAAAGGGTCGATCAAGTATCGCGGCGCAAGCGTGCATGAAAGCGATCCGGCGGATCTGGTTGAAAAAGGCGTGATTCAGGTGATGGAGGGCCGTCACTGTTTCGAACACCTCACGGTCGAGGAAAATCTTTTGACCGGAGCTTATACCCGCAAGGACGGCAAGGCCGCGGTCCAGAAAGACCTTGATCTGGTTTACACCTACTTCCCGCGTCTGGCTGAACGGCGCCGGTCGCAGGCGGGTTATACCTCGGGCGGTGAGCAGCAGATGGTTGCCATGGGCCGGGCGTTGATGTCGCGGCCGGAAACGATCCTGCTGGACGAGCCTTCAATGGGGCTGGCCCCGCAATTGGTCGAAGAGATTTTCGGCATCGTGAAGGATCTCAATGAAAAAGAGGGCGTGTCCTTCCTGCTGGCCGAACAGAATACAAACGTTGCTCTGCGGTTCGCCCATTACGGGTACATTCTGGAATCGGGCCGTGTCGTTATGGACGGACCTGCCGATGAGTTGCGTGAAAACCCGGACGTGAAAGAGTTCTATCTGGGCATGTCCGATGAAGGCCGAAAAAGTTTCCGAGATGTACGCTCATACCGCCGCCGCAAGAGGTGGTTGTGAGCGGGTGGAGGATCTGGCGATGACTTACTACGACGCACTCGAAACCCGATCAGCCGATCAGCGCGCAGCTGATCAGTCGCAAGGGTTGCGAGTTCAGCTGGAACGCGCCCAATCCGCGCCGGGGTTTCAGGCTCATCTGGCCGGGGTGGATACCGATGCGGTGAAAACCATCGAAGATCTGGTCAAACTGCCGGTTCTACGCAAATCTGAACTGGCGCAGGCACAGGCTCAGCGACCTCCGTTCGGCGGGTTCACGGTCACTCCGGCGCGGCATTTCCATCATGTGTTTCAGTCTCCGGGTCCGATCTACGAACCGGGCAACACCGGTCCCGATTGGTGGCGCATGGGTCGGTTCCTGCACGCGGCAGGCGTGGGGCCGGGCGATATCGTGCAGAACTGTTTCGGCTATCACCTGACGCCTGCCGGCATGATATTTGAAAGCGGCGCGCGGGCCGTGGGCGCCGCCGTGTTGCCCGCAGGCACCGGCCAGACCGAGCTGCAAGTGACCGCCGCGCGTGATGTGGGTTGCACCGCTTATGCCGGAACGCCCGACTATCTGAAGATCATTCTGGACAAAGCGGATGAGATGGGTGTGGACCTGCAATTCGCTACGGCTGCTGTGGGAGGCGGCGCGCTGTTCCCATCCTTGCGTCAGGAATATGCGGATCGCGGGATTTCGTGCCTGCAATGCTATGCCACCGCTGATCTGGGCAATATCGCTTACGAAAGCCCTGCAATGGAGGGGATGATTCTGGACGAACACATCATCGTCGAGATCGTGACCCCCGGCACCGGCACCCCTGTGGCCGAGGGTGAAGTGGGTGAGGTGATCGTGACCTCGCTCAACCCTGATTATCCGTTGATCCGGTTCGCGACCGGTGATCTGTCGGCGATCCTGCCCGGCCAGTCGCCCTGCGGTCGTACAAATGCGCGGATCAAGGGCTGGATGGGTCGTGCCGACCAGACGACCAAGATCAAGGGCATGTTCGTGCGCCCTGAACAGGTGGCCGCGCTGGTCGACAAACATGCCGAGATCGTCAAGGCTCGTGTCATCGCAGCCCGTCAGGGCGAGATGGACACAATGACCGTTCAGATTGAAAGCCCCAGCGGAGATGACATGACCTATGCCAAATCCGTGATCGAAGTGCTGAAGCTAAAAGGCGCGATCGAGGTTGTTGAACCCGGTTCGCTGCCCAAGGATGGTTTGGTGATCGAGGATCAGCGGGTCTATGAATAAAGTCTGCGGCAGTTTGTGCCGCAGATTTGTTCCCCTGTAGACTGGTGTTTCTTAGCGTTTTGGTCGATTAATGGCCAACTCTGCGCATTCGCCAGTTACAAGCCGGGATCATGGCCGACATAGAAGTTTCAGAACATGGCTCGCGCAACCACGGCGCGTTTGGTACCCGGCTGGTTGGCACGGTCGCCTGTCTTGTTGCGGCCGCTTGTCTGTTGCCGATGCTCGCCGTCGTTCTGGCGGCTGCAACGGGCGGAACGGATACGATCTCGCACCTGTTGCAAACCGTTTTGCCGCGCTATGCGCTTACGACGGTGATTTTGGTCGTTCTGGTGGCGATTGGTACGTTTGCCATCGGTGTCGGTGCTGCGTGGCTTGTGACCATGACACGCTTTCCCGGCGTTCGGTTCCTTGAGATTGCTTTGGTTTTGCCGCTGGCTTTTCCGGCTTATGTGCTGGCCTATGCTTATACGTTCATTCTGGATCACCCCGGCATTGTCCAAAGCACCCTGCGCGATGTGACCGGCTGGGGGCCACGCGACTATTGGTTCCCCGAGATACGCTCGACCGAGGGTGCGGCGGTGATGCTGATCCTCGTGCTGTATCCTTATGTCTACCTGCTGGCCCGCGCCGCGTTTCTTCAGCAAAGCGCCACGGCTTTTCTTGCGGCGCGGGCGTTAGGCAAAAGCCCTTGGCTGGCGTTCTGGCACGTATCGCTGCCCATGGCGCGCCCGGCAATTGCGGGGGGTGTGCTGCTGGCGATTATGGAAACCATCGCCGATTTCGGCACTGTCGCCTATTTTGGCGTGCAAACATTCGCCACCGGTATCTACACAAGCTGGTTTTCCATCGGAGACCGCGCTGCCGCCGCGCAGTTGGCCCTGTGCCTGCTGGGTTTTGCGCTGGTCATGGCCGTGGCCGAACGGATGCAGCGCGGTAAGGCGAAATACTATCAGGCAGGGAAAAGCCATGCGTCACTGCCCTCGGCGCGGCTAAAGGGCTGGCAGGCTGCCGCGGGCTTTACGCTGTGCGCCATTCCGGTTCTTCTGGGGTTCCTGCTGCCGGTGTTCATCTTGATTCAGATGGGGCTTGAGTCAGAGCAGAACCTGCTGTCGCGCCGCTATATCGGCTTCATCCAGAACTCGCTGACTTTGGCCGGTACTGCCGCCGTGATTACGGTTTGCGCCGCGATCAGCGTTGGATTCTTTCAGCGGTTGCGCCCCGGGCGGTTGTCATCTGGCGCGGGGTACATGGCGCGGTTGGGCTATGCGGTGCCCGGAGGTGTCATTGCGGTGGGCCTGATGGTGCCATTTGCCAGTTTCGACAATGCACTGGATGCTTGGATGCGGGCGACCTTTGATGTTTCGACGGGTTTGCTGGTGACGGGCTCAATCTGGCTGCTGGTCGCCGCCTATATGGTGCGGTTCTTGGCGGCGGCGCTCGGCGCTTATGAAGGTGGGCAAAGCACAGTTCATGCCAACATGGACGCGGCCTCGCGGTCTTTGGGGCAAACCCCGCTGGGAACATTGCGCCGGGTTCATCTTCCTATCCTGACACCGTCCTTGCTGACGGCGCTGCTGATTGTGTTTGTGGACGTGATGAAAGAACTGCCCGCGACCCTGATCATGCGCCCGTTCAACTTTGATACGCTGGCGGTGCAGGCCTATCGGTTGGCCTCGGATGAACGGCTCGAGGGGGCTGCGGTCCCCTCTCTGGTAATCCTGGCGGTGGGGCTGTTGCCGGTCATCCTGATCTGTCGACAGGTTGGTCAGCGGCGTTAGAGCGATCCAAAAATATCACACCCGGGTGTCGCCGGACTTGATTCAGACGCGTTTTCCGGCAAGGCTTGGGGTATGAACATGCAGCCTCCCAGCCGGTTCTCTGCAAACTCGGCCCAGATGCCCGTCGCGTTTAACCGGCATGAGATGTCCCATATTCTGTCCGTCTACGGCCGGATGGTCGCAGCCGGAGAATGGCGCGATTACGGTATTTCCAACTTGCGGGACATGGCCGTGTTTTCGATCTTTCGCCGAACTGCGGAACATCCCATCTATCGGGTCGAGAAACACCCCCGGCTTCGACAGAAACAAGGGATGTATTCGGTCGTGGGCATGGATGGCCGAATCCTGAAACGCGGCCACGATCTGCGCACGGTGCTGCGCGTGCTTGAGCGTAAGCTGATCCGTTCAGTTGACCTTGATTAGAGCCGCTTATGGGCCGTCACCGGCCCGTCTCCCTGTTCCAGAATGCGCGTGATCGCCTGTTCCATTGGCTCAAACGTCACGTCCATGTGGAAAGCATTGGCGTGCAGCAGCATATCCTCGGAATAAACCCAGGCCACATGCCCTTTCCAAAACAGCAGATCGCCGCGCTGAGGAGGGGTGCCCTGCGGCAGCAGATGACCAAGTTCGCGCTCCTGGTCGCCACTGTCTCCTGGGCAGGGTTGTCCGCAGGCTAGCAGCCCGGCCTGAACCAGTCCTGAACAATCCAGCCCGAACCGGCTGTTTCCGCCCCAAAGATAGGGTGTGCCCAGAAAAAGTTCGGCTACCGCAACAGGATCGGTCAGCGGAACGCCCACATGTTTGGCGTGAACGGTCGGGATGAACCCAAGCTCGGTGTCCAGAAAGCCATTTACCTCGGACGTGGCCGCAACCCTGCTTCCAAAACTCAAAGAGGTCCGGTCGGGGCTTTTCATGTCTGGCCGAGCATAGGCGTGGGTGGCTGGTGCCGTGATCCAATGCGTTGCGCTTAGGTCCGGGCCAAGCTGTTCCGAGCGGACCCAGCCGACGTAGCCATCTTTTTCTGCGATGACCCGGCTCCAGCCGTTTGCCCGTTCTGAGAGCTCGACAGCGTCACCAAAAAGCAACTGTCGGTCGCGCGGACCGTCCGGCTCGCGCAACAGGTCGGTAACCGGTTGGATGATGCGTTGGCGTGTCATAGGTCCAGCATCTCGGGCAAGGCCGTCAACAAGGCGCGGGGCCCTTGGCCAAACCCGCCCTTGCTGCGACCGGGTTCGTTGCTGCGCTGCCATGAGAAGATGTCGAAATGCATGTAACGGCTGTCGCCTACAAAGCGACGCAAGAACAGCGCGGCGGTAATGGAACCGCCAAACCCACCGGCCGGGGCGTTGTCCAGATCGGCGATGCCCGGCTCGATCAACCCTTCATACGGGTCGTGGAACGGCATGCGCCAGACCGGATCGGCGGCCTTGCGCGCCGCGCGGGTCAGCGCGTCTGCCGCGTTGTCGCTGTCGGTGAAATAGGGCGCAAGATCGGTTCCCACGGCCACCCGCGCAGCGCCGGTCAGCGTCGCCATCGAGATCACGAGGTCCGGTGTCCCTTCGTCCGCAAGCGCCAGCGCGTCTGCCAGAACAAGGCGACCTTCGGCGTCGGTATTGTTGATCTCGACCGTTAGGCCCTTGCGCGAGGTCAGGATGTCGCCGGGCCGAAAGGCGTTTCCGGACACCGAATTCTCGACAGCGGGGATCAGAACCCGCAGTTGCAGCGGCAGCTTCAGCGCCATGATCATACGGGCCAGCCCCAGAACATTGGCCGCACCACCCATATCTTTCTTCATCAACCCCATCGACGCGCCGGGTTTCAGGTTCAGACCGCCCGTGTCAAAGCACACACCTTTACCGACCAAGGTCAGCTTTGGCCCTGTTGTGCCCCAGTTTATCTCGATCAGCCGCGGTTCCTGCGCGGCAGCGCGGCCAACCGTGTGGATCATCGGAAAGTTCTGATCCAGCAGCGCATCGCCTGCGATCACCGAACAGGATGCACCGAATTCCTGCGCGAGGCCCTCGGAGGCGGCCTGTAATTGCTCTGGCCCCATATCCGACGCGGGGGTGTTAACCAGATCCCGGATCAGGGCTTCGGCTTTGGCCAGAACCTCAAGACGCGCGGCATCAATACCGTCGGGGGCAACCAGCCGGGCTTTGGCCGGCGACTGACTGGCATAGCGGTCAAATACGTATCCGGTCATTAACCAGCCAAAGCATTCGGTTTCCAGCGCGTCTTTGGGAACGCCCGAAGCGATGTGATAGGTGCCTTTCGGCAGCGCCTCTGCCGCAGCCGCCAGTGGAAAACGCTTGCGGGCGCGGCCTGCGGGTTTGCCATACCCCGCCAAAGCGTAAAGCGGCGCGTCGTCCGTTCCGGGAACCAACAAGGTCTGGCCCATCGCCCCCGTAAACCCGTTGTTCGTGACCCAGTTCTGCACGGCATCAGGCTGATCCTTTACCCAATCATCCAGATCGGGTTGGGCGATCACGTGCAGCGGGACAGAATTGTCTGAGGGCGAGGCAAAGGTCAGGGTCATGGGTAACTCGGCTGGTTCGATTTGCGCCCAGCCTAGCCGCCCACATTCCATCTGCAAGCCCCTGTCAGACAGAAAGGTCCTGCTGATCCCAGATCACCGTCAGGGATTTCTCGCCCACGCGGATCAGACGAGACAGGGTGGCGCCCGTGGCGACCGCATCTCCTGCATCTACGTTCCGGGCGACGTCATCTGCGACACCAGCCAGTGCTGTCATGCCGACCTGGTCGGCTATCGCCACCAACGACCGCGAACATTTTCGCAGCCCGGTCCAATCGCGCTGCCGCCAGAACCGTTCGCAATTCGACAGGCGAACGGCCAGCTCCTCGACCGTGCGGCACAACACGTCCAGTGCATTCTTTTCTCCAAGCTGCCGATACAACCCGTTCACCCGGTCCGGGTCCAGTCGAACAGTTTCTTTGTGTTCAAGCGTGATAATATTTTCCACCACTTATTCCCCAATTCACTATACCCCCACGGTACAAGGCGACTTTGACCGAGAACTTCTTTGCAAAACCTTGCGTTCCTGAGGGATAATTGCTCGAATTTTCCTCGAATTCGGGCTAGAGCAGCCCACAGCGAACAAATCAGGGACACGAACATGGATCATGCCAAGCCTTTGCCGAATTATCTGGTCAAACGGTATCATGGCTGGAAAGCCACCACTTATTCCGAGAACCAGGTCTGGTATCGCCGTCTTGCTACAGAGGGACAGCGTCCGCGCGCCATGGTGATTTCGTGCTGCGATAGTCGGGTTCATGTCACTTCGATCTTCGGGGCTGATCAGGGTGAGTTCTTCATTCACCGCAATATCGCCAACCTTGTTCCGCCTTACGCCCCTGACGGTGACCACCACGGCACAAGCGCGGCAATCGAATATGCCGTAACTGCGCTGAAAGTGGCGCATCTGATCGTGCTGGGCCATTCGCAATGCGGCGGGGTTCAGGGGTGCATTGACATGTGCAAGGGACAGGCCCCGCAGTTGGAAGCGAAAGAAAGCTTTGTTGGCCGCTGGATGGATATCCTGAAACCGAAATACGAACTTGTTTCTGATGTCGAAGACGGGGCAGAGCAAGCGCGTCAATTTGAACGGCAAGCGGTTGTGGCCTCGTTGGAAAATCTGATGACCTTCCCGTTTGTGTCGTCGGCGGTCGAGGATGGCTCTCTCAGCCTGCATGGATTGTGGACCGATATCGGTGAAGGCGGACTGCAATGTTATGATCCGCAGGCGAAGAAGTTCGTCGTCGTTTAAACCGCCGAAGGTTCATTCAATTTGACGGGCGTGGGATCAGGTTGCCGATTCCGCGCCCTTTTTTGTCCAACGTCCCGCACCCAGCCTGAACCGATTCAGGTCGGTCGATACGTAAATTGTGTGGTCCGACCACCTGGGACATTACTTCAAACGCAATCCTGATTGGTTAAGTTAAAGGCGTTCGTCCGTTTGCGACGGCCCAGCGGGGCGATTTCCCAATAAGAAGAAGCCAAAAAAATAGCCATTCTGCACTTTTTTTAACTTTTTCGTTGCCGAAACCGGTTTCGGAACAAAAAATTGCAATCAATGACAGCGAATCTTTCACATCGGCCGCGGGACACCGCAGATCGCCCCTCGGTTTCTGGGCGCGTCAAGCTTGATGAATTGGCCGCGCATCTGGGCTTGTCTAAAAGCACTGTGTCGCGGGCGCTCAACGGGTATTCTGATATTTCGGCTGTGACCCGCGCCAGGGTGGAAACGGCGGCGCGCAAGTTGGGCTATCGACCTCTGAGCCATGCGCAGGCCATCCGTACCGGGCAGGTTCGTGCGATTGCGATGGTGTTGAACAGCGACGAACCTGATCGTCACAACCCGTTCCTGCAGGATTTTCTGGCTGGTGCGTGCGAGGCTGCAAGTCACCTTGACTGGACGATGACGATTTCGACCGCGACCTCGGAACGGGACACGTTGAAAGTCCTCAGCAGATTGTTCGAAGAACGCAAAGCGGATGGTTTCATTCTGCCCCGGACCGCGGTCAAGGACGCCCGGATCGGCCTTTTGCGCAGCCTTGGGGTTCCCCACATCCTGTATGGCCGTACCGGGTATGGGCAGCCGAACACGTGGGAGGAAACCTCTTGGTTCGATATCGCCGGTGAAACGGCGATGCGCAAGGCGGTTTTGCGGTTGGCCGGGTTTGGACATACGCGCATTGGTTATGTCGGCAGTGACCTCAAGTTCAACTACAGCCACCTGCGCCGCGATGGGTATGCCGAAGGTCTGCACGAGGCTGGATTGCCCTTGGACCCCGACCTGATCCGGGACGGGGCCAGAACACGGGATGAAGGCGCTGCGCAGGCCATGGCCTTGATGCAGGTCGAACAGCCCACGACAGCAATTGTCTTTGCCACCGATCTGGCGGCCTTGGGCTTTTACCCGGTCGCGCAGGATCTGGGGCTTGAGATCGGTCGTGACGTGTCCATCATTGGCTATGACGGCATTCCCGAATCCCGGTACGCGCGCCCGGCTCTGACCAGCTTTGCGGTAGATTCACACATGGCCGGACAGCGTTTGGCGACGATGCTGATCCGGCAAATCCGGGGCGACGACCCCGCAGGTTTACGCGAACTGACCGAAGCCACCCTGGTTGAGGGTGGATCGGACGGACCGCCAACACGAACGCCACAGGAACTGGCGCGCATAATACAGACTGACAATAATCATAACCGGGGAGACCGATCATGAAACTTACACCCAAGATGTCCCGCCTGATGCTGGGCACGTCGCTGGCAGTGATGCTTGGCGCGCTGTCGGCGCAGGCGGATACGATCCGCTTCTGGACCACCGAGGAACAGCCCGAACGTCTGGCCAAGCAGCAGGAGATGGCCGACCAGTTCAAAGCTGAAACGGGAACGACAGTCGAAGTGATCCCTGTCACCGAAAGCGATCTGGGTACGCGTGCAACCGCGGCCTTTGCTGCCGGTGATCTGCCGGACGTCGTTTATCACACACTGCAATACGCTCTGCCCTGGGCCGAGGCGGGTATCCTGGATACCGAAGCCGCAACAGAGGTGATCGAGGAACTGGGTGCAGATACATTTGCCCCAGGCGCGCTGGCAATGGCGGCGTTCAATGGTGAAACGGCTTCGGTCCCGGTTGATGGTTGGACCCAGATGGTCGTCTACCGCAAGGACCTGTTCGACGAGGCTGGTCTGGAAGCCCCAAGTTCCTATGCCAATGTTCTGGCTGCGCTGGACAAGTTGCACAACCCGCCGGAGATGTATGGATTTGTTTCTGCCACAAAGGTTGACGAAAACTTCATGAGCCAGGTGTTGGAGCATGTTTTCCTCGCCAACGGTGTTTCGCCTGTTGGACCGGACGGGTTCCAGCCGCTGGATGAGGCCAAAACCACCGAGGTTCTGGACTTTTACAAGGCGATTTCCAAAGCCTCGCCTCCGGGTGAGTTGTTCTGGAAGCAATCGCGCGAGCTGTATTTCGATGGCAAAGCCGCGATGATCATCTGGTCGCCGTTCATTCTGGATGAACTGGCAGGTCTGCGCGACAGCGCACCGCCCACCATCACGGATGACCCGACCTCGCGCGATTTGGCGTCGAAGACGGGGATTGTCACCAACTTCTCTGGCCCATCCAACCCGGACGGCGCAGCATGGGGGGATGTGCGGTATTTCGGGATCACCAATGACGCCGATACTGACGCGGCGATGGAGTTTGTGAAATTCGCCATGGATGATGGCTATACCCAGACGCTGTCCATCGCGCCCGAAGGCAAGTTCCCGGTGCGTCGCGGTAACGCCGACAACCCGACGGCCTTTGCCGAAGCGTGGGCGGAATTGCCCGTGGGCGTTGATCGCAAGGCCCCGTTGGGTGAGCTATACGATCAGGCGATGATCGACGAGATTGTCGGCGGTTTGGACGTTGCGCAGCGTTGGGGCGTGGCCGAAGGGCAGCTTTCGCTGGCGTCCAAGATGATCAACTCTCAGGTCATCAACCGGATCGTGCGTCAATATATCGACGATGAAATCGACGCCGCCGCTGCCGTGGCCGCGATGAACGAAGAACTTGCCAAGGTTCAGTAGACCCCTGCTTGACCGGTATCTGCAGCGGCGTGCGCGCCGCTGCACCTAACCCTCTGAGGTCCACCTATGTCTTCGGCCACCCCACCGACCGGAACCGGGGCGCTTGCCAAACGCGAGGCGCGTCTGGCCTGGGCTTTGCTTTCCCCAACTGTGATCAGCGTATCGCTTGTGGTGATCCTGCCCTTGCTGGCGATCTTTTGGATCAGTTTCAAGCCGTTCACCCTGTCTGACCTGCGCCCGCCTGCGCCCGTTGTGCGCGAAAGCCTGCGCGGATCAGGCGAGGATCTGCGGATCGAATACCGCGTGCGCAATTCAAGCCAGGAAATCGCCATTGAAGGCGTGACCGTGACAGATGTACTGCCCGATGGTGTAACGGTGGGCGAAGTTTCGGCCCCTTGCGTGCTGAACGGGCCGGATTTGTTCTGTGATTTCGGCACTCTGGAAGGAGGTCAGCGCGAACGCATTCGAATTCCGGTCACCGTGGACGGAGACCCTGACGCCTTTGAAGACGCGATCGAAGGGTCCGAACCCGGCGTCACCGGCAGCGGGCCAAGCGTTCTGACCAATTTCGAGTTCAGCTTGGAAAACTATGCCCGCGTATTCGACGGGGATGAGTTCTGGGGCGTTCTTTGGGTCACGCTGTTCTACACGGTTTTCGGCACCATCGGAGCCTTGGTGATGGGTCTGTTTGCGGCTCTGTTGCTGAACAAAAGTTTCAAAGGGCAGGGTATCATCCGGGGACTATACCTGTTTCCCTACGTCGCACCGGTGATCGCGGTGGCCTTTACGTGGGTTACGCTGTTTGACCCGTTCTCAGGCTCGGCCAATGCGTTGCTGGTGCAAATGGGATTGAGTAGCGAGCCAATTAATTTCTTCGGCGAGCGGCCTTTGGCGTTGATCATGGTCACTGTGTTTGAGATTTGGCGCTATTTCCCGCTGTCCTTCCTTTTCATTTTGGCTCGGATGCAGTCCATCGACTCCAGCATGTATGAGGCGGCGGATATGGACGGGGCGTCGCCCTTCCAGAAGTTCTGGCTGCTGAGCATCCCGCAACTGCTGGGCATTCTGTCGGTGCTGTTCCTGCTGCGCTTTATCTGGACGTTCAACAAGTTCGACGACATTTTCCTGCTGACCGGCGGCAATGCGGGCACGCGCACCCTAACTGTGAATGTCTATGAACAGGCATTCGCGATTTCCAATATCGGGGCAGGCGCAGCGGTGGCCGTTGTGATCCTGATGTGCCTGATCGCCTTCAGCTTTGTCTTCTTCCGCTTCATCAGCCGAGAGGAGGGTCTGTGATGCGCAAAGGATATATCACCGGCCCGGTTCTGGGCGCACTCTGGCTGGTTGTGATAGCCACCACTGTCGCCATCACCATGTCGTTTTCGACCGGGGCAGCGTTTCGCCCGCAGGTCTTGCTCTGCCTGATCTGGGGGGCTTTGGCCGGGCTGGTCTATGTCCGGTTTCCGGCACAGCGTGCACCGGCGCGGTTGGGGATCTCGGCCCTGTTGGGCTTGTCTGCCCTGACCGGATTTGGCCCGGTCCTGATCGGCTCGGATACGTCTTTGCAGGCCGTATTGGTCACGGTTCTTGCCATGGCCATTGTTACGCACCTGTCTCTGGCGGCGATCCTGCGGGACACGCCCTTAGGTGAGCTCACCCGCCACGAATTTGAAGACGCCGTGATCCGGTTCTGCACCGGCTTCGGCTATATTTTCTTCACCGCCATTGTCGTCATCCCCTTCTATGTCATGGTGATGACCAGCCTGAAATCGCAACAGGCCCTATTGCAGAACCCGTTGGATTTCTCGGTTGACCTGTCGCAAGGCTGGGCGCTGTTTCGCAGCTATTCGGAGCTTTTCCGAGACTTCAATTTCGGCACTTACCTGTGGACCTCGTTCTATGTGTCGGTCCTGACAGTGTTCATCACCCTGTTGTTCAGCGTTCCCGGAGCCTATTCCGTCGCGCGATTTCGGTTCAAAGGGCAAAAGGCGTTTTCACGCTCGATCCTGCTGATTTACATGGTGCCGATGATCGTTCTGGCGCTGCCGATTTACATCGCGTTTTCGCTGACGGGTCTGCGCAACTCGATCCTGGGCATTGTCATGATCTACCCGGTTACCACGATCCCGGTCGCGCTCTATATGCTGCAAGGTTACTTCCGCGGCCTGCCGACCGAAGTGGAAGAGGCCGGTCTGATGGATGGTCTGTCGCGGCTGGCGGTGATTTGGAAGATCACCCTGCCGCTTAGCCTGCCTGCGCTGGCGTCGGTGTCGCTTTATGTCTTCATGATTGCGTGGAACGAGTTCCTGCTGGCCTTCATGCTGCTCGACGACCCGTCGAAATTCACCCTGACCCGAGGCGTTACGATGCTGAACTCCTCGGAGATTCCCCGCCAACACCTGATGGCCGGTGCGGTGATTGCCACCGTTCCGATCATGGCCCTGTTTCTGGGGCTTGAACGTTTCATGACCAAGGGCCTGACGGCAGGCTCGGTCAAAGGATGACTGACATGAACTACTATACTACGCCGAGTGAATCGGCTCGCAATATCCTGATTGCCAATGACAGGGGCGGCTACACGATCCCCACCAGCGGACTGTATCCCTACCAATGGAACTGGGACAGCGCGGTTGCTGCGCTGGGTTTTGCCGAGTTCGACATCAACCGCGCATGGGTTGAGCTTGAGACGCTGTTCTCGGGTCAATGGGCGGACGGCATGGTCCCGCATATCCTGTTTCACAAGCCCGATCCGGGCTATTTTCCAGGACCGGACGTGTGGGGCGGAACGGGGCCGATCCCGTCTTCGGGGATCATTCAACCTCCATTGGCGGCAACAATGGCGCGGCGGGTAGTGGATATGGATCCGGTGGCAGGCAAAGAACGGATGCGGGTGCTGTTCCCCAAGATGTTGGCCTGGCACCGTTGGATCATGGCGTGGCGGCTGGACGATCACGGCGCGGTCTGCACCACCCACCCGTGGGAGGCCGGGCGCGACAATGCCCCCGACTGGGACAATACGATGGCGGCAATTGATGCCTCGGACGTGGGTGAATATCAGCGCCGTGATACCAGCCATGTCAACAGCGCCGACCGTCCGACGAAATACGACTACGACCGCTACATCAAACTGGTGAATATCGGCCGTGAGGCGGGATGGGATCAGGCGAAGCTGCTAGAGGTAAATCCGTTTCGCGTGGCCGATCCGACCATGAGCTTCACCACCCTGCGCGCTGCCCGCGATCTGCTGGCCGTGAGCAATGATCTCGGGCTTGGGGCTGATGGTCTCAGCGCCGATATTGATCGGCTTGAGGCTGGTGCGCGATCCCTTTGGAATGAGGCGCTGGGCGCGTTTGACGCGCGGGATGCGCATACTGGCGAATGGGCAGAAAGTGTCTCTAACGCAAGCTATTTGTGCTGGTACGCAGGAATTGAATCGGCCCGGATGCTGGAACGGGTCAAGACGGTTCTGACCACGGTACCGCATCCGATTCCCAGCTATGACCCGCACATGCCTAAATTCGACGAACGCCGATACTGGCGCGGTCCAACATGGGCGTTCATGAACATGCTGACCGGTTTTGGACTGGCTGAAATGGGCCACGGGGTCGAAGCCGAAGCTCTGCGCCTGAAAACCGCGCGCCTGATCGCCGGACATGGCTTTGCCGAGTATTTTGATCCGCTCACCGGAGGTCCCGCAGGTGGCAATTCATTCACATGGACCGCCGCCGTTTGGCTGCACTGGGCAGGGAGGAACTGATGGGCAGCATCGAACTCAAAAGCGTCGAGAAATGGTTCGGCGAGGTGCAGGTGATCAAGGGCATCGACCTGCAGATTCAAGAAGGTGAGTTTGTCGTCTTTGTCGGCCCCTCGGGATGCGGCAAGTCCACCCTGTTGCGCATGATTGGCGGGCTCGAGGATATCTCGCGCGGGGGGCTTTTGATCAACGGGGCAGATGTGACCGACCACCCGCCCTCGAAACGGGGGCTGACGATGGTGTTTCAGTCCTATGCTCTGTACCCCCATTTGACCGTGGCCGAGAATATGGGGTTCTCGCTGAAGGTGGCGGGTGTGTCCAAGGCCGATATCGCCGAGCGTGTCGGAAAAGCGGCCGAAGTCCTCAAGTTAGAGCCTTATCTTGAGCGCCGCCCCAAGGATCTGTCCGGTGGGCAGCGTCAGCGCGTGGCCATCGGTCGGTCCATCGTACGCGACCCGACCGCGTTTCTGTTTGATGAACCCCTGTCCAACCTCGATGCCGCCCTTCGGGTCGAAATGCGCTATGAGATTGCCAAGCTGCATCAAAGCCTGAACCGAACCATGATCTACGTGACCCACGATCAGGTCGAGGCGATGACGCTGGCCGACCGTATCGTGGTGCTGGAGTTCGGCAAGATCGCGCAGGTCGGCACCCCGCGCGAGCTGTATGAACGCCCGGCCAACCTGTTTGTGGCGCAGTTCATCGGCAGCCCAAAGATGAACGTCCTGCCCTGTACCGTGGCCTGGGATCAGTTCCGTTTGGAAAACGGTGGCAGCGGTCCATTTGACCGGACGGGCGAGGCGACACGGCTGGGCATCCGCCCCGAACATATCAGCGTGGTCGAACCGGGCACAGGCCACAGCGACGGCGTGGTCGAGGTTGTCGAATACCTTGGCGCCGACATGTTCATCATCGTCGATTGCGGCACCGAAGAAAAAGTCACCGTCCGCCTTGGCGGAGATACCGAAATCAAGGCCGGGGCGCAGATCGGTCTGCATTTCGCGCCCGAGAAATTGCAGTTCTTTGATGGGGAAGGACAGGCTTTGTGAGCAGATCGGTCCCAAATGAGTGAGTTTGCGTCTTTCCGATCCGCACAGAGGCTGTAAGCTGTCTGAAATTTCAGCGATTCATAGATCGAAGTGATTTCAGGTGGTGATTGTGCATATGGAAAACGACCTCCCCGAACGGGAGTCCCACGTCTGGATTTCTACGACTTGGAACAACAAGTCCGGTGTAACTCCGATGACGCGGAGGGAATATGAACGGCATTGGCGCGCGGGTCAGCCCAAAGAAATCGGTGAAAAATACAGTGAATTGCTCCAACGGACCTATGACAAAGTTCCTAAGGGCGAGGTGCTGACGGCAGAAGAAATCGGCGATGTCTGGTACTATGGCTCGCAGGACGGCAATCCCGCACCGAGTTTCATGAACGGAGGCGGTCTGCCGGTGCTGTCGGATTCGGCCAAAGTGGTTCTGGAGCAGTTCGATCTGGGCGAGACCTATTTCCACGCGATCAGATTGCAGGCTCCGGCGGGCCATGCGACCAGGGATGAGCCATACTACATCCTGAATGTGTGCAACAAACGGTTGATGGGGAACTACGAAGCTCTGGGGCCCGAGGGGGATCTGACAGCCCCTTTGAACAACAAATATGGTAAACGGTTTCTTCCGAGAAAAGGGTCGGAACATAAACTGGTGGTTTCCCCCGAAGCACTGGGCGGCCCCGACATCTGGATCGACCCTAAAGTTCCAAGACTCCTGTTCCTCTCCGAACGTCTCGTTTCAGCTTTGAAAGCTGCCGGAGTCGATGACGGTTGGGGCTTGGTCCGCTGCCCCGTCGGGGTTCTTTAAACACTGTTTGCGCCAAACCAACCTTAGTACAGCTTGTGTTTTTTCAATCCATACTGCACGCTTTGCGTGTATTGAGTTTCAGGGATTCTAGTATGTTCGATCAGCGACAAAGTGATCATATTCGCAAGCTTCAGGCAGACAGAGCTTCGGCCGTAAACCACCCCCGTCCGTCTGCTAAACCGGCCCCACAGAACAGGGGTATCACGATGGGGTATCGCATTGTCGTCGCCCTCATCGTGTATCCAATCGCTGTGACGGCGCGGCAGATTGTTGATATGGGGGCGGATGAAAATTTCAGTCTCGAACAATTAACTCATTTGCTTCCGCTGATCTACACTGCGCTCGGGTTTGTAATTTTCATGTTTGCCGGAGGCGTGTTTGCTTTGCTCACATTCCGAAAACGTCCCCGGTTCGCTTGGTTCATCGCAATGTGTTTCATCGGGTATTTCCCAGGCGGGGCCTTGATGAAATTTTTTTCCTAGCCGTGTTCGATTTGGCTGGGGCCATTGGTGGACAATAAAAAAAGGGCCAACCCATGGTTGACCCTTTGTTTTTCCAGCCGGTTTGACCTTAGCCCTTTTTCAGAACCTCACGGCCCAGCAGTTCGGCGATCTGCACAGCGTTCAGGGCCGCGCCTTTGCGCAGGTTGTCGGACACGCACCACAGGTTGATGCCGTTCTCGATGGTCGAATCCTGACGGATGCGGCTGATGAACGTGGCGAAATCACCCGCGCATTCGATCGGCGAGACGTAGCCGCCGTCTTCGCGCTTGTCGATCACCATGATGCCTGGGGCCTCGCGCAGGATGTCGCGGGCCTCATCCTCGTCCAGGAATTCCTCGAACTCGATATTCACAGCCTCGGAGTGGCCGACGAATACCGGAACGCGGACGCAGGTTGCTGTGACCTTGATCGACGGATCGACGATCTTTTTGGTCTCGACCACCATCTTCCACTCTTCCTTGGTCGAGCCGTCTTCCATGAAGACGTCGATCTGCGGGATGACGTTGAAGGCGATCTGTTTCTGGAACTTCTTCGGCTCAACCTCGGTGGTGGGGTTGTAGATGGCTTTGGTCTGATCCCAAAGCTCATCCATCCCTTCTTTGCCCGCGCCCGAAACCGACTGATAGGTCGAGACGACAACGCGCTTGATCCTGGCGCGGTCATGCAGCGGCTTCAGCGCGACAACCATCTGCGCGGTCGAGCAGTTGGGGTTGGCGATGATGTTCTTGTTTTTATAGTCGTGGATCGCCTGAGGGTTACATTCCGGCACGATCAGCGGAATGTCCGGGTCGTAGCGATAGAGCGAGCTGTTGTCGATCACCACGCAACCCGCCGCAGCCGCCTTGGGCGCGTAGACTTTGGTCGCGTCCGAGCCGATGGCGAACAGCGCCATGTCCCAGCCGGTGAAGTCGAAGGTGTCGATGTCCTGGGTGGTCAGTGTCTTGTCGCCAAAGCTTACTTCGGTTCCCAGCGAACGACGGCTTGCCAGAACAGCAAGTTCATCGACGGGGAACTGGCGTTCCGCCAGAATGTTCAGCATTTCGCGGCCCACGTTACCCGTGGCGCCGGCGACAACGACGCGATAGCCCATTTCATGTCTCCAAAGTTAAGGACGCGCGTTCATAGCCGCGTTGCAGCAAAGAAAAAAGAGTTTTCGGGGCATATTTCGCACGATGACACCGATTTGACGCGGCGCATCGCCTCAGTTTTCGGTCAGAAGCCGTTCGTAGAGGGCAACAAGGGTCTTTGCTTCGCCGTTGATATCGAAATTCTGTTCGACATGGGCACGGGCGGCGCGGCCGGATTGGGCGAGGGATTCGCGGTTCTTCAGCATTTGCGCACTGGCTTCAATCATGGCGGGGATGTCGCCCGGCGGGATGATACGGCCCAGCGTAGGGTCGGTGACGATTTCCGAGAACGCTCCGACATCGGTGGCCACGACGGGCACGCCGCAGGCCATCGCCTCCAGCGGGGTGAGGCCGAATCCCTCCCACCGCTGGGGCGCGATGAACAGGTCCAGCACCTGATACCATTCGGCGACCTGGTCGACCGTGACTTCGGGCATGAACAGAATGCGATTGGACAGGCCCGCAGCCGCGACCTTGTCCTTCAGTTCTGCCAGGAAGGTGGTGTGTTGTTCCGTTGCGCGGCCCATGACGATGCCGTGGACGTCATCGAACTGGCCACACAGCTCGATCATCGCATCGACAAAAGCGTCGGTGCCTTTCTGTTGGCGGATGCGGCCATAGCAGCCCAGCAACAGACCATCCGGCAGACCCAAGCGGGTACGAACCGCCGCCTTATCCTCGGGCGGGGTGAAATCCTGCAGGTTGATGCCATGCATGATGACCTGCGCGTCCCGGTCCAGATACCCGGCGGTCTTGCGCGAGGTGGCCACCACGGCGTCCATCTTGCCGATTAGCCATTTGGTATAGCCCGAATGGCTGCGCTGCGAGGCGCTGGTGAATAGCAGCTTCAACCGCAGGCGCAGGATGTTGCGCAGGAACAGACCCAACAGCATCTCGGTGTTGCGGCGCGCATGCCAGACACGCAGGGATTTACGCGACAAAAAGGGCAGGCGGCTCAGCGGGATATGCGGAATGTCGGCAGGCAGGCCGGGGCCGGTGGCGGCTATGTCGATCCACTGCACTTGCAACGGCACCAACCGCGCAATCGTCGCCGTTACGCCTGAAAGCCTGCGTTTCAGATTGGGGGCGATAACGCGCGGGTCGGACATGGTTGCTCCTGACGGTTTCAGCGTCAGTCGACGCTGTCCCGGCTGAATAGATAGATCACGCAGCCAATGGCAAGCGTGACCGCGAAAAAGCCGAATATCGCTGTGTAGGGTGCGCTTGGACTGATGTCCACTGTGGCCGCATGGATGCGGCCGGTGACGAACTGCGCGAAGCCGACGCCACCGATCCCGAACAGGTTCAGCAGGGTTACGCCTCGGCCCACAAGATGTGGCGGTACAAAGGCGCGGCCATGCGCCATGATGACTGGAAAGCTGGCCCCCACAAAGCCAATGATCGAAATCAATACGATGGACACCCAGACGCTGTTGTCGATCCACAGGCACAGCAGTGACAAAGCGATCGCCCCCAGCGCATTGCCGCCAAAGATCACCCATTTCCGCGTGCCTAAAATCCGGTCGAGCGGCCCATAGGTAAAGGTCCCGGCAATCATGGCGGCCCCCATGATCAGCGTCGCCGTGCCGATTTGCGTGGTGCTGAGGGCGAAGATATCGCTCAGGTAAGGTCCGGCCCAAAGCCCGCGCGTAGCCGCCGAAGGCGCGTAGGCCACCAGCATCAGCGGCAGGATCGCCCACAAAGCGGGCTGTTTCACTAGGTCCAGAACCGAACCCTTGTGGTCTGTTTCAACCCGTTTGGGGTCATGCACGGTGGTCAGAATACCCAGCGCAATCGCGCCTGAGAACAACGCCAGCACCCACATGGTTGCGCGCCAGCCCATCAATTCGACGGCAAGTGCGGTGGGATATGAGGCCACCAAATTACCCACTGACCCGACACCCAGCATCAGCGCGGCTAGCGTCGCAAAGCGCGCCGGGGGAAACTCACGCGCGAAGATGTAATAAGACGCCATCAGGACCGGTGAACAGCCAACCCCGATCAGCCCCATCGCGATGGCAACGTGGAAGGGCGTAGAAGCGATTGCGAACAATGCAGCCCCACCGGCACCTCCGATCAGTAATAGTGCGGCGGCCGTCAGGCGCGGGCCGACCCGATCCAGCGCCCAACCCACTGGAAGCTGCATGGCGGCAAAGATCAAAAACCAAAGGCCCGAGGCAAAGGCTAGGTCCTCGGGCGTGGCCCCTATGTCGCGGCCAAGATCGACACTGAGAACGGCAAGGAAAGCACGAAAAAACTGGCTGAGCACATAGCCCAGACACAACACCACCAATCCTGCCTTCATGTATCGCCCCTCTTCCCCAACGGCTGACCGCCCCTGATTGGCACGTACAATCGCCGCACACAAGCACGTGTGTCGTGACGATTTCACGGGACAGCAACCGCAATCGCACTACCCTAAGAGGTGATTTCTGATCGAGGCGATTATGAAAGACGCTCAGGCCGCGTTTTATGACAGTCTTCCTTTGCTGCGCGACTTTGCCCGGCTTGCCGACCCCGTGCAGTTTTCAGCCCTTCCTGACAATTGGGTCGTCGGGGTGGCGGATATTGTCGATTCAACGGGCGAAATTGCCAAAGGCCGCTACAAGACCGTGAATATGGTCGGCGCCGCGGTTATTTCAGCCATGATCAACGCCATGAAGGGCAGCGACTTCCCCTATGTGTTTGGCGGCGACGGCGCAGGGTTTGCCGTCCCCGCTAGTGCGGCTGACGACGCCCGATCCAAGTTGGCTGCCTTGCGGCGCTGGGCCGAGGACGAATTCGGAATATCTTTGCGCGCTGCGTTGATGCCCGTCGCCGAAATCCGGGCGTCGGATCGGGATTTGCGTGTCGCCCGCTACGCGCCGTCCGATGGCGTGGACTATGCCATGTTCGCGGGCGGCGGGTTGGCCTGGGCCGAGGCGCAGATGAAAGCGGGTGCGTTTGCTGTGCCTGTCGCGGAACCGGGCGCGCAACCGGATCTAACGGGCCTGTCCTGTCGCTGGTCAAACATCAGGGCGGCCCATGGTCAGATCGTGTCTTTGGTGATCGAGCCGACTGCGCAAGCGACCGAGAGCGATTTTGCTGATTTGGCGCAATCCGTTCTGGTCGCCTCAGAAGGGTTAGAGCGGGCGGGACATCCTGTGCCTGTGAACGGCCCGCCAATGAATTGGCCTCCGCCGGGGTTGGATATCGACGCGCATGTGTCGCGACGGGGTCGCAATCTCACCTTGCAAAAACTTGGGTTACTGGCACAAAATCTGCTGATTTACCTCTTGTTCAAGGTCGGGCGACCCATGGGTGACTTCCAGCCCGAACACTATCAACAAATGGTCAGCCGTAACGCGGATTACCGGAAGTTCGACGACGGATTGAAGATGACACTGGATTGCGACGAGGCGACACTGTCGCAAATCCGGATAATGCTTGAACAGGCCCGTGGTCAGGGAAAGATCCGCTATGGCCTGCATGCGCAAGATGAGGCGATGATGACCTGTTTTGTCCCCTCGGCCACGCGCGACGACCACGTTCATTTTATTGACGGCGCATCCGGAGGTTACGCGCAAGCGGCAGCCGCCATGCAGGGCTGAGGCGTTATTTCCCTTTCCATTGCGCAGCCAGTGCGCGTGCAGCCCGGGTCAGCAACATGACATCAATGCCAACCGCCAGAAACTGCGCGCCCATATCCAGATAGGCCTGACTGGCCTCGTCCGTCGTGCCCAGAATGCCCGGAGCCTTGCCCGTAGCCCTGATCCGCGTCATGGCATCGGCAATTACGGCACGGACTTCGGGTGCGGTACTGTCACCCTGATGGCCCATATCCGTGGACAGGTCCGCAGGTCCGATAAACACGCCGTCGACGCCCTCGACCTTCAGAATCGCGTCCAGGGCCTCGATTCCGGCGCGATTTTCAACCTGAACCAGCAGGCAAATCTGGGTGTCCGCAGTCTGGATGTAATCGGTGGTCGTTCCATACATCGTCGCGCGTGACGCCATGGCCCCGACCCCCCGCACACCCTGTGGTGGATAGCGGCAGGCGCGCACCAGTTCCTGCGCCTGTTGCGCGGATTCAACCATGGGAACAAGAATGGTCTGCGCCCCGGCGTCCAGAACCATCTTGATCAATGCGGTGTCGCCCACTGGTACCCTGACAACGGGATGGGTGGGACTGGACGACAACGCCATGAGTTGATCGCGCACAGATCGGATGTCGTTTGGCGCATGTTCTCCGTCAATCACCAGCCAGTCGAACCCGGCCGTGCCCATGATTTCGGCTGTGACGGCCTCGGCAAAACTGCTCCAACAGCCGATCAATCTGTCGCCGTTTTGCAGAGCCAACTTAAAGGTGTTTGTAGGGGCGGGCATGTTGGAACCTTTTCATCAGTGACGTGGCACGTGCGGTGATCGAGCCTTGAAAGCATCATTCCCAGTGGTTCCGAGTTTGACCAGCCCAAAAGCGCATGGCAGATCACCGCCCATAACGGTTCGCGCTGAGCCCATCGCGTTAGCGCTCATCAAAAATCTTAAACAGTCTCTAAATAAGGCGTATTTAATAAACTTCGGCTGAGTTGCAGTCTGATGAGATTTCGTCCAAGATTCCTTATGCCCAATGACTTTCCACTTACGTCACGCTCATTGCCCATAGCATTGCTGCGGGCGCGGGAGCGTGTCATGGGACCTATTCGCAAAATGCTGTCAGATGCAGGCGTGACTGAACAGCAATGGCGTGTCCTGCGTGTCCTGCAAGAGGAGGGCCCGCAGGAGCCGACACGTATCGCCGAGCGCGCCTGTCTTCTGCTGCCCAGCCTTACGCGGATATTGCAAAAACTGGAAGCCAAGGGTTTGATCCGGCGCAGGGTTAATCCCGGCGACAAGCGCCGTCAGATTGTCGAGGTCACGGCGCAGGGTGAGCGGATAATTCAGGACAATATCGAAGTGATGATACGTCTTGCAGAAGAAATAAAAGACCAACTGGGCCAAAAACGGCACGAGGCATTGCTGGACCTGTTGAACGAGCTGCATGACCTTTAGCCCTTTCTCGGGCTTCTGAACTTAGGACGTCATTTCCAACAGGCGGTTCATCTGCTTGCCCCCAGTGGTTTGTCCTCTAAGATGCGCTGTTGTTGCCAGGCAAAGGGGTCGCTATGCCGTTTTCGCTACCAAAACCGCTTGAAATCCCGGTCGAGGGGCTTTCGACCCCTTACCCGTTGGGCCGCGTTTTCTGTGTTGGACGGAACTATGCGGCGCATGCGGCCGAGATGGGCCACGAGGTAGATCGCGAAGCACCGTTCTATTTCACGAAATCTGCAGCCAATGCGGTTTTGTCCGGTGCCACAGTGCCCTTCCCGCCGGGGACAGACAACTTTCATCACGAGATGGAGCTGGCCGTAGCGATCGGCAAACCCGTCTTTCGCGCGTCCCGAGGCGAGGCCGCAGACGCCGTATACGCCTATGGTTGCGCATTGGACATGACCCGCCGGGACTTGCAGATAAAAGAGCGGAACAAGCAGCGGCCCTGGGATCTGGGCAAAGACCTTGAGAACGGAGCAGTCTTTGGCCCCCTGACACCCGCTGCGGATTGGTCGCCGGATGACGACAAGCGTATCGTTCTAAGCGTGAATGGCGATGTGCGTCAGGACGCAACGCTGCACGAGCTGATCTGGAAGATCGACGAAATCATCAGCCATCTTTCAGGCTATTACCATCTGCGCCCCGGTGATCTGATCATGACGGGCACCCCGGCGGGCGTTGGGCCGGTGCAACCCGGTGACAGGCTGGCGGGTACGATTGACGGCTTGCAACCCATAAGCTTGACCCTCTCTGCGGCAGAATAGACCCTAAATAGGGTCTTTTAGCCAGTTTTCCGCAAACTCTACGCGGCCAAGATCGGTGAATCTGCGCACCCGGTCGAGCTCGGATTCCAACCGACCCGTCCGTGCCGCAGACCAACGAACGGATCGTTCCGGCCACACAGCGCTGACTCGCAATGCACCGTCGTCGCGGTGGGCCTTCATGTCGATGCGACCGATCATTCGGTCACCTTCCAACAGTGGAAACACATAGTAGCCGTAGGTCCGCTTTGGGGCAGGTACGAACACCTCGATCCTGTAGTGAAACCCAAACAGCTTTTCCGCCCGGTTACGATCGCGAAGCATGGGATCAAACGGACTAAGCACTCGGATACGGCCCGGCGGTTTGTTCAAGTGATTTACGTCTTCGGAGTCGGGCCGTGAGAGCATCCTGCGCGTCCTTCCATCAGCACAGGTGACTTCGATTTCCTCCAACTCTCCTTTTGTTAGAGCCTGTTTAGACCATTCCCGGGTTTCTGTGGTGCTTACCGTGTCCCAGAACGCGGCCAGTTCGCCCGAGGTTGCAAACCCCAATCGGTCCATCGCCGCATTGCACAACCAATCAACGGTTTCTTCCGGGTCTACCTGCAGCTTGCCGGGGCAAAGATGGTCGTCGATCACACGTTCTGTCAGGTCATAGCGTTTCTGAAACCCCTGTCGCCCAATCACAGTCAACGCCCCGGACCGCCAAAGGAACTCCAGCGCGGTTTTGGATGGGTGCCAGTCCCACCAGCCGCCCGATCCTTTCTTTTCGTCCTTGCCGACGTCTGACGACGACACTGGCCCGTGGTCACGGATATGCTGCAAGACGGTTTCAAACCGCTGTTCGAACCCGTCCCGGCGCCAGTTCTTCCACCGGGACTTCAACATATCCGCGTCTCGTTGAAACCTGAGATGCCAATGCCGGTAATACTCCATGGGGATAACCGCTGCGTCATGGGTCCAATGTTCAAACAATGCCCTGTCGCGTTCGTACAGGTGTTTCAGTTTCTTCGCGCGATAGCTGGGCCTGCGTGAAAACAGGATCATGTCATGGGCGCGAGCCACCGTGTTGATGCTGTCCAGTTGCACAAACCCCAACCGCTGAATCAGGCTCAGAAGGGCGGTCCCCTTGGCGCTGCCCGTCGGCGGCTCAAGAAGGGCGTGCCGATCCATGAACACGGCCCGCGCTGTTCGGTTGTCCAATTGACGAAGCGCCATCAGGTCAGCGTCGTTTCAACGTGTCGCCATAGCTGATCTTGGGGGTCAAGGTCACGCGGGTGTCGACCTCGGTGTTCGGATCGGCAAGTTGCGTGGCGATGATCTCGGCCGCTTTGCGCCCGATCTCCAACCGGCAGGCATCCATCGTGGCCAGCTTGCGCGGCAGACCTTGCAAAAGCTCGACATTATTGAACCCAGCCAAGCCGATCTGGCCAGGCACATCAATGCCTTGATCCAGTAAGTAAAGCAGGCCACCTGCGCCAATCATATCGTTGGAATAATACAGGAAATCCAATTCAGGTGAGCGTTCCAGCAGGGCTTGCGTCATCTCGCGCCCCTTGGCCAGTGCCGAGCCACCAGAGTAGAACTCTCGATCCTCGATTTCGATGCCGTGCTTGCCCAGCACTTCGGTGAACCCTTCGAACCGCTTACGCGCCCGGTGATCCAGCGGCATTTTGGTGCCCATGAACCCGATATGTTCATAGCCAGCCTTAAGGATCGCCTGCGCCATCTCGCGCCCGGCCCGACGGTGCGAAATTCCGACCATCGCGTCCACCGGTTTACCGTCGGTGTCCATGACTTCGACCACTGGAATGCCCGCAGAATCCAGCATGGCGCGGGCCGCGTCCGTGTGCTCCAGCCCGGCGATGATCACGCCTGAGGGCCGCCACGAAAGCATCTCGTACAGAACTTTTTCTTCTTTTTCCGGCAGGTAATCGGTGACGCCGACCACGGGTTGCAACTCGGTATCTTCCAACACCTGATTGATCCCTGTCAGAACTTCCGGGAAAACCATGTTGGACAGCGATGGAATAATGACAGCCACCAGATTGACCCGGCTTGATGCCAACGCGCCTGCGATTTTGTTCGGCACATAGCCCAGTTCTTTTGCAGCGGCCAAGACCCGGGTTCGGGTGGCGTCAGACACATCCCCCCGGTTTCGCAATACCCGACTGACCGTCATCTCGGATACGCCGGACGCCTCAGAGACATCACGAAGGGTAAGCGGGCGTTTTGTATCTGTCGTCACTGGGGTACCTGCGTATTTGTTTTGTGGAATGGTAGCGTGAACAGAGCGCAATTTACAACTGTTGTGCAAAGGCCATGACAACCAGAAAAAACACAGGTAGAGAGAGCCTTGCGCGGCCCCGTGGCTCAACTGGATAGAGCAGCCCCCTCCTAAGGGGCAGGTTGCAGGTTCGAATCCTGCCGGGGTCGCCAGTTTTGCAATGGCTTGTGGGCTTGCAGCGTTGTGCTTAACCGCTCTTGGCGTGCACCCTTAGGTCAGGATCGTCCGCAGAAAGGTAAGCCGCCCTCAGACCCAGAACTGTGCGCAGACCCCTAGTTAGACACACCTATACCCAGAGTTTGCCGTGTGTTTGTCAGCACAATTTCAAATGGATCATGCGACTTGGATATCTTGACCATGATGCTGGCCCCCAACCACAAGTAATACAGACTGGCTGCCACAGCAGTAGGGGTCTGAGACACGCGAAGGGACCCATCTGACACGCCCGCTCGGACGACAGTTGCGAGGCGAGAGATGATGCCGTCTGTTCCATCTTTTAATGCGCGCCGCATCGGTTCGGAAAAATCCGATACCTCCGCGCCAAGCTTCACAGCCAGACACCGGCTTTCGCAATCCTCAAGGCCCTGATTTTCGCGCCAGTTCGAGAAATACAGCATCAACATCTCAGCCGCTGTAAGCCCTTGTTTCGCAAAGAGATGGTCCAGATTTGCATGGTAGGATTCAAAGTACTCGTTTAGCAATACCACGCCAAACGCATCCTTGGATTCGAAGAAATGATAGAACGAGCCTTTCGGTACACCTGCAGCTTTTAGGATTTCTGCAAGGCCAACGGCGCTGAAACCTTTTTGACCGATCAGGGATTGGCCAGCGGTTACAATGTTAGATCGCGTATTCATCTGCCCCGCCTTCTTACCCGGTTCAGGTCTGCTTCCATGATAGACGGATAGTCTAATACTCCAGCCGCGAACGTACAATAGGTCGACCAAGAATTGAGATATTTGGCAAAAGTATAAAATTTTTGGCCAAGGATTTGAAAAATAAATTACTAGACGACCGGTCTAGTTTGGCGTAGGTGAGTCGCCCAAGACCCTCTTTGCCGCGATGAATGCGGGGGCGTGCCCCCGGTCGCGGTGCAGGTGGAATGCACGATCCAACTGAATTGACCCAACTTGGAAAGCAGAACATGAAAATCCTGATGGTACTGACCTCGCATGACAAACTCGGTGAAACCGGGCTAAAAACCGGTTTTTGGCTCGAAGAGCTGGCTGCGCCTTACTACGTCTTCAAAGATGCTGGCGCGGAAATCACCTTGGCATCTCCGCTGGGTGGTCAGCCTCCGCTTGATCCTAAAAGCGCCGAAGAAGGTTTCCAGACAGATGCGACTCGGCGGTTCGAAGCTGATGCCGATGCCACGGCGCAACTTGCAGACACCGTTAAACTGGCTGATGTCGCCCATGACACATTTGATGCGGTCTTCTATCCGGGTGGGCACGGTCCGTTGTGGGATTTGGCCGAAGACGCACAGTCGATTGCCTTAATCGAAGCATTCCATGCGGCTGGAAAACCGGTTTCGCTGGTATGCCATGCGCCCGGCGTTCTGAAACACGTGAAAGACGGCAACGGCAATCCGCTGGTTGCCGGTAAAAAGGTTACGGGTTTCACCAACACGGAAGAGGAAGCAGTTGAATTGACCAAAATCGTCCCATTCCTGGTTGAGGATATGCTCAAAAGCAATGGGGGCGAATATTCCTGTGGTGAAGATTGGGCGCCCTATGTCTTGCAGGACGGCTTGCTGATCACTGGTCAGAACCCGGCCTCATCTGAAGGCGCTGCGGAAAAACTAATCGCAGCCGTGAATTCGTGATCAAAAAGCGGGGCGGTGAACAGCGGTCCCGTCTTTTCGATTCAGGCTGGAAACCTTAGCAAAATTTGCAATTACGTAATTTAGGAAGTCGCAACATCATGAGCATAACACTTGGTCGATGCCTTCTAGCCGTCTATTTCCTCATCCCCGGACTGATGAAGTTCGCTGCTTTTGATATGCATGTTGCGCTGATGCAGCAGCATAACGTCCCCGCGCCAGTGCCGTTGCTGGTTGTGGCCGGAGTTGCCAATGTTGCCGGTGCGCTTTTGCTACTGTTCAATCGTTTTGTTCGCGCGGCCAGTTTTGGCCTTGTTGCCTATATCCTTTTGGTGAACTTTTGCCTGCATGACTTTTGGAATTTTGAAGGTGTCCAAGGCCAGCATGAGGTTCAGAATTTTGTCAAAAACCTTGGGATTTTGGCTGGAACACTCATCCTTGCCGGAGCCAGCCCAAAAAGGCCGCTTGATCTGACTTTGCTGTCAAAATCAGACAACGCATATGCCGCCTGACCTAATAACTGAGATCAAAGGGAGATAAAATGTCACAATCAGCAGATACCAATCGCCGGATCGTTCTGAACGAACGTCCCGTAGGTTTGCCGGACGAAAACACGCTGCGGATGGAAACCACGGACGTGCCAACGCCCGGCGAAAACGAAATGCTAATCCGCACGGTTTATCTGTCGCTTGACCCCTACATGCGCGGTCGGATGAACGATGCCAAATCTTACGCGGAACCGGTTGCCATTGGTGGCGTCATGACAGCGCAGGTTGTGGGTCAGGTGGTTGTATCCAACCTGGCGGGGTATGAAGCGGGGGATTACGTTCTGTCCGGCAGCGGTTGGCAGGATTACGCGATTTCTGACGGAACCCAGGTCATCAATCTGGGCAAGACGCCGCAGAACCCGTCCTGGGCCTTGGGCATTCTGGGTATGCCCGGATACACGGCCTACGCAGGTCTTCTGAAAATCGGTGAGCCGAAACCGGGTGAAACCGTTGTTGTTGCCGCTGCTGCGGGTCCAGTGGGTGCAACGGTTGGGCAGATCGCCAAGCTTAAGGGGTGTCGGGTTGTCGGCGTTGCTGGCGGGGCTGAAAAATGCGCGCATGTGGTCGAAAACCTTGGTTTTGACGCCTGCATTGATCATAACGCTGATGATTTTGCAGCCCAGCTCGCCGCGTCGTGTCCAGACGGCATCGACGTGTATTTTGAGAACGTGGCCGGCAAAGTCTTGTACGCCGTGTTGCCCCTGCTGAACCCGTTTGCGCGCATTCCGGTGTGCGGCATCGTTGCCTGGTACAACCTGACCGGCCTGCCCGAAGGCCCGGATATGGGCCCCGCGATCATGGGAACCCTGCTGCGGCTAAAGGTCAAAATGCAGGGCTTCATCATCTTCGATAGTTTCCCACCATCGGTTTATCAGGAATTCACCCGCGACATGACGGGTTGGATCAAAGACGGGTCGATCAAGTACAGGGAACACATGGTCGACGGTCTCGAAAACGCGCCCCAAGCTCTGAACCAATTGCTGCAGGGGGGTAATTTCGGAAAGATGGTAATCAACGTCGCCGCGTGATCTTATCCGGCGGCATCGCGAAATTCCGGGGCCAACAGGTGGCCCCGGTAGAACTCGACCTTTGACAGGGGTTTGATTGGGATGCGGCCAAGCCGATCGCGTGGCTTACCTTAGCGGACGGTCCATCGCATCCACAGCGCCAAACGGGTTTATTCCGCCACTTCGGCTTCTGGTTCCCGTTTCTTGAATTGCTCATCAAACAAGCTGCGGAAACTGCCGTTTTTGTGCAGTAGCTCATCAAGGTTGCCTTGTTCGACGACAGCGCCGTCCTGAACAACCATGATCTTGTCGGCCTCCAGAATCGTCGACAGGCGGTGTGCGATCACGATCACCGTGACGTCCTTGGTCAAGGCATCCAGTGCTTCTTTGACCAACGACTCGGATTTTGCATCCAGCGCGCTTGTCGCCTCGTCCAGCAACAGAATCTCGGCTTTGCGCAGGATCGCACGAGCGATCGCGACCCTTTGCTTCTGGCCACCTGACAGGAAGGTGCCGTTTTCGCCAACAGGAGTATCGTAGCCTTTGGGCAACTCGCTGATAAAGTCATGCGCATGGGCGGCTTTCGCTGCTGCGATGACCTCTTCATCTGTTGCATCCGGCGCCGAGCAGCGAAGGTTCTCCATGATCGAGGTGGAAAACAGGAAGGTGTCCTGACCAACGTAGGAAATCTTGCGTCGCAATGATGAGAAGCTGACATTTCGCAAGTCCTGCCCGTCGATTTCCACACTGCCTTCGTCAGGGTCATAGAAGCGCATGATCAGGCCAAACAGCGTTGACTTTCCGCCGCCCGACTGACCCACCAGCGCTGTGGTCTTGCGTGCCTCGAACGTCAGGCTCAAGTCTTCGATCACCGGCATCGACCCCTGATACCCAAAGGTCACGTTGCGCAACGCGATCTCCCCCGGACCGTCGAGAAGGTCTTTGGCATCCGGGCTTTCCTGCATCGTGTCTTCCTGATCTAACAGGCTAAACAACAAGCCGACACCGACCATTGCAGTTTCGATCTGGACGCGCATTTTGGACAGCCGTTTTGCGGGCTCATAGGCCATAAGCAGAGCGGTGATAAACGACATGAGCTGACCGGCGGTTGGCTGCTCGGTTCCGGCAAGTCCGATTGTGCTGACGATCAGGACGCCCGCGACGGCCAAACCAGCAAGAAACTCCATCAACGGGCTGGCGATGGATTGAAGCCGCGCAATGTCGTTGGAACGCTGCTCAACCTTGTGGATGGCGGTATCCATCCGGTTGATCATCTTGTCCTCAAGCGAAAACACCTTGATCACTTTGATTCCGGCGGATGTCTCCTGTAGAACGCGGATGATCTCGGCCAGGGACTTGAACTCGGCCTGCATGATCGACCGGACGCTTTTCAACAGGTAGCGAACGCCCATCAACGCTATGGGGCCGACGATAAAGAACATCACAGACAGAACCGGCTGCTGATACACCATTACGATAACAAGCCCGACCAGTGTCAGGGTGTCGCGGACAAAGCCGGTGACAAGGACGTCGATCAGCTTTCGCGCCGCCTGCGCCCCGTTGGTCGTTCGCATCAACAGGTTTGACGATTCATTTTTGGAAAAGAAGGAAACGCCGTGCCTCAGCAGTTTGCGATATACCTTTTCCTGCTGAACGGCGACGATCCGGTTCCCGGCGCGGGCCAGATAGACCGCCTGAATGTAAGAAGCGACGGCTTTAACCAGGAACAGGCCAATGACGCCCAGCGCAATCAAATGCGCCCAGCCGCGCATCTCGGCGCTGGTCATCGCATTGACGATGTATTCCATCATGTAGGCGGACCCGGCTGTCGTCACCGCCACGGCAATCATCGCAACAATCGCGACGGCGTATAGTCTACCTTGCGCAAAGAAGCTCTCGCTGATGAGGCGGCCCATATAGCCTGACCGCCATTTGTCCCAGGCGCGCTTAATCATTGCGTTCTCCAGATCGTGAAACTGTGCGCTCGCTCAGATAACCTATAACCGTTCTTCTCTAAAGGGCAGATGAAATGAATTGACCCAACGGTTTGTTCTGACTGTTTGGCGATAGCCCCAGCCAGATAGGTGTCAGGAAAGCTGTCGGCAAGAGTCATTGATGAAAAGAGAAGACGTTTTTGTGGTCAGCATCCGATAAAGCCGGGCAAGGGCGTTTGAAAGATGGGGTGTCTCGAGTGATTCGTTGCGATTTTTAAGTATTTGAAAAGCAACAATAATTTCTGAAGCCTCGTGCGTGTGTTTTTGCCGCGAACAGCACTTTTTCTCTTTGTTTTTCGTCTCTTGCCTGTATCCATGCCAGGTCGCAAGGCTTGCGGGCGTAAATTTGATTTTCTGGCCTTTTGGATAGGTACTTGTAGTTGCGCGGTTTTTTGCCGCTGTGGGTTTTTAGCGTAGCTTTCGAAAAAAACGCTCGTTCTTTCGCTTTTCTACTGCTTAAATGTTAGTATTAGGAACGCGGAATATTAAGATGGTATTAAAGTCGTGTCGATCACTGCCGTTATCCTTAGCCTGCCAAAAGATGTAGAGCGGCGACGTTTCTGCGAAGCAGAACTGGCCCGCTTTGGATTGAGTCATGAGTTTTCGGATGCGATCGCGGGCGAACAGCTGGGCCGGTCAGACCTGAAACTCATTTATGATGAAGAAATGAACCGCGCTAAGTTCAAGCGCCCCCTTAGTCGAAATGAAGTGGCCTGTACGCTTGGGCACCGCCAGATCTGGCAGCACATCGCTGAATCCAGCGATTGTGTGGGCCTTGTTCTGGAAGACGATGCCACTTTCATCCGTGACCCACGATCCTTTTTGAACGCGCTTGCCGAATGTCCCGAGTGCTTTGAGGACGTCATGATCAAACTGGACGGCGTTCCGGGCAAGAACGCGCAGATCATCAAGGAATTTGCCGATCAGAACCTAGTTCTGTCTGACATTCTACCGCCCAGAACTACAGGTTATATCCTTGGGCGGCGCGCGGCTGCTAGATTGCTGCAGGTTGATGCTCCGATCGCGCGACCTGTCGATATCGACCTGAAATTCTATTGGGAACATAAGGTCCCCATACTGACCTTGGGCAAGCAGA
The DNA here is from genome assembly GCF_013031225.1 of Ruegeria sp. HKCCD7221. NCBI lineage: Bacteria > Pseudomonadati > Pseudomonadota > Alphaproteobacteria > Rhodobacterales > Roseobacteraceae > Ruegeria > Ruegeria sp. HKCCD7221. Next base: position 196,569 of record NZ_WPZE01000002.1, read on the forward strand.
TGATTGCCGAGCGAGATTCGCATGACAGCAATATCGAAACTGCCCGTCGCAAGACCAAGCCGGGTTCGGCGGTCGAAAGATTTGTCCGCAACCTTGTCTATCAGGCCAAGTTTACGCATGGCCGGTTGAGCCACCCGCTGAACCCAGACATGATTGACGGGCTGGGTCCTTTGCTTCGCCCCGAACAGCAGGTCCGGTCCCACGTATGAAGAATAGCCTTGTGGTTGTCCGTGCGGGCAGCAACTCACTTCACCACCGGTGGCTGGACATCCCCTATGAGGACCGAAACTACGATCTATTGATCAGCTACTTTTCGGACGAGGCATATGCGGAATTTGCGCCCGAACCCGGCGTCGAAGCGGTTTTGGTCAAAGGCGGTAAATGGGACGGGCTGTACAAGACGCTTTCGAACCGTAATCTGGACCAATACGACTATTACTGGCTGCCGGACGATGATCTGGACATAAGCGCGTCAATGGTGAACGCGCTGTTCGATGCCATGGGTGGCTATGGACTGCGTATTGCACAGCCATCTCTCAGCCCGGACAGCTATTTTTCCCATTTTGTGTTTAGCCAGTGCCCCGGCTTTGTTCTGCGTTACACCAATTACATTGAGATCATGGCCCCATGTATGCATCGGGACATTCTGAAAAAGGCGTTGCCGCTGTTCGAAAACACCATGAGCGGCTACGGACTGGATTACATCTGGTGCCGCTGGGCCGAAGCCGGGGCCTTCCGAACCGCGATTCTGGATGAAATCGCAATGCATCATACCCGTCCGGTCGGCAAGAACCTGAAAGCTGCCATGGCCGAGACCGGCAATCTCAGTTCGGAAGAAGAAGAAGCCGTACTAAAAGAAATGTTCGATCTGTCCCGCCGTACGGTACCTGTTATTTTTGCCGGGATACTGAAAGGCGGACAGCCTGTTTCGGGTCGGCTTCAACTGGGATGGCTCATGTGCCGGGCGTGGTTGTCAAAACTGTCGAGTTTTCGCAATGCGGGCGAGGCGCGGTCTGGTGTCCTCAAGATCGCACGGCGGCAGTTGATCAAGCCGCTTGATATGACGACGATAAACTTGAAGACGAAGGCTTTGAAATGAAAGCAAGTCGTTTCCTGATGGTTGGCGCTGGACTGTCCGGTGCCGTGATAGGTCGAGCACTGGCCGAAGCAGGGCACGAAATCACAGTTGTCGACAGCCGCGACCATATCGGCGGCAACTGCCATACCCAGCGCGACGCGGATACCGGCGTCATGGTCCATGTCTATGGCCCCCATATCTTTCACACCGACGACGAAGAGGTCTGGGCCTATGTCAATCGGTATGCAAATTTCCTGCCCTACAAGAACCGGGTAAAGACAACCTCTCGGGGGCAGGTCTTTTCGCTGCCGGTCAACCTGCACACTATCAACCAGTTCTTTGGCAAGACGATGCGCCCGGACGAAGCCCATAGCTTTATCACCGAAGAACAGGCCGATAGTTCAATCACTGATCCGCAGAGCTTTGAGGAACAGGCCATGCGGTTCGTCGGGCGCGACCTCTATGAGGCGTTCTTCAAAGGATACACGATCAAACAGTGGGGGTGTCACCCGTCCGAATTGCCTGCGTCGATCCTTAAACGCCTGCCGGTGCGGTTCAACTACGACGACAATTACTTTTTCCATCAGTTTCAGGGGATGCCAGAAAACGGCTATACCGACATGATCGCGGATATCCTTGATCACCCCTCGATCACGGTCAAACTGAACACGACCTTCGACCGCAACATGGCCGAGGGGTTTGGCCACGTCTTCTATTCGGGGCCGCTGGACGGCTACTTCGATTATGAGCTTGGGCGTCTCGGGTATCGCACGCTGGATTTTGAACGCTTTACCTATGACGGGGATTATCAAGGCTGTGCCGTCATGAATTACGGCGAAGAAGACGTCCCTTATACGCGGATCACCGAACACAAGCACTTTGCCCCTTGGGAAACACATGACGGGTCGGTCTGTTATCGCGAGTATTCGCGCGCGGCCCAGCCGGGCGACATTCCTTATTACCCGATCCGGCAGGTGAAGGAAAAAGCGCTGCTTGGCGAATATGTCGAGCTAGCTAACAAGACCGCGAACGTGACCTTTGTTGGCCGGTTGGGAACTTATCGCTATCTGGATATGGACGTCACGATCCGCGAGTCTTTGGATACGGCTGCGGCTGTTCTTGCGTCGCTGGAACGAGGTGACGACCTCAAACCGTTTTTTGTTTCGGTGCTCTAGGCGGGGTCATGCCTTGTGCGGGACCGCCGGATCCGGAAACCGGTTGCGCGTGCGGTTTGCAAAAGCCACGAGTGACAGCATTACCGGTACCTCAACCAGAACACCCACAACGGTTGCCAAGGCCGCGCCCGAGTTCAGCCCGAACAGGCTGATGGCGACGGCGACGGCCAGTTCAAAGAAGTTGGATGTGCCGATCATGGCGCAGGGGGCAGCGATGCGATGGGGCACCTTCAACGCATAGGCCGCACCATAGGCTAGCGCAAATATGCCGTAGCTTTGGATCAGAATAGGCACGGCGATCAGCACAATCACCAGCGGCTTGGCCAGAATGGTTTGCCCCTGCAGGCCGAACAAGATGACCACCGTCGTGATCAGACCCAGCACGGACCACGGTTTTACCCGTGCTGAGAACGCGTCAATGGCCTCTTGCGAGCCCAGTTTGCGCCGTGTGAGCAGACCGGCAATCAGGGGCAGCACCACGTAGAGAGCCGTTGCCAGAACCAAGGTCTGCCACGGGACCGAGATGTCGGTGACCCCCAACAGGAACGCGACGATCGGGGCAAAGGCCACGACCATAATCAGGTCGTTCACTGAGACCTGCACTAGTGTATAGGTCGCATCCCCTTTGGTAAGCTGAGACCAGACAAACACCATCGCCGTACAGGGGGCCGCGCCCAGCAGGATCAGACCAGCGGTGTATTGCGCGGCGTCTTCTGGTTTGATCCACGGCGCAAACACGTAGTCAAAGAACAAGACTGCCAGCAAAGCCATTGTGAACGGCTTGACCAGCCAGTTAACCACCAGCGTGACGATAAGGCCCTTGGGCTGACGGGCGACCCCTGCGACAGCGCCGAAATCGACGCTGACCATCATCGGATAGACCATGGCCCAGATCAGAACAGCCACCACAAGATTGACACTGGCGAACTCAGCCGATGCGATAAATGCCACCAGACCGGGGGCTGCCAATCCGATCATAACGCCTGCGATCATGGCCAGGGCGACCCAAACAGTCAGGTAGCGTTCGAAAATGCTCAAGAGTACGCCTCATTCGTTTGATCGGTGAGCTTGCTTGAGGTCAGCGCCGCCAAGGCTACCATAATAGCAGCAGTTCCCAGCACCAGTGGAAGGCCGCCGATCTGATAGGTCAGGCCGGACAGGACAGTGCCCAGCAAACGGCCCGTCGCGTTTGCCATGTAATAAAACCCGACATCCATCGTGACCCGTTCGGACTTGGTGAAGGCAAGGATCAGGTAGGAATGCAGCGAGGAATTGACCGCAAATATCGCCCCGAACACCAGTAAGCCAAGAACCAGTGTCACGGTCAGCCATGCCTCAGGCCCCGACGACATCAGGACAGCCACCGTCAATGCAGCCGGGACACAGAACAGGGCCGAAGCCCAATTGCGGGCTGCCCGGATCAGGTCGCCCTCGGTCCGCTCGGATGCGTGCAGAATTTTGGGCGCGCTGGCCTGAACTGCTCCGTACAGGATAACCCAGACGGCCATGAAGGTGCCGATCATGAAAAAGGCCGCGCGGTTTCCTTCTTCGGTCCCGTCGGACAGGACCGCGTAGAAATAAATCGGAATACCAACCACGAACCACACATCCCGCGCGCCGAACAGAAAGACACGCGCTGCAGACAGCCAGTTTACATTTGCGGATTTGGAAAAGACCTCGGAAAACTTGGCGCCCTTGCGTCCTTGCGGCAGGCCGGGTGGCATCAACACAAAGACCGCAACCAGAATGAGTGCCAGCACAATGGCCATCGCCAGCGTCGCCCACATGAAGCCCACCGTTGCCAGCAGACCGGCCCCCAGCAGAAAGCCCAAACCTTTGACCGCGTTTTTCGATCCGGTCAGAATGGCGACCCAGCGAAACAGTCCTCCGCCCGTTGTTGGGGCCAGCAGTTTCACGGCGGATTTGGATGACATCTTGGCCAGATCCTTGGCTACCCCGCTGGCGCCCTGAACGATCATCACAAAGACGACTTTGACCGGAATTGCCCAGTTAGGGTCTAGTTGCGTCAACACCAGCAGCGCCCCGACCTGTAGCGCAAGCCCTGCATACAGCGTTGAGGTCAGGCCGAACCGCGCCGCGATCCATCCGGCCGCCAGGTTCGTGACCATTCCGGCGATTTCGTAAAGGACGAACAAATACGCCAGCTGCACCGGCGAGAACCCCATCGTATGAAAGTGCAATAGCACCAGCATCCGCAGAGCTCCGTCGGTCAGCATGAAAGCCCAATAAGCTGCCGTGACCGCAATATAGGCCGACAGTCCTTCGGGCCGGTCGGTCACAGCGCGGCCCCGACCATCAGCGCCACATCAACCAGACGATGCGCATAGCCCATCTCGTTGTCATACCACGCATAGATTTTCACCTGCGTTCCGTTCACCACCATGGTCGAAGGCGCGTCGACAATCGAAGACCGCTCGTCATTGGTGTAATCGGTTGAGACCAGCGGCCGGGTCTCATAGCCCAGAATGCCCCTTAGTTCGCCCTCGGCGGCGGCTTTAAAGAAGGCGTTGACCTCTTCAGCGGTGGTTTCGCGTTCAACCTCGAACACGCAGTCGGTCAGCGAGGCATTTAGCAGCGGCACCCGAACTGCGTGGCCGTTCAATCGGCCCTTTAGTTCGGGATAGATCAGCGTGATCGCCGTGGCGGACCCGGTGGTGGTCGGGATCAGCGAATTCAGCGCCGACCGCGCACGCCGCAGGTCTTTGGCGGGGCGGTCCACGATGGTTTGGGTGTTGGTCACATCGTGGATCGTGGTCATCGAGCCATGGCGGATACCCAGATTTTCGTGGATGACCTTAACGACCGGGGCCAGACAGTTCGTGGTGCAGGACGCAGCCGTCACGATGTGATGCATAGCAGGGTTATAGGTGCCCTCATTCACGCCCATCACGATATTGGCGGTAGGCCCATCCTTGACCGGGGCCGAGACAACAACCTTCTTCACCCCCGCCTCGAAATAAGGGGCCAGCTTGGCCTGCGTTTTGAACACGCCGGTGCAGTCGATCACCACATCCACACCGTCCAGCGGCAGGTCGGACAGGTCTTTGGTGCCAATGAACGGCAGGCGGGTCCCATTGATCGTAACGCTGTCCGCGTCGTAGGTAAATTCGGCATCCCAACGGCCATGCACCGTGTCGAACTCCAGCAGATGCGCGTGCATCTCGGGGTTACCGACCCCGTCGTTGATCCAGGCGATCTTGGCACCCTTCTCCAGCAGGGGTTTCAGGGCCAGTTTTCCCATCCGGCCGAGGCCGTTTACCGCGTAAGTGGTCATTTCGTGTCCTCGACGTGGGTTCTGCCGATATCGTCGACGGCAGTTTGCAATGCGATCCGATCCAGGCTTTCGACTGGCAATGAGGTGAACGCTTCGATCCGCCGTTTCAGCGCACCATATGCGTTTTGGAAGGCGAGGCTTTGCTCGGCCTCTGTGCCGGTTGTCTTGACCGGGTCGACCATACCCCAGTGGCCACTGATGGGCTGGCCTTCCCAGGCGGGGCATTCTTCGTTGGCGGCCTGATTGCAGACCGTAAAGACGAAATCCATCTCGGGCGCATCGTCTGTGGCGAACTCGGACATATGTTTCGAGCGCAGGCCTGATGTATCGTGCCCCTTATCGCTCAGCACCTGAACGGCAAAGGGGTTGAGTTTCGACGTAGGTTGCGTGCCCGCGGAATAGACGTTGAACCGATCCCCGCCCAACGTCCGCAGAAGGGATTCAGCAAAGATCGAGCGGGCGGAATTTCCCACACACAGAAAAAGTACGTTGAATTTCCGATCCGTCATTTTCCTGGTTCCTTGTGTTGAAGGCATACAGATATCAGGTCGTCCACGGCAGCAGTCGTTCAGCAGGAATTCCAGCATGTGCTGCACATTCTTCATTTCAATTGAATAGAGCAGAGAGGTTCCCACCCGTTCCTGCGTCACCAGACCCGACCGCTGAAGTGCGTTCAGGTAGTTCGACAAGGTGCTGGCCTTGATCCCCAATTCCGTTGCCAACTCACCTGCCGGGACGGTGTCAGGAAATCGTCGCATCAACATGCGAAACACGGAGATGCGCTGCGGGTGGCCAAGAATGGCAAGTTGGTCGGTTATCTGATCTATCATATTTCATGAAATATTGAATTATGAATGAGTCGGCAACGCGTGATCCACGCTGTTACAAATAATTCACAATTGAAGCTGGAAAGCGCAGCACCTGTTCGGTGGAGGAAATCCGGCAGATCAAGACTTGCACGCCACTTTGGGACCGTTTAAACGGTCCTGCGTTTGCCTCAATAGCTCAGCTGGTAGAGCAGGTCCTTCGTAAGGACAAGGTCGGGGGTTCGAGTCCCTCTTGAGGCACCACCTTCTCAATTTCGATGCAAATTAGGAACTGGGATCAAGGCTTTCAGCCATTCTTCTCGGTGCCGGTTGCGTTTTCGACTTTGATAAATCCGGTCCGGGCTGCGGTCAGGATTGGCAATTGGGTAATCGCAGGGCATCGTAACAGCGCATACCGCGGTGATGCATATCGAACACTCAAATTTAGTGGGTCTCAACGTCTGTTTCAGAAAAACGATTCGACAAGTTGGATCGCTGTCTTGCCCTTCATTAGTCGAAACAGCTTCAAGATCAGGTGTTCAACCTTGGCCGGAAGGGTCGAAGTTGAGAGGCAATGCCAAAGGAAAACCGCAACATGGCGTTTATTCTCGCATTGAACCTCTGTTCAGAGCGCATGTGGTCTTGGGGTCGGGCTTCCTTTTGTCGCGCCCCGCGCAGCGGCGTACAACTGCCAAGGCCGGGTGTGGACCCTTGCCGAATCGACCCGGTTCCTATTTTGTCGCCGGGATGGTTCCCGACCGCTGTTTGCGGGAAGGGATAAAAGGGAATACGGTGCGACCCGGTCAAATGGGTCAAGTCCGTGACTGCCCCCGCAACTGTAGGCGGTGAGCGACCCGAGATCGTCCACTGGGCATTTGTCTGGGAAGGATCGGGAAAGCGTAGACCCGTAAGTCAGGAGACCTGCCATCCGAATATTTAAGAACCTGGGCGGGGTGTCCCAGAGGGAGATGACAATGTTTCAAGCGGTTGTGCCGCCCGTTGTCTTGTACTCGCTTGTCCCCCGTCTGAATGAAGGAGGCGATGCGCATGTCATTGCATTACTGTCAGTTCAGGCCTTGCAAAATGTGCAGGGACATCGCCGCCTTGACGCTGTCTGATTACGCTTGCCTTATGCCCTGCGAGGCAACCCCATGACGCGCCGTTCGAATTATGCCGTGGGCCAACGCGGACGCTGTCTGACCGAGCTCAGCGTGCCGGTTCTGGTCGCGGGTGCCTTGGTGCTGTCTGCGCTGTTGTGGCTTGCGATTTACATGGTGATCTGATGACGGCTGTTCTGCAAATCCGCGATGTGACGCTTGGGTACCGCGAACTGACGTTGTTTCGCCGACTGACGATGGATATCGAGGCGGGAACAACCTTGGCTGTGTTAGGTGCCAACGGGTCAGGTAAAAGCACGTTTGTGAAAATGTTGTTGGGCTTGATTGACCCACTGTCGGGCAGCCTGAACTGGCCCAAGGGCCGCCCGCGCGAAATCGGTTACTTGGCACAAATGACAGAATTTGACCGGCGTTTCCCAATTCGCGTGCGGGACTTGGCGGCAATGGGTGCCTGGCGCGGGTTTGGATTTCGGTCGGGGCTGGACAATGCGGCACGTGACCGAATGACCGCTGCGCTGGACGAGGCCGGTGTTCTTGATATCGCTGACCGCCCAATTCACATGCTGTCAGGTGGGCAGTTGCAGCGCGCCCTGTTCGCGCGTGTCATTATGCAGGACGCACCGCTGATCCTGCTGGACGAGCCATTTGCGGCCGTTGACCAAAGCACCGAGGCGCATCTGCTGTCGATTATTCACCGCTGGCGTGACGAGGGGCGCTCTGTTGTGTTGGTGGTGCACGACCTGTCTTCGGTGCTGGACCATTGCAGCCACGCCCTGTTGCTTGGCGGGCAAGAGGCCAAGCATGGCCCGGTGGATGATGTACTGACGCCGGACCGTTTGGTTGCCCAAGGGTATCTGTCCGAAAGCCAGGCGTCCTGGATGTTCCGGTCCAGCCCAAAACCGCAGGAGCCCGCGCATGTTTGAACTGCTCAGCGAAATGTGGGGCTTCGCCTTTATGCGCCGTGCTTTCGTGGTCACGACCGTCTTGTCGGCTTCGGTTGCTCCGGTCGGGGCGTTTCTTGTTCTGCGGCGTCTGTCGCTGGCGGGCGAGGCGATGGCGCATGCGATCACACCGGGCATTGTCATTGGTTTCGTGACCGCTGGCCTGTCAGTCATGTCATTGCTGGTGGGCGGTCTGATCGCGGGCGTCGGTGTCGCAATGCTGACGGCGTTGTTGGCGCGCAGAACGATCCTGCGCAGCGACGCCAGCCTTGCGTCGCTCTATCTGATCGCGCTGGCGGTTGGGATATTCATTCTGTCCGCTGCGGGATCGGCCGTTCCGTTGAAAAGCTTCCTGTTTGGCTCGATCCTTGGGATCGACGACGCGTCGATGCTGCTGGTGGGTGGTGTGGCGACCGTAACGCTGGTGGCCTTTGCCTTCCTTCTGCGGCCTTTGATTGTCAGCACCTGCGACCCGGTTTTCTTTGAGACTCAAACGCGGCGGCCCTGGCTGGTGGATCAGGGGTTCATGCTGCTGCTGGTGCTGAACCTGCTGGCCGCATTCAAGACTTTGGGCACGTTGATGGCCGTTGGTCTGATGATCCTGCCCGCAACAGCGGCACGATACTGGGCCAGTACGATTACAGCTCAGTTGGTTCTGGGCTTCGTTTTTGCGCTGTCCAGTTGCTGGATCGGGTTGACCCTGTCTTATCTGTTTCCAGAGACCCCGTCCGGCCCGGCCATTGTTCTGGTCGCGGGCGGAATTTTCCTAGTCTCGGCCATCTTCGGCCCTCTTGGATTTGGCAAAAGAGCCCGCAAACCAGTCGTGTCCAACGACATTCCCGTTGCTCAGATTCAACAAGAAGAGAAAGCACAATGACTCTTATAAAATCGCTCTATGCCGGCATCGCCTCGGCTTCGTTTGCGTTGGTTGCATTTCCGGCCATTGCAGGTGAGGACGACGTCCAGATTGTCGCCAGTTTCTCGATCCTCGGGGACATGGTTGAAGAGGTCGTTGGCGATCTGGCCAACGTGACGACGATCGTTGGCCCCGATGCAGACGCGCATGTCTATCAGCCTTCGGTCGCCGACGCCAAAGCTGTCGCCAAGGCAGACATCATCTTTGTCAACGGTCTGGGCTTTGAAACATGGTCCGACACGCTCATTTCAGAATCGGGTACTGATGCCACGGTACACGTCGCCACCGATGGGATTACTCCGGTCAAGGTCGACGGCGAAATCGACCCGCATGCGTGGAACTCATTGTCGAACGGGGTGGTCTATGTGACCAATGTCGCGGATGTGTTGAAAGCTGCGATGCCTGAGCACGCGGATCAGATCGCGGCCAATGCTGACGCCTATATCGCAGAGCTTGAGGCGCTGGACGCAGAGACCAAATCCAAGTTGGCAGATTTGCCTGCGGACCGCCGCACCGTCGTGACCGCGCATGATGCGTTCGGATATCTGGCTGATGCCTATGGCCTGACCTTCCTGGCCCCCGTCGGGATCGACACCGAGGCGGAACCATCCGCAAAAGATCTGGCCATCCTGATCGACCAACTGAAGGCCGAAGGTGCAGCCGCTCTGTTCGTGGAAAACATCACCAGCCCCGCTCTGGTTCAGCAAATCTCGGAGGAGACCGGCATTGTCATCGGTGGCCGCCTGTTTTCCGATGCGCTGTCCGAGCGGGGAGGTCCCGCGACCAGCTACCTTGCTATGTTCCAGCACAATCTGGGCACGCTGATGAACGCACTGGGCGAACCGGCAAGCTGATTAGAAGTTTCTGCGCGAGGTAATCAGATTTACTGACGCCTTGCGGGCGAATTGAACCGGGGCCCGAAAGCTCCGGTTTTTTCTGTTTTGCTGTTTGGCGTGGTCAGGCGCGCTTTTCACCGATTGTGGTCACGCCCAGCACCGAAAGCACCTTGGCTTCGATCTGTTCCGCGTTCATTCCTGCCACGGCATACATATCCGCCGGGCTTGCCTGATCAATGAAAATATCAGGCAGAACCATCGACCGATATTTCAGGCCGTGATCGAAGACGCCTTCGTCGGCCAGCAACTGCGCCACATGAGAGCCGAAACCGCCAATCGCACCCTCTTCGATGGTGATCAGCGCCTCGTGATTGGCCGCAAGGTCCAGGATAAGGTCACGGTCCAAAGGCTTGGCAAACCGGGCGTCCGCAATTGTCGGTGTGATCCCGCGCGCTGACAAAGCCTCGGCCGCTTTTTGCACTTCGGCCAATCGGGTGCCGAATGACAACAGTGCCACCCGTGCCCCTTTTTGGATCATACGTCCTTTGCCGATTTCCAGAACCTCGCCCCGTTCAGGCAGGTCAACCCCGACCCCTTCACCACGCGGATAGCGGAAGGCGATTGGCCCGTCGTCATGAGCCGCAGCCGTGGCAACGATGTGCACCAGTTCGGCTTCGTCCGCGGCGGCCATGACCGTCATACCGGGAAGATTGGCGAGGTAGGCAATGTCGAATGACCCCGCATGGGTCGCCCCGTCTGCCCCCACAAGGCCCGCCCGGTCAATCGCGAACCGCACCGGAAGGCGCTGAATGGCCACGTCATGCACGACCTGGTCATAACCGCGCTGCAAAAAAGTCGAATACATCGCGCAGAAGGGCTTCATCCCGCCTGCAGCCAGCGCGGCAGCAAAGGTTACGCCGTGCTGTTCGGCTATCGCCACGTCAAAGCAGCGCGAGGGGTAGCGTTCGGCAAACAGGTTCAGGCCGGTTCCATCCGGCATCGCGGCAGTGACGGCAACGATCTTGTCGTCCCGCGCGGCCTCATCCACCAGCGTGTTGCCAAAGACCGAGGTATAAGACGGCGCGTTTGACGGTGCTTTCTTCTGTTTTCCGGTCACGACATCAAACTTGGCCGTTGCATGGCCCTTGTCGCGGGCTTGCTCTGCCGGGGCGTATCCCTTGCCCTTTTTGGTCAGCACATGGATCAGGATCGGGCCAGTCGCGCGCGCTTTGACCGTGCGTAGAACTGGCAGCAACTGGTCCATATCGTGACCATCAAGCGGGCCGATATAGGAAAACCCTAACTCCTCGAACAAGGTGCCGCCGACTGCCATGCCCTTGAGCATTTCCTTGGCTCGTTTCGCGCCCTCGCGGAAAGGCTCTGGCAGCAGAGAAACTGCACCTTTTGCCGCCGCTTTCAGATCGTGAAACGGAGCCTCGGCATAAATTCGGGACAGGTAATTTGACAGCGCGCCGACCGGGGGGGCGATGCTCATCTCGTTGTCGTTGAGGATCACGATCAGGCGTTTCTTAAGGTGGCCCGCGTTGTTCATCGCCTCGAACGCCATGCCCGCCGACATCGAACCGTCGCCGATCACGGCGATCGCGTCGCCCAATCCTTCGGGCGTGACACCGCCCAGATCGCGCGCGACCGAGAACCCGAGTGCCGCACTGATCGAGGTCGAGCTATGCGCCGCGCCAAACGGGTCATATGGACTTTCGCTGCGCTTGGTGAAGCCGCTCAACCCGTCTTTCATGCGCAAAGTCCGGATACGGTCGCGCCGTTCGGTTAGGATTTTATGCGGATAGCACTGATGCCCAACGTCCCAGATGATCTTGTCGCGCGGTGTATCGAACACGGCGTGCAGCGCTGTGGTCAGTTCCACCACACCCAGCCCTGCACCCAAATGCCCGCCCGTGACCGAAACGGCCGAGATCGTTTCCGCTCGCAGTTCATCCGCAACCTGACGTAGCTGCGCGTCCGAGAACTGCTTCAGGTCCGCGGGGCGGCTCACGAGGTCCAGCAAGGGCGTGTTCGGGCGATCTGACATTTGGCGCGTTCCTGGCTTAGCTGTCCCGGGCAATAACGAAGCGCGCGGCGTCCTTCAAGGTTTCCGCGGTTGACCCATAGCCTTCAAGTGCGTCGCAGGCCCGATCCACCAGCTCGGCCGCCCGGCTTTTGGCGGTATCCAGACCCAGCAGCGACACAAAAGTTGCCTTGCCTGCCTCTGTATCCTTTTGAAGACGCTTTCCGGCGATTGCCGCGTCTCCTTCAATATCCAAGATGTCGTCAGCGATCTGAAAAGCAAGTCCAAGATCCCGCGCGTATCGGCGCAGGGGTTCGGGATTCGCGCCAGCCAAACGCGCACCGGCGCAGGCTGACCATTCTATCAATGCACCGGTCTTGCCAGCCTGAAGCCGGGTAATCTGATCCAGCGATAATGGCGATTTCGCGGTTTCCGCTGCAATGTCAAGCGCCTGACCCAGCACCATGCCCTGCACACCGCTTGCCTTGGCCAAAGTTAGTACCAATTCTGCACGGGCCTCGGCCGATCCGACCTCGGGTCGGGCGCACAGCTCAAATGCTAGCGTCTGCAATGCATCCCCGGCCAAAACCGCCGTTCCCTCATCCCATTTCACATGGACCGTCGGACGCCCCCGGCGCAGATCATCGTCATCCATGCAAGGTAGATCATCGTGAACCAGCGAATAGGCGTGCAGCGTTTCTATCCCCGTTGCGGGCCAAATGGCCTGCGCCGGGTCCACACCGTGCAGCCGCGCGCTTTCCAGGACAAGAAATCCACGCAGCCTCTTGCCGCCTTCGGTGGCATACGCCATCGCATGGGTCACATCCAGATCATCCAGCCCGCCCAGAACCAGATCGAACTGCTTCTGAATCCGCGCGGCATCCCGTGCCAGAATGTCCAGAAACATTTACAGGCCTTCGACAGGAGTCGTCCCGGTTGGTTGACCGTCCGCATCCAGCGTGATCGCGGCCACCTTTTCTTCAGCCCGCTTCAACTCGTCCTCGCAGCGCTTTTTCAAGGCGGCACCACGCTCATACAAGGCAATGGACTGATCCAACGCCACATCGCCGCGTTCAAGTTGACCAACAACGGCCTCAAGCTCTTTCATCGCTTGCTCAAATGTCATCTGATCTACAGGGGTATCGGTCATCGGGCTGCCTTCATCAATTCTTCCACATGGGCACGTGTGGCCTCGGCCAGTGCGTTCAGATCATACCCGCCTTCCAGAGTCGAGACGATACGCCCGTTACAACACTCATCAGCGATCTTGCACAGCTCGGCCGTGATCCACGCAAAATCGCTGGTCGACCAGTTAAGCTCTGCTAAAGGATCATCCTGATGCGCATCGAAACCCGCCGAGATGATGATCAGTTCTGGCTTGAATGCCCGTAGCCGCGGGAAGGCTTGGGCTTCGTAGGCTGCGCGCATTTCTGCTCCGCCGGACCGAGGCGGCAGCGGTATATTCAAAACCGTATCGTAGGCTCCGGTTTCATCAGGACGTCCCGTACCGGGCCACAACGGCATCTGCTGGCTGGTTATGACCAGAGCACGCGCCTCATCCCACAGTAAGTCCTGCGTGCCATTTCCGTGGTGCACATCGAAATCCACCACTGCCACGCGTTTCAACCCGTGGTGATCCAGCGCATGTTTGGCAGCCAGCGCCGCATTGCCGAACAGACAAAACCCCATCGCCGTCTCGGTCTCGGCGTGGTGCCCCGGCGGACGGATTGCGCAAAATGCATTCGGAGAGTCACCGACCAGAACAAGGTCGACCGCCCGAACAACAGCACCAGCCGCGCGATACGCGGCATCCACCGAACCCGGCGACATGAAAGTGTCGCCATCAATCTGCCTGTATCCTTCGGTCGGGCGGCTGCTGCGGATACTCCGTATGTGGCTTTCGGGGTGAATGCGCAGCAGGTCATCATCCGCGGCAAGCGGAGACGTCCTTCGGTCCAAATCCAGCGATTCCAGCGCATGAAGAACATGCTCAAGCCGCGCGACCCGTTCGGGATGTCCGTCCGGGGTCATATGTTCAAGGCAATCCGCGTGGGTCAAAAGAGCAGTCTTCATCAGGATCCGATCTTCATCTGGCTAAAAATATCCTCGCCGAAGGCATAAAATCGCCGCGCAGCGGCAAAATCAATCCGGGGCCAACATATAACCCGCCCCACGGACTGTCTGCAGATAGCGGGGTTGCTTTGGGTCCTGTTCGATTTTACGTCGCAGCCGGGTGATCTGAACATCCACTGCGCGTTCCTGTGCCTGCCCCTTGTCGCGGCCCAGATCTTCGACCAGCTTGGCGCGGCTTATGGGTTCTCCGGGCTGGGCCGAGAAAATCTTCATCAACTGGCTTTCGGTTGCGGTCAGACGAACGGGGTCTTCGCCCTGCCACATCTCTCCGCGCTCCACGTCGTACCGGATCGGCCCAAGGATCAGGATTTTGCTTGCCGTTTCCTGTGCAGGTGTTTCGGGCATCCGCCGCAAAATTGCGTTGATGCGCAACAACAGCTCCTTCGGCTCGAACGGTTTGGCCAGATAGTCGTCGGCCCCGGCCTCAAGCCCCGCAATCCGGTGTTCGGTTTCACCGCGCGCCGTCAACAGCAGGATCGGGGTTGCGTGTGTCTCTCGCAGCGCCTTGGTCAGGCTGACGCCGTCTTCTCCGGGCATCATGACATCCAGAACGATCATGTCGAAATCCAGGCCTGACAAGACCCGCCTCGCATGGGCGGCGTCCCGCGCGGCTGTGACAAGAAAACCGTTCCGCATCAAAAACTTCTTGAGCAGATCACGAATACGCTCGTCATCGTCAACAATCAGCAGATGGGCGTCCATATCGCTCATGAGGTGGTATCCCGCAGTTTCTTATAGGCATGACGCATATCAGCATCCATCATCGCTTCAAGCACTTTGCGAAAACCTGAAACGGCCTCGGGGCCGGCGTCCTTATAGGCGGCGCGCATCCGTACGCGTTGGGCTTCGGACAATCTGGCTTCCAGCTCCTCTCCCTTATCGGTTAAGAATAGGTGTCTTTCACGTTTGTCCACTGTTCCAACGCGACTTTCCACCAGACCATCGTCAATCAGGGTGCGTAGGACGCGGTTCAAGGACTGTTTGGTAACACCGAGAATCGCCAGCAGGTTATTTACGGTCGTCCCCGGTGCTCGGTTGATAAAGTGGATGGCCCGGTGATGCGCGCGGCCATAGGCCAGCTCTGACAGGATGCGGTCCGGGTCCGCTGTGAATCCGCGATAGGCGAAGAACATGGCTTCGATACCCTGCCGCAGTTGTTCATCCGTCAGAAACAACAGGCTTTCACCGCCAAAGACCTGGGCGGGACGGGTGTCGGACATATCATGCCTCATTGGTTACTCAAGGCCGAGTTTATGTCAGCGTTATTGACATTCCAAGAGTGGACAGGTATCGAATCGCAGTTTTTGCGCAACATTATGTCCGCTTCGGACTTAATTAGCGCAATAATTGAAAAACCAAGCCCGATTTAGGAGGTTGCGCATGGCAGGGTATGACGATCGTGACGGTGTCATCTGGTTGGATGGTGAACTGGTGCCATGGCGCGATGCCAAGGTCCACATCCTGACACATGCAATGCACTACGCCTCGTCCGTCTTTGAAGGTGAGCGGGCCTATAACGGCAAGATTTTCAAAAGCCGTGAGCATTCGGAACGTCTGATCGCTTCGGCCGAGGCATTGGATATCCCGATGCCATATACGGTCGATCAGATCGAAGCTGCAAAGGAAGAGGCGTTGAAGGCCAGCGGGTTGCAGGACGCCTATATCCGGGCGCTGGTCTGGCGCGGGTCGGGTGATGACATGGGCGTGGCATCGGCCAAGAACCCAGTACGCATGGCCGTGGCTGTGTGGCCATGGGGGGCATATTACGGCGATGCCAAGATGCAGGGTGCCAAGCTGGATATCGCTGAATGGAAACGCCCCAGCC
Source organism: Ruegeria sp. HKCCD7221 (assembly GCF_013031225.1). NCBI lineage: Bacteria > Pseudomonadati > Pseudomonadota > Alphaproteobacteria > Rhodobacterales > Roseobacteraceae > Ruegeria > Ruegeria sp. HKCCD7221. The sequence goes on from NZ_WPZE01000002.1 coordinate 212,718, forward strand.
CCGAAACCATCCCGGTTCACGCCAAGGCTGCGGGTCTGTACATGATCTGCACCATCTCCAAGCACAAGGCCGAAGCCAAGGGCTGTTCGGACGCATTGTTCATGGATTACCGGGGCTATGTCGCCGAAGCGACCGGTGCCAACGTGTTTTTCGTCAAAGATGGCGAGGTTCACACACCGTTGGCCGATTGCTTCCTGAACGGCATCACTCGTCAGACCGTGATCCAGATGCTGAAAGACAAGGGCATCAAGGTTCACGAACGCCACATCATGCCCGAAGAGATGGCTGATTTTGAACAATGCTGGCTGACAGGCACAGCCGCCGAGGTTACCCCGGTTGGTCAGATCGGCGACTACACGTTCAAAGTCGGGGACATCACGCGCGAGATTGCACAGGATTACGAGACGCTTGTACGCGCGTGATCTGAAAAACCTGAAAGAACCAAAACCCTCGCTACTGCGGGGGTTTTTCTTTGCCCACGGTTAGAGGTCTGGTGCAGATCACCCCTTTGGTTGGGCGGTTTTGCAAGTGAGCGTTCGATCAATTCGCTCTGATGCTGAACTGTGGTTCGTCACGCTGAACCCCAAGCCCAAAGCGATCTGATCGAAACCTTGCATTCCCCCGGCCAGTGGTCGGGGGCTGCAATGCGGTTCTAATCCTCAGAAATCCACGCCGCGCTGGGCTTTTATCCCAGCTTGGAACGGGTGTTTTTCTTCGGTCATTTCCGTCACCAGATCGGCATAGTCGCGCAGGGCTTGCGGTGCGTCCCGGCCAGTCAGAAATACGCTGGTCTTGTCTGATCGCGCGTTCAGTCCATCAATCACTTGCTCGACTGACAAATATTCATACCGCAAGGCGATGTTGATTTCGTCCAGAACCACAAGGTCATAGTCACCGCTGGCCATCAGCGCCCGTGCCTTGTCAAACGCGGCATTGGCAGCGGCGATGTCGCGTTCACGATCTTGCGTATCCCAGGTAAAGCCCTCACCCATTGTGTGCCAGGTTACCAAATCGCGCTCTTCAAAAAAGCGACGCTCGCCGGTTTTCCACTTTCCCTTGATAAACTGCACCACGGCGACTTTCTGACCCCATCCGAGCGCGCGGATGACAACTCCGAAGGCGGCAGATGACTTGCCTTTGCCTTTGCCTGTGTTGATCAGCACCAAGCCGCGCCCGGGATCGACGGCCTCGGACACCTTTTTGCGGTGCTTTGCCTGTACCTTTTGCATCTTTTCCTTGTGATCTTCTGCGTCGCTCATTTTGGGACCCTTATTTGGTGTTGGCCCCAAATTAGGTGAAGTTCGAAAAAGGTAAAGATCAGGCTTTGGGATCTGTCGCCTGACGCGCCTTTTCGCGTCCAATCCCAAGTTGGCGCTCGCGCAAGATGACGACCACATTACCGGCGATCACAAGCGCGGCCCCGCCCAGCATTACCAGCGTCGGCAGTTCATCGAACCAGATATACCCGATCAATACGGCAAATAGCATCGTGGTATAGTCATAGGGCGCAAGCATTGAGGCCTGTCCGAACTTGTAGGACGTGGTCACCAGAATCTGCGCGACCCCGCCGGTTAGGCCCATAACGATCAGTATTAGTGTCTGTTCCAGCGTTGGCATCGTCCACCCCCAAAAGGCGGTTAACGCAGACAGAAGGGTAGCCGTCAGCGAGAAATAGAAGACGACTGCCGCAGGATGGTCCACTTGAACTAATTGTCGGATATGTATTTGGACAAAGGCCCGCGCCATGGTCGACGCCAACACGCACAGCGCCCCGATTGTGGCGGCCGTGTCCATGTTGTTGCCGCCCAGACGCGGCCAGATCATGATCAGAACCCCCAGCAGCCCCAGAGCCACCGCGCCGATACGGATCATGCGAATGCGTTCCCCCAGCATGATTGCAGCCAGAATCAGGGTGAAGATCGGCGTGGCGTAGCCAATGGCTGTAACTTCGGGCAAAGGCAGCAGACTGAGGCCGGTAAAGGTCAGCCCCATGGCGCTGGTGCCCAAAACACCGCGCCAGAAGTGGCCCATGGGCTTTTTGACCACAAGGCCTTGCGAAAGCTCTCCGCGCCAGGCCAGCCAGCCTATGATGACCGGCACGGCAAAGAGCGAGCGAAAAAACACCATTTCTCCGGGTGGGAAGGTGTCAGACAAGGCTTTGACCAGGGCCTGCATCGACGTGAACAGAACCAGGGCGCTGAGTTTCAGCGCCACAGCCAGAAGTGGTTTGTTTGACGTTAGGGGGCCAGCCATCGGCGCGACCCTGCGCCTTTGGCGGGCAAAGATCAACGTGTGGAATTTAGTTGCGACCAGTCCAACGGAAGCGGATGGCCGATTTCCTCGGCGAATTCGGTCAGGAAGCGGATCATACGTTCGGCCCGTTTTCGGGCAAGGGCCTTGCCGCGTTTCGTCAGCATATCTGCCGGAAGTTTCAGTAACTTGACCTTCCAGTGGTCGACCGAGAAATGCAGATCATCCAGTGACCGGGATTCTGCAAATGGATCTGCCGGATCGTAGAGTGACCGCCCCAACGCGCCTGAAACCGAGAAGTTGCGCGCAACACCGATGGCCCCCAGCGCATCCAGCCTGTCGGCGTCGCGCAGAATACAGGCTTCTGCGGTTTCAGGGGGGATATTTGCGGAAAAACTATGGGCTGCAATGGCGTGTCGCGTGGCTTTGATTTCCTCGGGCGTATAGCCGAAATTGCCCAGTATAGGCTCTGATTCTTCAGCGGACCGACGGGACGCAAAGTGGCGATCCGGGTCGTTCTTGGGCAGGTTGACCAGATCGTGCAAATAGCTGGCCGCCAGCAGGACGCGCATATTGGTTGTTTCGTCCGAAATGGCCTGCGCGTTCACCCAGACACGGTCCAGATGCGCCAGATCATGCGCCGGGTCGGTCTCCATGCGTTGCACGACAATGCCGCGCAACCGGTGGCGCAGATCAGCCGATATGTCCACGGTTCTCGCCAATCTGACCGCGATGCAGAAGTAAATGGTCCAGGATCACGCAGGCCATCATCGCCTCGCCCACAGGCACCGCACGGATGCCGACACAGGGGTCGTGGCGGCCCTTGGTGATGATTTCGGTCTCTTCGCCCGACTTGGTGATCGTCTTGCGCGTGGTCAGGATCGACGAAGTGGGTTTGACTGCAAACCGCACCAGGATGTCCTGCCCGGTCGAGATGCCGCCCAATATGCCGCCCGCGTGGTTTGAACTGTATTGCGGGCCGTTCTGACCCATGAAGATCTCATCGGCATTGGCCTCACCCGTCAGTTCGGCGGCGGCCATACCCTCGCCGATCTCGACCCCTTTGACGGCGTTGATCGACATCATCGCGGCGGCCAGATCAGTGTCTAACTTGGCATAAACCGGTGCGCCGATCCCAGCGGGAACGCCGCGCGCCACCACCTCGACAATTGCACCGACCGAGTTGCCGGACTTGCGCAGATCGTCCAGATAGGCTGCCCAATCGTCAGCAGCTTGGGCATCGGGGGTCCAGAACGGGTTCTGTTCAATCTGCGACCAGTCGAAATTGGTACGGTCGATTTTGTGCGGGCCGATCTGGGTCATGTAGCCGGTGATCTGCACGTTGGGCGCGATCTGTTTGATCGCCTCGCGCGCCAGCCCTCCGGCCGCGACCCGCGATGCGGTTTCGCGAGCCGAGCTGCGCCCACCGCCGCGATAGTCGCGGATGCCGTATTTCTGCCAATAGGTGATATCGGCGTGACCCGGACGGAACTTGTCCATGATGTCGCCGTAGTCCTTGGAGCGTTGATCGGTATTCTCGATCATCAACTGTACGGGCGTTCCAGTGGTTTGGCCTTCGAACACGCCGGACAGGATTTTCACTTGATCCGGCTCGCGCCTTTGCGTGGTGAATTTGTTCTGCCCCGGCTTCCGCTTGTCCAGCCAGTGCTGGATCATAGTTTCGTCAATGGTGACCCCCGGAGGGCACCCGTCCACTGTCGCCCCCAATGCGGGGCCATGGCTTTCACCCCAGGTGGTGACGCGGAAGAGGTGTCCAAAGCTGTTCATCGACATGGGGCGTGCTCCTTTGAGGGTTGTGATTAGCGGGGAGAGCCTTGGGCCTCAAGCGGATTTGCGTTTGGAGCGCGGGGAGGGGGCGCTGCCCCCATCGCGGCAAGCCGCGATTCCCCCGAAGTATTTTTGAACAGAAGAAGGGTCAGGCCGGTTCTAAAAGTGCAGCGCGGGTTTTACTGATTTTGAGCGCGGCTTGAGCTGCCTCGCGGCCCTTTTCCACGAAATGCGCGCGGTAGATCGCATTGTGGTGGTCTGTTTCCTGATATTGGTGCGGCGTCAGCGAGACTGACAGGACAGGAACGCCCGTGTCCAGCCCGGCGCGCATGAGGCCGTCGACTACGGCTTGCGCCACGAAGTCGTGCCGGTAGATACCGCCATCCACCACGAAAGCGGCGCAGGCGATGGCGGAATATTTGCCGGTTTGGGCCAGGTCGCGGGCCAGCAACGGCATCTCGAACGCGCCGGGCACGTCGAAGACGTCAATCTGATCAGCGGGGATAAGCTGTTGGAATCCTTCCAGCGCTTGATCGACAATATCGGAATGCCAGTTGGCTTTGACGAAAGCATAGCGGGTGTGTGTCATTGTGATCTCCTTCGTAAACAGACACGTCACCCAAGGCGATCACGAGCAGCCGCGCCAATTGGCGCGCTGCACGTTCTCTTCCATCCGGACTGTAACCGTCGGCTCTGGTTTCTCACCAGATCTGCTTGTCACCCCGAAGATTCCGGGGCCGCTCGCGGGCTTACGGGTCATGGCCCGCATACCGCCGGTGGGGAATTCCGCCCCGCCCTGAGAACGAGGCAGAACTTGCCAAGGACCAAGCGAATCTGCAAGTCGTTCCGTCAGGAGAGATGCCATGCACCCAAATCCGGCTTTCCGCGCCGAAGACCGTACCCGCCACATCAACTTTGCCCGTGACCGGGCCTTTGGGGTTTTGGCGCTGTCCACTGATGACGCACCCCTGATCAGCCATGTGCCGTTTTTGCTGAGTTCCGATGGTTCAATGGTCGAACTGCATTTGGTGCGGTCGAATCCGATCCTGCGCACCCTAACCGCCCCGCGCGCTGGGCGTATCGCGGTATCCGGGCCGGATGGGTATATTTCTCCGGATTGGTACGGTCTGGCAGATCAGGTTCCTACATGGAACTATGTCGCCGTGCATCTGACTGGGCGGATTGAAAAGCGCCCTCAGGCCGAGTTGCGGGGTCTTTTGGACCGACAATCGGCCTTTTATGAAGAGCGGCTTTTACCCAAGCCCGCATGGACCGCTGACAAGATGTCGCCCGATGCGCTGGATCGCATGCTAAGGATGATCGTGCCCTGCCGGATGTATGTCGACGATATTCAGGGAACCTGGAAGCTGAACCAGAACAAACCCGACGAGGCGCGCGAAGCGGCGGCTGAACGGGTTGAAGGCGGGCTCGGCGTCGAGTTGGGATGGCTGGCCACGCTGATGCGCGACGCGTGACCAGACCAGGGGTTAGTTGGAGAAAGTCGCGAGATAGGCCGCGATATCTTCAGCACCTTCCTTCAGCTTGATGCTCATGTTGGGGCGCGCTTCTTCGTCGTTCAGGAAATCCTGAATGAAACCGATCGGGTCTTTGGAGTAGGCTGCGATGTTCTCTTCGGTCCAGATCAAGCCTTCCTGACCGGATCGGATCATGTCATCGGTGAAAAGACCAACGGGCAGCCGTTCGCTTCCGTTCAGGTAATCGTTCTCGGTTCCTGCTGCCCGGCCCACAACGCCATAGAGATTCGGACCCGTGATGCCACCTTTGACCAGAACTTCGCCGTCCTTGATTATCGCGTGACAGGACGCACAGCGAAAATAGAGTGTCTCGCCCCGCGCCGGGTCACCGGCAGCTAAGGCTTGAGTCGACGCAAGCAGCGCAAAGGTCAGAATGGGTACAGATAGGTTTGGCATGAAAGGCGTCCTGTTAACGGTGGCTTTTCCCTGCGCCTTTAGACATTCGCGTAAAAAGTGCAATCGAAATAGCGTGTTTCTAGGTCTGCTAAAAATATCTATTTTTGATCTGATATTTATGGCGCGAGAAATCACGCAAAAGTAGAAGTTTTTGTGGCAAATCCTGGCTTAAACTTTGCAATTCGACGCGGGGCGCCGCGGATTCGGTACCCTTGCGCATATCGGTTGTCAGCGCGCCCTGTTGATCCGAATCACATCCCGGCGAACGCATGACGATCAACGGGAGTCCTGGCAAAAATCCCCCCGAGGCTTGAAAATTCAGGGTTACGTTGTGACATGAATGCCCAGATGCGGCGTAGTGCGCGCCTATGACCGCTGGACGAACCGATTTCTCCCGGATAGATAGCCGCGATGAGACGCCGCTTTGATGCGGTGCTGATGCATGTTTGCCCGGTATCCTCCGGGCGCCGGAATCGGAGAAAACCTCGTGTCCCACGCAGAAGACCACGAAGGCACCCGCAGAGATTTCCTCTACTACGTCGCTGGCGGCGCAGGTGTCGTTGCGACGGGTGCAGCCGTATGGCCCCTGATCAACCAAATGAACCCCTCGGCAGACGTTCAGGCGCTGTCCTCGATCCGTGTGGACGTAAGCGGCGTTGAGCCGGGGACACAGCTGACTGTCAAGTGGCTGGGTAAACCCGTCTTTATCCGTCACCGTACCGGTGCCGAGATCCAAGAGGCGAAGGAACAGGACGCCGAAGGCGTTGATTCGCTGCCCGATCCGCTGGCACGCAACTTCAACCAACCGGCCGATGCGCCAGCAACGGACGCAAACCGCGTGATGCCCTCGCCCGAGGGTGAGGCACCCGGTGCGTGGCTGGTTCAGATGGGCGTCTGTACACACCTTGGCTGTGTGCCGCTGGGCGATGCCGGTGACTTTGGCGGTTGGTTCTGCCCCTGCCACGGTTCGCACTACGACCTTGCCGGTCGTATCCGCAAAGGCCCCGCGCCTGAAAACCTGCCTGTCCCGCCCGCTGAGTGGACGGACAACAGCACCATCAAACTCGGCTAAGGGAGACCCAGATGTCCGGAATTCCCCACGATCATTACGAGCCGAAGACAAACGGCGAGAAGTGGCTGAACAGCCGCCTGCCAATCGTCGGCCTGATTTACGACACCATCATGATCCCCACCCCCAAGAACCTGAACTGGTGGTGGATCTGGGGCATCGTCCTGGCGTTTTGCCTGGCGCTGCAAATCGTCACCGGGATCGTTCTGGTGATGCACTACACCCCGCATGTTGATCTGGCCTTTGCCAGCATCGAGCACATCATGCGCAACGTGAATGGCGGCTATATGCTACGCTATCTGCATATGAACGGCGCGTCGCTGTTCTTTGTTGCGGTCTACATTCACATCTTCCGTGGCCTGTTTTACGGGTCGTACAAAGCCCCGCGTGAGATCACGTGGATCATCGGGATGTTGATCTACCTGATGATGATGGGCACCGCCTTCATGGGCTATGTTCTGCCCTGGGGTCAGATGTCCTTCTGGGGTGCGACCGTGATCACCGGCCTGTTTGGCGCGATCCCCTTTGTTGGTGACGCAATCCAGACATGGTTGCTGGGCGGACCTGCGGTGGATAACGCCACGCTGAATCGCTTTTTCTCGCTGCACTATCTGCTGCCGTTCGTGATTGCGGCGCTGGTGATCGTGCATATCTGGGCCTTCCACACCACCGGCAACAACAACCCCACGGGTGTTGAAGTGCGCCGTGGTTCGAAAGCCGAGGCCGAGAAAGACACGCTGCCGTTCTGGCCGTATTTCGTGATCAAGGACCTGTTTGCGCTTGCCGTGATCCTGGTCGTGTTCTGGGCGGTTGTCGGCTTCATGCCGAACTATCTGGGCCACCCGGACAACTACATCGAGGCCAACCCGCTGGTCACGCCTGCACACATCGTGCCTGAATGGTATTTCCTGCCGTTCTACGCGATCCTGCGTGCCTTCACCGGTGAGGTCTGGGTTGTGCAATTCGCCAGCTTCATCACTGGTGGCATCATCGACGCCAAGTTCTTTGGTGTTCTGGCGATGTTCGGCGCGATCCTGGCGATGGCGCTGGCCCCGTGGCTGGACACCTCGACCGTGCGTTCGGGCAAATACCGTCCGATGTTCAAGTGGTGGTTCTACCTGCTGATCATCGACTTCTTTGCCCTGATGTGGCTGGGTGCGATGCCCGCAGAAGAGCCTTATGCGACTTTCTCGCTGATCGCGTCCGCCTACTGGTTCGCCTATTTCTTCGTGATCCTGCCGATCCTGGGTGTTATCGAAAAACCCGATGCCCAGCCGGAAACCATCGAAGAAGACTTCAACGCGCATTATGGCAAGGCTGACGCCGACGCCACGCCGGCCGAGTAAGAAGAGGGACCGGAAACATGTTCAAGAAACTTGCAATCGGTGCCGCGTTTGCTTTGGCTCTTACCCCTGCTGCGTCATACGCCGCAGGTGGCGGCGAGCAGCATATCGAGGATTTCCACTTCTCGTTCGAAGGGCCGTTTGGCACCTGGGACAAGCATCAGCTTCAGCGCGGTCTTCAGATCTATACCGAGGTTTGTGCGGCCTGCCACGGCCTGCAATATGTACCTCTGCGTGATCTCGAAGCGCTGGGATATTCGGAAGAAGAAGTCATTGCCTATGCGGCGGGTAACTTCGAAGTGTTCGATCCTGAGCTGGACGATTTCCGCCCGGCCATCCCGACCGACCACTTCCCGGCGAACAACGGTGTTGGCGCGCCTGACCTGAGCCTGATGGCGAAGGCCCGTGCCGGTTTCCACGGCCCCTATGGTCTGGGGATCAACCAACTGTTCAAAGGTATGGGTGGTGCGGAATACATCGCCTCATTGCTGGATGGTTACACCGGTGAGGAAAAGGAAGAGGCGGGCACCGTTCTTTATGAGAACAAAGCCTTCCCGGGCGGCTGGATCTCGATGGCGCCTCCGCTGTCCGAAGATCAGGTAGAATTCGCGGATGGTCATCCGGCCACCGTCGAAGCCATGTCCGAGGATATTGCGGCCTTCTTGATGTGGACTGCCGAGCCGAAGATGATGGAGCGTAAGTATTCCGGCTTTGTCGGCGTGCTGTTCCTGTCTGTTCTGTCGGTCCTGCTGTACCTTGTGAACAAGCGTTTGTGGGCTGGTGTAAAAGGCAAGAAGACCGTCTGAGGTTTTCGACAGCTAGAAATTTGAACCCCCGCGCCATCCGGTAGCGGGGGTTTTTCGTTGAGGGCGGGATAAAGGGGCCAGCCCCTTCTTGGCCTGCGGCCAATTCATCCCCGGGATATTTTTGGCCAGATGAAGCGCGGATCAGGCTTTGAGTTGGCTACCGGTGTGATCCGTGATCGTGGCGGTGACGATCTGGCCTTCGGGTTGAGGGGTGGTGAAGGTGACTTCGGTGAATTGCTCGGTTCTACCCATGGTGGGGTTTTCCATCAGAATGTGATGGGTTTTGCCCAGTTGGGCGGTCAGATGCTTGGCGACCTGAGCGTCCCCGGCGGCGCGCAGTCGGGCGGCGCGCGTTTTGATGACATTGCCATTGATCTGTTGTGGGATGCGGGCGGCCGGGGTGCCTTCGCGTTTGGAATAGGGGAAGACGTGCAGCCACGTCAGGTCGCAGTCGGTGACAAGTTTCAGCGAGTTGTCGAAATGGGCGTCTGTTTCAGTGGGGAAGCCTGCAATGATATCCGCGCCAAAGGTCATGTCGGGGCGCAGCTTGCGGGCCTCCTGAGTGAAGCGGATGGCATCGTCGCGCAGATGGCGGCGTTTCATGCGCTTCAGTATCAGGTCATCGCCATGTTGCAGCGACAGGTGCAGGTGGGGCATCAGGCGCGGCTCGGTGGCGATGGCTTGCATCAGGTTTTCATCCACTTCGATCGAGTCGATCGAGCTGATCCGCAGGCGCGGCAAGTCCGGTACCAGCTTGAGGATGCGCATCACCAGATCGCCCAGCTTGGGCTGCGCTGGCAGGTCTGCGCCCCATGAGGTCAGGTCTACGCCGGTCAGCACCACCTCATTATAGCCTCGGTCCACCAGCCGCTTGATCTGATCCACCACCACGCCCGCGGGGACGCTGCGCGAGTTTCCGCGGCCATAGGGAATGATGCAGAAGGTGCAGCGGTGATCGCAGCCGTTCTGAACCTGCACATAGGCACGCGAGCGGGTGCCGAAGCCATCGATCAGGTGGCCAGCGGTTTCGGTCACGGACATGATGTCGTCGACCTGAACCGCTTCGGTCTGGCCGATAAAATCGGCGGCCATGCCTTTCCAAGTGTCGGGCTGCATCTTTTCGGTATTGCCGATAACGGCATCGACCTCGTCCATTTGGGCGAAGGTTTCGGGTTCGGTCTGGGCGGCGCAACCGGTTACGATCAGCCGCGCATCGGGGTTTTCGCGGCGCAGCTTGCGGATTTCCTGCCGGGCCTTTCGGACGGCCTCGGCCGTGACGGCGCAGGTATTCACCACGACCGCGTTCGACAGGCCCGCCTGCTGCGACAACTCCTTCATCGCCTCGGTCTCATAGGCGTTCAGGCGGCAGCCCAGGGTGGTGAATTTAGGGATGCTCATCCAAGCGTCCTCAGGAACTCAGGTGTCAGGGTACCCGAGAAGACGTGGCAGGTCGGGCCGGTCATCCAGACACCGTCGTCTTTCCAATCAATCCAGATCGTACCGCCATCCAGTTCAATCTGTACATTGCGCTCCGTCAGGCCGCGACGTGCAGCCGCCACCGCAGTTGCGCAGGACGATGAGCCCGAGGCCAAAGTGATGCCCACACCCCGTTCCCATACGCGCATACGGATGTGATCCGGTCGGATTACATGCGCCACCTGCACATTGGTGCGTTCGGGATAAAGCGGGTGATGTTCATAGCGCGCGCCGAACTCGGTCAGGGGAATGGCGTCGGCATCTTCGACAAAGAATGTGCAGTGCGGGTTACCCATGCCCGTGGCCGTCGGTCCACCTTCGATTGGCAGTTCCAGGGTGTCTACATCCTCGGCCAGAGGTATGTCGCGCCAATCGGTTTGAGGATGCCCCATGTTGACCGACGTCAGGCCGTCGCCTGCATCCTGCGCGTAAAGCGTCCCGCGCTCTGTTGTCAGGGTCAGGGCTAATTTTCCGGTTTCTTCCATCAGAAACCGCGCAATGCAGCGTGTGGCATTCCCGCAGGCGGCCGAAGTCGACCCATCCGCATTGTAGAAGACCAGATGCGCATCCGATTCGCCGTTTTCGATAACGGCCAATTGGTCAAATCCAACACCAAACTGCCGGTGACCGATTCCCTTTGCCAGCGCAGGGGAAATTTCGGCGGACTGCGCGCGGGCGTCCACAATGACAAAGTCATTACCCAGCCCGTGCATCTTCATGAAGGGCAAACCGGTGTTTGGATCTTGTTGCATGGCGGGCATATAGCGTTGCGCAGGACGGGAATCCAGCCTGCAGTGCAAATTCCTCAAAAAAGGGGTTGACCCCCCAGCGCCACCTGCCTAAGTAGGCCGCCTATCGGGACGCCGAAACGCAAGAAATTGTTGGCGAAACGAGGTGCAAAAAAGGCCTTGAACCCAGTTGGGAAAATGCCTTAGAGAGCGCCACGGATCGAGAAGATCCAGACAAAAGAGTGGGCCGTTAGCTCAGTTGGTAGAGCAACTGACTTTTAATCAGTGGGTCGCAGGTTCGAATCCTGCACGGCTCACCACTTTTTTCAAACAGCGTCATGTGTTTAGGCTTCCAAGGGCCGATGTTGGTTGTTTGCCATCTATGAAAATCACCTGTTTGCGGGAATTTTGGCACCATTTAGGGCTTTGCCCGTCGTCATGCACAGTTTTTGGGTCATCGCGCATATCCAAGCCATTCGGACCGGCTTTGTATTTGTGCAGTTAACAGCAGGTGTGGCGTCGGACTCCTTGCGGGGGCTGGGACAAGGTAAAATGGATGTGTTATCTTTCAAAAACAGGGCCATACGAAAGGGATTCGAACGTGCTGACGCGACACCAGACAGCCGTATGGCGAGCAGAGGGTTAGGATGAAGCTTCGGCACCGTCGCCTTTTTTCCCCATCCATGTCGCAGGCCGCGTTCAAAGGGTTGAGGCTGCTTAGGCAAGGCACGCCGCCAAGCTGCGATCCAAGGGCCGAGAGGTTTGTGTTGCGGCAACAGAAGGTTCTGGCTGCTCCGATTCCAAAGGTTGCCAGCCGCACCGTTCAGGCGATGTTTGCTCAGGCCAGCGGCAATGCGTCGGGTCATGAATTCGATAGCACGCCCGATGAAATTGCCGCCGGGTTTCCGGACTATTTTGTGTTCTCATTTGTACGCAATCCCTGGTCTCGGGTTCATTCGTGCTGGAAGGACAAGATTGCTGATGCGGTCACGGCGTCAAAGCTGTCGATTCTGTCGCGGTTTGAAGGCATTCGCCCGTTTATGCCGTTCCCGGAGTTTGTCGAGTGGCTGGACAGCGATTATGGAAGCGATGCTGTGGCGGACCGCCACTGGCTGTCGCAGACGCGCCACCTGTCCACCAGTGCGGGTGTGCAGATCTGCGATTTCGTGGGCAAGATCGAAAGCTTTGATGCTGATCTCGATAGGGTTGAAAGCCTGACCGGTGTGACATTCCCCAGAATCGCAGCGCAGAATGTCAAACCGGCCGCAGAAAGCTATCACACGGCGTTTGATGAGCGCACCCGTCAGATCATCGGCCGGCGCTATGGCGAAGATATTGAGGCCTTTGGTTACCGGTTCGATTGAGAGGCGTCTGCCAGTGGAAAAGCTCAATTTTGATCCCATACCCTGTTTCACGGGCGTCGCTATGAACGGCTTCCGTAAAGCCTGACTCAAGGCATCGGGGGATACTGTTTTCTATCCGGCAACAGTAACTGCCTTGCGTTTCACGCTAGTGAAATATTATTGCAGATATTCACGTAACCTGATATTAACTTACTGAAAATTATAGGTTTCCACTTCGGAAACAATTCGTTTCCGCAAGAATCGTGGACACAGTTTTGCCACAATGTCATCATCGTAAGGTGGGCGGCATGTTATTGTTTTGAGCGCATACCGGTTTTTTCATTGACTGGTTAGAGGGGGTTGTAGAGTGCAACTTGCCGCCCCGCGACTTTCGCTACAATTAGTGTATGAGCGTCGGCCTTGTGTCGGGTGTTTGGGCGTGGCTCAGATCGGTCAGGGCGCACTCACGAGCTTGGTCGCATCCGTGAATGAAGGATCATCACTTCTGTAACAGGCTGCGATATTTGCAAGATGCTGACGGCGCTTTGCCATCCCGTCTGTCTGGGGGATTTGCAGGTGGTCCAGAATCTGTGCCCAGCGATGCAGCCAGTCGTGTTTTTGCGTTGCCGCTGCGAGGTTGATCCTGCGCATGCGGTCCAGTTCTGCGGGGTCGTCCAGCAAAGCAACAATTTGGTCAATGGCCGCGTCAGGGTCTTCGGACAGCCTGACCACGGACTCGGGCCAGTCGAAATACCGTTCATAGTCTTCGGTTTCGGGGGCGTAGCCAACCTGCGCGGCCCCACCCGCTATGCCTTCCACGTGGCGCGGTCCCCACGCGATGTTGCCCTCTATCTGATCTTCGTGGCCGATTTTGGCGATATCGACCATGAACAGTTTGGAATGCTGAACGAGATTTGCCAGCAGATCACGGTGCACGCGGTGTTGCGCGGTAACGGGTGGCTTGGTCGCCGAGTCGTAAAGGTAGAAACCGCCGCGTTCCTTGATCTTTTGAAGCAACCTGTCATGCAACTCCGGACGTCTGCGGCCCATATAATAAACGTCGATCGGGCGGTCCGAAGTTGCTGCTTCTGGTGCAAAGCGAACCATGTCAGCCGCGCCAGGCAGGTGAATGACGGGTTTTCCTGTTATGCGCTGAAGGTCATCGCAAGTTTCAGCAAAGGCGCAGCAGATCAGGTCGAATTGGGCCAGATATTTGATAAGCGGCAGATGAAGATCCAACTCCTTCGACCAGACCTCTTCCAGAACACAGACGGCCAGACCGCAGCGTGCGCGCCAGTTAGAAATCGCGTCCAGCGCCAAAAGCTCTTCTGGTTTTTGCGCATCGCAAAAGAACAGGTCGTAGTCGCGATCCAGCTTGGTTTTCTGCACGCCGGACGGCCAGTGCCTGAACAGATCCGAGCGTTTGGACAGCCATCGCTTGGGGTTAAAGGGCAGGCGCCGTTCCTTGGCGCGCTTTGGCGCCAGAATCTCGGCGTTTTCGATTTCGGCAATCACGTCTTCGAACTCAAACCCCGAACAGCGCGAGACGTTGTCGTTCAGGCTGCGCTGGGAGAAAATCAGAACTTCTCTGGGCGTCTTTGCGGACGGGGCTGGGCTGGTCAAATACGTATTCCTTTTAAGGATTCCAGACAAAATGTATTTCACAACCACGACGTGGCCTATTCAAAGACTTTCTTCCCGAACCTTTCAACTTGCCCGGCTGATTGCCCTGTAAGATCGAGATTTCAGCATTGCCCGGACGATATCGGCTGACCGCTTCAAAAACTATGGAAATAATCCGCGTTGTCTGGTTAAGTTTTTACGTCTGGTTCACTTCGCGGGCTCTTTTTTAGGGTCATTTTTCTTACCACTGATCCATGCCCGGTCTCAGAATCTGAACCACCCGATATTTGGTGACCGTTGGAGCAGGCGGATGGTTAATGATTTTTACTGAAACGCCTTTGCAGGGCGCTTTTGTTGTCGATCTGCAGGAAATCTCGGATGATCGCGGTTTTTTTGCCCGCGCCTTCTGTGCTGAGGAATTCGAACAGCACGGCCTCAAACCAGCGGTCGCACAGGTAAACCTCTCATATAACGAGAAAAAGGGAACGATCCGTGGCCTGCATTACCAAAACGCACCTGCGGCCGAGGCCAAGTTCATGCGTTGTATCTCGGGCGCTATATACGACGTTATCGTCGATCTAAGGCCGGAAAGCCCGACCTATCAACAGCATTTCGGAATTGAGCTGTCCGCGCAGAACCGTCGTGCGCTGTACGTGCCAGAGATGTTTGCGCATGGCTATCTTGCACTGACGGACGGCGCGCAGGCGTTCTATTCCGCCAGTGAATTCTACACGCCCGGTGTGGAGGGGGGGATTCGATACGATGACCCTTCTCTCGGGATACAATGGCCTATTAAAGTCAGTATTGTTTCCGAAAAGGACGCGTCCTGGCCTCTGCTAGACACGTAACGCCCACAGATTCTGTGACCGGAGCTTGAAACCAGATGAACTTGAAGACCCAAAATTCAAAAGTGCTGGTCACGGGTGCCTCTGGCTTCATCGGTCGGGCTTGTGTGCGAAACCTTGCTGCTGCCGGGTACAGGGTCATCGCGACCCATCGAACTGATCCACCGCCGCCAATGGATTGCGATGTGGAGTGGGTAAAGGTCGACATGGAAGATACCGCTGCGGTCAGAGACTTGTTGCAGGGCCAGAAGCCCAGCCACTTGCTGGCCTTGGCCTGGTATATGGGGCCGGGCAACCAGCAGTCGCTGGAAAACTTTCGCTGGGTACAGCATTCGGTGGATTTGCTGTTCTCTTTTGCCGAGGCCGGGGGGCAGCGTGTCGTGTTTTGCGGCTCGTGCATGGAGTATGACTGGAGTGCGCCCGTCAAACTCCGCGAAGGCGTGACTCCGCTGGTTCCGGCCACGGAATATGGCGCGGCCAAGGCCGGTCTTTCGGTTGCGTTTGACCGGATGTGTGCTGCGCTGGGGCTATCTGGTGTATGGGCGCGGCCGTTCTTCCTGTATGGACCGGGTGAAAGCCCAAAACGGCTTGCGGCAGATGTGATCGTTTCGCTGCTGGAAGGTCGCGAAGCCCTGTGCACGCATGGTCGTCAGAAACGGGACTTTCTACATGTTGACGATGTTGCCCGCGCTTTGGTTGATCTGTTGGGCAGCGATCTGCAAGGTCCGTTGAACATCGGCAGCGGTACCGCGATCCCGCTGGCCGACCTGATCACCGAGATCGCCCGTCAGATCGGCGCCGAAGACTTGGTTCGGTTGGGCGCACGGGAAGCACGCGCAGGTGATCCGCCCTTGGTCGAGGCTGACAACTCGCGCCTGTGTCGCGAGCTGGGTTGGTCCCCGAAGTTTAATTTGGAAACCGGAGTTGCGGATACCATCGCCTGGTGGCGCCGCGAAATTGTGAAAGAATCCTGATATGAGTAACGAGAACATAGTTATCCTTGGCTCTGGCATGGCCGGACTCGGCGCTGCGCATCATCTACATTCTGAGGGCGTGACGAGCAGAATGTATGACAAAAACCCGTTCCCCGGTGGTCATACCGCGACATTCGCGCATGACAGCGGTTTCATCTTTGACGACGGCCCGCATATCTCGTTCTCGAAGGACCCCCGCATTCAAGAGCTGTTTTCAAGCAATGTGGATGGCAAGTTTGAGAAACTGCAGGCTTACGTGAACAATTATTACCACGGCGCATGGGTCAAACATCCGGCGCAGGCGAATTTGCACAACTTGCCGGATGAGCTGAAAACCC
This sequence comes from Ruegeria sp. HKCCD7221, assembly GCF_013031225.1. Taxonomy (NCBI): domain Bacteria; kingdom Pseudomonadati; phylum Pseudomonadota; class Alphaproteobacteria; order Rhodobacterales; family Roseobacteraceae; genus Ruegeria; species Ruegeria sp. HKCCD7221. Next base: position 229,232 of record NZ_WPZE01000002.1, read on the forward strand.
AGTGTATTCTGGACTTTATCGAAGCCTCCAAGCGGGACGTGGTGGAAAAACCCGCCAATTATCTGGAATGGCTAATCTCGGTCTTTGGTGAGACCTTTGCCACGCATTTTCCAGCGGTTTATGGCAAGAAATACCATACCGTTGACGCCGATCAGATGAGCACGGTCTGGATGGGGCCGCGTTTGTACCGCCCGTCGATGGAAGAGGTGATCCGCGGCGCGGTTTTCGCGGAAACGCCGGACGTGCACTATATCACTGACTTCCGCTACCCGACCGAAGGTGGGTTCATTTCCTATCTCAAGCCGTTCATGAAAAAGACTGACCTGCATCTGGATCACAAGGTTGTCGCCATTGATCCCATTGCAAAAACTGTCCGTTTTGAAAACGGCGTGACCGAAGAATATGGCAAGCTGATTTCATCCATCCCGCTGCCTGACCTGATCCCCATGGTCAAAGGGGCGCCCCAGCATGTTCTGGATGCTGCGGCAAAACTGGCCTGTACCACATGTGTGACTGTGAATATCGGGCTGGCGCGCGACGATTTCACGCCTGCGACTTGGACATATATTTACGATGAGGACATCGTCTTTACCCGGTTGAGCTTCCCCCACAAGATGTCGACCCGGACTTGCCCGCCAGGATGCGGCTCTATTCAGGCGGAATGCTACTATTCACATAAATACAGGCCGCTGGACGTCGCGCCCGAAGAGCTGATCCAGCCGGTGATTGATGACCTCGTCAAAATTGGCCTGATCGCCGAGGACGAAAAGATTCTGCACACGGATGCCCGGTTGATTACTCACGCCAACATCATCTTCGACCTTGACCGCGAGGAAGCTCTGCCAATCGTTCACAAGTGGCTGGACGAGGTTGGCATTACCTATGTTGGGCGGTTCGGGGAGTGGGGTTATCAGTGGACGGATGAAGCGTTCAAATCCGGTGAGCGCGGCGCCCGAACCGTCATTCAAGAGCTTCAGGCCGTCTAGCGCGGCGCGTGCCGATCACGAAGCGATCGGCACGGTTCTGCGAAAATCCTGATCCAGTTGGTTTTCCTGCAATAGGGCCTCTAACTGGGCCAGTCGCTTATATTTGCGACCTTCGAAATCCTCGACCTGCAGGTCGCAGGCTTTGACGGCATCATATAATTGCTGTGCCCCCCGGACTGCGTCCCATTTGGGTTGAAAGCCCGGGATGGACTTTTCGATCTTGGCTGAACTGACCCGGTAAGACCGATTGTCAGGCCCGGCATCGGCCGCATAATCGATTTTCGCACCCGGAACCGTGTCGGCCACGATCTCGGCCAGATCGCGGATCTGATAGTTGTTTTCGGTTCGGCAAACGTTGAACGCCTCGCCCGAAATCTCGGTAGGATCGGCTTCGAGCGTGGCGAGGAAGGCACGGGCCATGTCTTCGACGTGGATGATCGGACGCCACGGCGTGCCATCTGACATCATCAGAATGCGACCCGAGGTATAGGCATGTGCGATCAGGTTGTTGAGAACAATGTCGAACCGCATTCGGGGGCTTGCACCATAAGCGGTCGCAAAGCGCAGGAAAGTGGGCGTGAAGCTGTCATCTGCCAGTGGTTTCAGGTCTCGCTCGGCCAGAACCTTGGATACGCCGTAATCCGTCTGTGGGTTAAGCTGGCCATCTTCATCGACAAAATCCTCTCCGGCCCGGCCATAGTTCGAGCAGGAGGACGCGAAAACAAACCGACGCACACCAGCGGCCTTGGCCTGTTTAGCCACATGGACCGTGCCTTCGTGGTTGATCTGCTGTGTCAGGCCGGGGCGAAGCTGTCCCAAGGGATCATTCGACAGGGCCGCCAGATGCACCACCGCGTCAAAACCTTCGAGGTCGTCAACCGTCAGGTCGCGAATGTCCTTGCCCAGGTTCGGGATTTCGGGAACGGCACCGCCGGGCGCGAAATCGGCCCGGTCAAAGAGATTTATATCGCACCCAGTCACCTGGATTCCCGCCTCGGCCAATACCGGGGCGGTGACCGTCCCCACGTAGCCGAGATGACCCGTTAACAGAACCTTTTGAATTTTCCCATGTTGCCCACGGTCGGTTGCCATTTTTCCACATCTCCTCAAGCCGGCGTTTATCCGCCAGATGGTCCATACAATACCAGAAACCAGGATGGCGGTAGGCCATCAACTCACCCAATTCCATCAGCTTGGGCAGGGGTCCTTCTTCCCACATAATCTCGTCGCCATTCACGCTGGCGACGGCGTCGAACACTTCGGGTTCAAGCACGAAGAACCCGCCATTGATCCAGTCGGCGGCTGTCTCGGGCTTTTCCATGAAGCCTTCGACCAACCCGTCCTCGCGCACTTGCAGATGCCCGAATGTCGTCAGCGGGCGCACCATCGTGATCGTGGCCAGCTTTCCGTGTGATTTGTGAAAGGCAACAAGAGCGTCCAGATCGACGTTTGAAACACCGTCGCCGTAGGTCAGCATAAACGTTTCGTCGCCCAGATACGGTTGCAGTCGGGCCAGTCGCCCGCCTGTCATGGTTTCCGTCCCGGTGTCGATCAGATCGACTGTCCAGGGCGGCATCTGCGCATCCAGAACACTGTTGTGATAATCGGGCTCGCCAAACAATTCGCGCTTGGCAAAGTCGATCCTGAGATTCCCGTCATACTGACACAGATCGGAAATATAGCGTTTGATCAGGTCACCCATGTAACCAAGGGCCAGCACAAAGTCATGATGCCCATAGGTCGAATAGTGCTGCATGATATGCCACAGGATCGGCCGGTTGGCGATTTCGACCAATGGCTTGGGGCGAACGCGGGTTTCCTCGATCAGGCGAGAACCCTTACCACCTGCAAAAATGGCTGTTTTCAATGGTGCCTCCCGAACGGATACAAAAGTTGGAAAAAAGATTCAAAACGACGAATGGTCAAAGTCGACAATACAGGGCAGGCCGCTGTCAATCGTTGAAACCTGAGGCCTTGAACTAAGGCTGGCGACATCGAATTGATGGATTTGATTTGAGCGCACGGCCCAAAAACCTGTTGTCTGTCTTCGCAGAAGTACCTCATGCCAATGACGCGCTCCGCAACCTGAAATCTGCGACCAGCGCTTTGGCGACAAGATTCGTTTTGGTCATGTACATGACCAGCAGGATCCACATCCCGTCCAGACGCCCCATAACATTGCTTTCAGTAATATTCAGAAAGATGAAACCCACACTCAGCGCGAACACGAGGACAAAGTCATCTCGGGGTTTCAGGTGTCGCATGCAGTAAAACACCGAGCTGAAGAACCGAAAGAAGGCAAGAAACAGCAGCACGACGCCAACAAAACCGATGTTCAGCCAGGTTTCGATCAGGCCGTTATGCGAATAGTAGGGCGTGAATCCAAGCTGGTACTGATTTTCGTAGATGCGCATATGGGGGGCCGCGTCGTGCCAATAGCCAGCATACCCATATCCCAACCAAAACCTATCCATGGCATAGGGCCAGGTCAGTTCCCAAATGGGAATCCTGTTGGACAGCGTGGGTTGACGCCCGATCATCGCAAATAGTGGCTCGGCAATGTCGGAGGCCAGGATAAGTGTTCCCATTCCAATCACAAACGCGGAAAACAGTATGAAGCCCAAGGCCCATAGAAACTCGAGCCGGGGCATTATTTTGGTAATGAGGAAACCCGAGATCACAAACAGCCCGATGATCTGCGCCGTTCTTGAATCGGAGGCAATCAAAAGAACAACCGCTACACCTGCTGTGATCTGAAAGAACATGCGCAGCCGTCCGGTCGTGATCTTCATCGCGAAGAATGACGACAGAATTGCCATTACTGAATTCGCGCCCAGCTCGTTCTTGTGCAGATAGATGCCGTTCCACGAGTTTTCCCACGGCGGCAATCCACGTGCTTGCGGAAGCGCTCCGATGGCGGCCAGGGACAGGGCCATGGAAAGGGCAAAATACAATGCCACGAACAGCACCAGACCCCGCATGGACATCATGCTGCCCAAGGTCAGGCCAAACAGGGTGGTCGCCGCCAAGGGAACGGTGCGCTCCATCGTAAGCAATCGGTAATCGCTCCAGGATGTAGACAGAATGGCAATGATAATCATGAGCGCGATTTCGGGTGAGGCGAATGCGCCGCGCAACAGGTGCCGATAGTAGAGAGCAACGGTTGCAAGGATCGGCAACAGCGTGAGGATCTCGATCCGATTGGCAAGGTTGTTGCGATACAGGACGACAGACAGAAGGTCCGATCCGACCAGAATCAGAAAGACCATGCAGATCAGCAGGACATTGTGGTGGAACGAAGTGCCCGCCACCTGCTGATAGGGAATACTGCTAAAGGAATGCCTCATGACACGGCCAACAAACCCAAATACCCAAATGCTGAATACGCGATTCAACAGATCACTCAGAAAACTACAAAGCCAAGCCTAGCAAAGCCCAACGGCCTGAGTCCATCTTCGTGCTGTTTCCGTGATAGTTTGCGCGCGGCAAATCCCAGTTTCACCAATAATTTCAGCAAATCGACATCGCGCGCGGAATATGGTTTAACGAATTCGGTTTCTGCGCCGGGTAGTCACGAAGCATTTTCAGGAATTGGCCCGCAAGCTGATGGGAGCGGCCCCATGTGAAAACTTCCGGGTGCATTGTGTCTTATGAGTTGATGTCAGCTTCTGACGGTTGGGTATTTTTATGACGGCTCCGCGCCCTATTACGCATAACGGACTTTCATGACGTGGTATTTTGTTCCCAGAATGCTGTCCGCATTCCTGTCTGTTGTGATCCTCGTGGTGATGACGCGTGTGCTGGGGCCGGCAGAGTTTGGGCGCTATACCCTGACCCTGCTGCTGGGCACGCTGTTGTTCTCGTTCACATTCTTTTGGCTGGTGATTTCAGTCGGGCGCTTTCACCACGCCAAGGAGTTCGAAGGCAGAACTATCGGAACGGTTCTGGGGGCTGCCGTCCTGATTGTCTTTGCTTTGCTGGCAATCGTGGCGATGTCCTACGTCATTCTGCCCTTTGCCTGGGCAAACAGCTTTTTCTATGCTGCCGTGTTTTGCATCAGCCATGCGATCCACGAGATCGGCGCCGTTTGCTTGCGGCAGTATAACGAAGGGCCGAAATTTGCGGCCGTGACACTGCTGCGTCATGCGCTGGGCGTGTCTTTGGCCGTCGCATTCATCGTCAATGGCGGCGGTTACGAAAGCGCCGTGATCGGAATTTCGCTTGGGGCCGCGCTGACAGGGGCCTATGCGGTGCTTGTTACGGTCGGACGGTCGCGCGTCTATTTCCCCAAACGGGCCGAGGCGAAAACATACCTTTTCTTTGGCTTTCCATTGGCCGTGGTCGGGTCAACCTCGGTCTTTCGTGCGATGTCCACCCAATCGTTGCTGGCGGTGCTGGTGGGGATCGAGGCGGCCGGCTATTTTGCGGCGGCTCAGGCGCTGACCATGCGGTCCCTTGTGCTGACGATGAGTACGCTTTCGAATGTGGTTGCGCCGTCGGTTTTTGAAGCGCACGAGGTTAAGGGAATTGCGCATTCCGACTCGGTTCTTGATCGCTATTTCTCGTTCCTGATGCTGATTTCGATGCCCATTGTCGTGGCGCTGGTCAGCGCGGCAGACGTATTCGCGAACCTGCTGTTTGACCACGGCTTTGCTCAGGAAACGGCCGGATACCTGCGTGTTCTGGCAATCGCGGCTTTTGTGACGGGCCTGCAGGGGGCTTATTTTAGCTATTCGTTCATGAGGTCCAAAAAGACCGGCTTGCAACTGGTCATTACGTTCGGGACGCTGATCGTGCATGCCCTGCTGTCGCTGGCTGTCATCAACCTGTTCGGAGCCCCCGGCGCATCTTATGCGTTCCTGGTCAGCAGCCTTGTCAGTTTTGTCGTGTATTTCTACATCGGACGAAAGGTCGATCCGCTGAAAGTCCCCGTTCGGGAATTGACCAAAGCCTTTGCAGGGGGGCTGATTTTTGTGCCGTTCGGTGTGATGGCTGAAGACGCTACAACGCTGCTCGTTCAGGCCGCTTTGCTTTTGGCTGGGTCTTTGGCGATGTTCGTCACTCTTGTACTCATTCGGCAAACCGCGGCTGTCACAGTCTGGAATAGAATACGGCCTCGGGCGCGTTAGCCGAACTTTGCCACTGCGGAAAAATTATACTTAACAATATATTAACCTCTGTTTGGCCACAGTTCCTTCAGTGTGTGGGCATAATTTTGCCCAGTTGCCATGGGTTTCTTGAATCGGGCGATTGGGTCCCTCGTGGTTAGCTGAATATGATGTTAGATTGTCACTGATCTCAAGATTTTGTGTCACTTGATGGCTTATCGTGTGGGGCGATCTATATTCAAAGCCAACTGCCTGAGCACACAAGAGCATGAGGTCAAAATGGCAGGTGAAATAAAGATGACAAAAGACCGAACAAGAGCAACGTAATAGATGGTAATCGTTTATCTTCTCTCTGGGCCGCTGGTTGCCGTTCTGTGCTGTGTCGCGCTGATTCTCACGGGCGCAAGCACGGGGGTGGCTGTGCTGGGTGGATTGCTGATTGGATGCTTTACGCCGTTTCTGGTTGCCGTTTTGCATTTCGCGTTCAGCCGTAAGTTGCGCCTGAAAGTGTTCAGTAAACTGCCTTCGAAGATCGGTCAGTAACGAATTTGGAAACGGCGCACAGAAATGTGCCTTACTGTTTCCAATTTGGAAACTATTGCAGTCGGTTGGCCATCTGCTGACCCCCATGATGCCCTGTTTCGATGCAAAAGTTTGTGAGCTCCGATAATCTCCAACAAATAAGTTGTCTCTTTATTTTAAAGGTGCGATCATATTGCGGGGCAATAATCCCGGTCGGTGTTGGCACCGAGTCGGGCTATAACATGGGTGGGATCACGCACTAGGTGCGCTGTACCCCAAATTCGAGCGAATAGAATTTGTAGTCGCCGCTGCATCCGCACTTAACGGAGCAGCGTGTGGCGAAGCGTATGTGGCATGTTTTGTCGCCGACGTTTTGAGTGCTGTTGTGTTGTCTTGGGGGTTATTATGAACCATGTTCGAAGTTCTATTCGGATAGAAGATTCTGAAATTTGCAAACCAAATCAAAACTCTATTTCTGAAGTTGTCGAGTTCTGCAATTTAAAAAGTTTTTACGCCGTCAAGGGTAAGCGTCTGTTGGACATCTTTCTTATCCTGATCGGTGCACCATTTGTGCTGCCAATCATTCTTGTCATTTCGATTCTTGTTAAACTGGATGGTGGTCCGGCTATTTACCGGCAAAGACGTGTGGGCATCGGCGGCAAGGAATTCGACTTTCTGAAATTCCGCTCGATGGTTCCGAATGCGGAGCGGATGCTGGAACAACATCTGAAAGAATGCCCGGCGGCGGCCGCTGAATGGCGCAAGCATCAAAAGTTGGAAAATGACCCACGGGTCACACGGTTCGGCCGGTTCATCCGTATGACATCGCTGGATGAGCTGCCGCAGCTTTGGAACGTCCTTGTGGGGGATATGAGTCTGGTTGGCCCGCGTCCGATGCTGCCTGAACAGCAGGTTCTATATCCGGGTCTGGAATACGGTTTGATGAAGCCCGGAATCACCGGTCTGTGGCAGGTTTCCGATCGCAACGATGTAGAGTTCTCGCATCGCGCGCTGTTTGACAGCGACTATGCAAGGCAAATCGGGTTCTGGTTCGACCTCAAGATACTCTTCCGAACCGTAGGCGCAGTGTGTAACGCGACCGGTTACTGAAATTTCCGGGCTTGTTGCCTGCATGTTAAGTGGTGACCGAGATGACATTTGTACTGTGTGATTTGTGTGGAAAGGCGTCCGGCTGGATTGGTGATCAATTTCGGTCGTTTGCTCGTGGCCTGGTTGCGATATTTTTTACTCTTTACGCCGGAGCCGCCCTTGCGGATTTCGATCTTGAGCCCGGCGATAACGTCCGTGTGACGTTTACAGGACTGGATTACCTGTCTTTCGAATCGGTAATAGACGTACATGGTTACGTGAACCTGCAATGGCTTGGTCAGTTTGAAGCACAGGGTTTGTCGCTGGAGGAACTGGAGCAGCGCGTGCGCCTGGACGCCTCTGGCAAAATCGTGAAGCAATACAACAACAACGGTGAGATATTCATCATTCAGTTGGATGGTGATGAGATTGAGATTTCCCGGAACGGGTATCGACCGATCATCATTGGCGGGGATGTCGCGCGGACGGGCCAGATTGATTATCGACCCGGTGTCACAGCCCGCGAAGCCGTCGCGCTGGCTGGCGGTGTCAGAAGCCAGCTTTTGACCGATGACGTCACCATTGACCCCATTCAACTGATGCGCTGGCAAACAGCCTATGGTCAGGCGGCGCTGGACCAAGCGGAAGCGCTGACCCGGAAATGGCGTGTCACAACTGAATTGTTGCAAAATATGAACCACCCCGAGCCTATGATTGATGATGTTTCCGTATCGGAAACAGTACTGGCAGATCTGATCGCTGAACAGATTAAGATTCGCACGGTGAACCTGGCCAATGAAACGGGTGAACGGCATTTCTTTGAAGATGCCGAGGAACAGGCAGGCGAGCGTATCGCGATCCTTCAAAAGCAAAAATTCCAACTGGCTAAGGCGCTGGCTGCCGACGAAGAAGAAGAAGCGCGGGTCATCAGTCTTGTGGATCGTGGTCTGGCGCCGGGTTCTCGTATCGCCGACACCCGTCGTACAACCGTTCTGTCCGCAACACGTCTGCTGGATGTAGACGAGGACCTTGCTGCGACCAGTCTGGTCCTGACCCGGCTCAGACGGGATCGCGAACAATACGAACAAGAGCGGTCTTTGCGTCTGTTGCAGGAGCGGCGGGATGCGAATCTGGCCATTAGGGAATCGACATTGCAAATGGACACGATCGCCAAATATCTGGCAGGGGCGTCCAATGAGATGGGGATTGATAGTCTAATTACCGACATCGACTATACGGTCAGAATTTATCGTTTGATCGAAGGTGAATTGCAGGCGGTTCAGGGGGACAAGCAAACACGTTTGCTTCCGGGTGACAGCCTGGAGATCAAGGTTGAAGAGTTGCTGCCCGAAGCGCCTCTGACCGAGTGAGCCCAGCAAATACATCACCAGTCAGAGGAGGCACATTCGGCGCGGCGCAAGTTTGAAAAGCGGGTGTCCGTCTGCCTCGCCATAGTTGTTAAACGGGTAACGAATTTCGAATGTGGTTTTTAGCATGAAAAACGAAGCATCCAGCGTGGCGTCCATTGGTGTCGGTGTTTCCCCGCAATCAGATACAGCGAACATGACCACTTTGAAGGCCTTGATGCTGGTCGTCACATTTGCGGTCATGCAGATGTTGCCAGCGGCCATAAACGGGTTTCCTTTCGTTTTCTTTGACACGGAAGGGTATCACAAGGCGGGTGAAGCGGTGGTTCAGACGATTGCCGGAAAACCTGCCGAAGAGTTGATCGCTGAAAACACCGGATCACAAGCGCAGAGCGCGAATGAAGAGACAACTGCGCAACCGGGAAACTCGGAAAACGGCGGCAAGTTCGCGGTACCCATGTCACGGTCCCCGTATTACGGGATTTTCGTGTACGTCTTTTTCGGTGTTCAGCCTTACTTGCTAGCGTTTTTTCAGTCGCTCATAGTTGGCTATGCTGCGTGGTTGACGATCAGGCAGCTGTGCCCAGTTGATCCTGTAAAACCCTATCTGGCCGCCGGGGCGATTTGCGCTTTGGCGACACCGCTGCCGTATTTTTCGACTTACACCATGCCGGACATATTTGCGGCTTTGGCACCTATTTGCCTGTTCCTTCTGTGTTACGGCAGAAAGAATCTGTCGGTCCTTCAGAAAGTGTTCTGTTGGGTCACGTTGGCCGCCGCCGCCGCCTTTCATAACAGCCATATTCTGGTGATCTTCGGATTGCTGACAATCTTGTTGTTCATGTCGATCTGGCCGCGGCTCAGGCCCACGTTTTCCGGTCTGCTTGTATCTTGTTCCGCCTTTGGCGCAGGTGTGTTTGCGGTTTTCCTGTTCGCCTATGTCGCCTTCACCATGTTCGGAAGCTGGCCGCAAAGCATCCCCTTTTTGACCGCACGGGGGATCGAAGATGGACCGGTTGCGGAACTAATTGACAATGACTGCGAACAGCACGGGTTCACAATCTGCGGCGCGGCTCCGTTACAAAGCCGGGACTCGCAGCATTTTCTGTGGCACCCGGACGGGTTTTTCCGGTCGTCCGATCCGGACACCAAGCTGCAACTCAGCAATGAGGACGCCTCGGTTTTTCTGACGGCGGCACTGGAATACCCGGGGATGCAAATCGCGGCGTCGCTAAAAAACTCGGCCGAACAGTTCGGCCTGTTCGGGTTGTACGAGTTTGAAACGGCCAAGCGGGTCTTTCTTGAGCAGGCACCGCTGTTCATGTCCGAGGTCGATCTGAAAAATTACGGGGACTCGAAGGCCGTCACCGGAGCCTATCCGTTTGTTGCATTGTCAACCCTGATCTATGTGGTTGCGGCCTTCAGTTTGATGACAGTGTTTTACATCTACGCGTCACGACCTGTTTCAGACGCGGCCTTGGCTTTGGGCATTCTGATTTTGGCAACGCTTGTGGTAAATGCGGTGGTATGCGGCGTTCTGTCGGATCCGCATCACCGGTATCAGGCGCGCGTTGTCTGGCTATTGCCGCTGTTGGCGACCTACCTTGTATTTCATATCAATCAGCGTCGCGCCGGGTCTTAGGGTTTGGGGGCCTCATACTGCAGATAGCTGAGGCGGCGGGCCTCTCTTCTGCCGCGCGAAACGGTGTCGAGGATCAGGGCGCAGGCGATACAGACAATTGACATCAGGAACCCGGTCAGTGCCGCGAATAAGGATGGAAACCGTGCGACCTGACTTGTTTCCAGAAACTCCAAAAGTACCGATAGGAACACAAGGCCCGAAGGGATGAAGATCAGCCCGGCGAGTGAGAAAAAGAACAACAGTGGTTTCTCTTCCTTCACCAGAAAGCCGATCATGCGCAGGATTCTCAGACCATCTCCATAGGTCGACAGCTTGGACACCGAATTCTCGGGCCGTGCGCGATACTTGACCTGTACCTCATCAATCGGAAGCCGCATTTGAAGCGCGTGAACGGTAAGTTCGGTTTCGATCTCAAACCCGCTGGACATACTGGGAAAGCTTTTGACGAACCGTCGGCTGAACACCCTGTACCCCGACAGCATGTCCTCAAGGTTTCGGCCAAAGAACAGCTTGACCAATGAAGTCAGCATCCGGTTGCCAAATTTGTGGCCGGGCCGATAGGCTGCGTCATCCGAGTGTTTTCGTGCCCCGTTCACCATGTCCAGGTTGTTGTTCCGCAGCAATGCGATCAGTTCAGTGACATTGCTGGCGTCATAGGTGGCATCGCCGTCGGCCATGATATAAACGTCTGCCTCCACGTCCGCGAACATGCGTCGAACCACGTTTCCCTTGCCTTGATTTGTTTCGGATCGGACGGTCGCGCCCGCGCGCTGTGCCACCTCGATCGTCGCATCCGATGAATTGTTGTCGAACACATACACGTCGGCGTCTGGCAGGGCTTCCTTGAATTCAGAAACGGTCAGTTCAATCGCCGCTTCTTCGTTGTAGCAGGGTAAAATGATCGCAATCCGAACCGCATCATCCGAAGCAACGTGATCTGGGTTGCTACCCTTCACACCCGAAGCTGCCTCATCCTTCAACACGGCACTCATCCTCCAAAAAAACAAAAACACGGATTGACAGAATATGTTTTGGGATACCAGATATTCGCCTATGCCAAAAGAAAAATTGACATAAGGGTCAAAGCTCTAACCTGTTTTGCGGCCAATTTGCTGCGGTCTTTCCAGAGCTTTCGGTGGGGTCCAAGAAAAGCCCGGCCACTGGAAATGAGATTGTTTTATCAATGGCGACGATGGACTTGTGAACATGCCTTCCTCTCAGTTTTTCAGGTTCGTAATCGTGGGTGGTATCGCGTTCTTCGTGGATGCCGGTCTGCTGTTGCTGACAACCGAGTGGTTTGGACTGATCCCCGAGATCGGGCGCATTATCTCTTTCTGCGGGGCCGTCACGACAACCTGGTATTTGAACCGGACCTTTACTTTCGCCACTGTCAGCCGTCCGACACTGAGAGAATTCGCAAGCTATGTGTTGGCAATGAGCTTTGGTCTGGCGGTGAACTACGCGGTGTTCGTGGCGTTGATCCGCCTCAACGAGACAGCAGGTGCCTATCCGGTCATTGCATTGGTGCCAGCGACGCTGGCCGGGATGGTTATAAACTTTCTGTTCTCGCGGCGCATTTTGGGGTCGGGCCAGAACACGGAACAATGAAAACGGGCTAGCAACATGTGCAGTCTGAAAATGCCTACAGGAAAACTTGTTGTGTCAGGCGCTATCCCAGGTTGGGATCACCATATTTTTTGGCGCGTTTCAGATCGACACGCGTCGCAACCAGGGCCGCAGGTCTGACATCAGCGTTTTCCAACTCACGTATCGCTTGAAAGACGGAATTTCTGTGCGTGTCGTTCCATCTTGTAAACAAAATGACCCGTTGGGAAATCTGTGACAGATACGCAGATTCCACCGCCGCCAGCAGGGGCGGTGTGTCCAGAAGGATCACTTCGTACATATCGGACAGGGTGATCAACAAATTAATGAAGGCCGGAGAGCGCAGGAACTCTTCAACAAGCGATACCTTTGTCTCGGAATCCAGATTGCCGGCAAGCGGCAGGATATCCAACCCATCCTGAGGCGTCGCAACAATGTGTTCCTGAAAGGATGAGGGATTAGCGGTGCAGTATTTCAGTTCATCGACCGACAGTTTTGACAGATCTCGATAAGCAGACGCGACCGTATCGCAATCAATAATCAGCGTCCGGAATTTTGTCTTGGCGCAGACGGATCCGATCAACAGAAGGGATGATGTTTTCCCTTCATCCGGCAGCGCGGACGCGCCAGAGAAGATGACGCACCCATTGTTCGAGAAGCTCTGGTTGGGCTTGCCGTCCAGACTTTTTGAGAAAAACTCGACCGCTTGCGAGAAGGACGGCTCGCCCTGCTGGCGCAGGGATCGCAATCCAACGTCACTGCTGGCCAATAGCTTTTTGCCATATCGCACAAACTCGGGGTCCAGCTTTCCGTCATTGGTAAAGAACGCCTCGAATTGCGGGGCGTTTTTGATCTCGGGAAGGATCGCAGACAGTTTTACCCCTGTTGCGCTTTCGAATTCATAGGTGGTTCTGAGCCGCTTTTGGAAGATTTCGCGCATCACGGTCCAGCCGAGACCGGCGAAGATGATCATGAACATCACGCCGATGGATGTCTGCGACCGCTTGGGTTCCGACGGGTCGACCGAGACACGGGCCCGCTCGATAAGATGCGCACCAGCGTCCAGATAATCACCTTGTTCGGCCCTGCGCCCAAGCTGGGATACGAAGTCCCGGTAAATCGCTTCGGTGACCAGAATTTCATTTTCGATCCGCTTGGTGACCGAGTCGTGCTGAACCTGTTCGGCCTGCTGCGCGCGGAACACTTCGATGCTGCGGTTCAGGTCGTTCAGTTGGTCGTCCAACTGCTCTACCCGTTTTTCGGCAATGTCCTGCGCGGCGCTGAGGCGCTTTAGCGCTTCCTCGGTATTGGCATCCTGTCCAAGGTCCGGCGGAAGCAACCCGATTTTCTTGGCAAAGTCGATCGCTTCTTGGGATTTTCCTTGCGCGCGCAGGCTGTGGATCGCGCTGGTTTGCTCTTTGATCCGGGCCAGCTCATTTTCCACCAGTTGGGCGCGCCGCTCGGCCTTAATGCGCTGGGCCTTGATGGTTGCGTATTCGTCGGGGGAATACGGGATTTCAATAGAATGTGTTTCCAGATCCGAGCTCAGTTTGTTCAGGTCATCCCGCAGATGCCCGATCCGCGTTGTAAGCCAACTTTGGGACTGAATCAGATCATTGCGTTTCATGGTCGTCAGATTTGACAGGTATTCTGACGCAAGGCTGTTGGCGATGTCGGCCGCCTTTTGCGGCGACTTCGCCGTGACGCGAATCTGGTAGACCGCTGAAATATCGCCAATCTGTTCGATCCGTGTCGATTTCAGCAGGTTCTCAATGGTCGTTTCCCGCGCAAGCTCTTCCGCCGAGGAATCGCTGCCCACCTCTTCGTCATTATCACCGCTCAGGGCGTCGACCAGACTATTCTTTAGGCTACGCGCCAGTGCGATTGGCGACAGGTTGATACTGGTGTCTTCCCCAGAAAATTCGGGATCCAGATAAAGCTGCATCCGGTCGACAACACCTTCGATCAAGTCGGTAGAGCGTAAAAGCTCAAGTTCACTTTCCAGCGATGTCAGCGAAAGCGGCAGGCCTGAAACGTAAGGCGTGAACTGCGTTTCGGTCTGAACACGGGTTTCCATCATGACTTTTGCGCTGGACGTGTATCTTGTGTCCGAGGTGTACGTGAAAATGTATGCTATAACAGCACCCACAAACCCCATTACCATGATCCACGGAAGTGAGCGCCTTATGGCCCAGGCAATATTGGACAGCGTTCTAAGCTCTGGGTCGCCTGCCGAAGCAAGACCCGTCCCAGAGAGCTCCACATCTAATCCTCGGCGATACTGATCAGTCATGACAAAAAACAACGTGCGGTAAGGATAGGCCCGAGCATAGTGTCAGCGGGCTTGTATCAACAGTGAAATCAACAGATGGCGTCAACAATGGGTCTAGAAAACCATGATTGGCTGCGAAAAGATAGGAAGTTTAGGAGGGTTTGCTAATTCGCACGGGGCTGCGCCGATTAACTGAGCAGTTCGTGGAGTATGTATTAGCGAGAATCGGCAGTCCTGATAACCTGCCGTTACTGTATGTGTTTTAACCAGTTGGCTATGAGATGAACAAGATTCTCGACAAGCGTTTGTCGCACACAATTGTAGGCGGTATGCCCGTCGCTCTCGTCAGCGACGCCGAGCTTACGTCGGCGATGCTGGACGATGTCGAACGGCGCAGGGCCGGGCAAAACCACCGCACATTGACAGTGTTCGATTCGAACGCACAGGGAATCTCGCTTTATGCCGAAGATGCACAATTCGCCAAGGCGATAGACGCGGCCGATATCATTCATGCCGATGGGCAGATCGTGGTCTGGGCCTCGAAGTGGACACAGGGGTCCAAGGGCATTCCCGAACGCACGGCCACTACCGATTTCATTCACTCAGCCGCTGCGGCGGCGGCGAAGAACGATGTGGGATTCTACCTTCTGGGCAGCACCGAAGAGATTAATCGCGGATGCGCTGAAGAGTTGACCGCCCTGTATCCCGGTCTGAAGGTCGTGGGCCGGCGAAACGGGTATTTTGATGCGTCAGAGGAAGAGGCCGTTATCGCCGACATCAACGCTAGCAAGGCCGATATCCTGTGGGTCGGGCTTGGAAAGCCAAAAGAGCAGTTGTTTGCCAACCACATAGCCTCAAAACTGGATCATTGTGCCTGGATAGTGACCTGCGGCGGCTGTTTTCATTTTGTCGTCGGGGATTATCCGCGCGCGCCTTTGTGGATGCAGAAAATGGGGCTAGAGTGGTTGCATCGCATGGCGACCGGTCCGCGGTATCTGTTCAGAAGGCATATGCGGACGCTGCCGCATGCGTTGAGCATTGTGCTTAGAAAAGATGTGCCGAAGCGGTTCGAGCGTAGGTAGAGAGGCGCAAAGACTGGCTGAACTGAATTTCCCGGAGTTTTGCCAGAAGTATTGGTAAGTTGGTTTGTTCAGAAGGGATTTCGTGTGGGGAAGGTGGATTTCATAGGAATCGGTGCGCAAAAGGCCGCGACGACTTGGCTGCATCACGTGTTGTCCGAACACAGTTCGGTGACGACGAATGACACCAAAGAGCTGAATTTCTTCACCGCGAATTTTGACCGGGGCTATGCATGGTACGAAAGCTGTTTCGCAGACGCCCCGCCCGGAAACATATGTGGAGAGTGTTCTCCAACCTACTTCTTCAGTTCAGATGCGCCCCGGCGGGCGCGGGCCTATAACAAGGACCTCAAGCTGATCTGCATCCTCAGGGATCCGATTGGGCGCGTGTTCTCGAACCATTTGCATGAGATTCGCAAAGGCCACATTGCGCCCTCGACTTCGGTCGAGGCGGGTCTGGCCCAAAACCCCGCCTATGTGCAGCAAAGCCAGTACAAGACCAATCTGGAAAACTGGCTGCAGCACTTTGACCGGGACGCCTTGCTGGTGCTGTTTTCCGAAGAAGTGGCCGCAAATCCAGACGAGTCCTATGATCAGATTTGCGAGCATCTGGGCCTTTCGGCCCGGGAAGGGTCAGAGGCGATTTCAGAAAGGTTTCATGAAAACATCACCTACAGGAACAAGACTTTGCAAAAGTCGCTTCGGTTCGGTGGCGATATGATGCGATCGCTGGGAATGGGTGACGGGGTGAAAAAGCTGAAGACCCTTCCGGGTTTGAAACAGATGTTGTCGATGAACAAGCAGCATCTGAACATCATGGTTCCGCCTCCCACATCTGAAACGCGGGAAAGGCTGGCGAACCAGTTCAGGCCCGACATGGAATTTGTGGCCGAACTTACAGGGCGTGAAACCCTGCCGTGGTCCACCTGGAGCGATCTGCGACCAGCGGATGCCGAGCAAAAGGGATAACCATGCAAGGATCATCGCCGACGCAAAACCCAGACAGGACCGGTGCAAGAAACCGGAACTGCAAGAGCGGAAACTTGCTTCGCCGATGACGGTTGAACAATCACATAAAGCTGCGCCGCATATCGCCATTTGCATTGCAACCTACTTGCGGCCTGAAGGACTGCGGAATTTGGTCGAAAGCCTGAACCGGCAAGTACTAGAAGCCCCTGGAATTCGTGTGACCTTGGTGATCGCCGATAACGCGCCTGACGCGCCAGCGACCGAGGCACTGGGCGATATCGGAGAACTCAGCCATTGGCCGGTCATCTACACCATTGAATACGAACGCGGAATCGTGTCTGCACGGAACCGGACACTGAACGAAGCCCCGGTTGACGCAGATTACATCGCCTTTCTGGACGATGATGAAGAAGCGTCCGAGGACTGGCTGGCGCAGATGCTGCAAGCGATGACTCTGCCGGACACCGTGGCCGTGCAGGGAACGGTAGAGCCCCGGTACAGGCAGCCGCCACCGGACTGGATCGAGGCGCTCAATCTTTTTCGCATGGGACCTTATGTGCAGGGGGCTGCATTGCCGGCTGCGGCGACGAATAACGCGATGGCGGATGCGGCAATCATTCGGGAACGTGGCCTGCGGTTCGATCCGCGATTCAATATCACCGGGGGCGAAGACGAAGAGTTCTTTTCTCGGCTGCGGGACGGCGGTGGAATGATCCGGGCCGCAGCAGATGCATTGGTTTGGGATGATGTCCCTGAAAACCGCATGACATTGCGCTGGCTTGGCCGACGGTGGTTCCGAATGGGCAACACGTTAAGTCGCATCGCCCTGATCCGGCGGCAGGGTATCGCAACGCGCGCCCTGAAAAGCGTTGCGGCCATGGGCTGGGGTGCGCTGACCTGTTTGTGCCTCGGCTTCGGCTCTCGGGCCAGGTTTTACAGGGGGTGGCTCGAAATCCTCAGGGGGGCGGGCATGGTTGCGGGGCTGCTGCGCTTTGACTTTGCCGAATACAGCAGCGCGGCCGTCAAAGTCGACCGCGTGAAGGAGGGGTGATTGTGGCGCATACCTCTGACGAACCGGTCTTTTCGATTGTCATTCCGGCCCGCAATATGGAGCAGTTTCTGGAAGAAACGCTTCAGAGTGTGCAGGACCAGACCTTTGCTGATTTTGAAGTGATCTGCGTCGACGATGGCTCAACGGACAACACCCGACAGATTGCGGATCGGTTTGCCCAATCGGACGACAGGTTTCACGCCGTGGACGGCCCGGCCAAAGGTGTCAGCGCGGCCCGAAACCTTGGCTTGAGCCGGGCCAAAGGAAAGTTTGTTCTGTTTCTGGACGCTGATGACCTGCTGCATGCGCAGGCGTTGGGCACGTTTTCCGAAGCTTTGAAAAACTCCGACGCCATTGCCGCCGTAGCAGGGGTGCAGAGGATCGACGTGGACGGGCACCCTATGCGCGGGGCCGACAACCGCCACCTTGTGCCTGATCAGGATCAGTTGGCCGCGTTGTTGCGAAAGAACTTTGTGGTCAATGGGGGGGCACTAGCCGTCCGAACCGAAAGCGCCCAACGCTGCGGTGGGTACGACGAGTCTTTGGTCAATGGCGAAGACTGGGAATTCTGGTGCCGACTGGCCCTTTTGGGTGAATTCACCGTCGTGCAGGGGCCTGCATTGCTGAACTATCGCCAAGTCGCCAGTGGCGCCAATTTCGGGGCGCGTGGCCCGGCCTTTGCGCGGCGTGTACCGTGTATCGAAAAAATTGCGGTGAATCCTTTGATGAAAGAACGGTTCGGGTCGCGGTTGCGGTCGCTTCTGCGTGCGCGGCAAATTGATATCTTCTGGTCGGGCGTGCGAAATCAGTACCAGTACGGGCGCAAGTCGGCGGCTCTGTTCGAAGGCGCCTGCGGTGCTGTTTTGTACCCCGACAGCCTGCTGCGCCCCCGCCTGATCTGGCGTTTCCTGCAGAGTTTGGATCGGACGGCGAAATGAGGTACGCTCGCTTTGTTTGATCCCGGGAGAGTATGCGGCTCATGATGTTCTCGCGACGTGCCATATTGCTCCAGGGTACTGCTCTGGCAGTGTCCGCCCCGATTTCGATCGCGCTGGTTTCTTCATTGCGCGCGGACAATCAGATCGAAACCCAATTGAGTTTCGTGGGTGATGACACCGTTCAGATCACGGTAATCGACACGCTGTTCGAAAGATCCGATCCAGTGGCGGTCAAACCCGAAGACAATCGCGAATGGGTTCCTGACCCCTATGTCTCATTTGGTTCGGTCGGTCGGCTCAACGGGCTGGACGGGTATTTCTCGGGCGATGCAAACGTGACCCAGCCGCAGCTTTTCACGGCGTGGCCCAAAGTGGTGCGCGATAGCAGGCTGTCTGGTTTCCGCACCGGATCAGAGCCGCATCAGAAGCACGCGCTTGCAGACCAGCCGGAAGGTTGGAGCGTTACCGTCAATGGACAACCCGTCACCGTTGTCGCGTTGTATCGCAAGTCTACCCCGATCCGGACCGAGGCACTGGACGTCCGCCGATGGGACAGCACCAAGCGTCACATTCTGACTTTCGTGTTGGACCAACCAATTCCGCAAGGGGCAGAGTTTTCCTTCAAAGGACCCACTGTCGCGACCATCCAAGGGCACAAGCCCGTCACAGCCTTCAGCGAAGCCGTGCACGTCTGTCAGGCAGGCTATCCGGTGAAGGGCCCAAAAAAAGCCTATGTCGGCGAGTGGTGGGGGCATGATCAGAACGGAATACCCGGCAACACCGATGTCATTCTGACCGAACAAACCGGCTGGCGCTTGATTGATGAGCTGGACCGTACGGTTGTGCGCACCGGCACGCTGGAGCTTGTCAAACCCGCGACCGAACCGCACTGGAATGAAGAGAACTTCAATGGCTGTGATATCTATCAGGCTGATTTTTCGGATTTGGACAGGAATGGCGATTATCACCTGCACGTCGATGGATTAGGGGATTCCTTTCCATTCAAGGTTTCCGATACCCCTTATGCCGATGCGCTAAGGTTGGCTGCGCGCTGGTATTATCATCAAAGATCGGGGTGCGAAATTGCCGAGCCATATGGCGAAGGCAGAACCCGACCACGCAATGGCCACCCCGAAGACGGGCTGGTGGTGTGGCAAACCGACGTACAACTTGGGCGAACATCCGAGGGCTATGACGGGTCGAGCGTTTTCAAGATCCTGCGCGAGCAACCAATCGGAAACGCGGGTCTTTCTGGATCCACCGCTGCATGGTCCGAGGACCTCAACCCAAATGCCTGGGGCGGATGGCACGACGCAGGGGATTGGGATCGCCGTGTTCAGCACACCGATGTCGTCTATCACATGGCGCATATCGTCGAGGCGTTCGACTATGCCCGGACGCTGGACCTGAATATTCCCGAAAGCGGCAAGCCATTTTCCGATGAATCCGTGCGCGCTCGTAAGAACAGCGACGATCGCGGGGACGGACAGACAGTTCTGCCCGATCTTATACACGAGGCATTGTGGGGCATTTCCCTGTGGCGCAGAACCCAGCGCGAGGATGGCGGCATAGGCGGAGGCGTTGAATACTCGAATTCGGGGATATTCGGCTCGGTTTCATGGAACCCTGTTCAGATTGCGTACAGCTATGGGCCGGAAGACTGGGCCTCGTACTGGTTTGCCTTTAGTGCGGCGAAACTGGGCTACGTTATCAAGCACGTGTGCGGTGACATCACCCTGGGCGATAGTCTCATAGATGAGGCGGTCCGCGCCTGGTATTGGGCCGAGCAGGAGTTTCTGTCAAAAAATCCTTATGCACCCGCCCCACTGAACGAAGACGGGACCGAGCCAAAGCCGGAAAAATGGGTGAGCGTCGTGTCGCGATCCCGTGTCGCGGCTGCCGCAAGTATCTACCGCGCCAGCGGCGACGCGACGGCCTTGAAGGTTTTCGAGGATAACAACCCGTTCGAGCCCTTATCTGATGATCCCGCCGAAGGCATTCAACGGGAAATCTTCCAGTTCTCGTATTATGATTATCTTCAGGCGGGACAGGAAGGCAGGCCAACAAACCCCGAGATCGTCAAGTCGATCAAAGGCTGGATTAGGTTCCGCGTCAAACGGGCCGAGCGGATGGGGCGTGATTTTGGATTGCACAGCACCGCGACCTATCCGTGGGGTCCGGGTTGGCTTCGGTTTGGGCCGGGGTCGAATTGGCGGGCGGCGCATTTCGCCCTGTACTTTGCGGCCAATGGTGAGCTTCCGCCTGAAATGCAGGCGGCGGTGGTCGAAGGGATGTGGTTCGGATTGGGGTGCAATCCCGCAAATGTAAGCTTTGTGCAGGGCCTGGGTCGTCGGGATTACGCTGATCCGTTGTTGATTGACGGGAGGGGCAAACCGCCCATTCCCGGCCAGATCAGCTTTGGTGTCGCTGGCGGTGTCATGCACAAATGGGAACAGCAAAAGACTGACGGATCAATTTACCCGGCCGATCAACTGGCCTGGCCGAAATATGCCCAGATTTTCGAAAGCCGAACAATCGCGATCTCGTCCGAGCACGATATCAAGGCCAACGCGATGGAATGGCTGATCGCCTGCGCCATGGTCAATTACCAAGCACCAGAGGCGCCTCCCGAGCATGACGGGTAGACATCGGCCCAGTTCCGGGCCTCTCATTGGAGCGACTTCTATGGCTGTCTATCAACGGCGGAAATCCGAGCACGCGTAATCTCGTGGGGTCACAATGGTGTCGGTGACCCTTTCGTGCCCTAACTTTCTTGGATATGACGGTTACAGCGCCCGTCAGACATGCCGGTTGCTGATGACTGCGTCGAACAATTGGGAGCGCGCAAATGAAGTTTCGCCGTGTGGTGCTTGCCGCGATGTTCGTTTCACTACCACTTGCAGCAGCAGCGCAGTCCGAGGGCGCGGACCAGACCGGGCTGTTGCTGGAACTGAACACCCTTCAGGATGTCGAAGGGGCCTGCCGATTGACGTTCCTGATTGACAACAAGACCGGTTCCGAAATTGACGCCGCAAGTTTCGAAACGGTGATTTTCGATGCTTCGGGCAGCGTGGTCAGCCTGTCGCTGTTCAACTTTCGCGATCTGCCCGCGGGTCGGCCGCGCGTGCGTCAGTTCGATTTGCCGGGCATGACATGCGCGGGGGTGGGTCGGGCGTTGATTAACGGTGCAAACACCTGCGTTGTTGCAGGCGCGGACAGTCAATTATGCGATGACACGCTGAAACTGAACAGCCGGACAGAAGTGGAGTTACTTGGATGAGCCCGCTGGACGCATTGCGCGAAATTCTGGCCCTTGGCGGGCCGGTTGTCGGAATTCTCATCGCAATGTCCGTTGTGACACTTGCAGTGACGCTCTACAAACTCTGGCAGTTTGCTGTGTCGGGCGTTGGGCGGCACCGTGTTCTGTCTCAGGCGCTTGCGGCATGGGATGACGGTGATGTCCGGCGCGCGCGTGCGCGATTGGCCGAGAGCCGCAGCTATCTTGCTCCGCTTGTTGGGGTTGCTATGGACGCGCCGGACACGCCGGGGCTGGATCAACGGCTGGACGCAGAGGCGGGGCTGGCGCTGGCAGGTTTGGAGCGAGGGTTCCGGCTGTTGGACACCGTGGCCCAGCTTGCGCCTTTGCTGGGTCTGTTCGGCACTGTGCTTGGCATGATCGAAGCCTTCCGCAGCCTTCAGTCCGCAGGCTCAACGGTTGATCCGTCCTTACTGGCTGGTGGTATCTGGGTTGCGCTGATCACGACGGCCGTTGGTCTCGCTGTTGCCATGCCGACCTCGATGGTTCTGTCCTGGTTCGAAAGCCGTACGGCGCGTGAACGGGTTTTCGCGGACAAGGCGCTGCGCACGGTGCTGGTGCCGGGTCAGGGTATTCCCGGCCCGGTTGATACCTCTGCGACAGCCGTCGCGCCCGAGCATGCGTAACCCTGCACCGTTCGTCAGGCGAAGATTGTCGATGACCCCGCTCATCGACGTTATCTTTCTGTTGCTTCTGTTTTTCATGCTGTCATCAACATTCGCCAAGTACGGCGAGATCGAGCTGAGCAATGCGACAGGTGGAGGCGCGGCCTCAGAAACCCCGGCAGAGCGGCATTTTGTGCAGCTTGGAACCGAGCGGCTTGATCTGAACGGTGCGCCGATCACGCTGGATGAGCTGGGTAATCAGCTTGAAACCGGGCAAGTTCTTGTCAGCCTCGATCCCGATACGACGTCGCAGCGTCTGGTTGACCTGTTGGTCCGGCTGCGTGGGCGTGACGAGCTCAACGTATTGGTGTTGGAATGATCCGGTCGATGCGTCCCCACCGCAAACGCGATTCCACCATCGCGCTGATCAACGTCGTTTTCCTGATGCTGATCTTTTTCCTGATCACGGGAACCGTGGCGCCTCCGTTGGATCCTGATCTGGATCTTGTCGACACATCGGATCTTGAAGGTCGCGAACCGCCCGATGCCCTGATCCTGCATGAGGATGGCCGCATCAGTTTTCGAGGCCAGACGACCGACGCTCAAGCCTATATGGAGGGTCGCGAACCCGGCGCGGTCCGGATCGTTCCCGATCGCGCAGCGCCCGCCCCCCGACTGATCGAGGTTACGGGCGAATTGCGCAGGCTGGGCGCGACATC
This sequence comes from Ruegeria sp. HKCCD7221, assembly GCF_013031225.1. Taxonomy (NCBI): domain Bacteria; kingdom Pseudomonadati; phylum Pseudomonadota; class Alphaproteobacteria; order Rhodobacterales; family Roseobacteraceae; genus Ruegeria; species Ruegeria sp. HKCCD7221. The sequence continues at coordinate 252,500 of NZ_WPZE01000002.1, forward strand.
GGTTTATGTTGTCACCGAGAAGGCGCTGGAATGATCCGGGGGTCGGTCGTCATAGCGGCTGTGGCCATTCTTGTATCGCTGTTTATTCATGTGATGGGCCTGACGTTCACGGCCCCAAGCCTGTCGGAACAACCAACTAATGAAAGCCCGGCGGACTCCGTGGCGCTGGGCAACACGTTCGAAGACCTTGCCGAAGTGATTGCCGAACCAGTTGAGCCAGAACCGCCCGAAGCGCCTGAACCGCCGGTCGAAGCGCCGGAAGAACCGCCCGAGGTGCCCGTCAGCGAGGCGCTTGTTGCGTCTGACAACCCGCAGGTGACACCCTCGCCGGATTTAGGGGATGCAGAGGTCGTACAACCGATTGCGACCGAGCCCGTTGAACCGGATGTAGCTGAGACCGAGAATACGTCAGAAGGTGACGACGCCGCTAGTCAGGAGGTGGACGAGACGCCACCGGTTGAGCCGTCCGAGGTTGTTGAAACGCCCGAAGGTGCGCCTGACGCGGTTGCAACACAGGTTGAACCCGTGGAGCCAGAGCCGCAACAGCTTGCCGCACTTCCATCACCCGAAGTCGCGCCTGTCCTCGAAGTGTCGCCTGTCCCAGTGGTGCCGCTGGAAAACGAAGCCGTTGAGCCCGATCTGCCGACGCCTGCTGAATCCCCGGACGACACCGACGAAACCTCAGACCTTGCGGTGACGTCTTCGATACGCCCGCAGCGACCAGAGCGCACGCCCACCCCGCAAAGACAGGGGATTCAGCGGGGCGCGCGAGATTTCAGTGCGCTGCAGTTCCCGTCGCAGGAGGTAGAGTCGCCACTGACCACTTACCGGCGCAGGGGGATAGACGCGTTCACTTCGGGCAATACCGGCAGTCGCTCTGGCGGGCGCGGACCGGGGAACTCGAACACGACCAATTACGCGGGCCGGGTGCTGGTACATCTAAACCGCGCGCCGGTGGTGTTTGTGTCTGCGCGCGGCTTTGCGCAGGTGTTTTTCCAGATCAACCCGGATGGATCGCTGGCTTGGGTTGATGTCGTGGACAGCTCCGGATCGCCCGAAGTGGACCGCGCAGCCAGAGCGCAGGTGCGGGCGGCCTCGCCCTTCCCGCCGCCGCCGGGTGGGGTAAGCCGAAAACTCTCGTTCTTCTATACAAGCAATTGAAGGATCCCACATGTGGGCTGATTGCACAGCCGGGCGTGCGACTTGCGCCGATTCGGGCCCTTCACCAATGCCTGTTCGAGCAGGATTCTCTTGCTGGACTGCTCGAATTAGGTAAAAATTTCAAATGCTTGAAGAACTTACAATTTCAGCCGACGGTACACTTGCCCAGATTTAAAGGGGTGGTTTTGTATTTTTGTGTTCAAATTTTTGTAACGATTCCGGTGACGACCCTGAACCACCTGTAAACACACGCAAAATGGTTTTGTGTTTCGAAAAAAATGTTGTGCAAACATGCAACAGAATTCCGCGCTCTCAATTTGAAATGCTGCGGACCCATTGTGCACGTAGGGATTTTCTTTGAAGACGCGGCCAGCCGCAATTTTGTGGCTACACTCCTCTCAAAACTTATGGATAAACCATGAAAAAAGTACTCTTTGCATCGACCGCACTGCTTGCGACCGCAAGCGTTGCTGCGGCTGAAATTCGGTTCAGTGGTTACGGCCGTTTTGGTGTTGGCTACCAAGAAGACCGCACCGGCACGGTTGCGAACTTCACCACCACCGCTAGCGGCGACATCGTTCGTGGAACCGGCACCACCGCCAGCGCTACCGTCGACACCGACAACACCATCCTGGTCTCGCGCTTCCGTCTGAACATCGACGCAAACGTCGAAACCGACAGCGGCGTTGAATTCCAGGGCCGCGTTCGTCTGCAAGCTGACGACGACTCGGGCAATGGCGAGCAAAACGAAGCCGGTCTGAACGGCGCACGTTTCTCGGTCATCTACAGCGGTCTGCGCGTTGACGCCGGCAACGTTTCGGGTTCGTTCGACAACCTGGGTGACTACTTCGGTACCGAGCCGGGCCTGGAACAGTTCCTGGGTCAGTACTCGGGCGTCAACTACTCGTTCCTCGAGTACAGCTCGACCGGTTCGGGCGCAAACGGCGTGTTCTTCCAGTACGCAGTTGGCGACCTGTCGTTCGGTGCTTCGTATGACCAGCGTACCCTGGCTTTGGCGGGTCAACCCCAAGACGCGGACCGTTGGGACATCTTCGCAAGCTACGTCTTCAACAACATCACCGCATCGCTGGCCTATGGTCAAACGGATCTGGTTGACGGCGAAGACCAAAGCCTGACCGTCTTCACGCTGGGCGCTGAACTGGGCGACTTCTACGGCACCCTGTTCGTTGCAGACGATGACGTCATCGACGACGCGGAAAACGGCACCGCCTACGGTTTCTCGGTTTCTTACGACCTGGGCGCAGCAACTACCCTGCAGCTGGTTTACGGCGACGGTTCGGCTGACGACGACACCCGCAACATCGGTGTTGGCGCCATCTACGACCTGGGCGGCGGTGCATCGCTGCGCGGCGCAGTCGGCGAGATCAAGGACGGTGACGACGATGGTCGCATCCGTGCTGACTTCGGTGCTCAGTTCAACTTCTAAGTTGACCTGAACCATCAAGGTTCAAGGGCGGGTCGTCTGACCCGCCCTTTCTTGTTTCAGCTTTCTACTTCTTTTCGAAAAATAGAATGACTTCGCCCAACCGGACACCGTACCGCGAGACATAGGCGCGGTTCAGCAGGCGATCGTCTGACAGCAGCCACATCCAGTCATCGAAATTGACCCGCATCGTGCCATCCTTGACGGGCAGGTCGATCTTGTATTTCCAGTTGAACGTGTCTCCGCGCTCTACTCCGCTGGCGGTTCCAAGAACGCCGGGCGCGGTACCGGTCCAGGTGTCCTCACCCGTTTTGGCCAGCGTCCAGATCCGCTGTTCCTTGGCACCATCATCATAGACGAAATCCTCAACCAGCGTCAGGGTTTCGCCGTCCCATGTGCCTTCGATTTCGACGGCGAACCGACGCGGGACGTTGCCCAGAATGTCCTGAAACTGACCATAGGCGACGGTCTTGCCTTCAAAGAACTCTTCAAGGTTCAACTGGCGATCAGACAAGAAGGTTTTGGGCACGCGCGGTTTGGCCGAGCAGGATGCCAGAACGGTCACACCGACAATCGCAATCGCCCAGATCAGAAAACGCCGCCAGTTCATTGAACCGTCCTCGTTTCTGTTGTGCTGTCATAGCCATTCGCGCCGTTCAGATGGGCGGCCTTTGTTTCCGGTGCAGGGCGCATCGTTGCAACCAGTTCAGCGACCTTGATGCCGAATTTGCGCATCTCGGACCTGTTCATGATCACCCCGTTTTCGGTCAGGTACATCCAGTCGGTAACATCCAGCGTATGCCCTCCGGCGTCTTCAGGCAGGATGATGCGATAGGTCAGTTTGACGGTCGCACCCGAAATCGTACCCTTCCCTTCGCCCACGATGTCATCCGCAGTCGCAATGAAGGTGTTCCCCGTGCCCAGTGTCAGATACCATTTGCGGGTCATTTCCTTGCCGTTGGAATAGGTAAAGTACTCGGCCAGCGTTCCGGTGTTCCCGTCCCATTCCCCAACCATGCGGGCGACAAAGCTGTTCGACATCTTGCCGTTGGGTCCATAGATCAGCCCCTCGGACAGGATTTCACCGTTCAGCGCCTCTTTCATTTTGAATTCGGGTCCTGTCCCGGCATAGTCCGCAGGCGATTGCGCGCGAAAACTCAGAAGGCGGCCTCTGGCGACAAGAATGGCGAGGATGGCGAGTAGAAGGGTTACGACAAGGTTCATTTGGCTGATACCTCAGTTGGCAGCGTCAGGACCATTCCGAACGCGCCGAGTTTCAGGGTGCAGGGCAAAACGGCATAGGCGAGGTTAAGCGTCTGCAACGCCGCCGCCGAATTGGTTTGTCCCGGTGTAAAGCCGCTGCGTTCCAGCAACGGCAGAGTGAAGAAGGCCGCGAGAGCAAGGCCCAGCTTGCCTGCGAAGGACCAGATACCAAACGCAGCCGACGCGTTCAGACCGGCACGGGTCAGGGCGACCGAAAACATTGCGGGCAGCACGACCATGTCCGCACCCAACGCCGCACCTGAAGCCAGACAGATCAGGGCGAACCCGGTCAGGTTTCCGGCGGATAATGTGGCTGCGCCGATAAACCCCGCAATCGCCAGCGGCATCGCGATCATCAGAGTCTGTTTCGGCCCAATTCGATTGCTAAGGCGTGCCCACAAGGGAACGCTCGCCCCGGCGCTGAGGAAGAACAGGATCAGCAGAGGACCGGCCATTCCGGGCAGTTGCAGACGGTCTTCCACAAAAAACAGAAACAGCGTCGATGTTATCGCAACAGGCAAGCTGTTGATCAGCGCCAGCGCCAGCAGACGCAGCGCCCCAGACTGGCCTAACCCAGCAACAGACAATCCCTGACCGGTGATCGGGGTGCGCTGCCAGATAGGAAAGGTCAAGATCAGCGTGACGATGGCTAGAACGCCCAGAAACAGTCCAAAGGCAGGATAGCCCTGAGCGCCCGCGCCAAAGGCCACAAACAGGGCGGGTGCGCTTGCGGCAAGAACGACTCCGGCCAATTGCCCGCCTTCGCGATAAGCCGCAAGGGTCATAAGCTCTTTGGCCTCGGGGTGTTTCGCCAGCGTGGCGCTGCGGCCGTACAGCAGGATTGTCCCAAGGCTGTAGGCGGAAAAGAGAAGTATTAAAACAGACACTAACACGGACAGTTTTGCCCCATCGGGCAACGAAAACAATAGTGGAAACCCAACGGCGAGGCCAAGTGCGGCCAGTGTCGCGAACAGTGCCTGCGCCCTTGGCCAGCGATCTATGGCCCAGCCGATCAACGGATCTTGGATCAGGTCCACCAGACGGATCAACAAAAGCACGGTTCCGATGACCCCCAGCCCAATACCAAGATTGACGGCAGCAAAACGTGGCAAGTGAATATAGAGCGGAATACCCGCCGCAGCGAGCATCAGCGCATAGAGACTGACGCGCGGGTACAGCATCACTGCCCCTTCAACTGACGGGTAAAGCTGGCGCTCCGTGTGTCTGTGCCAAGGAAAATGGACATGAAGGCCCGTTTTGCGCCGGGATAGGACAGCGTGCAGGTCTTTTGTCCGTTGCGCCAAAACCCGACCTTGTTGGGGCCTTCTGATATCGCGATATAGCTATCGCCCTTGCCGACCGCCTTATAGCAACCCTCAAGCGCGCTTTGCGACGGTGCTGGATTCCCTTGCCGCGCCATCTCCTCCAACGTGGACTCGACCAGAGCCTTTTGCTTGAGGGTCTTCCGGTAGGTCAGCTTGAGGCCAAAATCGGCGTCCCAACTGAACGCCGCGCCGTTCGGAGTGAAAAGCTGCGCGTCATAAACCGGTATGCCCAGAAACCGAAAGGTTGCGCTGCCGACCTGCTGCGGGTTGGACAGGTTTTGCGAGATCGGAGAGGCCGCCAGCCCCCCCGGTATCAGTACCGTAAGGGATACCAGTGCAGCGCAGCAGGTATCACAGATCCGCTGAGACAGGGATGGCCGGATCTTTTGCAAGAATGCCATTTTCCGCTCCGAGGGTTTGCGGGGCGCCGTTCAAAAGCCCGACGACATGCATCGCGCTGGCGATCCCGTCTTCGTGAAAACCGTGCCGGTTGTAAGCACCGGCAAACCAGGTTCGGTTCTGTCCCTGCATCTCGCGGATTTGCCCTTGTGCCTTTAGGGCTGCCTTGTCGAATACCGGGTGGGCGAACTCGACCTGGTCATAAATTTTATCCGCAGGAATGTCTGAACCCGCGTTCAGCGATACAAACAATGGATCGCTGTCGGGGATGTTCTGCAAACGGTTCATCCAATAGGTCACGCCCACGTTTCCAGCTTGCGAGCGATAGGTCCAACTGGACCAGCACGCGCGTCTCCGGGGCATCTGGCGGGGGTCGCAATGCAGGATCGCGGTGTTCGGCTGATATCGGATCGCGCCCAGAGCGTCCCTTTCGTCAGGTGTCGCACTATCGCCGAGGATGGCCAGAGATTGATCGGAGTGGGTGGCCAGAATGATTTCATCGAACTGGTCGATATGTCCTTGGCTGTGAACAGTGACACCGGCCGCGTCGCGCTGCACGTGATCGACAGGGGCGGCCAGACGGATGTCGCAGCCGCGCCCGCGCAGGGCGGCGTCGATGCGGCGGACATATTCGATACTGCCGCCTTTGACCGTGTACCACTGATGCTGTTTGGCGCGTCCGCTGGCCAAAAGCGCGTGGTTGCGGAAAAACTGAACCAGAGATCGAGCCGGGAATTGATCCACGAACTCGACCGGGGTTGACCAGATCGCACCACACATCGGCATCAGGTAATTATGGCGGAACCAGTGACCAAGACGCAGTTGGTCGACCAATTCACCGATGGTGGTGTCATCATCCTGCGCCGCAATAGGGGCCTCTTTGCCGAACCGCAGGATGTCCGCGATCATCTTGTAATATGCCGGACGCGCCAGATTGCGTTTCTGGGCTGTCAATGTACGCAGATTGTTCAGGCCGTATTCGATGCGGCCATTGTCGATTGTCGCGCCAAAACTCATTTCCGATTTGATGACGGGGACATTCAGCTCATCGAACAGTTTTGTCAGATAGGGGTAGGTCACATAGTTGAAGACGATGAAACCGGTATCCACCGGCTGATCGCCATTCTTGCCCGCCATTACCGTTCTGGCGTGGCCACCCAGTCTGGGTTCGGCCTCAAAGACGGTCACGTCGTTATTTTCTGAAAGGTAGTAAGCTGCGGAGAGACCTGAGATTCCTGCGCCAATTACTGCGATTTTTTTCCGGACGCCCCGGGATTCGTCGAACATTCAAGCCTCGTTATGTGACATTTTACAATAAGATACGCAGAAAGGGCCGGGGTGGATCAATCGGGTTATGAGAATTTCAGCAATGAATATTGCCAGATCTTTAGGCATTGAGGCCTGTTTCCGGTCCCGGCGCGTGATCCATTGCCTTGGCGTGGCCGTAAAAGCATCACACGAAACGAAACGGTCGTCGCATGAGCAGCTTTGAAGGAAAAACCTATTGGATTATCGGCGCAAGCGAGGGCTTGGGGCGCGCTCTGGCCGACGCGCTTAACCATCAGGGGGCGCACCTGATCCTGTCCGCGCGCAATGCCGATCGTCTGAACGAAATCTGCGCAACGCTTCCCAATGCTCGGTCCATACCGATGGATGTGACCGATTTAGACTCAGTTCGTGACGCAGTAGCCAAGGCCGGGCCTGTTGATGGGCTGGTCTATAATGCGGGCGCTTATGATCCGATGCGTAGTGCTGACTGGAACACCGAAGCGGCCCTGGCCATGAGCGATGTCAACTATCTGGGTGCCATTCGCGTGTTGGGGGAAACAGTTCCGGGATTTGTTCAAGCCGGTCGCGGTGAAATTACCTTGATCGGGTCCCTGGCGGGGTATCATGGTCTGCCAGCCGCTATCGGGTATGGGGCAAGCAAGGCGGCGTTGATTTCATTGGCGGAAACCATGCGACACGATCTGGCTGGAACTGGCGTGACCGTGCGGATCGTCAATCCGGGCTTCATCAAAACCCGCCTGACCGAGAAGAACAGTTTCAAGATGCCGATGCTGATGACGCCCGAGGATGCCGCGAATCGCGTGGTCAAGGCGATGTCGCGGCGTCGGTTCCGTACTGATTTCCCTGCTCCGTTTTCCTGGGTGATCCGATTGATCGACTATCTGCCTGATATTCTTGTCTATCGCGGAAAATAGACTCTAACAAAACTGACCGTGGCAAAACCAACCCGCTGACATGGTGCCGCCATGTCCGTAGAACAGCCAGAGCCGTTCCCCTTGTTCGGTCACCACCACCCAGTAATCGCGCACGCCGCTGCGCCAGTTGGGGTCGTCCAGCCACCATTCCGGCGCGATCCGTTCCGGGCCGGTCGCTTGTGCCAACTGCCAGTCGCGCCCACGCCAGCGAAAGGTGCTGGGCACGTCCGGAGTGTCTGGGGCCATCACCGGTTCGGGTTGCCACATCTGCAAGGGGCGCGGGCGCGGCGGCGCAGGCCAGTCGCGCGCAGCTTCTGACCATGCGGCAGCCAGCACCTGCGCGGTCTTCTCGGGGATGTGCGAGGCCGCAGGGTGCCGTCGTGTGATCGCCTCCAACCCGACCCGTGCGCCCAGTTTACCGATCAGGTCCTCGACGGCGGTGTTGCCCGCTAACCGCTCGCGCACGGCGCGGCGTGCTTCGGCATGGCCGGTCATGGTGCGCGCGTGGATCGGTTCGGTCTGCACCGCTTCAAGCCGCAGCATGTCGATGCCATAACCTGCATCGATCTTATCAATTTTCATCTCTAATAAAGGGCGAATGCGATTTTTGTCATAGGTCGGACGGGCCAGGCCAACCTCGATAACCTCGGCTGCCTGATCCGCGCGATGTGCCTCAAGCCGCAGGGTCCGTACCCCGCGGGCTTTCTCCTCCAGCTTGGAGCAAAGGATGGGCAGAACCCGGTCGATGGCGGCCATCACATCCTCGGTCAGGCCAATCGGGTTGGGCAGGGTCATCCGCACCGCAAAGTGATGTGGCGGGCGGGCGGGTGAGACCGGCTCGGGCGCGCTGCCCATCGCCTGATCCAGCCGTAGCACCAGCCCGCGCCCGAACCGTCGGGCCAGTGAGGCACGCGGTTGCCCCAGCAGGTCGCCGATCCGGCGCAGGCCCAGACGGTTCAACTGCGCCCCCACCTGATCCTCAAGCCGCAGCGCCGCGATGGGCAAGGGGCTGAGCGCGCCATAAGATTGCCCCGGTGCTGCAATCCGCGCGCCTCCACCCAATGCCATCACCTGCGGCGCGGCCCCGCCCTTGGTCCAGTGCCGCCGCTTGGTGGCGCGGGCGCGGGTGGCGCGCGCCTCTTGGCTGATGGCGTCGCCGTTGCGGTCCGATGTAGCCTCTTGCCCGGCATAACGCGCCAGCGCCCAAGCTGCGCCCAGCGTATCGGCGATACCCATCTGCACGCTGAGACCCATATCAGCGCAGTCGGTCTCAATCACGTTCAGCAGCGCCTCTTCCCCACCGAACAGATGCGCGCAGCCCGACAGGTCAACGATCAACCCATCCGGTGCTTCTTCGGCCACCCACGGGCTGAACTTGCCCACCCAACGGCGCAGCGCAGTCAGAAAAGCAGCCTCGGCCGGGACGTTGCGGGGGCGGGTGATCAGGGCGGCGCACATGGCGTGGGCATCACGTACCGGTTGACCGACACGCAACCCGGCGGCCTGCGCCTCATCATTCAGCGAGGTGACAACCTGCATGTTCGACTGTTCGGCCACCACAGCCAAAGGCCCATCCTGCAGCCCCCGCGCGGCGCGGACCAGCCGTTCAGCCCCCAGGCGGGGGAACCAGAGTGAAAGTATTCGGCGTTTGGGCATCGGCAGACATCAAAATGTTCCCACTTTGTTCTTATTCGAGAATCACGCCCCGAGTCCACGCTTACCCGCAGGTCAGACGTTGAATGATCCCTGCGCCATCGACATACACGTTCAGCCGGTCAATGCGGTAATCCTGCGTGGCAATCCCATCGGGCCCCAGGATGCGCGACCGTTCAGGCAATTGCGCCTGAATGGTCGAGACCGGTTGGCCGACGGAATCGGCGAATGTCTCGCCCTGACAAAAGGCCAGATCAACCGGAGAAGCTTCGGGCTGAGTCGCCGCTGTTTCGGTCGCGGGGGTCTCTGCACAGGCTGCCAACAGGACCAGCGCGGGTAAAAATCGATGCATTGGCGTTTCTCCTCGTGACAACGTCGTTACTGCAATATCAAACAATTAGCCAATCTGTCACGAAAGCACAGTTGAAAACACCCTGCAATTGACGCAGGGTCGAGGCATATAAGACAGGGAGACAAGCACAATGCGTACCCGTGCCGCCGTCGCCGTTCAGGCGGGCAAACCTTTGGAAGTGATGGATGTAAACCTTGAAGGCCCCAAAGCGGGCGAGGTTCTGGTCGAGATCAAGGCCACCGGTATCTGCCACACGGATGAATTCACCCTGTCAGGCGCCGACCCCGAGGGGCTGTTCCCCGCGATTCTGGGCCATGAAGGTGCGGGCGTTGTGGTCGAGGTCGGCCCGGGCGTCACCAGCCTGAAGCCGGGCGACCACGTGATCCCGCTCTACACCCCTGAATGCCGCGAGTGTGAATACTGTCTGCACCCCAAGACCAATCTGTGTCAGGCGATCCGCGAAACGCAGGGGCAAGGGTTGATGCCCGATGGTACCTCGCGCTTTTCAACCTTGGACGGCGATCCGATCCTGCACTACATGGGCTGCTCGACCTTCGCCAACCACACGGTTCTGCCCGAAATTGCGCTGGCTAAGGTTCGTGAGGACGCGCCCTTTGATAAGATCTGCTATATCGGCTGCGGCGTGACCACTGGTATCGGCGCTGTCATCAACACCGCCAAGGTGGAAATCGGCAGCCGCGCCATCGTGTTCGGTCTGGGCGGTATAGGTCTGAATGTGATTCAGGGCCTTCGTCTGGCCGGGGCCGATCAGATCGTCGGCGTTGATCTGAACCCTGCCAAGGTGGAAATGGCCACGAAATTTGGCATGACCGATTTCGTGAATCCGGCCGAGGTTGAAGGCGATCTGGTGCCCTATCTGGTCAATCTGACCAAAGGTGGCGCGGATTACACCTTTGATGCTACCGGCAATGTGGGCGTGATGCGCGCCGCACTGGAATCGGCGCACAAGGGCTGGGGTGAATCGATCATTATCGGCGTGGCACCAGCGGGGGCCGAAATCTCGACCCGTCCGTTCCAACTGGTCACCGGGCGCTCGTGGCGCGGCACGGCCTTCGGCGGCGCGCGGGGCCGGACCGACGTGCCCAAGATCGTCGACTGGTATATGGAAGGCAAGATCGAGATTGATCCGATGATCACTCATACGATGGGTCTGGATGATATCAACCAAGGGTTCGACCTGATGCATAAGGGTGAAAGCATCCGATCGGTCGTAATCTACTGAAATAGAAAAAATAAATTCACAGGGCGGGCTTTTGTCCGCCCTTTTTTGTTCTTACATTCATCCTCAAGAATACCATCTCAGGTTGAGGGATTGAATTGACGACACGGAATGCTGACCGCCTTGCGGTTCTGATTGATGCAGACAATGTGCCTGCGAAACATGCGGCAGAGATTTTTGAAGAAATTGCCACATTGGGTGAAGCCAGCTTGCGCCGTATCTACGGTGATTTCTCGAACGGCGCACCGCAAGGCTGGGATGCCAAATCCCTTGCTAAATATGCAATTGTTGCCCATCAGCAATTCGCCAATACGATAGGCAAGAATTCCAGCGATATCGCATTAGTCATCGACGCGATGGATATCCTGCATTCCGAGCGGTTCAGTGGTTTTGTTCTGGTGTCCTCGGACAGTGATTTTACCCGCCTCGCCAATCGCATTCGCGAACAGGGGCTGGACGTGTTTGGAATAGGCGAGCGCAAGGCATCGGAATCGCTGGTCGCAGCCTGCAATCGGTTCATCTATATCGAGAATATCAAGCGGGATACCGCGCCTTGCGTACCCGCAATCAAAGATGGTGAAGCAAAAGGAAAACAGAGCCTAAATCACGCGTTTCAGTTGATACGAAATGTGGTCAATACCACAAACGATCCCGATGGGTGGGCGACTTTGCCCTTTGTGGAACGGCAACTGGGTAAGATTTATCCGGACTTTGATCCGCGCAGTTATGGCTATACCAAGCTGAGCGATTTGGTTCGTGGTCTTGGTCGTTTTGATGAAGCCGACGCTAATGGAAACTTCAGGTTGCGATATTTGGAAAAATAATTGGATCGCGTTACGCCCCCGGCCGCGTCGCCCCCGTATCCGAACGAGGTGACCGCACCCGTAGAACCGGTGTGTTGACCGACGAGGTATTCGCCCGGCTCTCGCGCCAGACGACGAACACACCTGACGCGATAATGATGCTGGCTCCGACCGCGACCCAGCCATCGGGCCGCTCGCCAAAAAAGACCATGCCGAACAGCGTGGCCCAGATGATCTGGCTGTATTGGCTGGGCGCGACGACCCCGGCTGGCGCGGCGCGATAGGCCAGAATGATCAGGTGCTGGGCGATCACTGAAAACACACCAACCAGCGCCATCATCGCCAGATGCAGCAGCGAGGGCGGCAGGTAGACCGCGGGTTGGGCCAGACTCATCACCAAGATGGCCAGAAGCATCGGGTAGAGGATCAGCACCGCCGAGCGTTCCTCATTCCCGATCTTGCGCACCAGAACGGATGCAAAGGCGCTGCAAAACGCGGCTGTCAGGGCGGCAAGATGGCCTATCGTGATGTCCGTCGCCCCGGGGCGCAAAACGATCAGCACGCCGATCAGACCGACGCCAACGGCGGCCCAGCGCTGGGCGCGCACGACCTCTCCCAAAATGGGGATCGACAGGACTGTGACGATCAGCGGGAAGGAAAACAACAACGAGTAGACCTCGGCCAGTGGCAGGACTGAAAAGGCGTAGAACGCGCAGGACATGCCGGTGACCATCAGGGCCGAGCGCAGTAGGACCAGCCACGGGTGGTGCGGCAGGAAATTCCCGGTGGCTCGGTCGGTCAGGATCGTGACTGCCATTGGTACAAACGAGAATAGCGTGGCGAAAAAGATGATCTGCATCACCGAGTAGGTACCACCCAGAACCTTGATCAGCGCGTCGTGGCTGGCAAAGACCGCAAAGCCTGCAAAAGCATAGCCAAGGCCCTTGAGGGTGTTGTTTTGCGTGGTCATCCCGAAGGTCTCGGTAATATGTCAGGTGGGTTGCCTGTTGCTTACCCCTATTTAGCCGAGTCTGGTAGCCTCAATTTTACCGCTAACATCGGTTTTTGGTTGGGGCGCTATCGCAAGATCGGCGGTGCGTCTTTTGGCTGGCGTGCGGACTGAACGCCTGCCTTCATCCCTACGCCGATCCTGCGCGCCAGCGCGACCCATGGGGTGGCGGTTTCAGGCGGCAGGGTCTGGCTGGCGACCTCTTCAAACAGGTCCAGCCAGTGGGCGAACATCTCGGGGCGCACGTCAGGCCGCTCGATATGGACCCGTTGCGGATTACCATCATAGCTGCGCTCAAACAGGATGGCGTTGCGCCAGAAGGCGGCGATCTTGTCCTCATGCGCGGGCCAGTCATGGACGTGCTTGTTGAACACCGGCCCCAGAACGGCATCCTCGCGCACGCGAGCATAGAAGGCGCGGACCTGTGCATTGATCTGGCCCGGTGTCGCGGGGAAGCGCGGGGGCAAGGTGGGTCTGGTCATGGCGGTCTCGGATTTCGACTCTAGACCGGGACATATCCGGGGCGCAGGTCAGGCAACAGGTGTGGTTTTGTCGCGCGGCTCTGGCGTCAGCAGATGCCGGATCAGGGCCACCGGATGCGCCTTCAGGCTGAGGCGGGTGGCCACGTAATCCTCGACCACCTGTTCGCCCAGCGTCATCTGCGGCAGATAGGCCTCGGGTTCATCCAATGCCTCGCCCTCCAGATCTTGTGAAAACAGCGGCAGGGGCTTCGCGGTCGCAATCGCCTTGGCCTGCCACAACGCCTCGCGCCGCGTCAGGTCACAGGCGGCAAAGGCGTCGGCTTCGGCCAGTCGCTCGATCACCGACGGGCCCAGCCCCGCACGCCGCCAGACGTCATCAACCTGATGGTAGCCATTGCCCCGCGCGGCAGTCAGCCAGCTGGCGTCTTCCTCGCTCAGGCCCTTGATCTGGCGGAACCCCAGCCGCAGGGCCAGCCCACCATGGCCGTCGGGTTCCATCACATTGTCCCAGAAGCTGGCATTGATGCAGACCGGCCGCACCTGCACCCCGTGTTCGCGGGCATCCCGCACGATCTGGGCAGGGGCATAAAAGCCCATTGGCTGCGAGTTCAGCAGTGCGCAGGCGAAGATGCCCGGATGGTGGCATTTGATCCAGGCTGAGGCATAGACCAACAGCGCAAAACTGGCCGCGTGGCTTTCTGGGAAGCCGTAAGAGCCGAAGCCCTCGATCTGTGAAAAACACCGCTCGGCGAAATCCTGTTCGTAACCGTTGCGCTTCATCCCGCGCAGGAAAAGCGCGCGGAATTCGCTGACATTGCCGTGCTTCTTGAAGGTCGCCAGCGATCGGCGCAGCCGGTCGGCCTGTTCCGGGGTAAAGCCCGCGCCGACGATGGCGATCTGCATCGCCTGTTCCTGAAACAGCGGCACGCCCAGTGTTTTACCCAACACCTCACCCAATGCGTCCGAGGGGAAGCTGACCTCTTCTTCTCCGTTCCGGCGGCGGATATAGGGGTGGACCATGTCGCCCTGAATCGGGCCGGGGCGGATGATGGCGACCTCGATCACCAGATCATAGAAAGTGCGGGGCCGCATCCGGGGCAGGAAGTTCATCTGAGCACGTGATTCCACCTGAAACACCCCCACCGAGTCCGCTTTGCACAGCATATCGTAGACCTCGGGATCCTCGGGCGGCAGGGTGGCAAGGGTATAGCCGGTCTGGTGGTGCTGTGTGATCAGATCGAATGCCTTACGGATACAGGTCAGCATCCCAAGGCTGAGGACATCGACCTTCAGAATACCCAGACTGTCGATATCGTCCTTGTCCCAACAGATGACTGTGCGGTCCTCCATCGTGGCGTTTTCGATGGGGACAAGCTCGTCCAGACGTCCTTCGGTGATGATGAAACCACCCACATGTTGCGAGAGATGCCGGGGGAAGCCGTCGATCTCATAGACCAGCATTAGAGTCTGCTTTAGGCGGCGATCCTCGGGATCAAGGCCGATCTCGCGCATCCGTTCGGCCTCAAGCCCCTTGGCTGAGAAGAACCCCCATAGCTGCGAGGACAGGGCCGAGATCGTGTCTTCGGTCAGGCCCATGGCGCGCCCGACCTCGCGGATCGCACGCTTGCCGCGATAATGGATCACGGTGGCGCATAGCCCTGCGCGGTGGCGGCCATAGCGGTCATAGATGTGCTGGATCACCTCTTCGCGGCGTTCATGTTCGAAATCGACGTCGATATCGGGCGGTTCATCGCGCGCCTCGGACACGAAGCGCTCGAACACCATCGTACCCATCTCGGGGCTGACCTCGGTGATGCCGAGACAGAAGCAGACCACCGAATTGGCCGCAGATCCGCGTCCCTGACACAGGATATCGCGCGAGCGGGCGAAATGAACGATGTCGCGAACGGTCAGGAAGTAGGGCTCATATTTCAGCTTGCCGATCAGGGTCAGCTCGTGCGCCAGCATCTTTTTGGCTTTTTCCGAGGCCCCAGCCGGATAACGCCATTTCAACCCTTCATGCGCCAGACGGTGCAGGCGCTGGGTCGGGGTTTCCTGATCGCTGCCCTCGCTGGGGTATTCATAGCGCAGTTCATCAAGCGAAAAGGTGAGGTCTTCGCTGAGCGCATGGGCGCGGGTGATGGCGCCTTCATGATTCTTGAAGATACGTAACATCTCGGCCTCGGACCGCAGGCGCTGTTCGCCATTGGCCAGCGCGTCGCGGCCCAAATCATCGACCTTGCGGCGCAGGCGGATGGCGGTCAGCACATCGGCCAGCTTGCGACGGGCCCCGTGGTGCATCATCGGCGCGGCACTGGCGATTGTGGGGATGCCAAGTTGCTTTGATTCAGTCTCTAATAAAGAGAAATACGCACTGTCTGCACCGTCATACCGGGGATGCATCAACAGATGCATCCGCCTGCCAAAGCGGCGCGTCAACCGTTGTGCCTGTGTCCGCCAAGGGTTCGCGCCGCCCTGTGACGGGGTCGGTTGTGGCCAGAGCAGCAGGTGGAGACCGTCAGAGAATTCCATCAGGTCGGACAGGTGCAGGATACAGTCGCCTTTCTCGGCCCGCAGACGGCCCGCAGACAGGATACGGCACAGGTTGCCCCAACCCTGCCGGTTCAGCGGCAGGGCGGTGACGGTGGGCGCGTCGGTGAAGATCAGCCGTGCCGCAGGGATTAGGCGCGGCACCGCGCGGATCAGATATGAGGGTGGTTTGGGGATATGATCGGGGCAGGTTGGGCCTATGGGCGTGTTCTGCCCTTCCCATTCCACACGTTCGCGCACCTTTCGGGCGATCTCGCGCGCTTGGGTATGGGCGCGTACGATCCCGGCCACCGAGTTGTCATCGGCAATCGCAATGGCAGGCAGGCCCAGCATCACGGCGCGCTCCATGTATTCCTCGGGGTGGGATGCCCCGGTGAGAAAGGTGAAGTTCGACGTGATCGACAATTCGGCATACATGGCGATTCCATATTATATTCACGTTTTGTTCTTTTTCGAGTCCTTTGCGCAGGAAGCGGGTCGCTTGGCTTTGCCAGGTCACAGTTGATCCTGATTGCCGCATCTCACACGCGGCACTTGCCCCCGGTTTGCGCATCGCTCATAAACGCAGTCACACATGCCCCGCGAGGCCGACAACCGAAGAAGGATCGCCAGCCGTGACCATCGAAGCGCCGGAAACCAAGATCGTGGAAACCACCCGAGTTGCCTGTGACGGCGGCGAAGGCGCGTTGGGCCATCCGCGCGTGTGGCTGCAAATCCCCGAGGATACCGGTTGGGTCGAATGCCCCTATTGCGATTGCAAATATGTCCTGAAGGGCACAGATCAGGGCTGATCGCCCTTCCAAAGAATGAACGCCAAAATCTCGCCGCGTTTTTTGTGCTAAGGCTCGACCGGAACCAGCCCGGGTGAGAGTGATGACTGACCTTCACGCTACTGACACAGCAAATCCTGTTTTTGGTTGGACAGGGTTTAGCCTTGCGTCGATTGCGCTGTTTGCAGCGCTATTTGTGTTCTGGGCAGGACCGTTCGCGCCGCAGCAATCCACCGGGGTTTCTTTGGGGGAATTGGCGGCCGAGATCGGTAAATCCACGCTGCGCGCCGCGGCCGGGCTTGAGCAGCCCGAACCGGTGGCGCAGGCCCGTGATCTGGACGATTTCCTGCGTATCGGGGTCGCCATGTTGGGCGGGCTGGCAATTGTGTTGTCCGTTGTTGGTATCCTGCGCCACGAAAAGAGACGCCCGGCTATTGCAGGCGTTGTCATCGGTGTGGGCGCGATCCTGTTTCAGTTCTTTGCCTTTGCATTTTTTGCCTTCCTCGGTGTGCTGGTTATCATGGCGCTGCTGAACAGTTTCTCGGACGTTTTCAGCGGTCTGTTTGGTGGATAAGCCGCGTTCCTGACTGGTCACGCGCGCGGCCCTGTGGCAGAACCATCCTGACCGACAGGGAGAGCGCGCATGAGCAATTTCGGAAAAGGATGTCACCTGCATCTGATCGATGGATCGGCCTTTATTTTCAGGGCCTATCACGCTCTACCCCCGCTGACGCGCAAATCCGATGGGCTGCCGATCGGCGCCGTTTCGGGGTTCTGCAACATGCTGCAGAAATATGTCGAAGGAAACGCGGGACCGGATGCGCCGACCCATGTGGCGGTGATTTTCGACAAGGGCTCGCACACGTTCCGCAACGACCTCTATGACCTCTACAAGGCCAACCGCGAGGCCATGCCTGAGGACCTGCGTCCGCAGATGCCTCTGACCCGTGAAGCCACTCGCGCCTTCAACATCGCCTGCAAGGAGTTGGAGGGGTATGAGGCCGACGACATCATCGCCACGCTGGCCGTTCAGGCGCGTGACGCGGGTGGGCGCGTGACGATTGTCAGTTCCGACAAGGATTTAATGCAGTTGGTTGGCGGCGGCGTGGAAATGCTGGACGCGATGAAGAATAAACGCATCGACCGTGATGGTGTATTCGAGAAATTCGGCGTCGGACCCGAACGGGTGGTCGATGTGCAGGCGCT
This sequence comes from Ruegeria sp. HKCCD7221, assembly GCF_013031225.1. Classification (NCBI taxonomy): domain Bacteria; kingdom Pseudomonadati; phylum Pseudomonadota; class Alphaproteobacteria; order Rhodobacterales; family Roseobacteraceae; genus Ruegeria; species Ruegeria sp. HKCCD7221. The sequence continues at coordinate 270,361 of NZ_WPZE01000002.1, forward strand.
GGCCGGAGACAGCGTGGATAACGTGCCGGGCGCTCCGGGCATTGGAGTCAAGACCGCCGCCTTGCTGATCAACGAATATGGCGATCTGGAAACGCTGCTGGACCGCGCAGAAGAGATCAAGCAGCCCAAACGCCGCCAGACCCTGATCGAAAAGCGCGACCAGATCGAGCTGTCGAAAAAGCTGGTGCAGTTGGACGAAAACACCCCGCTGGATTTCACGCTGGACGATCTTGAGGTGCGGGACCCCGAGCCAGACACGCTGCTGGGTTTTCTGGCGGATATGGAGTTCCGCACCCTTACCAAACGCATTGCAGACAAGCTGGGGGCCGAGGCCCCGGTGATCGCCGATGCCCCCGCGCCCGAGGTTGTATCTGAGGCCGAGGATATCTCCTTTGACGCCGCGAAATACGAGTGCGTTCGGGATGCAGCAGCGCTGCAGGCGTGGATCGACCGCATCTATGAATCCGGTTGGGTAGCCGTCGATACCGAGACCACCGGATTGAACGAAATGATCGCCGATCTGGTGGGCATTTCGCTGTGCGTTGAGGCGGGCTCGGCCTGTTACATCCCGCTAACCCACCGCGACGGAGCCGCTGATGATCTTTTCGGCTCAGACGCACTGGCCGAGGGGCAGATGCCGTTAAATGAGGCTCTAATACTGCTGAAACCTATGCTTCAGGATCCGTCGATCCTGAAGATTGGACAGAACATGAAGTATGACGCCAAGATATTCGCGCGCTATGGTGTGGACGTGGCACCGATCGACGATACGATGCTGATGTCTTATGCGATGCATGGCGGCAAACATGGGCACGGTATGGATACGCTGTCCGAGCGTTACCTGAACCACACGCCGATTCCGATCAAACCGCTGCTGGGGTCCGGCAAATCGGCCATCACCTTCGACAAGGTGCCGGTTGATGAGGCCACCGCTTACGCCGCCGAGGATGCGGATATCACGCTGCGCTTGTGGAAGCTGTTCAAGCCGCAACTGCATCAGGTGCAAGTGACGACAGTTTATGAAACGCTGGAGCGTCCTCTTGTGCCGGTTCTCAAAGAAATGGAGATGCACGGTATCAAGGTGGATCGCGATGTGCTGTCCCGCATGTCCAACACCTTCGCGCAGAAAATGGCTGGGTTAGAGGCTGATATTCACGAGTTGGCCGGTGAGAACTTCAACGTCGGCTCGCCCGCGCAACTGGGCGAGATTCTCTTCGACAAGATGGGGCTTGAGGGTGGCAAGAAGGGTAAGACCGGGAAGTATTCGACCGGGGCGGACATCCTCGAAGACCTCGCCACCGAGCATGAACTGCCCCGCCGGGTGCTGGATTGGCGGCAGTTGTCCAAGCTGAAATCGACCTATACGGATGCGCTGCAAACCCATATCAACCCCGATACGGGCCGGGTACATACGTCTTATTCAATCACGGGGGCGAATACGGGCCGTTTGGCCTCGACCGATCCGAACCTGCAAAATATTCCGGTGCGCACCGAAGAAGGCCGCCGCATTCGTGAAGCGTTTATCGCCGAGCCGGGCAATGTGATGGTCAGCCTCGACTATAGCCAGATCGAGCTGCGGATTCTGGCCCATATCGCCGATATCCCGGCGTTGAAACAGGCGTTCTCGGATGGGTTGGACATTCACGCCATGACCGCCTCCGAGATGTTCGATGTGCCATTGGACGAGATGACGCCGGATATTCGTCGTCAGGCCAAGGCAATCAACTTTGGTGTGATCTACGGGATTTCAGGCTTTGGTCTGGCGCGCAACCTGCGCATTCCACGGGCCGAGGCGCAGGGCTTTATCGACCGCTATTTCGAACGTTTTCCGGGGATCAGAACCTATATGGACGACACTGTCGCCTTTGCCAAAGAGCATGGCTATGTCCAGACACTGTTTGGCCGCAAGATCCATACGCCCGAGATCAATGCCAAGGGGCCTCATGCCGGGTTCTCGCGCCGGGCGGCGATCAATGCGCCGATTCAGGGCACGGCGGCGGATGTGATCCGGCGCGCGATGGTGCGGATGCCGGATGCGATCAACGGGCTACCCGCCAAGATGCTGTTACAGGTGCATGACGAATTGCTGTTCGAAGTGGCCGAGGATGCGGTGGATCAGGTGATCGGCGTCGCGCGCGACGTGATGGAAGGCGCATCGGACCCGGCGGTGAAACTGGACGTCAAGCTGAGTGTCGATGCCGGGCAGGGGGCGAACTGGGCCGAGGCACACTGAGGCGCACCGGCGCGCTTCTCATCAGGTCCGACGGACCCTCTTCGCAGCGGGTCAGTCCTGCGGCCTGACCAGGCGATTGACCAACCGTTGCACGGCAGGTCCGAGAATCAGGATGACCGAGAACGCGATCGGCCAGCAAAAGGCCCAGGACGCCATCCAGTCGCCCGCCGTGTTTGGCCCCAACCCAATCGCCTTGACCGTAGCGATGCCTGTGACGATGCAGGACATCAGGCCCGACATGATCAGGCTGAACAGAGCGCGGGTAAAGCGGGCAGGGATCATTGACTAAATCCTATTGGTCTCGACCCATGTCATCTGCGGGATTTTTTAGAAAAATGCCAGAGCTAGGCGCGCATCCACTTCAAGCTGTTGATCGTTTGCGGTGTTGAGGGCACGTATTCGGCGCTGACCCACCCTGTATATCCCGCCTCATCCATTGCGGTGAACAGGGCAGGAAAATCGGTTGGCCCGCGCCCGGGTTCTGATCGGTCTGGTGCCGCGCCAACTTGAGCGTGGACCACGTTGGCATTGAACCTGCTCCACACGTCCAGTGCATCGCCGTGAATCATATGGGCGTGAAAGCTGTCGAATTGCAGGCCGATATTGGGGCGGTCTACGCGGTTCAAAACATCAGCAGCCAGATCGTAGTCGTTCAGGAAATAGTCAGGCTGTGAAACCGGGTTCAGCGGCTCAATCGTGAACTGTTGCTGGGGTGCGAAATCGGCAGCCCATTTCAGGTTCTTTACGAAACAGTCCAGCGCGTCCGGCCCCGAGGCATAACCCGACATTACGTGGATCAGCCCCGGTTTAAGAACATCGGCGTAACGCATCACGCGACGAATATCCGATTGGTACCGCGCTTCGCCGCCGGGGATTGCTGCATAGCCCGGCTGTCCGCCCGTGTAATTCGGTGGCGGCGCGTTGATCAGGACAAGGTCCAACCCATTGGACAGCAAGGCCCGCCGCGTTTCCTTGGCGGCCAGATCATAGGGAAACAAAATCTCAACGGCTTGAAACCCGGCTTCTGCTGCCGCCTGAAACCGGTCGAGATAGGGAAGTTCTGCAAAGAGCAGCGAGATATTGGCGGCAAATTTGGGCATTGGCAGGTCCGGGTTTTTGGTGACCGGACCTTAGCTGTCGGGTGATTTCAGGGAAAGGGACTGAAAACGACAGATTGTCGAAAATCGGCCAGATCGCCCGGGGCAATTCAGAGACATTCGGGACAATACGGCGAATCATTTTCGGTCGCCGTTCCAACAAAAGGTCTGACACCATGGCAATGAGCCCTGACCCCGTACGCGGGAACAGTCTTTCTGTGTCTGCCGGGCGCAGTTCTGCCTTGCCCGGCAATGGCTTGGCGGTGGCAAGCATGCTGACATGGGCAGCCGGGTTTCCGGCGGCCGAGGTGCTGTTGCAAAGCTGGCCCCCCGTCGCGCTTTTGGTGGCGCGACTGGCGATTGCGGTGTTGGTGATGGTGCCGATCTGGGTGTTGTTTGACGGGCCGACCCGCGTACTGCGCGCCCGTTGGGGACATGCGATGCTGGTCGGTGGAACGCTGGGCGCTGGGATGTTCCTGATCATTCTGGCACAAAAGCTGACCGACCCGGTGACCGTGGCCATCATCGCCTCGTGCGCGCCCTTGTTTGCGACTCTGTTGGAGCTGGCGACGGGTACGCGACGTTTGCGGTGGAATTTTGCCATCGGAGTCATAGTGTCGACCATCGGTGGGTTAATCGCAACCAGCGCGGTGGCCCCCGCTCAACTAGGGCTTGGCGCAGGGTGTGCCATTGTGTCGACGGGGTTGTTCTGCTGGGCCAGCATGGCAACCGCGCGGGATTTTCCAGAACTCAGCCAGACCGGGCGCAGTACCATTACATTCGTGGGCGGGTTGGTCGTGGCCTTCTTTCTGTTCTTCACGGCAGGGCAGTTGGGTATGGATGTCATCCCAACGGCTCCGGTTGATATGCAGCAAGCGGGAATGCTGGTGATCTATGCGCTGATCTCGATGGGGCTGAGTCAGGTGTTCTTTATCGCCTCGGTCGGGAAAATCGGCGTGGCGCTGGCGTCGTTCCACATCAACATCGCGCCGTTTTACGTGATGTTGATCATGCTTGTGCTGGGGGACGAGTGGAACTGGACTCGCGCGCTGGGCGCGGGGATCGTGGCTGTGGCCGTGGTGCTGGCGCAAGATCGTCGGGTGGTGCGCCGGGCTTAGTCCGGCAAGTCCTCGGACCGGATCAGGGGGAAAAACTGTCCATCTGACCAAACGCCGAACCAATCATCATTGTGTTCGGCAATGTCGACCAGCCGGTAGAAACTTTTGCGGTCGATCCGCGCTTCGAGGTTGGCACGCACCAATATGTAGGGCGCGGGTTCATCTGTTTCAGGGTCGATAACAATGCGGATCGGGTGATCTGGCCCTGCGATGGCGGTATCGCCGACATGTGTCGTGAAAGTCAGCACCTGCGCCGCGCCGGTGCCCGTCGCATCGAAATCGACCGCGACGAAGGGCGCGTCCTCGATGGTGATTCCCACCTTTTCGACCGGGGTGACAAGATAATATTTCCCCTCTTCTTTCTTAAGAATTGAGGAAAATAACTTCACAAGCTCGAACCGGTTGATCGGTGACCCTAGATAAGACCAAGAGCCATCTTTGGCGATATGGATGTCCAGATCGCCACAAAACGGAGGATTCCACAGGTGAACCGGGGGCAAGCCCTTGGTTTTGGCGGCTTTGACTGATGCCGCAATGCCATCAGGAGAGGGTGTCACAGGTTTTTGTCCGCTCATTACTTTTGCCATTTCCTTTTCGCGCGATACACTTCAACCATATTAGTCCACGGAAGGGAAAGTCATGACCGAACCTGCCGACCTCGTGTCCGAGATCGAAGCGCTGGAAACCAAACTGCAAGAGGCCAAGTCCTCGATCACCCGCCGCTTTATCGGACAGGAACGGGTCGTGGAACTGACCCTGACCGCGCTGCTGTGCGGCGGGCATGCGTTGCTGATCGGTCTGCCCGGTCTGGGCAAGACGCGACTGGTTGAAACGCTGTCGACCGTGATGGGCTTGCACGGCAACCGCATCCAATTCACGCCGGACCTGATGCCTGCCGATATTCTGGGGTCCGAGGTTCTGGATACCGCCGAAGATGGCAGCCGCCATTTCCGGTTCATTTCTGGCCCGATCTTTTGCCAGTTGCTGATGGCAGATGAGATCAACCGCGCCAGCCCTCGGACCCAATCGGCGCTGCTGCAGGCGATGCAGGAACGCACGGTGACGGTAGCGGGCGAAGATCGTTCTCTTGGAACACCGTTTCACGTGCTCGCAACGCAGAACCCCATTGAGCAAGAGGGCACCTATCCGCTGCCCGAGGCGCAGTTGGACCGCTTCCTTGTCCAGATCGACGTGGAATACCCTGATCGCCAAACCGAGCGTGACATTCTGCTGGCCACCACGGGCGTTGAAGAAGATGACGCGCATGAGATTTTCACCAAAGAAGAGCTGCTGGCCGCTCAGGTTCTGTTGCGGCGCATGCCCGTCGGAGATTCGGTGGTTGAGCTGATCCTCGATCTGGTTCGTGCCTTCCGCCCGGATGAGGCGGGTGTGTCTGAGCGTGTTGCCGAAACCGTTGCATGGGGGCCGGGTCCACGTGCGGCGCAGGCGTTGATGATGACAGTGCGCGCGCGCGCAATGCTGCAAGGGCGGTTGGCCCCGAATGCCGAAGACGTCTTGGATATGGCCCGCCCAGTCCTCAGCCACCGGATGGCGTTGAACTTTGCGGCGCGTGCACGCGGGGACAGCCTAGCTGAGCTGATCGAAAGCACTGCTGCCGGCTTGATCCGCACCGAGGCTGCGGCGTGAATGCCGCGCTGACCCTTCGTGAAAGATCCGAGGCCGAGGCGTCCCGGCTGCCGCCCCTGTTGGCGTGGGCCGAACATCTGGCGGGAACCGTCCTGCTGGGTGATCACGGACGGAGGCGGTCCGGTCTGGGTGATGATTTCTGGCAGTACCGACCGGCGCAGATCGGAGATAGTCGTCGGATGATCGACCACCGGCGGTCTGCGCGGGGGGATCAGCAATTCGTGCGTGAACGCGAGTGGCAGATCGCGCAATCGGTGATGCTCTGGGTCGATCAGGGCGCGTCGATGCGGTTTGCGTCCGACAAATCCCTGCACACCAAAGCGGACCGGGCGCGCCTGCTTGGTCTGTCAACGGCGATCCTGCTGGTGCGCGGCGGGGAACGTGTCGGACTGACCGGAACAACCCTTCCGCCCCGGCGCGGCAACGCGCAAATCGTGCGGCTGGCGCAGGCTTGGTCCGAAGATGCCGCAGCCGATTACGCCCCGCCCGAACATAGGGCCATGATCCCACATGCGCGTGCCGTCTTCATTTCCGATTTCCTCGGGCCGATGGATGAGGTCGAACTGGCCCTGACCAAAGCCGCCGACCGGGGCGTGCGCGGTGTCCTGTTGCAGGTTCTGGACCCAACCGAGGAAAGCTTTCCCTATCGCGGGCGGACCATATTTGAAAGCGTTGGCGGCACAGCGCGACACGAAACCCTCAAGGCCGGAGAGTTGCGGGACCGCTATCTAGAGCGTCTCGCCAGTCGCAAGGACGCGCTGACGCAACTGTGTCGCGCGACCGGATGGCAGCTTGGTCTGCACCACACGGGTGACAGCGCGCAAGCGGCTCTGTTGTGGCTCTATCGTGCGCTGGACGGGGGAACGGCATGACGGTTCTGGCTGGCATTGGATTTACCGCACCGTGGGTGTTGCTGGGTCTTTTGACCCTTCCGATCCTGTGGCTGATCCTGCGCGCCGTGCCACCAGCGCCGATCCGCAGACTGTTTCCGGCGGTCACACTACTGCTTGGGTTGAAGGATGAAGAAAGCGTTTCGGACCGCACCCCGTGGTGGTTGCTGCTTTTGCGCATGCTGGCAGCGGCGGCGATTATCATCGGGTTGGCTGGCCCGGTTCTGAACCCGTCCCGAGAGCAAGCCGGATCAGGGCCATTGATGTTGGTGCTGGACGGAAGCTGGGCGGGCGCATCCCGTTGGTCTTCGACGCTGGACCAGATCGACGCGCAACTGACCGAGGCCGGGCGTGCCGGGCGCACGGTCGCGATCCTTAACCTGACGGTTCCCGAAGTCCCTGTCTTTCAGGCCGCCGAGGCGTGGAGCGGTCGATTGCCTGGGCTGGCTCCGATGCCATGGCAGCCTACGCTGCCGCAGATTGAACAGGCTTTGGCCGCGCTGGATGAGGTTGAAGGTGGATTTGAAACGCATTGGTTCAGTGACCGTCTGGCATATGATCGCAGCGAAACGATCCTTGCGGCTTTGCAGGCGCGCGGGGGTGTCACTGTGTATCAGTCGCCATCCTCGGTTGTTGGACTATTGCCGGCTGGCTATCAGGATGGCGTCATTCAATTGACCGCGCAACGGGCCGAGGCGGGCCCGGCTGAACGCATCACGGTTCTGGCGCAGGGCCGCGACCCGGCCGGGGTGATGCGGGTTCTTCAATCTGCCGAGGTGGAATTTGCAGGTGGCGAAACGCAGGCCCAGATAGAACTGGCCCTGCCGTCAGAACTGCGCGCGCGGATCACGCGGTTTGAAATTCAAGGTGAACGGTCTGCGGGGGCTGTGACACTGACCGATGACAGCCTGCGGCGGCGCGAAGTTGCCCTGATCGCCGGGACGCGGAACCGCGAAGGTTTGGAGTTGCTGTCACCGTTGCATTACCTGACGCAGGTTTTGATCCCGACGGCGGATTTTGTTGATGGCGGATTGCTGGACGTACTGCCGGCCAACCCGGATGTGATCGTTCTGGCCGATGTCGCCAAACTGTCCGGGGGCGAACAATCGGCACTGGTTGAATGGGTCGAAGAGGGTGGCTTGTTGTTGCGCTTTGCCGGACCGCGTATGGCTGCCAGTGATCTGGGCCGTGATGAGGAAGATATCCTGCTGCCTGTCCGCCTGCGCAGCGGCGGACGATCCGTTGGTGGCGCGATGAGCTGGGGTGAGGCCAAGGGGCTTGCACCGTTCCCCGAAAGCTCACCGTTTTATGGGCTTAAGGTCCCCGGAGATGTATCTGTGACCACGCAGGTCATGGCGCAACCAGACCCTAATCTGGCGGATCGCGTGATTGCATCTTTGTCGGACGGCACGCCATTGGTGACCCGCAAGGCGCTTGGGCTGGGTCAGGTCGTGCTGTTCCACGTGACGGCTGATGCAGAATGGTCCAGCCTTCCCCTGTCGGGCCTATTTGTCGAAATGCTGGATCGGCTGGCCGTCGCCTCGGCCGCCAAGTCTCGGCAGGAGTCCCAGTTGCAGGGCACCACGTGGGAGCCAATTCAGGTGATGGATGGGTTTGGCACCTTGTCTGATGCCGGCAATCTGTCGGGCGTTGATGGCGTCGATCTTGTGTCGGGTGCAATTGGCGCAGATCTGCGTCCGGGGCTTTACGAAAGCGGCAAGCAAAAGCTGGCGCTGAATGTTCTGACCAGCGACACGATGCTTAGCCCTGCGGTCTGGCCGCCGGATGTGCCTATCAAGGGGCAGGAAATTAGCACGGAAACGCCCATCGGAGGTATCCTGCTCAGCCTTGCGCTGCTGTTGCTGACGGTGGATGTCATTGCGTCTTTGGCGCTGTCAGGACGGTTGGGTCTGGCCAAGGCCGCGGCCACTGCGATCGGAGTTTTGCTGTTTGTGCCCCAAGCAGACGCGCAGACGCCCGCGGATACCGATTTTGCGCTGAACGCCACCAAGGAATTGGTGCTGGCGCATGTTTTGACAGGCGACGCGCAGGTCGATGACATTGCAGGTGCCGGAATGCGGGGTCTTGCACAAACCCTATTCTATCGCACGTCTGTCGAACCGGCCGAGCCGATCGGCGTTGATCTGGAACGGGATGAGCTGGCCTTTTTCCCTTTGCTCTACTGGCCCATAACCCCCCAACAACCGCAACCGTCTGCCGAAGCCTACGCCAAGCTCAACGCTTACCTTCGCTCGGGTGGGATGATCCTGTTTGATACGCGGGATTCGGATGTGGCGCGGTTTGGCGCCTCCAGCCCCAATGGACGCAAATTGCAGCAGTTGGCTGCGCCTTTGAATATTCCTTCGTTAGAGCCTGTCCCGCGTGACCACGTGCTGACGCGCGCGTTCTATCTGCTGCAGGATTTTCCGGGGCGCTACGCCGGAACCGAGGTCTGGGTCGAGGCCGCGCCACTGGATGCCGAACAGATCGAGGGGATGCCGTTCCGCAACCTCAACGATAATGTGACGCCAGTGGTGATCGGCGGCAACGACTGGGCCGGAGCGTGGGCCGTTGACCGCAACGGACAGGCCCTGTTGCCCGTTGGACGCGGCTATGCAGGTGAGCGTCAGCGAGAGCTGGCCAATCGCTTTGGTGTCAATTTGGTGATGCATGTCCTGACCGGGAACTACAAATCGGATCAGGTGCATGTGCCTGCCTTGCTGGACAGGTTGGGACAATGACAGGAACCGTTATCTTTGATCCCCTGATCCCGTGGCCTGTTTTGGCCACCGTTGCTGCGGTAGCCCTTGCCGGGGTGGTTCTGGCCCTTTGGCAGGGTCTGTCCGGTTGGGCCCTGCGCGGTTTGGCGGCCCTTGTCGTGATCGGTGCGTTGGCTGGCCCGGTCTACCAGATCGAGGATCGCGCGCCCCTGACGGACATCGTGTTGATGATCGAGGATGAAAGCGCCAGTCAGACCCTCTCGGACCGCGCCGAGCAGACCGCGCTGGCAGCCGAAGAACTGGCGGCCGAGATCGAGACGCGCGACAATACCGAGTTGCGCCGGATCAAAGTCGGTGATGGTGACGGCGACGAAGGTACGCAGGTCATGGCTGCGCTGAACGAGGCGTTGGCCGAGGAACCGCGCGCGCGGATCGCCGGAATTCTCGTGGTATCCGACGGGATTGTGCACGATGCAGATCAGGCACCCGACCTGCCAGCGCCGATGCATTTGCTGCAAACCGGGCACGCCACCGACTGGGACCGCCGCTTGATTGTGCGAAATGCCCCCGCCTTTGCCATTATCGGTGAGCCGGTTACCCTGACCCTGCGTGTAGAAGATAGCGGTGCAGCCCCTACTGGCGCGACCAACGCGCCGCTTGAAATCTCGGTCGACGGTGCCGAGCCCCAACAATTCTCGATTCCCATCGGTGTCGACGTGGAATTGCCCGTCAGCCTGCCCCATGGCGGGCGTAATGTCATTCAATTCACGGTGCCCGAAGCCGAAGGTGAATTGACAGACCGAAACAACACGGCGCTGATCCAGATGAACGGTGTTCGCGATCGTTTGCGCGTGCTGCTGGTATCGGGCGAGCCGCATCCGGGCGGGCGGACATGGCGCAACCTGCTGAAATCCGACAGCTCAGTCGATCTGGTGCATTTCACGATCCTGCGGCCACCTGAGAAACAGGACGGCGTTCCGGTGGATGAGTTGTCGCTGATCGCGTTCCCAACTCGAGAGCTGTTTCTGGAAAAGATCAACGATTTCGATCTGATCATCTTTGACCGTTACAAGCGGCGCGGCATTTTGCCTGCGATCTATCTGGACAACGTCAACAACTATATCAACGACGGCGGTGCCGTCCTGATCGCGGCCGGGCCTGACTTTGCCAGCGCGGACAGTATTTTCCGCTCACCTTTGGCCCCGATCCTGCCGGCGCAGCCAACCGCACGGGTGATCGAGGAACGCTTTGTCCCGATGGTGACCGATCTGGGGCATCGCCATCCGGTCACGACTGATCTTGGCGATTCCGAACAATGGGGCGCGTGGTTGCGCCAGATCGACGTAAAGCACCGCTCGGGCGAGTTGCTGATGACCGGGATTGAAGACAGGCCGCTTTTGGTTCTTGATCGTGTGGGTGAAGGCCGCGTGGCAATGCTGGCCTCGGATCATGCGTGGCTTTGGAGTCGTGGGTTCGAGGGGGGCGGGCCGCAGCTTGAACTGCTGCGCCGGCTGGCGCATTGGATGATGAAAGAACCCGAGCTTGAGGAAGAAGCGCTGTGGGCCGAAGCCAACGGCCAGATCATGCGGATCATTCGGCAGACCCTTGAGGATGAGGTCGGTCCAGTTACGGTCACGCGCCCGAATGGGGAAACGCTGGACATCACGCTCGACATGATTTCCCCCGGCCGGTTCGAGGCACAGTATTTCGGGCCGGAAATCGGACTTTACCGTTTGCAGGAAGGCGAGTTGTCCGCCGTTATCGGGTTAGGTCCGGCCGCGCCGAAAGAATTTGAGCGCACCATCGCAACCTCGGACGTTCTGGATCCGCTGCTGGCTGAATTGCGCGGTGGGACGATCAAGTTGGAGGATGGCCTGCCCGCGATCCGCAACGTGCGTGCGGGACGACCGGCATCCGGGCGCGGCTGGATTGGCCTGACGCCGCGCGACGCTTATGAAACTCGGGACGTCACGCAGGCCGGTTTGCTGCCGCCGTGGTTGGTGCTGCTTCTGGCGGGCGGCTTCCTGTTGGGCGGTTGGTTGCGCGAGGGGCGTCGTTGACGGCCCGCGCCTGTGATCCGAACTGCGCGGTAAGCGCTTAAACACTTCTTCACGCTCTGGCTGGATGTTGATCTCGGGTTAGTCCGGGATGACCAAAGATGAGTCTTGCAACAAAACTGGCACAGGAACGACGCGCACGTCTGGCGGCAGAGCGTCTTTTGGAAATGAAGCAGGCCGAATTGTCCGCCGCCAACCGCAAGCTGGGCCTGCATGCGATGGCCCTGACCAAACGCATCGGCGAAACGCAGGCCGAGGTGGAAACGGTTCGGGGTGAGAATGAAAAGGTCAAATCCGACCTGACGCTGGCCAATGCCAAAATCGAGGTGGCCGAACGGCGCTTATGGCATTCAATTCAGACGTTTCAGGACGGGTTTGCGTTTTTTGACGGCGATAACCGCCTGATCGGGGCGAATACGGCCTACCTTAGCTTGTTTGACGGGATCGACGAGGTTGCGCCGGGCGTCGCATATCCACGGATACTTGAGATTTTGGTCGCTGAGGGGCTGATTGATCTGGGTTCCGAGGCTGCACCGGACTGGATCCGGAGGATGCTGGCCCGTTGGTCACAACCACATCCCAACGCGGAAATTATCCGCCTGTGGAATGGCCATTATGTCAAGCTGATCGACCAGCGGGGCAATGGTGGCGATGTTGTAAGTCTGGCGCTTAACATCTCGGCCTCGGTCCGGCATGAGGCCGAATTGACGGCTGCACGCGAACGGGCCGAAGCAGCAAACCGCGCCAAGTCCGCATTTCTGGCCAATATGAGCCATGAGATACGCACCCCGATGAACGGCATTGTCGGGATGACTGACCTGCTGACTGAAACCCCTCTGGACGAGGAACAAAGGCTCTATCTTAACACGATCCGCAACTCGGGTGAGGCGTTGCTGGTCATCATCAATGACGTTCTTGACTATTCCAAGATCGAGGCGGACAAGCTGATCCTGCACCCCGAACAGTTCGACTTTGAGCGCTGTATTCTTGAGGTTGCGATGCTTTTGCAGCCAAGTGTTCGTGACAAGGGTCTGACGCTGCTGGTTGATTATGACCTTTTCCTTCCAACGCTATTTGTTGGTGATCCGGGTCGTGTTCGTCAGGTTCTGACGAATCTGGTGGGCAATGCGGTGAAATTCACCGCCAACGGCCATGTTCTGATCCGCGTTACCGGGGTGCCCAATACCGATACCAAGACCTGCGATATACACGTGGCGATCGAAGACACTGGGATCGGGATCGAACCGGAAAAGATCGACCACATATTTGGTGAGTTCAATCAGGTCGAAGATGAACGCAACCGCCAGTTCGAAGGAACCGGGCTGGGGCTGGCCATTACAAAACGTCTGATCACGCTGATGGGCGGTACGATCTGGGTAGAAAGTGAACCGGGGCGTGGGTCGTGTTTTGGATTCCGCGTGTCGATGCCGACCGTCGAAGGCGTTCAGCCTGCCCCTCCGGATCTGGGCGGGGGTCTGCACCACGTGATGGTTGTTGAAGATTTAGCGGTCAACCGGGCCATTCTGTCGAAGCAGCTCGGCCGGTTGGGATCGCGCGTCACTGTGTGTGCGTCTGGTGGAGAGGCTTTGGCCGCAGTTGACGATACTGTTGACCTGCTTTTGTGTGATCACGATCTGCCGGATATGGATGGGCTGGAATTGGCGACCATCCTGAAAGATCGCGGGTGGGGCGAACTGCCGGTTGTGGTGATGTCAGCCAATCCCGCCGTCATCCACGCAAACCCGGCCCGACATCTGATCGAAGGCGTTCTGCAAAAACCCATTCCCCGGGCTGAACTATATACGCACCTGACCGCTCTTGGTCAGGACACACGGGCCGAACCCGCAGAAATAGCTGTACCAGAAACCGTCGAACCCGATTACGCGAACGTGCCTTCGGCCGGGCGTTTGATGCGTGTTCTGGCGGCCGAAGATAACCGGACCAATCAACTGATCCTGAAGAAAATGGTCAAGGATCTGAACATCGAACTGCGGTTCGCCGGAAATGGACTTGAAGCCGTGGATGTCCATCGTGATTTCGATCCGGACCTGATCTTTATGGATATTTCCATGCCGAAAATGGACGGAAAGCAGGCCACCGGTGAAATCCGGAGGCGCGAGATTGAGACAGGCCGCCATGTTCCGATTGTCGCGTTGACCGCGCATGCGATGTCAGGAGATGATCAGGGGATCTTGTCGGCAGGTTTGGACCACTACCTAACCAAACCTCTGCAAAAACAGAAAATCCAACATGCGATCCTGACGCATCAACCGGAGGGCACTCAGGCAGTCGTTGCCGGACAGCCATAACCAAATTAGGCTGAACTCATGTTAAATGAACGTGGTTTTCAGCCTCGCGCGCTGGGCGAGATAGCCATTCGATGCGCCGATATGTCGGCGATGGTCGAATTTTATGAAACAGTGATCGGATTGCAGCGTCTGAGCGGCGACCATGACAGTGCGATCGTTTTTTTCGAGATCGCGCAGGGTTTCGGCGGGCATACTCAGGTTTTGGCCCTGTTCCACCATACAGCCGCCCCGCGTCCGGGCTTGCATCCCACAGGTGATCAATCCCCGGTGACCGGCGGCGCGTCGGCTTTGCATCACATCGCCCTGTCGCTGCCTTTCGAAGAACAAGACGCTGTCACGCGTTGGTATGAACAAATTGGTCAGCCCTATCGGGTTGAGCAATTCGACTGGATTGGCTGGCGCGGGATTTTCACCGAAGACCCCGAGGGCAATACGGTTGAACTGGTCGCTTACGACCGGTCAATGCTGGCTCAGGCCTGATACGGACGCACGAAGACGGGTTTGTCCTCGGTCGACAACTCGGGCCGGTGTGCATAGCTGCCGGTGTCAAAGTCCAACAGCCCCGCAGGATCGGTCAGGCGGTGCTGCACGATGTATCGCGCCATCGCGCCGCGCGCTTTCTTGGCAAAGAAGCTGACGATTTTGGGGGTGCCCGCCTTGTCCTCCATGAACACAGGTGTGATCACACGCAGCTTCAGCGCCTTGGGATCGACAGCGCCAAAGTATTCCTGACTGGCGCAATTCACCAGAATGTCTGACCCGATCTGCGCGCCTTGTGCGTTCAGCGCCTTACTGAGCTGGTCGCGCCAGTACTCATACAGGTTCTTGCCGCGTCGGGTCTTCAGCTTGCTGCCCATCTCAAGCCGGTAGGCCTGAATGGCGTCCAGAGGGCGCAGCACGCCGTAAAGCCCCGACAGAATTCGCAGGTGATCCTGCGCCCAGGCCATTTCATCGGCATCCAGCGATGCAGCCTCAAGCCCCTGATAGGTGTCCCCGGCAAAGGCCAGCGCGGCAGGGCGGGTTAAGTCGGCCTCGGGGGCATCGGAAAAGGCGCGATACCGGTCGCGGTTCAAACGCGCCAGATCATCGCTGAGGTCCATCAGCTTTTTCAGATCACCCAGCGTCAGGTTGCGGGCGGTTTTCGACAGCCGGATCGCGTCGTCCTGGAAATCGGGTTGGGTGACTGTCACATCGCGCTCGGCCCAGTCCAGCCGCTTGGCCGGGGAAATCACTACCAGCATATCCGCCCTCTTTTCTTGCCTGATACGGCGTATCTAGCCCGCCTGTTCCAACACGTCCAGAAAGGCCGCGCCAAACCTTTCGTGACGACGGTCGCCCAGCACTTGTTCCAGCCCGCGCTGATCGCCGGGCCGCAGTTGCGCCACCTTGGCCAGTTGTGAGGCCGAGCAGGTCAGCGGTTTGTCGATCCCTTCTGGACCGCGCGCCAGATCGTTCTGAACCGCCAGAAGCTGATCGAAAATTTCACCCTGATCGCGCCCGGCCAGTTTGCGACGGGCGGGGTGCAGCGCGGCGGCTTCGCCCGCGATCACCTCAAGGAAGGTATCGCCGTAGCGTTCCAGTTTCTTCGCGCCCACGCCGCCGATCCGGGCCAAGTCGTCCAACGTCATGGGTCGGGTCTCGGCCATCTCGATCAGGGTGCGGTCAGGGAAGATCACATAGGCGGGCACCCGCTGTGATTCCGCCAGTGCGCGGCGTTTCGCTTTCAGCGCCGACAGCAGCGGTGCGTCTTCTTCGGCAACCATCGCTTTGACGGCCGGGCGGCGGGTGGCTTTGCGGATTGTGTCCTTGCGCAAGTTAATCTGCGCCTCGCCCTTCAGGATCGGTTTGGCGGCCTCGGTCATGCGCAACGCGCCGTGGCGGTCAGGATCGGGACGGACCAGATCATGCCCCATCATCTGCCGGAAAATTGCCTGCCATTGCGGGCGGGACCAGTCCTTGCCGATGCCCCATGTGGACAGGTCGTCGTGTCGCCGCGCCCGGACCTTTTCAGTTTCATTGGCCAGAAGGATGTCGATCAAATGACCCGAACCGAACCATTCCTCGGTGCGCAGGATGGCGGATAGGGCCATGCGCACAGGAGTGGTACCGTCGAACACCTCGGGCGGGGTGTCGCACAGATCGCATTTGCCGCAGGGCGCAGCCTGTTCGCCGAAATACCCCAGCAGGGTCTGACGGCGGCAAACCAGCGCCTCGGCCAGTCCAAGCAGAGCGTTCAGCCGGGCATGGTCGGCCATGCGGCGCTCAGCCGGGGCCAACCCTTCGTCGATTTGCGAGCGGCGTAGGCGGATGTCATCGGGGCCGAACAGGGTCAGCGTTTCAGCCTGGCCACCATCGCGGCCTGCGCGTCCGATTTCCTGATAATAGGCCTCGATGGATTTGGGCAGGTCCGCATGGGCGACCCAGCGGATATCGGGTTTGTCGATGCCCATGCCAAAGGCCACGGTGGCGACGACGATCAGACCGTCTTCGCGCGCGAAACGGGTTTCGACATTGCGGCGATCCTCGGGGTCCATGCCACCGTGATAGTGGCAGGCGGAGTGCCCCTCGGCGCGCAGGGCTTGGGCCAGCACTTCGGTCTTGTTTCGGGTGCCGCAATAGACGATGCCGGATTGCCCTTTTCGCGCAGCAGCAAAATCCAGCACCTGTTTGCGTGGCCCGTCCTTGGCGGCAAAGGCAAGATGGATGTTGGGTCGGTCAAATCCGCGCAGGAATTTGCGGGGCGCGGTGCCGTCGAACAGCTTCTCGACAATCTCGTCCTGCGTTTCGGCATCCGCCGTGGCGGTAAAGGCCGCCAAGGGCACCTTCAACGCGCGCCGCAACTCTCCGATCCTTAGATAATCCGGGCGGAAATCATGGCCCCATTGGCTGACGCAATGCGCCTCATCCACGGCGATCAGGCTGACATTGATACGCCGCAACATCCCCAGTGCCGACCCGGCGGCCAGACGTTCGGGCGCCATGTAAAGTAGTTTAAGCCGCCCAGCCTCCAGCGCCTCCCACACGGCATCGGTTTCCTCGGGGGTGTTTCCCGAGGTCAGCGCGCCGGCCTCAACCCCGGCCTCTTGCAAGCCCCGTACTTGGTCGCGCATCAGGGCGATCAGAGGCGAGATGACCACCGTTACCCCGTCGAGAAGTAGGGCAGGCAGTTGGAAACACAGGGATTTCCCGCCACCCGTCGGCATGATGGCCAGCACGTTTTCGCCCGCCGTCACGGCATCGACGATCTCTTCCTGACCCGGTCGGAAGTCGTCGAATCCAAAGACATCTCGCAGCAGGGGCGCGGCGTCGAACATGTGGGGATTGCCCTGTTTTTAGGTTTATCTGCTCTTATGACAGGACAATCACATACTAAGATTCGGTGAACAAGAGGTCAGACGAAATAGACCATATTGTTGATCAGGATGATCCGCAGCGCATAGACGCCGACGAGAACGACCAGAGGCGTCAGGTCCAGACCGCCCATATTCGGCAGAACCCGGCGGATCGGGCCGTAGATGGGTTCAAGTATCCGGTTTAGACCGTACCAGATTTGCGCGACCAACTGCTGATGCAGGTTGAGAACCTGAAAGTTGATCAGCCAGCTCATGATCACATGGGCCAGAATGATGAACCAGACAATGTCCAGAATCAGCAACAGGATTTGGATCAGTGACAGCATGGGGCCTCCGGTATTTGCGTCAGACGAGACGTAAGCGCCCGCGCCCGAAAGAGCAAGTCTGGGTCAACAGAACGCTTGCGAAACCGTCCAAAGCCCCGTCTTATTAAAAGCAACAAGAACAGGGGCAGTCATGGCAGAGATTTCCAAGCGTAAGCGCATCTGGGGCTGGTGGTTTTTCGATTGGGCGACGCAGCCATATCACAGCCTTCTGGTGACGTTCGTCTTTGGACCCTATTTCGCCGGGGTTGCGGCGGGATATTTCGCAGGAATCGGACTGGACTCTCAGGCGGCGGCTGCACGGGCACAGACGGTTTGGGCGAATTGCCTGACCATTACCGGGCTGATCATCGCCTTTGGTGCGCCGCTTTTGGGTGCGATGGCAGATGTGTCAGGGCGGCGCATCCCTTGGATCTTTGGGTTTTCCGTCATGTATGTCGTGGGGTCCGCGGCGCTGTGGTACACGCTGCCGGATGGGTCAAACATGTGGCTGATGCTGTCGGCCTTTGGCCTTGGGTTTGTCGGCGCGGAATATGCGCTGATCTTCATCAACTCGCAGTTGCCCGATCTGGGCGACGACAAGGAAGTGGGTGAGATTTCCGGCTCGGGCTTTGCCTTCGGCTATTTCGGCGGGCTGATTTCATTGGCGATCATGCTGCTTTTGTTTGTCGAGCAGGACAACGGCAAGACGCTGGTCGGACTGGACCCGGCCTTTGGGCTGGATGCGGCGCAGCAGCAGGGCACCCGGTTCGTCGGCCCGTTCACGGCAGGGTGGTTCATCCTGTTCATGGTGCCGTATTTCCTTTGGGTGCGGGACGATTCATCGTCCAAGAAACACGGCTCGGTGCGCGACGCGCTGGGCTTGCTGGCGCATTCGATTTCCAACCTGCGGCACCGGCTTAGCCTAGCCAGCTATCTGGGATCTTCGATGTTTTACCGTGATGCGCTGAACGGGCTTTACAGCTTTGGCGGCGTATACGCCCGGCTGGTGCTGGAATGGGACCTCATCAAGATCGGTGTCTTCGGGATCGTCAGCGTTCTGGCCGCCGCTGCTTTTTCGTGGGTCGGTGGCAAGCTGGACAAGAAAAACGGCCCTAAACCGGTCATTTTGGTCTGCATCTGGGTTCTGATCCTTGTTTGCGTCACGATCGTATCCATGGACCGGACGCAGGTTTTCGGCATCACTTTGCCCGATGGATCGGGCCTGCCGGATCTTGTGTTCTTTGCCTGCGGCATCCTGATTGGTGGTATGGGCGGCATTTTGCAATCGGCTAGCCGATCCATGATGGTGCGTCACACCGATCCCAAGGCCCCGGTGGAAAGCTTTGGCCTGTATGGTTTGTCGGGTCGCGCCACGGCCTTTGCCGCGCCTCTGTTGATCGGGATTGCCACAACCGCAACCGGCAGCGCGCGTCTGGGGGTGTCACCGATCATTCTGTTGTTTATTCTGGGTCTATTCCTGATGCGCTGGGTTAAACCGGAAGGGGATCAGAGCAGATGATAATACAGCGTTTTTTGGCAATGTTGGCCTTAATCACACTGGCAGGCTCCGCAGGGGCGCAACCCCTGGCCAAGCAATTATTCGGAGCACAAAAGCAAAGTTCACAACAAAAACCCGCCGCTTTCGGCAGTTATTCGCGCGGATGTGCCGCCGGGTCGGTGCAACTGCCCGAAACAGGCCCGACATGGCAGGCCATGCGCCTGTCGCGCAACCGCAACTGGGGACACCCGGTGGCGATAGATTATGTGCAGGACCTCAGCCAATTCGCGGCCAGGCAACCGGGTTGGAATGGTCTTTATATCGGGGATATCAGCCAGCCCCGGGGCGGGCCGATGACATCAGGGCACCGGTCGCACCAGTTGGGTCTGGATATTGATATCTGGATGCTTCCGGGCAACGACATGCGGCTTAGCCGCAAGGCGCGCGAGAATATCTCGTCTGTTTCCCTGCGTCGTGCCAATGGGGCGTTCGTCAACGGCAACTGGACCAAGCAGCATCACGCCGTTCTGCGCGAAGCAGCCAAGGACAAACGCGTCGCCCGAATATTCGTCTTTCCCGGCGCGAAAGTGCAGATGTGCAAAGAGGAAAAAGGCAACCGCGCCTACCTGCGCAAAATCCGGCCCTGGTGGGGGCATCACTATCATTTCCACGTGCGGCTTGCCTGCCCGCGCGGGTCCAGAGGCTGCGTTAATCAGGACCCGCCGCCCAAGGGTGACGGCTGCGCCGAAGCGCAGCAATGGGTGAACAATATCCTGAACCCGCCGCCGCCTGATCCAAATGCGCCGCCACCGAAAAAACGCCGAGAATATCGTTTGGCCGATCTGCCCCAGCAATGCGCCGCCGTTCTGCAATCCAACTGATATCCGCGTTTTGTCTGGCAGGATCGGCCTGGGCCGTCGAAACAAAGACTGCCGTTGAGTTAGGTAGCTTTGCCTGGAGCGACCCGGCTGGCTGGTTCGGAGGGTTTTCCGCGCTGCATGTTTCTGCGGACGGCCAAAATTTGACGGTTCTGAGTGACCGGGCCACTCTGGTACGCGCCAGAATTCTACGCGAAGGCGATGCAATTACCGGTGTCGAGGTCACAGGGAAATGGCCGGTTCTGTCCAGCACAGGCCAGCCATTAATCGGGTCTTCCGGTGACTCCGAAGGGCTGGCCGTGGCGCCGGATGGCAGCTTTTTTGTTTCGTTCGAACGTGTTCATCGCGTCGCCCACTATTCAGCGCCGGGATCCAAGGCGCGCGTCCTGCCGCGCCCCAAAGCGTTTGACCAGTTACCAAATAACGGCTCGTTCGAGGCGCTGGCGATCGACGGCAAACAGCGGCTTTATACCCTTACCGAGAAAGGCCGAACCGAGAATGGCGACATTCCTGTTTACCGCTGGAACGGGCAGGTCTGGTCGACACCATTCGTTTTGCCTCAGCGCGGGCGGTTTTTACCCGTAGCAGCCGATTTCGGACCTGACGGCAGGCTTTACGTTCTGGAACGCTCGGTGTCGCTGACAGGTTTCCGGTCGCGCCTTCGACGGTGGCGGCTTCAGGATGACACGCCCACCGGCGAAGAAGTTCTGTTCACCACCGGAATGGGGGGGCACGACAACCTCGAAGGCGTGTCGATCTGGCGTGATGACCGCGGTCGCCTGCGCGCCACAATGGTGTCCGATGACAATTTCCTTGCGCTGCAGCGCACCGAACTGGTGGAATATCTGCTGCCCGATTGACAGTCTCTGATCAAGCGTCTAGAAGCGCGGCTTGCCTTGGGACGGTCCCTTGGCCAAGTCGCCGCTACCTTGTCAAAACGGGCATCTGAAAATGCAACGCAGCTATATACCCGGCATTCTTGCCATGGCCACTATCGTTGTGGCCTCGAACATCCTGGTCCAGTTCCTGATCCTTGACGGATTGCTGACTT
This sequence comes from Ruegeria sp. HKCCD7221, assembly GCF_013031225.1. NCBI lineage: Bacteria > Pseudomonadati > Pseudomonadota > Alphaproteobacteria > Rhodobacterales > Roseobacteraceae > Ruegeria > Ruegeria sp. HKCCD7221. Next base: position 291,517 of record NZ_WPZE01000002.1, read on the forward strand.
GGGGTGCTTTTACCTATCCTCTGGCCTTTCTGGTCACTGACATCATGAACCGCGTCTACGGGGTGGGCCCGGCCCGCAAGGTCGTATTCGCAGGGTTTGTCACCGGCATCATCTGTTCGCTGATCGGCAGTCAGATCATGCTGCAAGGTGACGGCTTCACCTACGCCGCCGTACCGCTGCGGATCGCAGTTGCCTCGGGCACCGCCTTCCTGATCGCACAGCTAACCGACGTCACCGTGTTCAACTCGCTGCGCGGTGGCCGCTGGTGGCGCGCGCCGCTGGTCTCGACGCTGGTTGGATCGGCTCTGGATACCGCGATTTTCTTCACTCTGGCCTTCTCAGCTTCGGTCACATTCTTCGGTGCCAATGCCGATGCCGCGATCAACTGGGCGTGGGAGCCTGTGCCTTTCATGCTGTCAGGCCCGATGGCGCCGCTGTGGGTCACGCTCGCCTTTGCTGACTGGTTGGTAAAACTCTCGTTGGCGTTGATCGCGCTGATCCCCTTCAAGGTGATCGTTGCGCGGCTGTCCGCCCAACCTGCGTAAAAAAGTGCTTTGAGAATGGCGCATCTTGTGTCACCATCCCTATCAACCGCAACAGATAGAAAAGGAGGTGATCCAGTGTCGAGAAAGAGATTGGAGAGAGGTGTCGGAACAACCGGGGGGATCGCCTGTTAAGGCAGCCCTTGGCGGAGCGCTCGCTCCGGCTGGTCGATTGATCTAACCGACCCGACCTCCTGTACTTTCGAAGGGCCGTCCCATCGGGGCGGCCCTTTCTGTTTTCGCGCTGGCCGAGTAAGGTCCAACTCATGTTGCGCATCACCGAAGATATCGTCCTGCAGGATTGGGAATTGACCGAAAGTTTCGTGCGATCGTCCGGTCCGGGCGGGCAGAACGTGAACAAGGTTTCAACCGCCGTTGAGCTGCGGTTCGAAGCCGCGCGCTCGCCCTCGTTGCCCGATCCAGTCAAAAGCCGGCTGAAACGGCTGGCTGGGCGTCGATGGACCAAGGACGGCGCAATCATCATCCAGTGTGAGGAAACCCGCAGTCAGGCCCGCAATCGCGAGATTGCGCGCGACCGGTTGGCAGACCTGATCGCTCGTGCATTGGTTAAACCCAAACGGCGTATCGCGACAAAACCCACCTACGGTTCGGTAAAACGACGCTTGGCGGCGAAAAAGGCCCGTTCGGACGTCAAGGCGCTCCGGGGTCGGGTATCGGAAGATTAATCTGGTAAGTTCGCGGTGCCTTGCTACTCTGCCCTGCAAAGACGACCGGGAGGCAAGGGTATGAGGCTGGAAGGAAAAACCGCAATCGTGACAGGTGGCGCCTCAGGGTTTGGGGCGGGTATCGTCCGAAAGTTCCTGTCCGAAGGCGCGCGTGTGATGATCGCCGATATCAACGGCGACGCGGCTCATGACATGGCGACCTCGCTTGGGGCGCAAGCCCTGGCGCAACAGGTAGATGTCGCCGACGGCCCTTCGGTTCATGACATGGCAGCGGTCGCTGCGGACAGGCTCGGGCCAGTGGACATTTTGGTGAACAATGCCGGTGTCACCCACTTGCCGACCCCGTTGGAAGCGGTAACCGAAGAGGATTTCGACAGGGTCTTCGCGGTGAACATGAAGTCCGTCTACCTCACGGCGCGCGCCTTTGTTCCGCAGATGAAGACGCGCGGAGCTGGGGCAATCCTGAACGTGGCTTCGACCGCCGGGCTGTCACCGCGTCCGAACCTGAACTGGTATAACGCGTCTAAGGGCTGGATGATCACAGCAACGAAAACAATGGCCGTGGAACTGGCCCCCTCGGGCGTGCGTGTCAATGCGATCTGCCCGGTCGCGGGCGAAACCCCCCTGCTGAAATCGTTCATGGGAGAGGACACGCCCGAGGTACGGGCCAAATTCCTGTCCACCATCCCTTTGGGCCGTTTTTCGACACCTCAAGACATGGCCAATGCAGCGTGTTTCCTGTGTTCGGACGAGGCCAGCATGATCACCGGCACAGCTTTGGAGGTCGACGGTGGCCGTTGCATCTGATCCGCTCTTCATCTGGCTAAAAATATCCCCGCCGGAGGCAGCGCGCCTGCGCGCTTTTCGGCCCGAAATTCAAAGAAACAAATGACCCCCGGACCAAAGAACCTGATCACCGATGTTCCCGGCCTTTTGGTCGGAAATGCGCAGGACGATGCTTTGAAGTCTGGCGCAACAGTGCTGACGTCGGACAGTCCCTTTATGACGTCAGTGCATGTCATGGGGGGCGCACCGGGCACGCGCGAGACTGATCTGCTGGCTGCGGACAAGTCCGTAGACAGGGTGGATGCACTTGTCCTTTCGGGTGGATCAGCCTTTGGGTTGGATGCATGCGCCGGTGTTTCTGACTCTTTATACGCACGCAGACGAGGGTTTCAGGTGGGCCGCGCGATTGTTCCCATCGTACCGGGCGCGATCCTGTTCGATCTGTTGAACGGAGGAGCTAAAGATTGGGACGATAACCCCTATCGCGCCCTCGGACGACGCGCCTTTGAATCCGCGTCGGATCAGTTCGACCTTGGAAGTAGCGGGGCGGGGACCGGCGCACTTACGGCGATGCACAAGGGAGGGCTGGGGTCGGCCTCATTGGTTCTGGACAACGGGGTATCGGTCGGCGCTCTTGTCGCCGCGAATCCACTGGGCAGCGTCACCACCCCGGGTGACAGGCATTTTTGGGCCGCGCCTTTCGAAATCGACCGGGAATTCGGCGGACGGGGCACCGACCCTGCAACCGGTCTGGGGCGGCAGGTGAACAGCCGTAAAGCGCAGGTCATGCATCCTGCCGAACCAGACAAGACAAACACAACGATTGCAATCGTTGCAACAGACGCGGCATTGACCAAGTCACAGTGTCAGCGCGTGGCCGTTGCCGCCCACGACGGGATCTCACGGGCCATTGTTCCGGCCCATACGCCAGGTGACGGGGACTTGGTGTTCGGGGTTAGCACCGGTGCGCGCGAGATCCGTAGCACTGGACCCGATTTGGGCATGATTGGCCATGCGGCTTCGATCTGCCTCGCCCGTGCAATTGCGCGCGCTGTCTATCTTGCTACGCCTGCAGAGGGCGACCTTTTGCCTTGCTGGTCCCAAAAGGATGGTGAGGCTGCTACCGACTCGGGATCGGTATGATTTCCGACTTTCGTACGCGGCAATCTGCGCGTTGACTCTGCTCTCTTGCAGGTTTCCATTCATGTCAGCCAATTTGTATCGGAGCAAAGCTATGAATCGCATCCTCGCAACCGCACTCATGGGCCTTTTGGCCGTTCCTGCATTTGCTGAAGGCGACGCAGACGCTGGCAAGAAAGCTTTTAACAAGTGCAAGTCCTGCCACCTGATCGCCGACCCCGCCGGAGAAGTAATCGTCAAGGGCGGTAAGACCGGCCCGAACCTTTATGGTATTGCCGGACGCACGGCCGGAACGGTTGAGGGGTTCAAATATGGTGACAGCCTTGCCGCCGCAGGTGAAAACGGTCTGGTCTGGGACGAGACAACATTTGTTGAATACGCTCAGGACCCCAAGGCTTTCTTGAAAACCTATCTGGATGACACGGCGGCCAAGTCCAAAATGACATTCCGGCTGAAGTCGGGTGCCGAGGATGTGTACGCTTATATTGTTAGTGTTTCGGGCGAATAACGTCTGCATCCACAAGCTTGGGAAGTTGAGCGAAGGCCGCAGCTACCTGCGGCCTTTCGTGCGGTTGATAACTAAGTCGATCAGCGCCACCTTGGAATTATGTGGATTCAAATGCACCGGTGGGATGCAACTGCACAGCCAAGCCGGTCCGGCGACAGCCAGAAGATTTTATCCGGCCGTTCAGTAGGATCGGTAGCAGGAGACATCAAATGGGAATTATGATCCCGGCCTGGGTTGATGGCGAGTTGACCCCCGTGGACAAACTGGAGGCGCATGAAAAGGGTCTCCGGCACAAGGCGGTGTCGGTCTTTGTCGTGCGTGGCACCGAAATTCTGCTGCAGCGTCGAGCGATGGGTAAGTACCACACGCCCGGCCTATGGGCGAATACGTGCTGCACCCATCCCGATTGGGGCGAGACACCCTCGGAATGCGCCGTGCGTCGCCTGCGCGAAGAACTGGGGATCACTGGCCTATACCCCGAATACCGCCACCGGCTGGAGTATCACGCCGATGTCGGCAACTCGATGATCGAACATGAGGTGGTTGACGTTTTTCTTGCCCATGTGCGCGGCCCCCTGACCATCGAGCCGAACCCTGACGAAGTGATGGATATTCGTTGGATCGACTATCACGACCTTCTGGCCGAGGTGCAGCGCCACCCGGCGCGGTTCACGCCATGGCTCAAGATCTACCTGCATAACCATGCCGACACAATTTTTGGCCCCGATCTGATCATCTCGGCCAAGACCTGAGGGCTTGCAAGGCCGCCTGAAGCCGCCTAAATCAACGCGTCATGGCCAAGCAGAAGACAGACCCTAATTACAAAGTCATCGCCGAAAACCGGCGGGCACGTTTCGATTACGCGATCGAGGACGATATCGAGTGCGGCATCGTGTTGGAAGGGTCCGAGGTCAAGTCCCTGCGGGCCGGGGGATCGAACATTGCGGACAGTTATGCCTCGGTCGATGATGGAGAGTTGTGGCTGGTCAACAGCTATATCGCCCCCTACGAGCAGGCGAAGGTCTTCAAGCATGAAGAACGTCGCCGCCGCAAGTTGCTGGTATCTCGCAAGGAATTGTCGAACCTGTGGAACGCGACCCAGCGCAAGGGCATGACGCTGGTGCCGCTGGTTTTGTATTTCAATCACAAGGGTCGGGCCAAGGTGAAGATCGGGATCGCCAAGGGTAAAAAGACCCATGACAAGCGCGAAACCCAGGCCAAACGGGATTGGTCACGTCAGAAACAGCGGTTGATGAAGGATCATAGCTGACCCTTCAGCCTTTTCAGAATGCCATCGCTGCTGACACTGCCCGTTGCCAGCGTGCGTAGGCGGCATCTCGGTCTTCTTCTGACAACTCGGGTTCGAATCTGCGGTCCAGCGCCCATGTTTCCGAGAATTCATGTTGCTTGGGGTAAAGCCCCGCGCGCATTCCAGCCAGCCAAGCTGCGCCTAGTGCCGTCGTTTCCTGCATGACGGGGCGGTCTACGGCAGCCCCCAAGTAATCCGCCAGACCCTGCATGGCCCAGTCCGATGCGCTGGCCCCGCCATCCACACGCAAGGTCACCTTGGTGTCTTGGCCCCAATCCCCCTGCATGGCATGCCAAAGGTCGCGCGTCTGGTAGGCGATGCTTTCCAGCGTCGCACGGGCAAATTCGGCGCGTCCTGAGTTGCGGGTCAGGCCAAAAACAGCACCCCGGCAATCCGGTTTCCAATAAGGCGCGCCCAGACCGGTGAAGGCAGGAACCAGAACGACGTTCTGGTTTGGGTCGGCCTGTTGCGCAAGCTCGCCGCTTTCGGCCGCAGACTCGATGATCTGCAGCGCATCGCGCAACCACTGCACAGCGGCCCCGGCGACAAATATTGACCCTTCCAAAGCGTAGGTGCGCTGACCATTGAGTTGGTAGGCGATAGTTGTCAGCAGGCGATTCTTGGATTCCACGGGCTTTGAGCCGGTATTCAAAAGCGCAAAGCACCCGGTGCCATAGGTGGATTTCATCATGCCCGGTTTGAAACACGCCTGCCCGATCGTCGCGGCCTGTTGATCGCCTGCGACGCCCAAAATCGGAATCTCGCCGCCCAACAGGGTTGTCGTTCCAAAGTCCGAGGCACAGTCGTGCACCTTGGGCAGCATATTCATCGGAACATCCAGAAGATCACAGATCTCGGCGCTCCATTCTCCGTTATGGATGTCGAACAGCAGGGTGCGGGCGGCGTTGGTGGCGTCGGTGGCATGGCTGCGTCCCTCGGTCAAGCGCCAGATCAGGAAACAGTCGATGGTGCCGAACATCAATTCTCCGGCCTCGGCCTTGTCCCGCGCGCCCGGTACGGTATCCAGCAGCCATTTCACCTTGGTACCCGAGAAATACGGGTCCAGCAGCAGCCCGGTCTGGGCGGTGACGTCGTCTTCGCAGCCCGCTTGTTTGTAACGGGCGCAGATTTCGGCGGTGCGGCGGTCCTGCCAGACGATGGCATTGTAGATCGGCTTGCCTGTGGCGCGATCCCAGACAACGGTTGTTTCGCGCTGATTGGTGATCCCGATCCCGGCGATCTGATCCGGCGTAGCGCCGGCACTGTCCATCACTTCGCGGTAGACCCGAAGAACGCTGTCCCAGATTTCCTCAGGGTCATGTTCGACCCAGCCTTCCTGTGGAAAGTGCTGGGTGAACTCATGCTGTGCGGTATCCACGCGTTGCATATCCGCGTCAAACAAAATGGCCCGCGAAGATGTAGTGCCCTGATCAATGGCAAGAATAAAGGTCACGCCTGCGCCCCTCCCGTTTCGTTTTGCGGGACTTTAGCGCAAACAAGGACGCGGGTGCCAGTGCGTTCAGACCGGAATATTGTCGATCAACCGGACGCCATCCGCCCAGGCCGCCGCAAACAGGCGCGCAGGGCGTGATGCATGGGTCAACGGCTCAAGCGTATCGGCGCAGCGTAGCTGAATATACTCGACCTGCGTAAACCCTGCGGCCAGCAATTCCGTTTCAGCCCGCGCAGCCAAAGTGTCGAACTGCGCCCCATCGGCCAATTCCTTGGCAAGGTCGCGCATGATCCGGTGTTTGTTGGCGGCAATGTCCAACCCTTCCGGCGATAGGCGCAAATTGCGCGACGACATCGCCAGCCCCGAGGGTTCGCGAACCGTGGGGCAGCCGATCACCTCGACCGGAATGTCCAGATCACGTGCCATGCGGCGCACGACCATCAGTTGTTGATAGTCCTTTTTCCCGAAATAGGCGCGATCCGCCTGCGTTTGCAGAAACAGCTTGGCAACCACAGTCGCCACGCCATCAAAATGGCCGGGGCGGAATTCGCCTTCCATCACATTGGTCAGGCCCGCGACGGAAACGGTGGTGGCGAACCCCTGCGGATAGATTTCTTCGGGGTCGGGCACATAGATCGCGTCGACGCCGTAAGGGACCAGTTTCTGCGCGTCCTCGTTTTCGGTGCGCGGATATTTGGCCAGATCCTCGGGGTTGTTGAATTGCTTGGGGTTTACGAAAATGGTCACGATCACTCGGTCTGAGCCCGCCTTGGCCGCTTCGACCAGCGATAGATGTCCCTGATGAAGCGCGCCCATCGTGGGTACGACGCCGATCTTTTCACCATTGTTATGCCATTGAGTCGTCAACGCGCGCAGATCCGTCAGGCGGCGCAGGATTGGTGCAGTCATTTAGCGGATCCTTTGGCCGGAGCCTGATCAGAGAACACGTGTTCCTCGGCAGGAAAAGTCCGTGCGCGGACTTCGGCTGCGTATTCGGCGATCGCCGATTCCGCCAGCGGGCCAAGCTCGGCATAGCGTTTGACGAATTTCGGTTTGAAGGCGGTGAAAAAGCCGACCATGTCATCCACCACCAGAATCTGACCGTCGCACCCGGCAGAGGCACCGATGCCAATCGTGGGGATTGCGATGTCAGCCGTAATCCGATCGGCCAGCCGTTTCGGGACCTTCTCAAGCACAACGGAAAACGCGCCCGCTTCGGCAACGGCCTGGGCATCGGCCAGAACAGCCTCGGCCTGGTCGTCCCGGCCTTGCACCTTGTAGCCGCCCAGCGTGTTGATGGATTGCGGCGTCAGGCCGATATGCGCCATTACGGGGATGCCGCGTTTGACCAGAAAGCGGATGGTGTCGGCCATCTCGACTCCGCCCTCCAGCTTGACCGCGCCTGCGCCCGTTTCAGCCATTAGGCGGGCGGCGTTGCGGAAAGCCTCGTTTGGTGAATGCTCGTAACTGGCGAAAGGCATATCAATGACCATCATCGCATTGTTCAAACCGCGCGCGACGGCCTGACCATGCAGGATCATCATCTCCATCGTCACCCCAAGGGTCGATTCCAGACCATGCAGCACCATGCCGACGCTGTCGCCCACCAGAACAAAGTCGCAATGGTCATCCATCAGCCGTGCCATGGGCGTGGTATAGGCGGTCAGGCTGACCAGAGGTTCGCCCCCTTTACGGGCGCGGATATCCTCGGCATTCGGGGCCTTTTTGCGGGCGGTGGCGCTCATGATCGCTCCTCCGGGATTCATGTTGCAGCGCGGCATAGCAGATCGGACACGGGCTAAGAAACCCCGGTTGCGCCAACAATCCCTTGATTGACCTAAGGTTTAAAGTGACATTGGTCTTTGAAAGGCCCGGAAACCAAGGGGTCGCGGATATTCAGTGGGGAGTTATTTCTATGACAAAGCAGATGTTTCGGTCCTTTGCCTCGGCCCTTGCGGTGGGTGCCAGCCTGTTTGCAACGCAGGCTTTGGCCAAGTCCGACATAACCATCGCAATGCAACTGGAACCACCGCATTTGGACCCGACCAGCGCCGCGGCGCAGGCCATCGATTCGGTTGTGTACACGAATATCTTCGAAGGTCTGACGCGGTTCATGGGTGACGGGTCGGTCGTGCCCGGCCTGGCGGAAAGCTGGGAGATTTCCGAGGACGGCACGGTCTATACCTTCAAGCTGCACGACGGGGTTACGTTCCATGATGGCACAACGATGGATGCCGAAGACGTCAAGTTCAGCCTTGATCGCGCCACCGCCGAAGACAGTGCCAATGCGCAAAAAGCCCTGTTCGCCGGTATCGAAAGCGTCGAGGTCGTGGACCCCCTGACCGTCAAGGTCACACTCTCGGCCCCGAACGGGAATTTTCTGTTCAATTTAGCTTGGGGTGACGCGGTGATCGTGGCCCCCGAGAGTATCGAGAACATAAAGACCAACCCTGTCGGAACCGGCGCATTTACTTTTGGCGAATGGGTTCAGGGCGACAGCATCACGCTGAACCGAAACCCGGATTACTGGGGTGAACAACCTGCGCTAGAGACCGCCACGTTCAAGTTCATCTCGGATCCCACCGCCGCCTTTGCCGCGATGATGGCCGAGGATGTGGACGTATTCGACAACTTCCCCGCGCCTGAAAATCTGCCTCAGTTCGAGGCTGATCCGCGGTTTCAGGTGCTTGTCGGATCTACCGAAGGCGAAACCATCCTGTCGACCAACAACAAGCAGCCACCGTTTGATGATATCCGGGTGCGGCAGGCCGTGGCGCATGCCATTGACCGACAGGCCATTATCGACGGGGCCATGTTCGGCTATGGCACACCGATTGGAACCCACTTTGCCCCGCACAACCCGGCCTATGTCGATCTGACCGGAAAATCGGCCTATGACCCCAAGAAAGCCGCCCAGTTGCTGGCAGATGCGGGGTATGAAAAAGGGTTCGAAACCACGCTGCACCTGCCGCCCCCATCATATGCCCGGCGCGGCGGCGAGATCGTCGCAGCGCAATTGGCCGAGGTTGGAATTCAGGCGGAAATCATCAACGTGGAATGGGCGCAGTGGTTGGAATCCGTGTTCAAGGGCAAGGATTTTGGCCTGACGATTGTTAGCCATACGGAACCCATGGATATCGGGATCTATGCCCGTCCGGATTACTATTTCCAGTATGACAGCGTCGATTTTCAAACTTTGATGGATACGCTGAACGAAACCACAGACCCGGACGAGCGTAAAAAGCTGCTGGGAGAAGCCCAAAGGCTGATCTCGAACGACTATGTCAATGGATACCTGTTCCAGCTTGCCAAGTTGGGTGTTGCACGGGCGGGTGTGCAGGGCCTGTGGAAAAACGCGCCGACGGCCGCCATCGACCTGACGGAAATCAGTTGGTCTGAATAACTATTCAGGGGCCTCCATGAGTGGCCCCTGTTTTTCAGAAGAATCCTGATGACTATGATTGTGTATCGCGCCCTTTGTTTGCTTGTTTCCCTAACCTGCCTCGTGTTGGTCATGGGTGCGCAGGCGCAGGCACAAAACGCGCTTGGCGGGCGGCTGGATGCGCTGGCAGGCACGCCGGAAAACCCCTTGCAGGTTGGTATCGGCATCAGGATTGACCAGATTACCAGCGTTGACCAAAAGGCCGAGAATTACGGCGCGGTCGTCGTGCTGCGGGTGGAATGGACCGATCCAGCGTTGGCCTTCGACCAACAGGCCATGGGTCGGGATATTCGGGTTTTCAATCCACCTGCACTTGCCGACCACGCGGCAAGTATCGGGGCCGTGCTGCCCGCTTTCGTCATTCACAACCAGCAGTCAAACAAGTGGATACACGAGTCCGCCGCCTCGCTGCGGTATGATGGTCGTGTGGTCTATGTCGAGAAATCCAATCTGACGTTGCAGGCCCCGCATTTCGATTTTCGCAAATACCCGTTCGACACGCAGGATTTCTTCTTTGAAGTTGTCTCAATCTTTCCATCGGAATACGTGTCCTACTATCCGCTCGAGGACCACTCTGGCCTGGGCGACATGCTGGGTGAGGAAGAGTGGGTTCTTGGAAACGCCCGTGTCGAAGCATCGACGGTTCCGGGCCTGTCGGGGCAGGACAGTGATCAGATCGCGCTGGTCTTTGAAGGCAGTCGTCACCTGACCTACTATGTGATCCGTGTTTTCCTGCCGATGCTGGTGCTGATCACCGTCGGCTGGGCGCTGTTCTTTCTGGACGAATACCGCAGGCGGATTGAAATCGCCGGAGGTAACCTTTTGGTGTTTGTGGCCTTCAACTGGGCAATCTCGGCTGATCTGCCCAAGCTGGGTTACCTGACGTTTCTGGATTTTGTTCTGCAGTGCATGTTTCTGATGACCGGGGCTTTGATCGTGTTCAACGTGGCCCTGCGCAAGCTCAAAGTGTCGGGCCGAGAAGAGGCTGCGCGCAAGCTGGACAACTATGCGATCAAGTGGATCTATCCTTTGGGCTATGCCGCTATCGTGGGTTACGCGGTTTTTGCCTATCTTCTGATCCCTTAGGTGCTGGACCCGGACGATATGTGATCCTAACGTGGCACCAATGCTCCGTTATGCACTTAAACGTCTGATATCTCTGATGATCAGCCTGGCCGTGGCCTCGGCGGTTATTTTTACCGTGATCGAGGTTGCGCCCGGCGATCCCGCCTCATTCATGCTGGGCGTCAACGCGCAAGAGGACACGTTGGCCGCGCTGCGTGCAGAGCTTGGGTTGGATGGCTCGAAGATTCAGCGTTACTTTAACTGGGTTAGCGGGATGCTGATGGGGGATTTCGGAACCTCCTACACATATCGAACGCCAGTTTCGCAGATGATCGCCGACCGGTTGTGGGTGTCGCTGCCATTGGCGTTATACGCGCTGACCCTGTCGACCCTGATCGCCTTTCCAGCTGGTATCTATGCCGCCGCGCGACGGGGTAAACCGGGGGATTTGACCGTGATGGGTGCCACGCAACTGGGCATCGCGGTTCCCAATTTCTGGTTTGCGATGATGCTGGTGCTGATCTTCGCCATCAACCTGCGCTGGTTCAACGCCGGCGGGTTCGCAGGGTGGGACACCGGGTTCTGGACCGGCCTGCATTCCCTGACCCTGCCCGCTATCGCGCTGGCCTTGCCGCAAGCGGCGATTCTGGCGCGGGTGATGCGGTCATCCCTGCTGGATATTTTGGGCGAAGACTTCATGCGCACCGCCCGTGCAAAGGGGTTAACGCGCAGGCAAGCCTTGTGGAGGCACGGCGTGCGCAATGCATTGATCCCGGTGCTGACCATTATCGGGCTGCAATTCTCGTTCCTGCTGGCCGGTTCGATCATTATCGAGCAGGTGTTCTACCTTCCGGGCCTCGGGCGGCTGGTGTTTCAGGCGATCTCTGCCCGGGATTTGGTCGTTGTGGAATCGGTAGTAATGCTGCTGGTGTTTGCCGTCATCACCGTAAATTTTCTGGTCGACCTGGCCTATGCCGCCGTCGATCCCCGCCTGAGGAGCCGGACATGAGCCGCAACCTGATTCTAGGTGCGGCTTTGTCGTCGCTGGTTGTTTTGGCGGCCTTGATCTCGTTTGTCTGGACGCCTTACGACTATGCTGCGCTGAATATCCCGGACAAGTTGCAACCACCAAATGCGCAGCACTGGTTCGGAACGGATCATTTTGGTCGCGACATGTTTTCCATGATCATGGTCGGTGCGCGAACGTCCATTGCGGTGGCCTTGGTCGCAGTGGGTATCGGCATGGCGCTAGGTGTGCCGCTGGGATTGGCGGCAGCAGCGCGCAATGGATCGTGGCTGGATGAGCTAATCATGCGCGGCAATGATCTAGTATTTGCGTTTCCTTCACTGGTCATCGCGATCCTGATCACTGCCGTGTTCGGGGCGGGGGCGGTCAACGCAATCATCGCGATCGGCATATTTAACATTCCCGTCTTCGCCCGTATCACCCGCGGCGCGGCGCTGTCCCTGTGGGAGCGTGAGTTCATCCTTGCCGCCCGTGTGTCTGGCAAAGGTGCCGCCCGGATATCAGCCGAACACATTCTGCCCAACGTTGCCAATTTGCTGATCGTGCAGGGGACCATTCAGTTCTCGCTGGGCATACTGGCCGAGGCGAGCCTGTCCTATGTCGGTCTGGGGGCGCAACCGCCAACGCCCAGTTGGGGTCGGATGTTGGCCGACGCACAGACAATGGTCAGTTTTGCCCCGCATTTGGCTCTGATTCCGGGGCTTGCGATTATCGTCACTGTGCTGGGTCTGAACCTTTTAGGGGACGGTCTGCGTGATTGGCTGGATCCCCGAATAAGGGTGGCGCGCGCATGAGCTTGCTGGATATTGAAAACCTGTCTCTGACTATCCACGGCGTGCCGATCCTGAAACAGGTCAGCCTGTCCATCGCCCCGGGTGAGATTGTGGCCGTAACCGGCGAGAGCGGGTCGGGCAAGTCGATGACTGCCTTGGCCGTGATGCAGTTGCTGCCGAACGGGGGACAGGCAACAGGTGCAATCCGGCTGGAAGGCCATGACCTTTTGACCCGCCCCGAGGCTGAAATGTGTGCCCTGCGCGGCGCTGCGATCGGAATGGTGTTTCAAGAGCCGATGACCGCGCTGAATCCGGTCAAGACCATCGGGGATCAGGTGATGGAGACAATCCTGATCCACAAGGCGATGCCCCGCCCAAAGGCCCGTGAACGCGCCGAGGAGGTTCTGACCCGGGTGGGTCTGCCACCTGACCGTTTCCCGCTGACCCGCTATCCGCACGAGTTGTCGGGCGGTCAGCGCCAGCGCGTCGTGATTGCCATGGCCATCGCGCTGCGCCCGAAGCTGTTGATCGCGGACGAACCCACGACGGCGCTGGATGTCACCACGCAGGCGCAGATCCTCGATCTGCTCAGGGGGTTGGTCAGCGAATATGGCATGGGACTGCTGATGATTACGCATGACTTGGCGGTCGTGGCCGATCTGGCCGATAAGATCGTCGTTATGCGTCACGGCGAAGTTGTTGAGGAAGGGGCCACGGAAAACCTGTTGCGCGACATGCAGCACCCCTACACACGTATGCTGTTCGAGGCGTCTGGTCACAAGGTTTCCCTACCCGACACGATAAGCCCCCGCCCGTTGCTTGAGGTTGCGCAGGTTGTCCGTGACTACCGCCTTCCGCGGAAAGGCTTGTTTGAAACACCCGGTCATCACCGTGCCGTCGATCAGGTAAGCTTCACTCTCAATCGTGGGGAGCGTTTGGGATTGGTTGGCGAATCTGGATGCGGAAAATCGACCCTAACAAGGGCGATTTTGGGTCTAGAGGAGGTTCAGGCCGGGGACATCCGGCTGGAAGGGGAGCCCGTTTTTGCGGGCCACAAGCCAAACCCAGCCGTGCGGCAAAAGATGCAGGTGGTGTTCCAAGACCCATATGGCAGTTTCAACCCCCGCCACCGGGTCGCGCGGTTGATCACAGAACCGTTTCACGTATTGGAAAATCCGCCCAAAGGGGCCGCGCGTCAGGACTTGATCGACGAAATGCTGAGTGCCGTGGGCCTCAGTCCCAGAGATGCCGACAAGTACATTCACGAATTCTCGGGCGGTCAGCGGCAGCGCATTGCCATTGCTCGCGCCTTGATCATCCGGCCCGAGCTGATCCTGTTTGACGAGGCTGTTTCGGCGCTTGACGTATCCGTACGCGCGCAAATCCTCGACCTTCTGGCTGAGCTCTGCGCGGCATATGACCTGACGTATCTGTTCATAAGTCACGATCTTAGTGTCGTCAGAACAATCACTGACCGCGTGATGGTGATGCACGCCGGTAAAATTGTTGAGCAGGGTGAGACCGAACAGGTCTTTTCCAACCCTCAGCATCCCTATACCCGAACCCTGATAGACGCCGCGCCTGTTCTGCCAGATATCGGCAGTCAGGTGGCTTAATTCCCAATGTTAGAGCCGAAATAGGAGATCGAAATGCCCAATCCTCTCTGGTTCAACCCAACCCATTGTCTGATCGGAGGCGCATGGGTCGATCCCACCTCGGGGTCGACCTTACCTTTGGTCAACCCTTCTGACGGGGCTGAGATTTGCCGTATCGCCCGCGGCGAGGCTGCAGATATCGACGCAGCGGTCCAAGCCGCGCAATCGGCCCTTGACGGTGGCTGGGGCCGTAAAACCGCGCTGGAGCGGGGCCGCATCCTGACGCGATTGGGTCAGTTGGTATTGGAACGGGTCGATGATCTGGCAGCTTTGGAGGCGATGGATGTCGGCAAGCCTCTGACACAGGCCCGCGCTGACGCTGTGGCGCTGGCGCGGTATTGCGAGTTCTATGGCGGTGCCGCCGACAAGGTCATGGGCGACACGATCCCTTATCTGGAAGGCTACACCGTCTACACCTTGCGAGAGCCGCACGGGGTGACCGGCCATATCGTGCCGTGGAATTACCCCATGCAGATCATTGGCCGTTCGGTCGGGGCGGCGCTGGCGATGGGCAATGCCTGTGTCCTGAAACCTGCCGAAGAAGCCTGTCTGACGGCACTTGCCTTCGCACATTTGGCGCTAGAAGCCGGGTTGCCAACAGGTGCATTGAATGTGGTGCCCGGTTTGGGTGCCGAGGCTGGTGCTGCATTGTCCGGTCATCCTGGCGTGCACCATATCTCGTTCACCGGGTCGGTCGCCACAGGTGCGCTGGTGCAACAGGCAGCAGGCCGCAATGTGGTGCCGGTGACGCTGGAATTGGGCGGGAAGTCCCCGCAACTGGTGTTTGACGATGCCGATCTGGACGCCGCCCTGCCGTTTCTGGTGAACGCAGGAATTCAGAACGCGGGTCAGACATGTTCAGCCTCATCCCGCATATTGGTGCAGCGTGGAGTGTATGAGCAGGTCAAATCCCGTATGGCCGACGCCTATGCCGATCTGACCGTTGGACCAGCGAATGAGGATTTGCGGCTCGGTCCCCTGATTTCTGCCCGTCAAAAGGACATCGTCGAAGGGTTTTTGTCCAAGGGGGTGGACCTGAAAGTCGCTGCGCAGGGCCGCATCGTTGAGCACGCGCCAACCGATGGGGCCTATGTCCGTCCAACGCTGTTTTCTGACGTGCCGCCCGATCACGCGTTGGCCCGCGACGAAATATTCGGCCCTGTGCAAGTCTTGATCCCCTTTGATTCCGAGGAAGACGCCGTGCAGATTGCCAACGGAACCGACTATGGTCTGGTGGCCAGCATTTGGACCCGCGATGGTGCTCGCCAGATGCGATTGGCGAAACGTCTGCGCTCGGGTCAGGTTTTCGTCAACAATTATGGCGCCGGTGGCGGCGTGGAACTGCCCTTTGGCGGGGTGGGAAAATCCGGGCATGGCCGCGAAAAGGGATTCGAGGCGCTGTTTGGGTTCTCACAACTCAAAACGGTGGCGAGTTTCCATGGTTAGAGCCTAAACAATCACCTCGATCGACTCTTGCTCGCCCACTCCGAACACGCGCTTGTAGCGCTCGATTTCGTCCGCCGGGCCCATTGCCTTTTCCGGGTTGTCCGACAGTTTGACCGTTGGGCGGCCATTGGCCGAGACTGCTTTGCACACCAAGGAAAACGGGGCCAGCGCGTCATCGGGCACCAGCCCGCGAAAATCATTGGTCAAAAGCGTGCCCCAGCCAAACGACACTTTGGTGCGCCCTGCAAACTGGCTGTGCAGCTCGCGGATTTTGTCTACGTCCAACCCGTCAGAAAAGATCACCCGCTTTTCCATTGGATCCTCGCCGCGCGATTTCCACCATTGGATTGCTATTTCCGCGCCAGTGGCCGGATCGCCGCTGTCTACGCGGATACCGGTCCATCCGGCCAGCCAATCAGGTGCGCGATCCAGAAACCCCTGCGTGCCATAGGTGTCAGGCAGGATGATGCGAAGATTACCGTCATGTTCGTCATGCCAGTCGCTGAGAACATCATAAGGCGCCTGCGCCAGTGCCTCATCGGTGTCAGCCAGCGCCGAATAGACCATAGGCAGCTCGTGCGCGTTGGTGCCGATGGCTTCAACCTCGCGCCGCATGGCGATCAGGCAGTTCGACGTACCCGTGAACGCAGGCCCCAGCCCTTCGATCATGGCTTGGACGCACCAATCCTGCCACAGGAAGGAATGCCTGCGACGCGTTCCGAAATCGGCAATGCCCAACCCCTCAATCCCGCGTAGCTGTTCGATTTTCTCCCAAACGCGGGTCATCGCACGGGCATAGAGCACCTGAAGCTCGAACCGGCGCATGTCATTCAGCACGGCGCGGGACCGCAGCTCCATCAGAACGGCCAAGGCGGGGATTTCCCACAGCATGACCTCGTGCCACTTGCCTTCGAAGGTTAGTTCGTACTGATCGCCCTTGCGTTCAAGATGGTAGGGCGGCAAGCGCAGATTCTCGAACCACTCCATGAAATCCGAGCGGAACATCTGCCGTTTGCCGTAGAACATATTGCCCCGCAACCATGTGCTTTCTCCCCGGCTGAGGCTTAGTGAGCGGATGTGATCCAACTGTTCCCGCAGCTCGCCTTCGTCGATAAGCTGGGTCAGGGGGATGTGATTCGACCGATTGATCAGCGAAAACACCACATCCGTTTGGGGCTTATTTCGAAACACTGACTGGCACATCAGCAGTTTGTAGAAATCTGTGTCGATTAAAGACCGGACAATTGGGTCAATCTGCCATTTATGATTGTACACGCGCGCCGCAATATCGACCATGAGGAACTCCTGCGATTTCCGTTGTTAGATCAATCGGTGCGTTGAATGGCAAGAGTCGCTCGTTCGGGGACAATGACAATGTCAGGTCACAAAGCGAGCATATTGTGAGTTCTTTTCGCTTGTTAGTGAAAAGTATGGAAGGGAAGACGAGGTTTAAATAGTGAATGGTTCTCGAGTACGATTTTGACATCGTTGTAGTCGACCCGGGGGATGGTGGTCTGGAAACGGGCGCGGATGGGTATTCGCAAAAGCCGGTATTGCGCGCGATGTTCCGCGACGTGAAGACGGCGGACGCCTTGCGTGCGACCTCGCCGAAGATTCGCAAAATCTTCCAGGATGCGGGGTTTGGTCTGGACGCCACCGGCAGCGAGTTGCTGCACGGTCTTTACCGTCCGCGTGACGAGGCCGAGCGCGAGCGGATTTTACGCGCCTTGTTTGCCAATATTCGTGATCTTGGGGTTCAGGGCGAATATTGCGGTGAATTTGACTTTTGGAAGTTCCTGCGCGACGTCAAAACGGCTCGCCCACGGAACGGTCAGCGCAGAAAGGTGGCCGATTGGACACCCAATCCGCGTTACAAATCGCCTGCAACACCCCAACGTCGGACCGTACCGGCACGGGTCGGTGTCGCATTGGGCCTGGCCGTGGTCATATTTGTCATACTCAAATACCTGGCGGATTCAGGGTCGACGCCCTAGGTCAACGTCACACCTGCATTGCGCATTGCCGATTGGGCCGCCGCCAACGAGCCGTCCAGATCAATGGCGCGGCACATATCCATGCGCACTGTCACGTCAAACCCAAGCCGCGCTGCATCCACTGCCGAGAAGTGAACGCAAAAATCCGTGGCCAGCCCAACCATGGTCAGTTTCCTGAGGCCGCGTGTATTCAGATATCCTTCAAGGCCCGTGGGTGTGGTTTGGTCATTCTCAAAAAAGGCGGAGTAACTGTCGATGTCGCTGCGAAATCCCTTACGGATGATCAGGTCGCCGTCGCTGCGCAGGTCGGGATGAAACGCTGCGCCCTTGGTCCCCTGCACACAGTGATCCGGCCACAATACCTGCGGGCCATAGGGCATCTCAGTCATATCAAAAGGATTTTTGCCTGAATGAGAGCTGGCGAAAGATGAATGCCCTGCCGGATGCCAGTCCTGCGTCAGGATGACCGCGTCGAAATCGTTCATCATGGCGTTGATGGGGGCAACGATCTTATCCCCTTCGGGCACGGCCAGCGCGCCGCCGGGGCAAAAGTCGTTCTGGACGTCGATTACGATCAGGGCGTGGGTCATCGGGGCCTCCTTGCGTTGTCTTATCGGTAGGCGGCAAGCAGGGGGGCGTCAATCCGGTCCCTTGCGACTCTTTGAATGCAGGTTTAGACCGCGCGCATGTATACCATCGCTGCCCTCTATCACTTCACTCGATTCCCGGATCACGCTGCCCTGCGTGCTCCTCTGCTAGAGCTATGCCGCGCGCAAGCGGTCAAAGGCACGTTGCTGTTGGCGCAGGAAGGGATCAACGGAACCATTGCAGGCCCCCGTGCCGGGATCGACGCGGTGCTGGCCCATATCAAGGCATTGCCGGGATGCGTGGACCTTGAATGGAAAGAGGCCACCGCCGATCATCCACCTTTTGGCAAGATGAAGGTGCGCCTGAAGAAAGAGATCGTGACCATGGGCCAGCCGGATGTCGATCCGCGCGCCCGAGTTGGCAACTATGTTGAGCCCGAAGATTGGAATGACCTGATCCGCTCGGACGATGTTGTGGTGATCGACACGCGTAATGATTACGAGGTTGCAATTGGCACGTTTGAAGGCGCAATAGACCCTGAAACAGCCAGTTTCCGCGAATTCCCGGCGTGGTGGGAGGAGAACAAGGATCGTTTCCACAACAAGCGCGTTGCCATGTTCTGCACCGGCGGGATCCGCTGTGAGAAATCGACCAACTTCCTGTTGGGGCAGGGGGTTGAGGATGTCTATCACCTGAAAGGCGGCATTCTGCGTTACCTTGAGGAAATGCCCGCCGAAGACAGCACATGGCAGGGCGAGTGTTTCGTGTTCGACAATCGTGTGTCTGTTGGGCACGGGCTGGTCGAAGGCCCCCACAATCTGTGTCACGGCTGCCGACGTCCGATCCTGCCCGAAGATATGAAACGCCCTGAATACGAGCATGGCGTGTCCTGCCACCGGTGCATCAACGAAACGTCCGAGGCGGACAAAATGCGTTTTCGCGAGCGGCAGAAACAGATCGGACTGGCGCGTCAACGCGGGCACGAGCATCTGGGCACGACCTAAACCTCTGATTTTTCAGGTTGCGGGTATGCGCCTCTGACCCGATGATTAACCGTGTCCCATACTGACGGAGGTTTCATGCACCGCGACCCGATTACTCTGGAAGAGTGGAAATCGACCTTGGTTGCTGCCCTTGGGTTGGTGGTCGCCAGCTTCATCGCATGGTACGGGCTGTCGCGGCTAAGTGAAACCACGGCGGGCGACAAGATCGGCACAGCAACAACCGTTCTGTTGACGATCTGGCTTGTTTCGCAGACCTGGTATTACATGACCCAGGTCAAGTCCCCCCGGCGGCAACTGCTGCTGATGGGGATTTCCTTCATTCAGGTCGTCCCCTTTCTTTTTGCGGCTGTCTATGGGTCGTTCGGTTATTACGACCTGTGTGTCGTAGGCGCGCGCGGCCCAACTGATGTTTTGTATTTCTCTTACGTGACTTTCACCACAGTTGGGTTTGGGGATTTACACCCCGCCGGAATGTGTCGCGGTTTGGCCGTGGCCGAAGCTATCACCGGCTATATCTTGTTGGGCCTGTTTGTGGCCGCAGCGGTGGGGATTTACGCCCGCTCACACAGCGAAAACTGATCCGCTATTTGTTGTGGTCGATCCACAGCGACATCGCATGTTTGTCCCGAAAACACTCCTGCGGGATTTGTCTGCGTTTGCTGCGGGCAATCCGCTCGGCATAGGCCACCTGCTTGCCGGTCGGATAATTGGCAAAGGGTGATGGATCATGTGGTTTATGGGTTGATATCCACTGCGACATGGCCCGACGATCCCGTTGTGCTTCGACGGGGATTTCCAAAGCTGACTGTTGAGCGATCGCGCGCGCATAACGCATTTGCCGATCAGTGACGGGCAGCAAGTGATAGTCGTTTGATGGGCCGTTCAGAGCAGAATTTTGTGTGGCGTAAGACATCGGAATGTTCCTCTGACTATGTGGAACATAAATGGAACATTAACTTTTCTATTCAAGAGGGCGGTGATTCACATCAGCGAGAGTTTGCCGTGTTTGCTTTTATTGACTGGTCAGTCAATAAAAGTTAGAGCCGAAGAAAGACTTCTGAAAAGGACCCGGTCATGAAATTCCAGCCCAAGGCGAGCCATTTCATCAATGGCGAATACGTCGAAGACACCAATGGCGCCCCCATCGACGTTATCTTTCCCGCAACCGGAGAGATTATCGCCCGGCTACACTCCGCCACGGCAGAAGTTATCGAACAGGCTCTAAACAGTGCGAAAACGGCTCAACGCGAATGGGCTGCGCTGTCGGGAACCGAGCGCGGCCGGGTTCTGCGACGTGCCGCTGACATCATGCGCGAACGCAATCGCGAGCTGTCTATTCTGGAAACCCACGATACCGGCAAACCACTGCAGGAAACGCTGGTCGCCGACGCCACTAGCGGGGCTGACGCGTTGGAATATTTCGGTGGGTTGGCGGCCTCGCTGACCGGTGAACATATCCCGCTGGGCGGCGGAGATTTTGTCTATACCATCCGCGAGGCGCTGGGCGTCTGCGTCGGCATCGGCGCGTGGAACTATCCGACACAGATCGCGTGCTGGAAGGGCGCGCCCGCGCTGGCTTGTGGCAATGCCATGGTGTTCAAACCGTCGGAAACCACGCCCCTGTCCGCGCTGAAAGTGGCCGAGATTCTAATCGAAGCCGGGGCCCCCAAAGGCATCTACAACGTCGTGCAGGGTTACGGTGATGTGGGTGCGTCGCTGGTAACAGACCCGCGCGTGGCCAAAGTGTCGCTGACCGGATCGGTGCCCACGGGCCGCAAGGTCTATGCCGCCGCCGCCGCCGACATGAAACACGTGACGATGGAGCTGGGCGGCAAATCCCCGATGATCGTGTTTGACGATGCGGATATTAAAAAAATGCTGTTTCGGGCGCGATTCTGGGCAATTTCTACTCCTCGGGTCAGGTCTGTTCCAACGGCACCCGCGTCTTTGTGCAGAAAGGCATCAAGGATCAATTCCTTGCCCGCCTGTCCGAACGTCTGGCTGCAGCGAAAATAGGCGACCCGCTGGACGAAAGCGTCAATTTCGGCCCCATGGTCAGCGAAAATCAGATGAACATCGCACTGGGCTATGTCGACAAAGGCAAAGCCGAAGGTGCTCGTCTGGTCTATGGCGGCGACCGGATCGAGGGCGGCGGGTTCTACATGCAGCCCACCGTCTTTGCCGATGTCACCGACGACATGACTATCGCCCGCGAGGAAATCTTTGGCCCGGTCATGTCGGTTCTGGACTTCGACACCGAGGCCGAGGTTCTGGCCCGCGCCAATGATAACGAGTTCGGTCTGGCCGCAGGTGTGTTCACCAACGACCTGACCCGCGCGCACCGTATCGTGGCCGGGTTCGAGGCGGGTACCTGCTATATCAACACCTACAACTTGGCCCCGGTCGAGGCCCCGTTTGGCGGCTCAAAGATGTCGGGTGTGGGGCGCGAGAACTCGAAACTGGCGATCAACCACTTCAGTGAGATGAAGACCGTCTATGTTTCGATGAACGACGTCGAGGCGCCGTATTAACTCAACTCTGGTTGAGAATTATTCGAGGTAGAACTTACCTGTTCCCGACATTCTGCGTCGGGAACAGAACATAAGGCCCCCGGAACCTGTGGCTGACTTTCTGGTAAGAGTTTATTCGCGCGCCAGCAGGAGGTCACGCCGATGAAAACCCACGCACAAGCCGTTGTGATCGGAGGGGGGCTGGTCGGCTGCTCGATCCTGTATCATCTGGCCAAGCTCGGCTGGACCGATGTTGTCCTGCTGGAACGTGATGAACTGACCAGCGGGTCCACATGGCACGCGGCGGCCAATATCCACGGGCTGCACGATAACAACAACATCACCCGCATCCAGCATTATACGATGAACCTGTATAAAGAGCTGGAGAAGGAAACCGGGCAGGGCTGTGGTGTTTTCCAGTCCGGCTCACTTTATCTGGCGCAGACCGAGGACCGCGAACACCAGTTGCGTCTGCAAGAGGCTAAGGCAAAATTCTATGGCCTTAATTTTCACGAGATTAGCCGCGAACAAGCGATGGAATTGCACCCGCTGGCGCAGTTCGATGACATCCGTTGCATTATGTTCGAACCGGATGGCGGCAATGTCGATCCTTCGGGCGTGACGCACGCCTATGCTGCTGGCGCCCGCGCGATGGGCGCCTCGATTGAGCGGTTTTGCCCTGTATTAGGCACTGAACAGCAATCCGACGGGTCGTGGATTGTGCGCACGAAAAAGGGGGACATCCACACGCAGTGGGTGGTCAATGCAGGCGGTCTATGGGGGCGGGAAGTTGCGGCGCTGGCCGGGATCGAATTGCCTTTGCAACCCACCGAGCATCAGTATTTCGTCACCGAAGCGATTGATGAGGTCGCCGCCTTGGGCCGCCGCCTGCCATCCATCGCGGACAGGGACGGTGAGTACTATTTCCGGCAGGAGGGCAACGGGCTGCTGATCGGTGCCTACGAAAAAGACATGAAGTTTTGGGCCGAAAACGGAACGCCGCTGGACTTTGCCCACGATCTGTTCCCCGACGATCTGGACCGGATCATGGAAAACGTCATTCGTGCTATCGAACGTGTGCCAGTCGCCGCGACCGCGGGTGTGAAACGGGTGATCAACGGCCCTATGATCTGGTCACCCGATTCCAACGCGATCTGGGGGCCGGTGCCCGAGTTGCAGAACTATTTCCTCTGCACCGGGATCATTCCCGGATTTTCGCAATCGGGCGGTCTTGGCCTGCTGTCAGCACAGTGGATGATCGAGGGCGAGCCGCAATATGACATGTTCGCGTGGGATTTGGCGCGCTTTGGCGACTGGGCCGACAAGAAATTCACCAAGGCGCGTGTCCAAGACGCTTATACGCACCGTTTCGCCATCCACTTCCCGAATGAAGAACGCAGCGCGGGACGTCCCGCTCGTCTGCGCCCGGCCTATCAGATACAAAAAGACTTGGGCTGTGTCTTTGGTCTGAACTGCGGTTGGGAACACCCGCTCTGGTTTGCCAAGCAACCCGGAGTGACTGACACAAACGGCTTTACACGCCAGAACTGGTGGGAACCTGTGGGCCGCGAGGCGCAGATGTTGCGTGACCATGTGGGTGTGATCGACATCTCGAACTTCGCCAACTACGTCGTAAAAGGCCCCGGCGCGTATGATTGGTTGGATCGTCTGGTCGCCAACCGTGTGCCGACTCAGATTGGGCGGTCCTGTCTGACCCCCATGATCTCGGTGCGCGGCGGAGTTGCGGGTGATTTCACCATCACCAAGACTGCCGAGGACGAGTACATGATGATCGGCTCGGGCATGGCAGAACGCTATCACCAGCGGTTCTTCAACATGGTCGATCTGCCCGAAGGTACAACGCTCGAAGTCGCCACGAACCGTATTGCGGGCTTTAACGTGGCAGGGCCAAAGTCGCGTGACCTGTTGCAGCGCCTCACGAATGCGGACCTGTCAAACGAAGGGTTCAGCTTTATGCGGTCCCGCCGGATCGAGGTTGCGGGTGTGTCCTGTCTTGCCATCCGCGTCAGCTTTACCGGTGACCTGGGGTGGGAGCTTCATTGCGCCGAAGAAGATCAAATCAGGCTCTATACTGTACTTTTGGAGGCCGCGAATGACTTGGGCGGCGGCCCGGTTGGCGGCCGCGCGTTGGGGTCATTGCGGATTGAAAAGGGATACGGTTCCTGGGGGCGGGAGTATTCTCAGGAATATTGGCCGCAAGAAGTTGGGCTAGCCGGGCTGATCAAGCTGGACAAGGATTTCTTGCACAAGGACGCGTATCTGGCCGTCAAAGACAATACCCCACGCGAGGTTCTGTCGATGTTTGAAGTGGAGGCAACCAATGCCGATGCATCCGGTGGCGAGCCGATTTTCACCCCGGAGGGAACGCCGATTGGGCGGGTGACCTCTGGCGCATTCGGTTACAGCGTAGGGAAGTCTCTGGCGATCGGCTATGCCAACCCCAAGGTTGCCCAGCCCGGAGATACGGTGAGTATTTTCATCCTGGGCAGACCGCACAAGGCCACGCTTTTGGCTGAGCCGCCATTTGATCCGTCAGGTCTGCGCCTTCGGGACATAAGGCAACCTGTGGCGGACCCGGTAAAATGACGGGGACGTTCGACCAAGTCGCGGATTTTGCACTGCGCCGGACAGGGGACCAAATGCCGCAAAGCGCGATGGACGCTGCCGCCCTGATGATGCTGGACACTATGGGTATCCTGATCGCCTCTGGTCCGATGGAGGCGGGGGTGATCGCCCGTGAAACAGCGTCAGTGCTGTATGCCAGCACGCAGGAAGATTTTAGCGCGCGTATGATGTTCGATGGGCGGCGGGTCAGCATGGCAGGGGCTGCCTATGCCATGGCAACCCAAACCGACAATCTGGACGGGCATGACGGGTACAACCCGACCAAGGGGCATATCGGCGTTGTCGTCTTGCCCACGCTTGTCGCCCTCGCCGAGCATTGCCCCGACCTGACCGGACCCGACGCGCTGGCTGCCGTGATCACCGGGTATGAGGTTGCGGGGCGCGCCGGGTTATCGCTGCACGCCTCGGTCGACGATTATCATACATCGGGTGCGTGGAACGCGCTGGGTGTGGCGGCAATGGCCGCGCGCTTGCGGGAGCATACATCGGAACAATTGCGACAGGCGATGGGGATCGCCGAGTATCACGGCCCGCGCAGTCAAATGATGCGGGAAATTGCGAATCCAACGATGCTGCACGACGGCTCTGGCTGGGGGGCTCTGGTTGGGCTGTCCGCCGCTGTTCTAGCCGAAAAGGGATTTACCGGCGCCCCGGCCATCACGATTGAAGCCCAATCTGCGGCATCTCATTGGGCTGATCTGGGTCAGTTCTGGCAGGTTGAACACCAATATGTAAAACCTTATCCGATCTGCCGCTGGGCGCACGCGGCGATTGATGCGGTTCGCGCGGTCATGGAGTCGAATGATCTGACGCACGACCAAATTCTGTCCATCCAGATCAACAGTTTTGATGAGGCTGTGTGCCTGTTTGGGGGAATGCCCAAAACGACGTCACAGGCGCAGTATTCCCTGCCCTTTGCCGTGGCGGTTCAGGCGATTTACGGACGGATTGGGGTCGAGCATATTTCTGGGGCTGGCCTGGCCGACCCGTCTGTTGCCGAGTTCATGACGCGCATTCATACCTCTCGGTCCAAGCGCCACGCTGAGCGATTTCCGAAAGGCAGATGGGCGGATGTAAGCATCCAGACCACAGATGGACGAGTGTTGGATTCGGGCGATGTTCATGCCCGCGGCGGTCCCGAAGTACCCTTTGAACGCGAAGACGTAATCGCCAAATACACAGAATTTGCCGCGCCTGTGGTGGGTGAGCGAAGGGCGAATGCCATCCGAACTGCCTTTTTGGGATGGTGCGAACCGACAAGCCGCTATTCTGATTTGGCACAATTAATCTTTGACCCCGTTACTCGATAATCGATCGAAAAAGGCTCTAACAAAACGAATTTTTCCATTCCTCTAGTTTTCATTCAGCCACTTTCGACAGGAGCGCAGCAATCTCCCGTCGGGTATTGGCACTGTGCTGCAATAGCTCTCTGGCATCGGCCAAAGGCCTGTCCGGGCTGCGGGTCAAAGGTTGCGAAAGGAACTGAGTGGATTGGCTGGCTTGGCTAAACCGATCGTCATGTTCAGTTTTTACTTTATCATTAAGATTGGCCAACCAGAATAATCTGTTAGCCGCTTCATGCTGACCCGAGGCCCTTAACACGTTGGCCGCGGCGGCGAAGTCGCCCGTTGCCTGCAACGCCTGTACCCTAAGATCAACAGTATCCCTAGGCGGGGTTGTAGCCAGTTCAAGCAGCGCCTGATGCGGCCGGTTACTCTGTAAGGCAGATTGGGCCCGGATACGCGCGCGATCCGATTTTTGCGTCTTGTCTTGAATCCGACTTGCCATGGAATGGGCCCGACCCGCAAAACCAAGCGATGCCAACCGGGTTGCTACCGCGACGGCGGTTTCTGTCGACAGAGCGTAGGTGTTTCTTTTCGACATGATCAGCGTGCGGCGCAAAAAAGTCGTGTCATCTGCACGTTCCACCAGCATTTGCGTGACCCGGTTTAATGCGACCTCATCCTCCGCGTCCTTAGGGATTTCCCCCAGAAGGTTCAGCGCCTGATCAAATTCATGATTCAGGCTTAGGGCAACTGCATGGGTGCGCTGGGTCATGGGCTGAAACTCTGAACCTCGGAATTCAACAGCGTAAGAGGCAGCCAATTCGACTTCTTTCGCAGAAACAGAGCCTCTGTCGAACCACTGTTTCTCGACAAGTCGTGCAAGGGCCAGCGGAGCCTCTACCGTTGTGCCCGAAGATGAGATGACGTCCGCCAGATGTGTTTCGGCGCGTTGTCCATCGCCTTCCGCCGTTGCGACGGTCGCCTTGGCCTGAGACGCGCTTGCCGTGGAATAATCCGAAACCCGGTCAATTGCCCGCAATACGCGCCGGGCGGCCTCCAGTTCCTTACCTTCAGTCAAAATCTCGGCCAAGGCCGGACCTACCTGACGCCGTAGATGTTTCGGCAGGCGCTGGAAGGTCTGTTCCACTGTCTTCAACCGAACATAACCCGATAGGTTCCCTTCGGTCAGCACCCCCCACAATGCCGCATCGCTGTCGCACCCTTGCTGGCCATTGAACGGGTTTGACCCGGAAACTTGACCGTTGTCCATATACTGCGCGATCGCGTTGATGCGTTCTGATTCACGCGAATTCCGCCCCAACAAGCCCAATGCCTTAATCGCTTCTGCGCCAAACCCATGGGACGCGTATAGCTTTGCCAATTCCAATACCTTCGTTTCATCGAGGGTATCGAATTCCTGATACATTGCTGACCGGAGCGCTGACACAAGTTCTGGAAACGGCTTCGTTCCGCCCCATGTCCCAAAGCTTAGGTCTGCGCTGGACAGGCACTGAGGCTGGCGTTCATTCGGGATAATGCCTGCATCCAGAAATTCATCCAATTCATCCAAAACTGAAGTCACGGTGATATTTGCGCCCGGATCCATCGGCGCAAGCACAGGTTCTTGCGCGATGGACGCTCTGGGCCCAACCGGAGCAATCCTGAGGTCGACGAGTTCGCGGTCGGCACCCTGTAGAAACCGGGTCGATAACTGGCTTTCAAGCTGTTGCGCATTCAAACTCAATAGTGGTAGCGACAACGCCTCCGGCAGTTGTGTTTGCTTCAACGGGTTTTGCGCCGGGGTCGTTTTGGGCAGCAGCGGGGGTGGAATGTCGCCGCTGATTTCCGGGAGCAGTGCCGCCGGAGTAATATCCACCACGATCATCGTCTTGTTGTGCAAAAACGAGGACGCGACACAGTCGCAACCGAATTGCATTTCCAGCGCTCCTCCCGGAGTGCTCTGTGAAATCGCCGCTAGACGATCTTGCGTCAACCGGCGAAAGACCGAGCGGGTATCGAATTTCACGCCATCCAACGCGACGCTCAGGCGCGCGCCGTTTTTAGTCTGCGCAAGGGTCCAGCCCGTATTCGCGGGCACCTGCACAACCAGCCGGGTGTAACCTTCGTGTTCACCTGACCGAACCGGAACATCCTGCGCGACAGCCGCCTGAGCCAATCCCATTAGAACCGCTGCGAGTATTCCTGCTCTCATCATGCCGCCGCCTGCTTGAGCTCTTTCAGCGCGTCTTCAAGCTCGGAGAAACCCGGCCGGTTGTGGGTGGGCGTGTTCTGACGTCCAACCTCGATACACATTGCAGGATTGTGGTTGTGCAAGTTGGCGACCAGCACCTCCCTGATCAGTTGGTAGAAATGGTTGTCTTCCTCAACGACGGCTTTCAGCTTGCCGGCGAAGGGTCCGACCAGACCGTAAGCCAGAAAAACACCAAGAAATGTCCCGACAAGGGCCCCACCGATCAGCTTCCCCAGAACCTCGGGTGGCTGCTCGATGGAGCTCATTGTCTTGATCACACCCAAAACAGCGGCGACAATCCCCAGAGCGGGCAGGCCATCAGCAACCGTTTGAAGGGCGTGGCTGGAATGCATGGCATGATGAAAATTCGCCTCCATCCGCTTTTCCAGCACTTCTTCCACTTGATGCGGATCGTCATAGTTCATCGACGCAGAGCGCATCGTGTCGCAAATCAGATCAACGGCCTCCTTGTCTGACTGAATTTTTGGGTAGGCCAAAAACAAAGATGAATTTTCGGGGTCCTCTATATGCTGCTCCACCTCGACCGGATTGGCCTTTGCAATTCGGATCAGGGAAAACAACAGGCACAAGAGATCGCGATAATCTTCGGGCTTCCATTTCGGGCCCCTGAACACTTTGCCGATGTCCTTGGCGGTGTGTTTCACAGCGCTCAGGTCGTTGCTGATCAGAAAAGCACCGACAGCCGCCCCCCCGATCATCATCATTTCAAACGGTAGCGATTTCAAAATAATTGCCATCTTGCCACCAGCAGCCAGATAGCCACCAAATACCATGACGAAAATGACGACAATTCCGATTAGTCCGATCATGTGTGATCTCCAGCAGAGTCAAAGGCGGGTGTTAAGATTCAGGTCATTCTTGGGGGGCTGAGGCGTTTCGACCGGCCATGATGACACTGATCGTATAAGCCGCCTCGGGGCTGAGCCCGGCCAGAACGCCCGCTGCCGCATCGGGTGGCATGCGCGACAGGAAACCTGCCGCAAACCCCGTGTCCATCGTTTCAAACAAGGCTGCGGCGTCTTTCGGTTTCATACTTTGGTACACGTCAGTCAGGTGTGTCAGGTCGGTTTCGGCGGCTTTTTCGGCATAGGCCAGCATTTCGCGCAGGTTTTCTTCGGCCTCCTGCAAGGCGACCAACCTGCTCGCAACGGCCCGATCCGCGATACTCAGGGCCTTTTCCTTGACCTGCAACGCCGCCTCGCGGTCTTTCAACGCTTCTTCGCGGCGCAACAGCGCGGTCAGAAGTTCCTGCGCCCCGGGCCGGTCTACCTGAGTATTGGCGGGCTCGGATGCCGTTGGTTCGGTGGTCTTGGCGAGGGCAGGTCCGGCTTCAAGTCCCACTCGAATCGCGGCTGAGCCGACCATCAAAGCGGATATCACTGCAAGAACACCACCTTTGGGTCGGTTGGCAGGTTCGCGCTTCATCCTGTGACCTCGCCCCGATTACGACCATGCCGCATGAACATCAGGCCAACCGGTCGTTTGGCCGGGCTGTCTTGCTCTGGTTTCTGGACGTGATCCGCATCATCTTCTGATGTGTCAGCTCTGTGAGCGACGTCTGGTGAAATCTCAGCCTCTGGGGCCTCTGGCGCAGTATCAGTTTCGGCTTTGGTGGGGGCTTCGGGCTTGGGTTCTTCCGTGATGACGTCGTGCATCGACGCCATCATCAGTTCCAACTGCTGCGCAACTGTTTCTGCTCGCTGGGTCAGGTCCTTCAAGCCATCCCCAGATTTGTCAGTCGCCGCCCGCGCTGCATCCAGTGATTTCTTCAATTCATCCGCCTGCGTCGACAAGACAGCCACCGCGCCGCCGACCCCTTTTTCCAGATCTGTGAAACGCCTCAGGCGCCGGGACAGAACGAAGCAGTACAAACCCGCACCAAGGGCCCCCGCAACAAGCAACATATCTGCGATCAGTTCCAACTTCGCCTCCTAGTTCAGTACGAATTCCATGACGAGGACATCGCGCACGCGATCTTCTCCGACGACTATTCCGATGCGCCGAAGCAGGTGTCCGCGGATACGCATAAGCGCCAGAGAATCTTCGAGGTCTGAGATTTCGACCGCGCGCAGGTATCCGTTCAGAACGTCCATGATTCGCGGTTTCATTTTTTCGACGTCACCCAGGAATTCAGAACTCACCTCAAGTTGAGCGTGAAATTTCAAGTGGCGGGACGCGCCTGTATTTACCGAAACGATCACTGGCGGAAGGTCGACAAATCCAACATCGGGCAACGCCATTCCGGGCGTATTTTTCTTTTTTTCCTTGGCCTCATGCGTGCTGGTCTTGGTCCCGATTGGCAACGCCCCCGAGGTGGTCAGAAAATACCCGCCTGCTGCGCCAATCATCGCCAGAATCAGCCCGATGATCAGCCCCATTTTCCCCGATTTTTTCGAGATTTCTGCCTGTTCTGCGGTCGCGTCGGTCATGAGGTCCTCATTCATCCGTTCTGCGATCGTCATAACCCGGCAGGGACTAACCGATTGTTAAGGGCAATCGTCCAAACAAGGGATGCGCCGGGCAGAATGTCGGCGAGTCGGAGGTGAGCGTGCAGCAGATCGGAACTGTCTGGGCTAGTTTGGACAGGCGTAAACAAATCATCCTTGCCAGTGCGGTTGTGCTGGTGTTTTTGGGCGTCCTTGCGATGTCGCGATTGGTGACGGCACCGTCGATGACCTTGCTCTATGCCGGGCTGGAAAGTGGCGCGGCGGGGGATATCGTCCGATCGCTGGAACAGCGTGGCGTTCCCTACGAGATTCGGGGCGGCTCGATCTATGTGCCGGGGTCGCAGCGGGACGAACTGCGCATGACACTGGCGAGCGAAGGTTTGCCCGCCAACGGAACGCAGGGGTACGAGCTTCTGGATTCGCTTAGCGGTTTTGGCACGACGTCGCAGATGTTCGATGCTGCTTATTGGCGTGCAAAAGAAGGCGAGCTGGCCCGGACCATCGTTGGCAGCCCGCATATCAGTCAGGCGCGTGTGCATATCGCGAATGGATCAACCAATCCGTTTCAACGCAGCATCGCGCCGACGGCGTCGGTCTATGTGGTGTCTTCAGGGGCGTAAATTAAAGCGGATCAGGCCAAGGCGATCCGGTTTCTTGTTGCCTCGGCCGTCAGCGGGCTTGCGCCCGAGAATGTGGCGGTAATCGATTCCAGCGGGGCCGTGATTGGCGCGCAGGATAATGCTGTTGCCTCGGACACGGCTGATGATAAGTCACGCCAGTTGCGCGAGCGGGTCTTGCGCCTTGTCGAAGCTCGAGTCGGGGCCGGAAACGCGGTTGTTGAGGTCAGCGTTGATACCGTGACCAAAACGGAATCCATACGCGAACGTCGGTTTGATCCCAACGGTCGGGTCGCGATCAGCACGGATGTCGAGGAACGCTCGGACAGTGCGCGGAACCAATCGGCGGATGTAACGGTGGCGTCGAACCTGCCGGATGGCGATGGCGCGGGCGGTGATGAGTCGAACTCGAACGCGACGCAAACGCGCGAACGTGTGAACTATGAGGTTTCAGAGACAGAGCGTGAGGTTCACAATGCACCGGGGGCGGTCAAAAGACTGACTGTCGCCGTTTTGGTGAACGGAACTCGAGCGGTGGACGCCGCTGGGGTGGAACGCTTCGAACCGATGCCGCAGGCTGAACTTGCCGCGCTTGAGGAATTGGTGGCCTCAGCGGTTGGTTTCGACGCCGAACGCGGGGACGTGATTACCTTAAAGTCCCTGAACCTCCCGGTGGTTGAGCCACAGGGGACCTTGGCGTCTGCTTCGATCTGGCAAAAAGTGCATTTGGACGCGATGTCGTTAATTCAGATGGTGGTTCTGGCGTTTGTCGCTCTGGTTTTGGGCCTGTTCGTGATCCGCCCAATCCTAACGAAACCGAGCGAAGCGACCGCCTTGTTGCCTGCGTCCCAGCTAACCGAGTCAGATGCTGCCCTGACCGGCGAGATTGCAACCGGGGACAACGGCAATTTCGCTCCGCTTGAGGCGCAGGCGCCCGCAGGCAACGTACCAGCACTTGCTCCGTCAACCGGCGCTGATCCGGTGGAGCGGCTGCGGGCGATGATCGGCGACAAGCAGGAAGAGACTGTCGAAATCCTGCGCAGTTGGCTTGAGGAAGAGGAGGAGCGGGTCTGATGTCAATTGCTCACCTTCTGGAAGATTTCACCCTGCAGGCTGGAACAGGAAAGGTGCATCTCCTGGATGACGACGCGCTGGAAGAAATGCGGCTGGCTGCGTATGAAGAAGGCTACAGCGCAGGATGGGAAGACGCGCTTCAGGCGCGGGAACAGGACCGTGGCGAGGCGTCTGCAACTCTGGCCAAATCACTTGAGGATATGTCCTTCACATATCACGAAGCGATTGCACGGATGTCCACGTCGTTGGAGCCGATGTTCCAGAGTCTAACGCGAACCGTTTTGCCCGAAACACTGGACCGTGGCTTTGCGGCCCGGCTGGTCGAACAGTTGACCGAAATGGCGCGTGATCACATCGGGCAGCCCATGCAGGCCTTTGTGCCCGAAGGGTGCGCGTCCGAGTTGGAGAGCATGGTGCCAGGGAGTCTGTCCTCCGAGACCCAGGTGATTGAAGACCCGGCATTGGAGCCCGGTCAAGCGCGCTTGCAGGTCGGTGTTTTCCAACGTGAGGTAGATTGCAGCGCCCTGCTTGCAACGATCTCAGGCGCATTCGACGCGTATGTTTTTGAGGCAAAAGAGGCATTGAGCCATGAGTGACGACCAAATCCCAAAACCTGAAAAGTCCAGTCCCTTCGACTCTGTCCCGATCGAGGTCACGGTCTCGGTCGGGCGCGCGCGTCCCCCGATCCGGGATTTGCTGAACATGGGTGAGAATGCGGTGCTAACCTTGGACAAGCGGATCGAAGACCCGGTCGATCTGTATGTTGGCGATCACTTGGTGGCGCGCGGACTGTTGGAAGAGATGGAGGGCGATCAGGCGGGTCAGCTAGCCGTGAGGTTGACCGAGATTGCGGACTTGCAGAACGGGATCGGTTGATGCGCTTGCTGCTTTGGGTGGCCGTGGCCGCTGTATCTTTGATGCCCTCGCTGGCGGCGGCGCAAGAGCTGTCGCTCTCGCTGGGAGAGGGCGGCTCGATCTCGGCGCGGACCATCCAGTTGATCCTTCTGATCACAGTGCTGAGCCTTGCGCCCGGACTGGCGATCATGATCACGTGCTTTCCTTTTCTGATCACGGTTCTGGCTATCCTGCGGCAAGGTATTGGATTGCAGCAATCTCCGCCCAATATGCTGATCGTTAGCCTGGCGCTGTTTCTCACCTATTTCATTATGGAGCCGGTCTTTACCGAAGCCTGGACAACCGGCATTCGCCCAATGATCGACGAAACAATGGATGTGGAACCGGCGCTTGAGCGCGCCCTGCAGCCATTTCGAAGCTTTATGGCGGCTCGGCTAGATCCGGATACATTTCATGCGATGGCCGCCCTGCGTCCTGAGGGGGAGGCGATTGCCTTGTCGCCCCAAGCGCCGCTTTCGATTCTGATGCCGTCTTTCATGTTGTCTGAAATTGCTCGGGCATTTCAGATCGGTTTCCTGATCTTCCTGCCCTTCCTGATCATCGACCTGGTTGTAGCTGCGGTACTGATGTCTATGGGCATGATGATGGTGCCACCAGCGACAGTATCGCTGCCGTTTAAGTTGGCATTCTTTGTTATCGCGGATGGCTGGTCCCTGATCGCAGGTGCGTTGGTGCGCAGCTATATGACCTGACCTGTTATTGCCGGGTGATTTGCAGGCACGCGCGCAGGCCCCTGTCGCCGGCCTCGAAACTCAGCGCGCCTCCGTGTTGTTCTGCAACTGTCGCGGCAATCGTCAGACCCAGCCCGAAACCATCGGACGATCCCGTATTCGATCCACGCCGAAACGGGGTCATCAAATCTTCGATATCCGAAACGGACAGATCTGTGCCCTTATCCTGAACTGTGATGGTTGCGGTGCGCGCATCCGTTTCCAGTTGCACCTCGGCATGGCGGCCATATTTCAGGGCGTTGTCAATCAGGTTGGTCAAGGCGCGTTTCAGGGAAATCGGTCGCCCTATGACCAGCATACGCCGTGTCTCGGGCAGGCTGCCTTGTCCCCGGCGGGACATGAAGACCGAAGGCGCGCCCTGCACCGCCACCGGATCGACCTTTTGCAAGGTAACCGGCAGATCCATGTCCTGATAATCAGCGACGACCGCTTCGACCAAAGCGGTCAGTGAAATCTGGCGCGGCTCTTCAACGCTGAGTTCAGACCGCGTGTAGGTCAGGACGCTTTCGATCATCCCCGTCATCTGATCCACATCCGCCTCGAGCTTTTCGCGCAGCTCGTCATCGGGGATCAGGGCGGCCCTAAGCCGGACACGGGTTGCCGGCGTTCCAAGGTCATGACTGACCCCGGACAGAACTGTTGCACGTTTTTCCAGTTGCGCGCGTTCCGCTTCGAGATGTGCGTTTACGGCCGATACGATGTCCTGCAGTTCAGCGGGGCCGCTCGTGTCATAACTGTCCGGACCGCCGCGCCGCTGGCGCTCTCGCAAAGCGTGGGAAAAACGTGTGAACGTATCCGACGCGTTCCCGACCGACGTCATGATCACCGCCAGCGCGACAACGCCCAACAGGATTGCCGGCAATCTCAGGTCGGCAGGCGCGGCCCGGCATCCCCAGATATTCGTTCCATCCACCTGGTACCATGGCCCCCGTCCGAATTGCGCGAACACGATGGGCTCACTGCAATAAGTCGCCAGCAGTTTGGTCAGGTTGCCCATCTTTTCGGGGCCGGTCTGATCGCTGCCGGAA
The DNA here is from genome assembly GCF_013031225.1 of Ruegeria sp. HKCCD7221. Classification (NCBI taxonomy): domain Bacteria; kingdom Pseudomonadati; phylum Pseudomonadota; class Alphaproteobacteria; order Rhodobacterales; family Roseobacteraceae; genus Ruegeria; species Ruegeria sp. HKCCD7221. The sequence continues at coordinate 326,461 of NZ_WPZE01000002.1, forward strand.
ACGATATCGGACACCGGATAGACCAACCGGTCAGACAGGACGGCCAGCGTCAGTTCCCGTCCACTCAGTGGGGACGAACTGTCGGTCAGGATGGACAGGTTGGTCACGAACCGGCGGTCGGAAAAACCCGGAACGCGGTTGAATTCACCTCTCTCTGCAAGTGTTGCATTGTCAGGCGACAAAGGTGTGATGGAAAACTCAGGGGAGGAGACCATTCCGGTGCGCAGGTCCTCATAGATCGTAAACCCGGCAACAAACGAACGCATCTGGAACTGGGTCCAGGCGCGGGATGACGCGAACCACAGGCTAGCGCAGAGCACTCCGACGGCAAATGCCGATACCGCCCAGATCCAGCCGAGGTTGCGCAGGCGCAACGTCATTCCTCTTGCACCGAAACATCTGCGGCGAACACGTATCCAACGCCGCGCTCAGTGCGCAGCATCTGCGGGTCCTTCGGATTGGCTTCGATCTTTGACCGCAAGCGACCAACCAGCATGTCGATGGCCCGTCCTTGCGCTTCTGGCTTGTCTGAGTCGCCGGTTACGTCCAGCGCGGTAACGATTTCGTCGCGCTTCAGTGGAATATGCGGATTGGCCAGCAAAACCTTCAGCAGCGCCGTTTCACGTTGCGACAGCGCGACCAGATAACCCTCGGGTGAGTGCACCTCATCCCGTTTACCGTCATAGAGCCACCCGTCGAACCGGAAGCTACGAGTCCGGCGGCGGTAGGCCAGAGAAGGCGTCCGGCGCGCCCGTTGCATTACTGCGCGCACGCGGGCCAGCAGCAGTTGAGGATTGAACGGCTTGGCGATGTAGTCATCGGCCCCAACCTCGTACCCCGCCATGCGTTGGTGATCTGCCGACAAAGCGGATACCAGAATGATCGGCACGTCCTGTTCGGCACGCAGCCGGGAACAGATTTCAACACCGTTCTCATCGCCCAGCATGACGTCCAGCAGAATAAGGTCGATGCGGCCCGCGTTCAGGTGTGCGCGAATTTCAGCCTCGGAACTGGCGGGCAGGGCGATAAAGCCGTTTTGCTGCAGGAACTGGGTCATCATTGACCGCATGTCCGGGTCGTCATCGACCACCAACAGCCGCGGAATGCTCACAGTATTCGTCCTCCCGTGCTCTGCCTCCTGGCGTCATCAATTGTAACGAACGGAAACAGATTCAATGTCAACGTAACACGCTGTAACAGAAGCGGTGAATATTTGGACCATCGCAGCGGCTTGACGCGGATTTCACGTTGCCAGACGGCACCCGAACACCAGTATGGCCGTTATCGCTGCTGCGGCAGCCTGTAAGTTCTCAGGGAGGAGACAGAAAATGAAGCGTTTTGCATTTGCCACTGTATCGACGATGGCGGTTTTGGCCGGATCGTCGGTGCTGGCGGGCCCCGAAGCCGAAGTTCTGCATTGGTGGACGTCGGGCGGTGAGGCCAAGTCGGTAGCCGTTCTGCAGGAAGAGTTCGCCTCGAATGGCGGCACCTGGACCGACATGCCGGTCGCTGGTGGCGGCGGTGATGCTGCAATGACAGCCCTGCGTGCCCGTGTTCTGGCCGGGAACGCGCCGACCGCTGTTCAGTTGAAAGGCCCGGCGATTCAGGAATGGTATGAAGAAGGCGTTCTGGCCGATATCTCATCCGTTGCCGAAGCCGAAGGCTGGGCCGATGTTCTGCCGGCCTCGATCGCGGGTCATATGATGTGCGAAGGCACATGGTGTGCCGCGCCTGTGAACGTCCACCGCGTGGACTGGATCTGGGCCAATGCGGATGTCCTGGCCGCCAATGGCATCGAGATGCCGACCACGTGGGACGAGTTCAACGCGGCTGCCGTCAAGCTGATGGATGCCGGAGTAATTCCGCTGGCTCATGGTGGTCAGTCCTGGCAGGACGCGACCGTGTTCGAAGCTGTACTGCTGGGCATCGGCGGACCGGAATTCTACCAAAAGGCGCTGGTCGATCTGGACCCCGAGGCGTTGACCTCGGACACGATGGTGCAGGTGTTTGACCAGATGCGGACCCTGCGTGGTTATGTGGACGAAAACTTCTCGGGCCGTGACTGGAACCTGGCGACGGCCATGGTGATGAACGGCGAAGCGGCCTTTCAGATCATGGGTGATTGGGCCAAGGGTGAGTTTCTGGCGGCTGGCAAAAAACCGGGTGAGGACTTCCTATGCGCCTCTACCCCCGGTGACGGCTACCTTTACAATGTAGACAGTTTCGCCATGTTCGACGTGGACGGAGATGACAAGAAAGCGGGTCAGGATCTGCTGGCCAAGCTGATCGTCGCGCCGAACTTCCAGAAAGTGTTCAACCTGAACAAAGGTTCGATCCCGGCACGGACCGACGTGGCGCTGGATGACTTTGACATCTGCGCAAACCTGTCGGCCGAAGACATGGGCTCGACCTCGGCCAGCGGTTCGCTGCTGCCGTCCTATGCTCATGGCATGGCATTGCGTGGGTCGCAGTCTGGTGCGATTACCGATGTTGTAACCGCGCATTTCAACTCGGAAATGTCCTCGGCTGACGCGGTTCAGCAACTGGCGGACGCAGTGGCAAACAGCTACTGATCCAATACGCTCTGCCCCCTATACTGACGGGGCAGAGCATCTTTCCCCGGAGGAAAAAATGTCCGAATGGCTGGAAAACCACCTGCCCAAGGTGGTGCTGGCACCGTCGTTCATTGCCGTATTGATTTTTGTCTACGGCTTTATCGGATGGACGGCTTGGGTGTCGCTAACCCGATCGAAACTGCTGCCGAAATACGAGATCAAGGGCTTCATCCAGTATGAACGCCTGTTCGACTCGCCCCGCTGGGATACGGCAATTAACAACCTGTATATCTTTGGCGCGCTGTTCATCGTGATTGCGATGGTGCTGGGTCTGTTGCTGGCGATCCTGCTGGATCAGAAGATCCGCGTCGAAGGGGCGATCCGCACGATCTACCTGTACCCGATGGCGCTGTCGATGATCGTGACCGGCACGGCGTGGAAGTGGATTTTGAACCCAGGGTTAGGTATCGAATCCATGGTGCAGGGCTGGGGCTTCACGAATTTCGAGTTCGACTGGCTGGTGAACCCCGATTACGCGATCTACACCATCGTGATGGCCGCGATCTGGCAAAGCTCGGGCTTCGTCATGGCGCTGTTTCTGGCCGGTCTGCGATCCGTGGATGGAGAGATCATCAAGGCAGCCCAGGTCGATGGTATCCCAACATGGCGCATTTATACGGCGATCATCATCCCCTCGATGGCCCCGATCTTTCTGTCGGCCTTTATCGTGCTGGCGCATCTTGCGATCAAAAGCTTTGACCTTGTCATCGCCCTGACAGGTGGTGGTCCGGGTTACGCGACCGATCTGCCGGCAACCTACATGTACGCCATGGCGTTTTCGCGCGGTGACATCGGTCAGGCGGCCTCTTCCGCGATGATCATGATGCTGGTCGTCTTTGCCATCGTCGTTCCCTATCTTTACTCAGAGCTGAGGGCGAAAAATGACTGATCTGTCGATGCCCCAATCCCAAACCGAACCCCGTAGCCAAAGTGCCGCTGGCAAGATTGCCCTGCGATGGTTGCTCTATGTCCTGCTGGGCCTGTTTGCGCTGTATTACCTGATGCCGCTGTTCGTGATGTTGACCACATCGCTGAAAAGCCTTGAGGAAATCCGCACCGGGTCCCTGATTTCCCTGCCGCGCGAGGTCAGCTTTGATGCCTGGAAAACCGCATGGTCCGGTGCCTGTACCGGTATTCAGTGCGAGGGCTTGCGGCCTTATTTCTGGAACTCGGTCCTGATCGCGGTACCTGCTGTGGCGATCTCGACCCTGCTGGGCGCGCTGAATGGTTATGTCGTCGCTCAGTGGCGGTTCAAAGGCGCGAACATCATCTTCTCGCTCATGCTGTTTGGCTGCTTCATCCCGTTTCAGGTGGTTTTGCTGCCCATGGCGCGTTTGCTGGGCATGATGGGGATCGCCGGGACCATTCCGGGCCTGATCTTTGTCCACGTCATCTACGGTTTGGGCTTCACCACGCTGTTTTTCCGCAACTACTATGTCACCATCCCGGCCGAGCTGACTAAGGCCGCGCGTGTCGATGGGGCTGGGTTCCTGCGGATTTTTTGGTCGATCTTCCTGCCGCTGTCGCTGCCGATCATCGTTGTGACCGTGATCTGGCAGTTCACGCAGATTTGGAACGACTTCCTGTTCGGCGTGTCCTTCAGTCAGGCGGGCACGCAGCCCGTGACCGTAGCTCTGAATAACATCGTAAACTCCACCACCGGCGTCAAAGAATACAACGTCGACATGGCCGCCGCGATCATCGCAGGGCTGCCGACGCTGCTCGTCTATGTCGTTGCCGGTAAGTATTTCATCCGCGGTCTGACCGCCGGTTCTGTGAAGGGATAAATCATGGCTCCGATCCTCGATATCCAAAATCTGTATAAAAATTACGGCGCGACCGAGATTCTAAAGGACATCAACATCTCGATCGAGCCGGGTGATTTCCTGGTTCTGGTCGGCCCCTCGGGGTGCGGCAAGTCCACCCTGCTGAACTGTATCGCAGGGCTGGAGGAGATCACCGGCGGCACCTTGTCCATTGGTGGCAATGACATGACCCATGTCAGCCCCAAGGACCGCGACATCGCGATGGTTTTCCAGTCGTATGCGCTTTACCCGACCATGACTGTCGCCAAGAACATCACGTTCGGCATGAAAGTGCGCGGGGTGGATCAGGCGACGCAGGATGCCAAGCTGAAAGAAGTCGCGCAGCTTTTGCAGATCGAGCCTCTGTTGAACCGCCGCCCCAGCCAGTTGTCAGGTGGGCAGCGACAGCGTGTTGCGATGGGCCGGGCGCTAGTGCGCGATCCCAAGCTGTTCCTGTTTGACGAGCCGCTGTCGAACCTCGACGCCAAGCTGCGGGTCGAGATGCGGACCGAGATCAAGAAACTGCATCAGACGCTGGATGCGTCGATCGTTTACGTGACCCATGACCAGATTGAGGCGATGACGCTGGCGACCAAGATCGTCGTGCTGAAAGGCGGGGTGGTTCAGCAAATCGGCACCCCGGCCGAGATCTACAACAACCCGGCCAACCTGTTTGTGGCCGATTTCATGGGCTCGCCCGCGATGAACCTGATCCCGGCGCAGGCGCGGAAGAATGGCTCGGGCACCCAGATCGCCATCGCGCGCGACGGCGGCGAACTGGTGCTGAATGATGCACGTGATTTGTCGCTGCCGCAGGATGTGATTCTGGGCCTGCGCCCCGAAGACATCGCCGAAGCGGGGTTCCGCGCAGGTGATGGCGTGCAAGAGGCCGAGTGTCTGGTCGATATGGTCGAACCGGCGGGGGCCGATACCTATGTGGTTTCGGAATTGGGCGGCAAACAGGTCACGGCACGTCTGCACGCGGAAACCCGTGCGCAGGCTGGCAAAAAGCTGAACCTTGCCTTTGACATGAGCAAGGTGTCCTACTTTGCCAAAGAAACCGGCGAGCGCCTGAACTAAAACAAAGGCGCCGCGCGATCAGGGATCGGGCGGCGTCAGTCTGAGTGTGAGGCGGATCAGCTCACCTTGTTCCGGTTCATGTCCTTGATCAGGCGGTTCAGGTCACCACCACGGGCATCCAGCATGGCCCCGACCTCGGTCCGTTCGGTCAGCAGCATATTCACGCCTTCGATGAACATGTTGAAGAACTTGTCACGCCCCGACTTGTCGGAAACAAGGAAGGTCACTTCAAACGGCGACGATCCCTGTAGCTTGACCGAGGTGCGAACCTCGTACCCGGCCTTGATTTTGCGGGCATTGCGCACGGTGACCTGACCGCCGATGAATTCGCGGAAACGGCGACCGTATTTGTTCGAGATATAGCCCTGAAATGCGCTGGTAAATTGCTTCAGTTGCGCAGGGCTGGCGGACCGGCCATCGGCCCCAAGCACATAGCGCGCCATGATCGGCACGTCGGCATATTTCACGAAGATTTTCTCAAAATCGCGGATCATCGCTTTTTCGGATTTACCCGAGGCGATCACGCGGTTGATTTCATCCACGACACTGACAACCAACGCCTTGGCGCTGGCTTCGGTCTGGGCAAAAGCAGGAAGGGCGGTCATCAGCGCACCAGCCAAGCCGGTGGCGATAAAGTGGCGTCGGTTCAGATGGTTACTCGGCATAGGGGTCCTCGTAGGGGTCTAGGTAGGGGTCCCTGACAGGGTCGGTCCCGGTTTCGGCGTAGGGATCGTCATACAGACCCAAATAGGCCTCTTCATCGTCCCTTGCCAGTTCAAAGCGCCGGTTTTGCAGGTAGATGGTCTGTGCCTGCCTGTAACTGTCAGCGCTTTCGTACAGGATTGAATCAACCGTATCCGAGAACCGGCCCCGATCCCCCATGCGGCGTACAACCTCGGCGTAGACACCGATATTGTCGACGGGGCGAACGGGGGTAAAGTTGATGGGGTTCGAGAACAGATTGACGATCACGCCGATCGAATCCCGCTGGGTTGACGGGCCATAGAACGGCAGTTCCACATAGGCGCCTTCGCCGACACCCCAGACGTGCAGGGTTTCGCCGAAGTCCGTATCCACCGGCGGCAGATTCAATTCGCTGGCAGGATCGGATAGGCCCGCGCCGCCGACGGTTGTGTTGATCACGAACCGCAGAAGGGCATTCCCGGATTGCTTGAGATTGCCTTGCAGCAGGTAATCCAGCGCCTGCCCCGGCATCGTCAGGTTTTCGGCGAAATGGTTGAAACTGGTGACCATCGGATCCGGAACGATCTTGACGTATCCCTTCGAGGCCGGGCGGAACAGGAACCGGTCAACGCCCAGATTGAACTTGTGGATGCCCCGATTGGCATTTTCATACGGGTCGAAAGTTTCCCCCGGAGGCGTTCCTTCGGGTGGGCGTGTGGCACATGCACCAAGAACTGCCATAAGGGACAGGACGATCACGGGCTTTAAGCGAATTCTGCTCAACACGGTTTTTGCCACTCCAACATGCTCGGATGCGATACAGCCGAACGCTTAATCAATACTGGTTCTGGCCGCGCATTGACGGCTCAATTTGATGACACATAGGTGTTTCACAAATACATTGAAACAGCCAGCGTTTAACCCGCACGAAGGGTCAAGGTAAAGTGACCAGAGAGGAACACTCTGGAATAAGAGAAGTTATGCTTAGTGCGCCTGCAACCCCAAAAACCGCCGGTTTCGTGCTTTTCCAAATCCCTGAACCCGGTTAGCGTCCACCCGAGTCGAATTTAGGTGAGGATCATCACATGAGCATCGCAGCAAAACTGGAAAGCCTGGGCGTCACTTTGCCTGACGCGCCTGCTCCGGCCGCCAACTACGTCCCTTTCGTGCGTATCGGGAACATTGTCTATGTCTCGGGCCAGATTTCCAAGGATGACGACCTGATTACCGGTAAGCTTGGCGATGACATGGATGTCGAGGCCGGAGCCGCCGCGGCGAAGGTCTGCGCGATCAACCTGTTGGCACAGGTCAAGGCGGCCTGCGGTGGGGATATCGACAAGCTGGTGCGCGTGATCAAGCTGACCGGGTTCGTGAATTCGACCGCAGATTTCACTGCGCAGCCGCAGGTGATCAACGGCGCATCCGACTTTTTGGTCGAGGCGCTGGGCGAAGCGGGCCGCCATTCACGCTCGGCCGTCAGTGCTGCGTCGTTGCCGCTGGGCGTGGCGGTCGAGATCGAAGGTATCTTCGAGATCGCATGACGTCTGCTTTACCAGCCGCGTTCCTGCAGGCCCCGATCGCGCATCGGGCCTTGCATGACATCTCGGACAACCGCCCGGAAAACAGCCGGGCGGCCATTCGCGCAGCGATTCAGGCCGGATATGGAATCGAGATCGACCTGCAACTGACAGCAGACGACCGGGCCGTGGTGTTCCACGACTATGACTTGGCGCGTTTGACCGGCCAATCGGGTCCGATCCGTCAGGTTTCGTCGGCTGAGGCCTCGAAGCTGCCATTGTTGTTTGGCGATGACGGCATTCCAGCACTGGACGAGGTGTTGGACATCGTCGCGGGCCAGGTTCCTCTTTTGATCGAGCTCAAGGATCAGGATGGTGCCATGGGCCCTAATGTCGGCCCGTTGGAGCACGACACCGTCCGCGCTTTGCAGGGCTATGACGGCCCTGTGGCGCTGATGTCGTTCAACCCCAATTCGGTGGCGGAACTGGCGCGTATCGCTCCGCATCTGCCGCGTGGGATCACAACCTGCGCCTATGAACCGAAGGTAGAGCTGTTGCCGCAGAATGTTTGCGACCATCTGCGTGGCATTCCGGATTTCGACCGGGTCGGAGCCAGCTTTATCAGCCACGAAGCCGCCGACCTGGCGCGCGCCCGCGTATCCGAACTGAAGGCGCAGGACGTTCCTATCCTGTGCTGGACCATCCGCACGCCCGAACAAGAGGCAGAGGCCCGCAAGGTTGCGGATAATGTGACCTTCGAGGGGTATTTGGCCGCTCATCCGGGTTGAACCTAACCCCGTCCGTCACAGATAAAGACCAGATGCGGAGGGCACATGGATCAGGCACAGATTGAGGTTCGGGTTCTGAATTCACTCGCGCAGATTCCTGCGGCTGAGTGGGACAGTTGTGCCTGCCCCGAAGCCTTGGACGGGGGTCGTCCGGTTGATCCTTTCACCACGCACCGGTTTCTGCTGGCATTGGAAGAAAGCGGTTCGGTCGGGCGCGGCACCGGCTGGCAGCCGCAGTATCTGACCGCCTATCTTGACGGGATGCTGATCGGAGCGGCGCCGATGTATGCCAAGTCGCATTCTCAGGGCGAGTACATCTTCGATCACAACTGGGCACATGCCTATGAAAACGCGGGCGGGCGCTATTACCCCAAGCTGCAGATCGCGGTACCCTTTACACCTGCAACGGGGCGGCGGTTTCTGGTTCGGCCGGGCTATGAAGGGGTAGGTATGTCCGCTCTGGTGCAGGGGGCGGTACAGCTGGCGGCAGACAATCACGTGTCTTCCATTCACGCGACATTCTGCACCGAGGCGGAGGCCGCCGCGGGCGAAGAAATGGGTCTAATGGTTCGCCATTCACAGCAGTTTCACTGGTTGAATGACGAGTATGACGATTTCGACGGGTTCCTGGCCGCGTTATCGTCGCGCAAGCGCAAGAATATCCGAAAGGAACGTGCGCAGGCTTGCAGTTTTGGAGGCCAGATCCATACCCTAAGCGGCGATGACCTGCGGCCTGAACATTGGGACGCGTTCTGGCGGTTCTATCAGGACACGGGCTCACGTAAGTGGGGAATGCCATATCTGACGCGGCAATTCTTTGATATTGCACACGAAACCATGGCTGACGACATGGCCTTGGTGCTGGCCGAACGCGACGGGTATCCGATTGCGGGCGCGTTGAATTTCATCGGGCGTGAGACGCTATTTGGCCGCTACTGGGGGTGCGTTGAACACCATGACTGCCTGCATTTCGAACTGTGCTATTATAAGGCGATCGACTTCGCCATTTCACAGGGCTTGGCGCGGGTCGAAGCCGGTGCGCAAGGGGAACACAAGCTGGCGCGCGGCTATCTGCCTACGCGCACGCATAGTCTGCACTGGGTGAACGACCCCGGCTTTGCCGATGCGATCAAGAAATATCTGGACGCCGAGGCCCACGCAGTGGGAGAAGAGATCGAGATTCTAACGGATTACGGCCCGTTCAGAAAATCGAACCCGGAGGAACAGCAATGACCGAATTATTGTCGACCGAGACCCGCGGCCCCCTTCTGGACCCGCTGTTCAAGAACGGCTGGACCATGGTCAAGGACCGGGATGCGATTACAAAAACCTTCATTTTCGAAGATTTCGTCCATGCGTTTGGTTGGATGACGCAGGTGGCGATTTTTGCTGAAAAGTGGAACCATCACCCTGAATGGTTCAATGTCTACCGCACGGTCGAAGTGACGCTTTCAACGCATGACGTCGGCGGGCTGTCGTCGCTTGACGCAAAACTTGCCCGCAAGATGGATAGCCTGGCCTAACCGCGATCCCCGCGTGAGCCCATGCCTCCGGCAAGGCTGGCGACTTCACCCAGACGCCTGAATTCGGCAGGGGTAACCGTGCCGTCGCTGACATCAATATTGCCGGGTATTCCGGTTCGACGGTTCCCGACCATGCGCACGGATCTGGCGGCAGGGTTGATCTCGAGGCAACGCGACTCATAACAGGTCAGGCCGCTGGTGCTGATCTGGATTTGTTGTTGGCCGTCGGGACCTGTGACCACGGGTGCTTGTGGCACATCGCAGGCCGCAAGCACGCCAAGAACACCCAGAGTAAACCATTTGTTCATTGCACGCTCCTGTCCGGTTCGACCGACGCTAGTCCAACTGTCCGTTTCCGTTCTGATCGGCGGATGAAAAATCCTCATTCATCTGCGCGTCGTATTCTGCACGAGAGATAAGGTTGTCCCGGTTGCGGTCAACGCTTTGGAATTGTTTTATGTCCAGAAACGGCTTGGCCTCTTCCAGACCAAGGGTGCCGTTCTTATTCTCGTCCATTGCCTGAAACGCATAATCGGAAAAAGCGTTGAATTCGTCCTTGGACAGGAATCCATCGTTGTTCGCGTCTATCGCATTCAGTTCGCTCTCATGCAGTTCCGCAGTGGTTTCGGCCATTGCGGTCCCTGCCAGAACGGTCAGGCCAAGTGTCATCAACCCAAGTTTCATGACGCCTCCTCTCAGCATGCGAATTTCTGACCTTCGATCCCGCCAGCCGCAGCACCTGCCGCTGTCAGGATCGTTTTGCCGGACCCGCCGCCAAACTGGTTGCCGATTACTCCGCCCAAAAGGGCCCCGCCGACCGTGCCGCTGAGGCACGCGATCTCATGCTGGCGGGCGGCCTGTTGTTGCGGGGTGGGGGCCGGACCGCAGGCGGCCAATGCGCCTGCTGTGCCCAGACAAAGGGCGAAAACCTTGAGCCTCATAAACAACTCCCTGATGAATACAGGTCGAGTATTCGCGCAACGGGGCAGTCTATCAAGTTAAATAGAGGTTTTGGCCCCGGATGTGCCGGGGCCAGACCGTGTCAGATAACGTCCAACAGGCCCTCACCGGCAGAAATTTCACATGCGCCGGGGTTTTCTTCCAGATTCAGTGCGGTGACCTTGCCATCCTCGACCAGCATCGCATAACGCTTCGACCGCGCGATCAGCCCGGCAGGCGGGGCGTCGAAATCCATGCCGATGGCTTTGGTGAATTCGGACGCGGCATCGGCCAGCATGGTCAGGCCCGCATCGGACGCGCCGGTGGCCTCGCCCCAGGCTTTCATCACGAAGGGGTCGTTGACCGAAACGCAGATGATCTCATCCACGCCTTTGGCGCTGAATTGGTCCTTGGTGCGCAGGAAGCTGGGCACATGGGCCGAATGGCAGGTAGGTGTGAACGCGCCAGGCACAGCGAAAATCACCACTTTGCGCCCTTTGGTCTTGTCTGAAATCCGAACCTCTTCGGGGCCTTCTGCACCCATCTGGGTCAGGGTGGCGTCGGGCAGCGTGTCACCTGTTGAAATCATTTTTATGCTCCTGTCGTTTGGATTTGCAGAGTCGGGCTTAGCCGCAATATAGGTGGTCGCGTGGATCAGGCCACGGGAATTCGACAGGGTGAGGGAAAGATGAGCCATATTGTCGTAATTGGTGCCGGGCAGGCGGGTGCATCGCTGGTGGCGCGGCTGCGCAAGGATGGGTTTGACGGCGACATCACCCTGATCGGGGCCGAGCAGCATCTGCCCTATCAGCGCCCCCCCTTGTCCAAGGCTTATCTGCTGGGCGAGATGGAGTTGGAGCGTCTGTTCTTGCGCCCCGAGAGCTTTTACGCCGAGAACAACATCACCCTGCGTCTGGGCCAGCGCGTGACCGCGATTGATCCGAAGGCCAAGACCGTTTCGCTGGGCGATGAGGTCATATCCTATGATGAACTAGCCCTGACAACCGGGTCGGACCCGCGCCGCCTGCCTGCCGCGATTGGCGGCGATCTGGCGGGCGTGCATGTGGTGCGCGATCTGGCCCATATCCACGAGATGGAACCGCGCGTGACCGACGGCGCTCGCGCGCTGATCGTGGGCGGCGGCTATATCGGGCTTGAGGCTGCGGCGGTTTGCGCCAAGCGCGGGGTCAAAGTGACCTTAGTCGAGATGGCCGACCGTATCCTGCAACGTGTCGCCGCGCCCGAGACCAGCGATTATTTCCGAGCGCTGCATACGGGGTATGGGGCCGATATCCGCGAGGGCGTCGGGCTGGACCGTCTGCTGGGTGAGGATGGCAAGGTGACGGGCGCGGTTCTGACCGATGGGTCAGAGATTGACGTTGATTTTGTCGTTGTGGGTGTGGGTATCGCGCCCGCGACTCAACTGGCTGAAATGGCGGGGCTGGAGCTGGACAACGGCATCAAGACCGACGCGCATGGGCGCACATCTGATCCGTTTATCTGGGCGGCGGGGGATTGCGCGTCTTTCCCTCATGCCGGGGGGCGTATCCGTCTGGAAAGCGTGCCCAACGCCATTGATCAGGCCGAGAACGTGGCCCAGAACATGCTGGGCGCGGCCAAGGAATATACCGCGACGCCGTGGTTTTGGTCGGATCAGTATGACGTCAAACTGCAGATCGCCGGGTTGAACACCGGCTATGATCGCGTTGTGACCCGGCGGGGAGAAGGCGCAACCGTGTCTTTCTGGTATTACAAGGGCGATCAGTTGATCGCGGTGGACGCTATGAACGACCCGCGCGCTTATATGGTCGGCAAACGTCTGATCGACGCGGGCAAAACGGCTGACCCCGCCGTGGTGACCGACCCCGCAGCGGACCTTAAACCGCTGCTCAAAGCGTGAGGATCATTGCCGGAGAATTCCGCGGTCGGGCCCTAACCTCGGTCGGTAAGGGCGATGCGGGCGCGCATTTGCGGCCCACAACGGATCGGGTGCGCGAAAGCCTGTTCAACGTGCTGACCCATCAGATCGATTTTGACGGTCTGCGAGTGCTGGACTTGTTCGCGGGCACCGGCGCGTTGGGGCTTGAGGCGCTGTCGCGTGGGGCCGCCCATGTGACCTTCGTGGATGACGGGCGCGTGGCGCAGGGGCTGATCCGCAAGAATATCGATCTGACCCGCAGCACCGACCGAACCCAGTTGATCCGCCGCGACGCGACCCGGTTGGGTGACAATCCCGACGCGCCTTACGATCTGATTTTCCTTGATCCGCCTTACGGCAAATCCATGGGGGAAAAGGCAATCGGCGCGCTGCGCGGCTGGATCGCCGATGACGCCCTGATCGTGTGGGAGGAAAACGCGCCCATGCAGCCGCCCGAAGGGTTCACCCTGCAAAACAGCCGCAAATATGGCGACACGCATATCACGTTGATGTGGAAGGGTGTCTCGGACGCATAAGGCGTGCCTTTGGGGAACTTGGCTGATTGTGTTAGGCTGTGTTCATGGACCGTGTATTGACTCCTCCGATCTGGGCATCGTCACATGAGGCCGCAGCCGATACCGGCCCCGCGCGCAAACCGTTGCGCGCGCCGGTTTTCATCCATGACGCTGCGACGCCTTGGGGGTCTGAAACACTGCTCTTGAAACTCTGGCGCGATCAGAACGCCGATCAGGACGAATAGGTCGGGTGGAACTTGTTGCCCGGTGACAGGGTGAAGATGTCGAATCCATCTGCCGTCACGCCCACCGAATGTTCGAACTGCGCGGACAGGGACTTGTCCCGCGTCACGGCCGTCCAGTCGTCGGACAGGGTTTTGGTTTCGGGCCGCCCAAGATTCACCATCGGTTCGATCGTGAAGAACATGCCTTCTTCCAAAACTGCGCCCGTACCCGGCCGGCCATAGTGCAGGACGTTGGGCGGTGCGTGGAAAACGCGCCCAAGGCCGTGACCGCAGAAATCTCGCACAACGCTCATGCGATGCGCTTCAACATAGGCCTGAATCGCGTGGCCGATATCGCCGAACGTGTTGCCCGGCTTTACCATCTCAATGCCTTTGAACAGGGCATCATGGGTCACCTGAATCAGGCGTTCCGCCTTGCGGGGCAGTTTGCCCGCGACATACATGCGCGAGGTGTCACCAAACCAGCCGTCGACGATGACGGTGACGTCGATATTCAGGATATCGCCATCCTTTAGCCGCTTGTCGCCGGGAATACCGTGGCAAACCACGTGATTGACGCTGATACAGCTTGCGTGCTGATAGCCCTTATAGCCGATGGTGGCCGATGTCGCGCCTGCGTCCTCGACCATCTGGGTGATCAGGCCGTCAATCGCCCCGGTGGTCTGACCGGGAAAAACATGCTCAGCAATGTCATCCAGAATCCGCGCAGCCAAGGCCCCTGCCGCGTGCATACCGGCAAAGTCGCCCTGTTCATAGATGCGGATACCGTCCTTGGTCAGACGGCCACGATGTTCCTTCATCGGTGCGAGGCTCCAAATGTTTCGCGCAGCATTTCTTTTACGCTGCTTGTGCAGAAAGTACCAGAGGGCGATGGGTCGCGGGTTTTTTCAACTGTTCAAATGGCGTTGAGCACGGGAATTTCAAGCAAGGGTCTCTGTCTGCCTCTGTTATGCTGCGCCAGCACTGTTTTCCGTACAGCGTGGCAGAATGAAGATTCTTGATGTGAACAGATGGCTTGTTTTCGCCGTGGCGGTCTTTCTGGGCGGCTGCCGCGAGGACCATAGAACCCTGACAGCGCAGGAGTTGGCCTCGGAACTGAACATCAGCCGAAAGATTGCGTTTGAGCGGTTCCATATCTCTGGTGCCGCCACTCTGCGGCGCGACGGAAGCTTCGAGGCCACAGTCCCCCATCTTGGGCGCGACACCGGAACCTGGTGGCTGGACGGAGACAAAATCTGCAGCCGGTGGGCGAACTTCCGACAAGGGCAAGAGCTTTGCGCCGTGGTTGGGCAGAGCGAAGATGGTCAGTTTCGGGGAAAAAGTCCGATAAGCGGTTCATTTCTGGGAAATTTCCGCTTCTTGAACTGAGCCGGATTTTGCAAGCCCCCCGACCCTATGATCGAGGACGCTTGCAGTTTTTTGTTTGTCTCAGACGCAAGTGTAGAAAATGAAATGCACGGGGCGGACTGACCCGTCGGCCTGTGTTCTGTTGCTGACACCAAGGTCTTTTTTGATTGCGGCTTGTCCGGTTAGCCTTGGGCTGGCCTGACCTGCGCAGAATGCTGCGACGCGGCGTCTGACTTCGGGCTCGGTCACTTCGTCAGGGAAGAACCCGATTTCAATGGTCTTGTAAACGCCACCTGATTCCAGTGGAAATGCCAGATCCAGACCTTGCTGGTCAGCAAGGTTTAGGAAAACACTTTGAACCAGTGTGGCACGGCGGGTCGCCGCCGCTTGGGGGTCCACGGAACAGGCGGTCAGGGTGAGCGCGGCGATAAGTACGGAAAATGTCTTTTTCATTGATGTCTCTGATATTGCCTCGGAACTGGAAGGCCGGATTCTGTCGTGTCAGACCCACCCTTCAAGTTGTGTGTGCTGCTGCAGCGTGGCACTTTTAAGGCGAGTGACGGCCAATTGTTCGCGTCGCATTCGAACAGGGCCCAACCCGTAAAAGTCGTTAGGTTGCGAATTAGTCCAAAGGCTTAGGCAGTACCCAAACACCTTCGGGTGAGATGCGTGTCGTGTAGATCAGACGCTCCACCCCTTGTGCCTGAACGGTTTCGAACGTGTCGGCATAAGTTGGGTCTATATCGGCGGCCAATGCAAACCGGTCGCAATCCGTGCGCTGCACAAGGTACAGCATGATCGCCCGGTGACCCCGTGCCACCATCGCGGAAAGTTCGCCCAGATGTTTGGTGCCGCGTGCAGTGACGCTGTCGGGGAATTCAGCCAGCCCCGGCAGGCGCGACAGGGTCACGCTTTTGACTTCGACATAGGCATCCGGCAGGCCAGGTCGGGTCAACAGAAAGTCGATGCGGCTGTTTTCGCCATATTTTACCTCGGGGCGGACGGTTTCATAGGCGGCCAGTTCGCGGATATCCCGCGCCTCCAAGGCTGCGCGCAGGGCTTTGTTCGGAACCGATGTGTCGACCCCGGTGAAATGGCCGTTTTCATGATCGACCAGCCGCCAGCCGTATTTCAGCTTTTTCTTTGGGTCGTCATTGGGTTCCAGCCAGATTTTCTGCTCTGGTTCCGCCAGCCCCATCATCGACCCCGGATTGGCGCAATGGGCGGTCACCTCGCGCCCGTCCTCCAGCCTGCAATCAGCCAGAAAGCGTTTGTATCGGCGGATCAGGCGGGCGGGGACAAGAGGGGTTTCAAATCGCATGGCCAAGGGCCTATACCTGCCCATAGGGTCGATCAAGAGGGGGGCACGTGCCATGGCCAATCCAACCGCCGCAATGCTGGTGATCGGGGATGAGATCCTGTCGGGCCGCACGCGCGACGCCAATATGCACTACCTTGCCGGTGAACTGACTAAGCTGGGCATTGACCTGAAAGAGGTGCGTGTCGTCAGCGACGAGGCCGCCGCAATCGAAGCAGCGGTCAAGGCGCTGTCTGCAACCCATGACCACGTCTTTACCAGCGGTGGGATCGGACCGACCCATGACGACATCACTGCCGACTGTATTGCCCGCGCTTTCGACGCGCCGATTGATATTCGTGATGACGCACGTGCCCTGCTTGAGGCGCATTACGAGAAATCCGGGCTGGAACTGAATGCAGCGCGCCTGCGCATGGCGCGCATCCCTGATGGTGCAGCGCTGATTGACAATCCGGTTTCAACTGCACCGGGCTTTACTATCGAGAACGTTCATGTGATGGCCGGGGTTCCTTCGGTATTTCAGGCAATGGTCGCCAGCGTTCTGCATGGGCTGACCCGTGGCAGCCCGCTATTGTCGCAAACCCTGCGGGTGGATCGCGGGGAAGGGGACATTGCCGCGACGTTGTCCGTGTTGGCCGAAGACTTCCCTGATCTTTCCATTGGCAGCTATCCATTTCAGGTCAACGGCGTATTCGGGTCCAATGTTGTCATCCGCGGGACCGACGGTGCTCGTGTTGACGCAGCCACTACTCGATTGGCGAAAGAGCTAGACCTTTGACGCTGCACTGGGGCGACGTGGTCGACGGCACTTGGCCTGCCGCCGAGTACAAGGTGCACGGCCCGTTCCGGTTGCGGCGGGGGTTGGGCGGGGGCTCTCGCGTGTCGGCTGCAAGTGCGCTTGCCCCGGCGGCAATAGCTGACATTGAAGAGGCCGAAGCTGCGATGCAGGCCATGGGGCAAAAGCGCATATTCTGTCTTTGGCCGGGGGATGAGGTGCTGGACAGACAGCTTGCGGACCGTGGGTATGACGTTTTGGACCCGGTTAACATCTATTTCTGCCCTGTTGAGCATCTGACGGATATTCCGATCCCACGTGTCACGGCTTTTGCCATCTGGGACCCGTTGGCAATCATGAACGAAATCTGGGCCAAGGGGGGTATTGGCCCCGACCGTCTGGCTGTGATGGATCGCGCGCCGGGGCCGAAAACCGGGCTGTTACTGCGGCGAGCGGACCAGCCAGCGGGAACTGCTTTTGTCGCGGCGCATGACACGGTCGCCATGGTGCACGCGTTAGAGGTTTTGCCGTCGCACCGGCGTCACGGCTTGGGCCGGTGGGCGATGCGCGCTGCCGCGTTCTGGGCGCAGGAGCAAGGCGCTGAAACGCTTAGCGTGATCTGCACCAAGGCGAATGATGGGGCCAACGGTCTCTATCATTCGCTTGGGATGGAGATCGTCGGAGAATACCATTACCGTCAGCTTACCCAAGGAGAGAGCCCGACGTGACTGATCACACCCTGCCAACAGCCCTGAACCTGCCGATGGCCGATCCGCTGCCGCCCGAAACCCAAAAGTACTTTGATATCTGCGTCGAAAAGCTGGGTTTCGTGCCAAATGTGTTAAAGGCGTATGCGTTCGACATCGACAAGCTGAATGGCTTTACGGGGATGTATAACGATTTGATGCTGGGCGACAGCGGCTTGTCCAAACTGGAACGTGAGATGATCGCCGTCGTGGTCTCGGCCATCAATAAGTGCTTTTACTGTCTTGTGGCCCATGGTGCGGCGGTCCGGCAATTATCGGGCGATCCGCAACTGGGTGAGATGTTGGTGATGAACTACCGTGTTGCCCCTTTGGATACGCGTCAGCGCGCCATGCTGGATTTTGCGGCAAAGATGACGACCGCCAGCACCGAGATCGAAGAACCTGATCGTCAGCGCCTGCGCGACGCGGGATTTTCGGACCGCGATATCTGGGACATTGCCAATGTGACCGGCTTTTTCAACATGTCCAACCGGGTTGCCAGCGCCACGGCGATGGCCCCCAATGAAGAATATCACGCGCAGGCCCGATGATCCGAAACCTCACCCTCATACTGGCCCTGTGGGTCGGGCCGGCGGCCGCGCAAGACCTGACGATGTCTTCTGGTTCGCGTCTGGTGAGCGACAGGACCAGTGCCCTGGACAGCTATGACATGCCAACCGGGGTTTTTGCCGACGGCTCTGTGCCCGCCCGAACGGTCGAAGGCAGGGTTGAGCGTTTGACGTGGCGCTTGCAGGCGGGGTCCAGCACAACGCTGCAGTTGCTGGAACCGCTGCGGGATCAGATTCAGGCACAAGGGTTCGATGTGTTGTTTGAGTGTGAGGCGCGCACCTGCGGCGGCTTTGACTTCCGCTTTGGAACCGAGGTTGTGCCAACGCCTGACATGTATGTCGCCATTCAGGACTATCGCCTTTTGTCGGCCACGCGCGGGGACGAAGCGCTGAGTTTGCTGGTCAGCCGCAACCCACCCGATGGTTATGTTCAGATGATCCGCGTTTCGCCTGCAGATGCCGAGGCCCCTCCGCCGCTTGTCATCGAAGAGACAGTGGAACAGTCGCAGGGGCTGCTGGCTGATCTTGAACAGAACGGCCATGTCATTCTGGACGATCTGCATTTTCGCACCGGTGAGATCACGTTGGGCGACGGCCCCTTTGCGTCGCTTGCGCTGATCGCTGCATATCTGAAAGACAACCCGGCGGTGCGGATGGCCCTTGTGGGCAACACAGATGACACCGGCACGCTCGAGGCAAATATCTCAGTCAGCACGGGGCGGGCTCAGGCGGTTCGCGTCCGCCTGATCGAAAAACATGGTGTCTCGGCAGACCGGCTTGAGGCGCGCGGTATCGGTTATCTTGCCCCGTTGACCTCGAACGCCACGCACGAGGGTAGGGACCTGAACCGCCGGGTCGAGGCGATTTTGTTGGTCAACTGATCCGTCACATCACCCACCACAGGTAAAGCGGCAATCCAACCGTGATGTTGAACGGGAACGAAACCCCCAGTGACAGGGTCAGGTAAATCCCGGACTCGGCCTTGGGCAGCGCGATTTTCATTGCTGCGGGCACCGCGATGTAGGAGGCCGACGCGGACAGTACCATCAGCAGGAACAGGCTGCCTTCGGACAGGCCGATCACTGCGCCGACGGCCCACGCCATCATCGCTCCGATCAGGGGCATCAGCACACCAAAGCCAAACAGCCCAACCGACAGTTTATCGCGGTTACTCAGCAAGCTCCGCCCGGCTGAAAGGCCCATGTCCAGAAGAAACAGGCAGAGGATACCGGTAAAAGGAGTCACGATGAACGGTGCGATCATCTGCATCCCCTCACCACCGGTTATGGCCCCGATGAAGAACGCCCCGGTCAACAGGACAATCGACCCGTTTGCCAGCAAATCGCGCCAAAGCCCCGCTTCCTTTACGCCATTGCCATTTGATCTGTGGGCAAGCCACAGAGCGGACAGGATGGCGGGTACCTCCATCGCGGCGGCGACGGCGACCATGAACCCGTCATGGCTGAGGCCGACAAGGTCCAGCAGGCTTGTGGCAGTCACGAAAGTGACGATCGAAATCGACCCATAATGCCCGGCGACCGCAGCCGCGTTCAGCGGGTCCAGCCGGGTCATGACCCGCAGCAAACCAAAGGCCACGAACGGAATGGCAAAGGACAGCGCCACGCCACCCAGTAAGGTTAGAAACAGGTCCAGATGGATGCCATGCTCGGACAGATTGCTGCCGCCTTTGAACCCGATGGCCAGCAGCAGATACAGCGACATGAACTTGGCCGCACCCGTGGGGATCGAGAGATCGCTGCGCACAAAGGCCGCCAGCAGCCCAAGCGCGAAGAAAAGGATCGTGGGCACCAGCAAATTGCTGGACAGCGTGTCGATTACGGTTGGCATTTGAGGCTCCTGTCCCGGTTTTTGGGCTAGGTGCCTTGCCGAAATGCATTATCCAAATATTATCTTTCTAATTTTAACATAGTTTGAGGCTATGAAATGCGCCCAACCCTGCGTCAGCTTGAATATATCGTCACCGTCAGTCGCCTTGGCAGGTTCGGGCTTGCAGCAGACGTGCTGAATGTCAGCCAACCCAGCCTGTCAGCGCAGATATCAGCAGTAGAACAAGAGCTTGGCCTGCGCATTTTCGAACGCAATAGGGGCGGTGTTCACGCGACAGCCAAAGGCGAGGCGTTCATTTCACGCGCCCAGAAGATATTGGCCGAGGTTCAGGACCTGCGCCACGCCATGACCAGCGACGCGCCGGTCGGCGGACGGTTGAGGCTGGGCGTTTTGCCGTCAATTGGCCCATATCTTTTGCCGCAGGCCATCAAAAAGATTCACCGGGATCGGCCGGGTCTGCGGATTGTTGTGCGTGAAGAGAATACACGCGATCTGGAACAGGGGTTAAAGGCCGGACGCTTTGACCTAATAATCTCAACCCCCGAAGATCATCCCAACACGATGCAGCAGCGTCTGTTCAATGAAACCTTGTGGATCGGCGTGGCCGTTGACGACTTGCTGGCGCGGGATTTGCATGGCGTCACCGCCGAAGACCTGCGCGACCGTTTGATCCTGACGCTGGATCAAAGCCATCGTCTGTCCCGAATCGTATATGCGCTGGCCGCCGAGTGTGGCGGTGTCGTGTCGGACGAATATGAAGGAACAACGCTGGATTCGATTGTATTGATGGCGGCTTCGGGGGTCGGAGTCGCCGTCTTGCCCGATTTGTACGCCTGTCGGCAGGGTATCTACCGCGATGAGGTTCGGCTGCGCCCCTTGGCTATTCCAAATGCCAATCGCGATATCGCGCTGTTGGCGCGTCGTGGGGAAGACGACCTGCCCGGCCGGAATATTCTGACGCAATCTCTGCGCGCGGTTGCACGCGACATGGGGTTGACGGTTTCGCCCGAATAAAAAAAGACCCGCACAACATGCGCGGGTCGTACAGTCTTCACCGGGGAGAAATTACCAATCCATCGGGCCCTTGTCATTGAAGGACTCGACCAGAAAATCAATGAATGCCCTTACTTTGGGCTGTGTGAAACGGCCGGGCGGGTAAACCGCGTAGACGCCTTGAACCTCGTCGGGCAGTGACGGCATCGCATCCTGAACGCGGCCAGATTTCAGTGCGTCTGCATAAAGATAGCTGGGCAGATGGGCGATCCCAAGGCCCGAGATCGCCGCGTTCAGCAGGGATTGGCCGTCGTTGACGCTTAGCCAGCCTGCAGTACGGACCTGACGTTTTTCGCCCGAAGGCGCGGTCAGTTTCCATACGTTGCCCGAAGACTGGCTGGAATAGTGCAGCAGCTTGTGTTCGTTCAGATCGTCGATCTTTTGCGGACGTCCGTATTTCTCGATATAGCTTGGGGCCGCGACCATGCGTTTCACGGTTTCCGTAAGCTTGCGGGCGCGCAGCGTGCTGTCTTCCAGCTCTCCGATTCGAACGGCCACATCAAAGCCTTCTGAAATCAGTTCCACATACCGGTTATTCAGAACCATGTTCACTGTGATATCCGGGTAAGCTGCCAGAAAACCTGACAAAACCGGTGACAGGTGATTCACGCCGAAATCTGTCGCGACGCTGATTCTAAGCAACCCGGACGGCGCGGATTGCATCGAGGTCACCAAGGCGTCGGCTTCACCCGCGTCATTCAGGACGCGACGCGCCCGGTCATAGTAGGCCAGGCCGATTTCTGTCGGCGAAACACGACGAGTCGTGCGGTTTAACAGGCGGGCGCCCAGGCGGGCCTCCAGGCTCGATACGTGCTTTGACACGGCCGACTTGGAGATGCCCATTTTCTTGGCCGCGTCGGTGAAGCCACCCTGGTCCACCACGTTGGCAAAGGCTTCCATTTCGGTCAGTCTGTCCATTCTCGTTCCCCAGGTATTGGTTCGTTGACCGATTTTTGCGGCCAATCTGGGCGGAAACTGGGCAGACATGGGATAATATCAGGGATTTTATTCGGATCGTTTGCGTATAGGAAACGCGGAAACGATGGTTTCTTAATTCGCCACAAACTCAATACACGCAGGCTTTTAGGGGAATTTGGCTAAATATGTTAAGATGAGCATGGCAAATTTGTGACCATGGAGAAGACAATGAGAGCTCTTTTTACCATCGCTGCCCTGACCCTTTCCGCGACGCTTGCTTTGGCCGGAGGTGAGACACCTTCGAACCCGGATGCCGAGGTCTATTTCGTGAATTTGTCGGATGGAGATACCGTAAAATCACCCGTGACGATCGTTTTCGGCCTAAGTGGAATGGGCGTCGCCCCAGCCGGAACAGAGAAAGAGAACACCGGCCATCACCACCTTCTGATCGACCGCCCACCGCTGGGTGAGGGCGAGGACGGCGCCGATGAGTTGGCCTATGGTCTGCCTGCCGATGACAACCACATCCATTTCGGTGGTGGGCAAACCGAAGTGACACTGGATTTGGCACCGGGCGAACATACGCTGCAACTGGTCTTGGGGGATGCGGGTCATGTGCCACACGCAACGCCAGTTGTGTCCGAAGTGATTACGATCACGGTCGAGTAGGCTGTGCGCACACCGCCTTACTTGTTCCCTTACATCGTTTCTTCGGATAACCGCTGCATCTCTGCCAGCGGCAAGAGAACATTTGGAAGCCGCCTCATTCGAGGCGGCTTTGCTGAGTATAAATATGATCGTCGCGTCAGAACGTAGCCGCCAAACGCGTCCCTTGATTGATCGCGCGTTTTGCATCCAGTTCTGCGGCCAGATCCGCGCCGCCGATTACATGCGGAGTGATACCGCGTTCGATCAGCGCATCCGCAAGGCTGCGTTCTGAAACCTGACCGGAACATAGAACAACCGTATCTGCCGCGATAACGGTTGGGTCCGCGCGCTCTTCGCCAAAGCTGATATGCAGGCCGTCGTCGTCGATGCGCTCATAATTGACGCCGCCAACGAAATTCACGTCCTTCATCTTCAGCGTCGCACGGTGAATCCAGCCGGTGGTTTTACCCAGTCCCTTGCCATGCGCCTGTTTCTTGCGCTGCAGTAATGTTACCTCGCGCGCCGGGGCTGCAGGCTGCGGTCCTTCAGGAGCTAAACCCGAGCGGTGTTCGGCCGGGTCGGTTACGCCCCATTCCTTCATCCAAGCAGGCAGGTCCGTGGTGATGCTGTGGCCGTCTTCCAGCAAAAACTCGGACACGTCAAACCCGATGCCGCCGGCGCCGATCACGGCGACGGATTTGCCGACTTCGGCCTTGTCGCGCAGAACGTCGATATAGCTGATGACATTCTCGCGGTCTTGCCCGGGGATTTCCGGGTCGCGCGGGTTGACGCCGGTTGCGATGACGACTTCATCAAATCCGGTCAGGTCCTCGGCGCTGACATCGCGGTTCAGTTCGACCTTCACACCCAGATCTGCGATCATTGTGCGATACCAGTCGACCAGTCCCCAGAACTCTTCCTTGCCCGGAACCTGCTTGGCCATGTTTAGCTGTCCGCCCACTTCGGCGGCGCGGTCGAACAAGGTTACGTCATGGCCGCGCTGGGCAGCGGTCATCGCGGTGGACAGACCGGCCGGACCTGCGCCCACGATGGCAACCGACTTGGGAGTTGCAGCGTTTTCGATGACCAGTTCAGTCTCATGACATGCGCGTGGATTGACCAGGCACGAGGTCAATTTGCCGCCGAACGTATGGTCAAGGCAGGCTTGGTTACAGGCAATACAAGGCGCGATCTTCGCGGACTGGCCCGCGATGGCCTTGTTCACGAATTCCGCATCCGCAAGCATCGGACGCGCCAGCGACACCATGTCGGCGCAGCCTGTGGACAGAACCTCTTCGGCGACTTCGGGGGTGTTGATCCGGTTTGAGGTGATCACCGGAATGTTGACTTCGCCCATCAGTTTCTTGGTCACCCAGGCAAAGGCCGCGCGGGGGACGCTGGTGGCGATGGTCGGGATTCGCGCCTCGTGCCAGCCGATGCCGGTGTTGATGATCGTCGCACCAGCCTCTTCGACCCGCTTCGCCAGCTCCACAACTTCATCATAGGTCGAACCGTTGGGCACAAGGTCAATCATCGACAAGCGGTAGATGATGATGAAATCGGTTCCCACGGCTTCGCGCGTCCGGCGCACGATTTCGATCGGCAGGCGCATCCGGTTTTCGTAAGAGCCACCCCAGCGGTCCTCACGCTTGTTGGTGTGGGTCACAAGGAACTGGTTGATGAAATACCCTTCGGACCCCATGATCTCGACCCCGTCATAGCCCGCTTTCTGGGCCAGAGCAGCCGCGTTGACGATGTCGCTGATCTGCTTCTCGATACCTTCCTCGTCCAGTTCGCTGGGCGGGAACGGAGAGATCGGCGATTTAACCGGGCTGGGCGCCACACATTTGGGACCATAGGCATAGCGGCCTGCGTGCAGGATTTGCATGGCAATCTTGCCGCCCGCTTCGTGCACGCGCTGCGTGACGATGGAATGTTTTGCAACCTCGTCATCGTTGGTCATCATCGACGCGCCCGGCAGAACCGAGCCTTCAAGGTTCGGACCGATCCCGCCTGTCACCATAAGCGCAACACCGCCGCGCGCACGGTCTGCATAGAATTCAGCCACGCGATTCCAGTCGCCGGTCTCCTCAAGCCCTGTATGCATCGAGCCCATCAGAACGCGATTTTTCAGTGTGGTGAAGCCCAGATCAAGCGGGGCCAGCATATTTGGGTACGCAGTCATGGCAAACTCTCCCTCCCAGATTTTCAGCGTTAGATTGATGTTCGCGTCAACTTTGTCACGCGAAACCTTGCGTCACGGTCTATGCTGTCGCACCGGCAGTTGATACAGACGGATCGTTACAGGAAAAAGAGACCAAGCATGACCCCTGATCAGATCGCGAAACTGCCCTATCGTCCTTGTGTTGGCCTGATGTTGATGAATGCGCATGGCCAGATTTTCGTGGGCCAGCGCAATGATCGCCACAAGAACGCTTGGCAGATGCCGCAAGGGGGCGTGGACAAGGGCGAAGACCCCCGCGATGCGGCCCTGCGCGAGCTTTGGGAAGAAACAGGGGTGACCGCTGATCTGGTCGAGGTCGTGGCCGAAACGCCAGGTTGGCTGCCTTATGACCTGCCGCATGATATCGTCCCGAAAATCTGGAAAGGTCGCTTTCGTGGGCAAGAGCAGAAATGGTTTCTGCTGCGCTACTCAGGCCGCGACGATCAGATCAATATCGACACCGATCACCCCGAGTTCACCCGCTGGAAATGGCAGGAGCCTTCGCGGTTGGTGCAAGAGATCGTGCCGTTTAAACGTGACGTTTATGAACAGGTTGTTGCCGCCTTTGCCGAACACCTGTCATAATGTGTCATGCGCATCGAGGACATCTGGCCCAAGTACCGTGCGCGCCTGAAGGCGTTTTTGCACTCGCGCGTTGCGAATGCAGCGGATGTGGACGACCTGTTGCAAGAGATTTCGGTCAAAGTGTTTACAGGTTTGCCTGCGCTGATGGATCCGTCCAAGTTGCAGCCATGGCTTTTTCAGACCGCAGATCGCACCATCATTGATTTCTATCGCAAGTCCGGCCGCGCGCAGGCGCACCCGGATGACCTGTGGTATCACCGCGATGACCCCGAAACCCGGCAGGATTTGGAAGGCTGCGTTGAGCCGTTCATTCGCGGCCTGCCCGCGGAAACAGCGGATATGCTGATGGCTATAGATATCAACGGAATGTCTCAGAATGATTATGCTGTGGCACATGGTCTACCGTATTCGACCCTCAAATCCCGCGTACAGAAAGGTCGGGCTGAGTTGCGAAAAGCGTTTGAAAACTGCTGTGACATCACAATGGATGCGCGCGGAAACATCGCGGATGTGCAGATAAAATCGGAAAACTGCAAAAAATGTTGATCTGAACGTCGTCTTTTTGGCGCGGGCTTCGTCTGACAGATGAAACCACCAAAAGGAAACGAAGATGATCCGTATCATTAGCTTCAAAATCTGCCCCTTCGTGCAGCGCGTAACCGCCTTGCTTGAGGCCAAGCAGATACCTTATCAGATTGATTACATCAGTCTCAGCGACAAGCCCGACTGGTTCCTTGACCTCTCGCCAACAGGTCAGGTGCCTGTTCTGGTGACTGAAGGCGGCACGCCGCTTTTCGAGTCTGACGCGATCGCGGAATATCTCGATGACATTTCCGCACCGCTGCAACCCGATTTGACGCCCGAGCAACGCGCCCTGAACCGCGCCTGGAGCTATCAGGCCAGCAAGCACTATCTTGTCCAGTGCAGCGCGATGCAAAGCGCCGATTTGGCGACGTTTACCGAACGTATGTCAAAACTGAACGCCGCCTTTGCCAGGGTCGAACAGACAATGGGCAGCGACCCGTTCTTTAGTGGCGAGGCGCTGGGCAATGTCGATATGGCGTGGCTGCCGCTATTGCACCGCGCTTCGATCGTCGAAGCGCATAGCGGTCATGACATGTTGGCGCGTTATCCCAAGGTGAAGGCATGGCAACAGGCTGTGTTGGCGACAGGGATTTCGCAAAAGTCGGTATCCGAAGATTTCGCCGTTCGGTTTACAGATTTTTATCTGGCCGATCGCACTTGGCTGGGGCGTGGCGCTAACCAGAACGAAGCACCCACGTCGGTCCAGACACGTCAATCGCGCGGATGTTGCGGTTGATACGATCACCGTCCTGCACGTTGACGTGAGGGGGCGTAGCCCTGTCCGGGGCTCGCCTCTAACTGTTGGGTATCCGTCAGACCTTGCTGCGTTGCCCAAGGTCCATCGTCAATGCCGGGGGGGGCCTCAATGCGTTTAATACTGATCTTGCTGCTACCCCTGCTGGTCGCCTGCGCCAGTGTCGAGCGGTTGGCCCTGCCCACTGCGGCCCCATTGCCGGACGGTGCCCTGACGCAATCTGCGCCACCGCCAGGTGCGCGTGTGGATCACAGCGACTGGACCCTGTTCCTGAACCGCTATGTCGCTCCGGATGCGCAAGGGGTGAACCGAGTAGCTTATGGGCAGGTAACGCAGGCCGACAAGGTGCGGCTGGACGAGTATCTGACGGCGTTGCAAGCGGTGGACCCTGCCGCTCTGACCCGCGATCAGCAATTGGCCTATTGGATCAACATGTATAACGCGGTGACGGTGGATGTGATCCTTGAGAACTACCCCGTCGCCTCGATCCGCGACATCAAGGACGGGCCGCTGTCAATCGGGCCGTGGAACCGGCCTCTGGTGATGGTCGCGGGGCAGACTCTGACCCTGAACGATATCGAGCATCGCATCATCCGACCCAACTATGCCGAGCCGCGAATCCACTACGCGCTGAATTGTGCGGCTGTCGGCTGCCCCAACCTGATGAACCGCGCTTGGCAGGCCGAAACGCTGGAGCGTGATTTCGCCGCCGCCGAACATGAATATATCAACGACCCGCGCGGGGTTCGGTTCAACGACAATGGCGGGCTGATCCTGTCCAAAATCTTCATCTGGTTCCGCGAAGATTTCGGACCGAACGAACAGGCGGTCTTAGCCTATATCCGAACCGTTGCCGATCCGGATCTGAAAACGCGCCTACAAGACGTGCGCCGCGTCAGCTCCTACAAATACGATTGGTCTCTGAACGACGCGGCAGCTGGTTTCTAACAGACGGGGTCAGAGCAACCCTTCGGCCCGCAGCAATTCTTGCATGTTCGCCTCGGGGCGGGGGCCGATATGGCTGATCACTTCGCGGGCGCAGACATTGCCTATTTTGGCGCAGGTCTCGTAATCGCGGCCCGTGGCCATGCCAAACAAGAACCCGGCGGCGAACTGATCGCCCGCGCCGGTGGCATCGACCGGCACAACTTTTTCGACGGGCACATCAACCCGTTGCCCTTCGTACAACACCGTCACACCATCGCCTGACCGGGTACACACGACCAGAGGGCAAATGTCCGCGGTCTTTGCCAGTGCGTCTTCCAGATCGTCGGTTTCGAACAGGGATTTGATCTCGGCTTCGTTCCCGATGACGAAATCCAATTCGTTTTCGATCAACAGCAGGAAATCGACTCGGTGACGTTCCACGCAGAACGGGTCGGAAATGGCGATCCCGGCCTTGCCGCCGCCCTTGTGGCAGGTGCGCGCGGCCTCAAGAAATGCGGCCTTGCCCTTTTCTTTGTCGAATAAATAGCCCTCAAGGAACATGATCTGGCTATTGCCCGAAACATCCGCGGACACGTCGGTCGAAGACAGCTCGGACGAAATCCCCAGATAAGTGTTCATCGACCGTTCCCCATCGGGCGAGACAAAGATCATCGAACGCGAGGTCGGCAGCTCGCCTCCTGGTACCGGAGGGTTGACGAAGTCGACGCCCTCTTCGTTCATCGCATCCGCATAGAACCGGCCCAAAGCGTCGTCATGCACACGCCCGATAAAGGCTGCATCCAGTCCCAGCGCCCCGGCCCCTGCGATGGTGTTGGCGACCGAACCGCCCGGCGTCTGCACCCGACCTTCCATCGAGGCATACAGCACCTCGCCGCGTTCCTGCTCGATCAGTTGCATGATGCCTTTTTCGATGCCCATCAGCTCCAGAAAGCTGTCATCGGCCTGAGAGATCACGTCCACGACGGCGTTGCCGATACCGGTAAGCTGATAGGTTTTCATAGGTTCTTGTCCTCAAATTCGCAGAGATCGCGGATGATACAGGTTCCGCACAGGGGTTTGCGCGCCTTGCAGTGATAGCGGCCATGCAGGATCAGCCAGTGATGCGCGTGCAATTGGAAATCGGCGGGGATGTTATCTTCGATTGCGCGCTCGACCGCGTCCACGGTTTTGCCGGGGCAAATGCCGGTGCGGTTGCCGACGCGGAAGATATGCGTATCCACCGCCTGTGCCGGTTGCCGCCACCACATGTTCAGAACCACATTGGCCGTCTTGCGCCCTACACCGGGCAGGGATTGCAGGGCGGCACGGGAATTGGGCACCTCGCCGCCATAGTCTTCGACCAGAATGCGGCTGAGTTTGACGACGTTCTTGGCCTTTTGGCGGAACAGGCCGATGGTCTTGATGTGTTCGATCAGGCCCTCTTCACCCAGATCCAGCATCTTTTGCGGGGTGTCGGCGATCTTGAACAATTCGCGCGTGGCCTTGTTGACACCCGCATCGGTCGCTTGCGCCGACAGCGCCACGGCCACGACAAGGGTATAGACGTTCACATGCTCAAGCTCGCCCTTGGGTTCGGGTTCGGCGTCCTGAAAGCGCGTAAAGATCTCGCGGATCGTGTGATAATCAAGTTGTTTTGCCATCCGCGCCTTAATGCCGCCCAAGGGCCGGTGACACAAGCCTAAAGCCAATGCGCAGGTTTCGGGTCGCCGGGGCGCTGTCACCGCGATATGGTTCGGGCAATATAAGAGGTGAGAGTCATGAATGTTCAAACCCCCGAAAGCGGATATCACTACAACGTCATGCGGCGCGCGATTGAACTGATTGATCAGGGCGGCGAATCCCTGTCTCTGGAAGAACTGGCCGATCAGATGGACATGAGCCCGGCCCATTTCCAGCGTCTGTTTTCACGCTGGACCGGGGTGTCACCGAAACGGTATCAGCAGTACCTGACGCTGGGCCACGCAAAAGCCCTGCTGCACGAGCGTTTCACCACGCTGGAAACCGCGCATAACGTGGGTCTGTCTGGCAGCGGTCGCCTGCATGATCTGTTCTTGAAATGGGAATCCATGAGTCCCGGCGAATACGCGCGCAAAGGCGCGGGTCTGACGATTTATTGGGGCTGGTTCGATTGCCCCTTTGGTCCGGCACTAGTGATGGGCACCGACAAGGGCATCTGCGGCATGGCGTTCGGTGCGGAAACTGGCGAGGCAGCCGCAATGGAGGACATGACGTCCCGCTGGCCCAAGGCGGATTACGTCGAGGATACCGAAAAGCTACGCCCGTGGGTCGAGGCATCGTTTGGGGCGCACCGGGCTGAAACCCCGCTGCACTTGATCGGCTCACCGCTGCAAATCAAAGTGTGGGAAGCGCTGATGCATATCCCTTCGGGGCAGGTAACGACATATTCCGAGATCGCGCAGCGGGTTGGGTCTCCGCAAGCGGTGCGTGCTGTTGGTACTGCGGTTGGGCGCAATCCGGTCAGTTGGCTGATTCCGTGTCACCGCGCCTTGCGGAAATCCGGCGGGTTGGGCGGCTATCACTGGGGTCTGCCGGTCAAACGCGTCATGCTGGCCTATGAGGCCGCGCAGGCGGAAGCCTGAAAACAAAGTGAGGCACCCTAGGGTGCCTCACAACTGGATTATGTCCGAATGGGGTTACTCGGCGGCCCAACCGCCGACAGCCTTGATCTCAAGGAAATCCTCAAGACCCCAGACGCCGCCTTCGCGTCCGTTGCCCGATTGTTTCATCCCCCCGAACGGAGACCCCGCGCTGCGTGACTGGCCGTTCATCTCGACCATTCCCGAACGCAGTTCCCGTGCCATGCGGTTGGCACGGCTTCCGTCCTGCGTCTGGACATAGTTTGTCAGGCCATACGGCGTGTCATTGGCGATCTCGACGGCTTCTTCCTCGGTATCGAAAGGGATCATGGTCAGAACCGGGCCAAAGATCTCCTCGCGCGCGATGGTCATCTGGTTATTGGCATCGGCAAAAACCGTGGGACGGACATAATAGCCTTTGTTCAGACCTTCAGGCCGACCGGTGCCGCCCGCTACAAGGCGCGCGCCTTCGTCGATGCCTTTCTGGATCAGATCCTGAATCTTGTTCCACTGAAGCTCGTTCACCACGGGGCCAATGTGCCGCCCTTCTTCCTGAGCGTTCCCGACCGAAACCATGTTGGCAACTTGCGCGGCAGTCTCGACCGCCTGATCGTAGATCGGGCGTTGCACCAGCATACGGCTGGGGGCGTTACAGCTTTGGCCGGTGTTGTTCATCATATGCAGCACGCCGCGCTTAACGGCCTTTTCATCGGCATCGGCAAAGACGACGTTTGCGCCCTTGCCGCCCAGTTCAAGATGCACTTTCTTCAAGGTATCTGCGGCGTTCTTTGAGATCGCGGTGCCCGCGCGGGTCGAGCCGGTGAAACTGATCATATCCACATCTGGATGCGCCGACAGTTGCGATCCCACACCCACACCATCGCCATTCACTAGGTTGAACACGCCTGCCGGGAACCCGGCCTCGTCCATCATCTCGGCAAAGATCATCGCGTTCAGCGGGCTTTGCTCGGACGGTTTCAGAACCATGGTGCAGCCCGCAATCGCAGCCGCGCCTACCTTGAGTGTGATCTGGTTCATCGGCCAGTTCCAAGGTGTGATCAGGGCGGCGACGCCCACAGCTTCATAGATAATCCGGTCGTTGGGGGCGTGATCCCCCAAGGGGCGTTCGAACTGAAACGCCTTGGCTGCACGGACGAAATTTTTCAGGTGATAGACACCAGCGCCAGACTGCTGCGTGCGCGCCATATCAATCGGAGCACCCATTTCCAGAGACATGGCTTGCGCCAGATCTTCCGAGCGCGACAGGTAGATCTCGACCAGCTTTTCAACCAGCGCAATGCGCTCTTGCACCGGGGTTGCCATCCAGCCGGGCAGGGCGGCTTTGGCGGCAGCGACTGCGGCGTTGGTATCGTCGGCGCCTCCAAGTGAAATCACCGCGCAGGGGTCTTCGGTCGAGGGGTTGATGACCTCAAAATCGTTGGCCTGTGCCGGGGCGACCCACTGGCCGTTAATATAGAAGTTCCGCTTGTCGATCATGGCTCCACCTTTCCACAAATATTCTCCGACCGCCCGGTCGGTTTTGTGGGCACTTTGTCACCCCGGTCAGCAAGGGGCAAGGGGGCAATTCAAATTGCGCGATCGTATGAGTAACGCAGTTTTGTCGCTCAGCCTCAAATGATTGGTTTAACTTGTCGGCAAAGTGATTAAATTTGCGTCAGCCGATTTCGGCTTATCAGCAGGAAAGGAGACGCCCCATGGGTTTGCGCATTAACGACACCGTCCCGAATTTCACTGCAGAAACGGATCAGGGAACCATTCAGTTTCACGACTGGATTGGTGACAGCTGGGCCATTCTGTTTTCGCACCCCAAGGATTTCACCCCGGTCTGCACCACCGAATTCTCGGCCGTGGCCCAACTGAATGATGAATGGGCTGCACGGAATACCAAAGTTCTGGGTGTGTCCGTCGACGGCGTCGAGGACCACAAAAAGTGGAAGAAAGACATCGAAGCTTATGGCAATGCCAACCCCGGTTTCCCGATCATCGCGGATGACGGGCTGGCCGTTTCGAAAGCTTTCGACATGCTGCCAGCCGAAGCGTACCTGCCGGATGGCCGCACACCGGCTGACAGCGCCACGGTCCGTTCGGTCTTTATCATTGGGCCTGACAAGCAACTGAAGCTGTCGATGACCTATCCGATGACCGTAGGCCGTAACTTTGCAGAAATCCTGCGCGCCTTGGACGGCTTGCAAATGAGCGCCAAGGGCGTAGCAACTCCGGCCAACTGGATTCCGGGCGAAGACGTGATCATTCCACCAGCGGTTTCGAACGAAGAAGCCAAGGAAAAGTTTGGTGAGTTTGAGACGATCTTCCCTTACCTGCGCAAAACCAAGGCGCCCAGCTAAGACAGAGGGCGGGGCTAAATGCCCCGCTTATCCGCTGTGCGCATAGGTTCGATCTTATGCGCTGGTCATGCCGCGGGTCGCTGCGGGTGTTGATAAAGCTTCGCGCGGTAAGCGGCGCGCTTGAACTCTCGGGAAATTTTGTCACCAAGTGGGGGGCGGGTTTGAATCGTGGACCCACCGATCTCGTTGGCGACCTCCTGATTGCCGCTGCCTAGCAGCGCCAGAATCGGCTGGCCCGTCAACCAGTGCATTTGTAGGAACGTGTCAATCGGGCGGTCGATTTTGTTGGTGGCCTCAAGCAGCCGCTCGGCCGCACGACGTCCGACCAACTGACACACGCATTGCAATCCGATCACCTTGGGCAGGATCAGTCGCATGTCGTTGCGCCGGGCCAGCACCTGCGCCGCAATTTCGCGCTGCTTTACCGGAATGCGGATGTAATGGTCGGGTGTCGCGATCGGGGTGAGCATCTTCAGCGCCTCGTCCATCCGGCAGGGGTCAACGCGCAGGTCGTCCTCGGTAATGATGGCCAGGTCGATCTTTTCATCCACCAGCTTCTGCCAGATTCGGCGGTGGCTTTCGAACACTCCGATTTCTGCTGGTCGCAAATTGAACGGGTATTCGGGACGATGCAAATTGCCGGGAAACAACTCTACATCTGCGATCTGGTCAGAATTGCGACCATTCACTGCCTCGAATAGTTCGGCGTTTGGCAGACTAGCGCAAAGCTTTTCTGCGTTGGGCCGCCGGGCCGTACTTGAGGACATGTGAATAACAAAAGAGCGCATGCACAAGTGCATAGAACACCCACGCAATCTGGGAAAGAGAAACCAGAGGGTAAGAAGGGCAAAATACAACTATAGGTCCGGTCAGGTACAGAAATTCCCTCAGGACTTGTGCGATTGATCTGTCACATGGTCTGAAAGACCTTGTTTGGCACCGAACTGGCAGGTGCGGCTTTCAGAATGGAAGTGCGCCTCGGTTCGTGAATCCGACCTTTTGTGATAGGGTATGGCGATTGAGCTGACGAACAGGCACACGGCCACAAACATCGAGCGTTCACACTGTGCACTACAGGAGAAGACGATGGCATTTACAGATTGGTATGTCGAAGGTGAGGCTTTTGGGAACTGCAACTGCGGCTATGCCTGCCCTTGTCAGTTCGAAGAATTGCCTACACACGGGAACTGCCGTGGATTTGAAGTTCTGGAAATTTCAAAGGGGCATTTTGGCGATACGAACCTTGTCGGGGCGAAAGCCGCACTAATTTATGCGTGGCCCGGTCCGATTTTTGAAGGCGGCGGCGAGATGCAGGTTATCATCGATCCAAGCGCCTCGGATGCGCAGCGCGCGGCGCTGGAAAAGGTCTTTCACGGTGAAGAGACCGAAGAAATGGCGACCCATTGGTTCGTCTTTCGGGCGATGTGCAAAACCGTTCACGAGACGCTGTATCTGCCAATTGATTTCGAGATGGACATGGAGAGGCGCACGGCCAGTGTTACCATCGGCGATGTGCTCAGCTCGACTGGACGACCGATTCAGGCCCCGCACGGCGGAGGAGAGCACCGGGTGCGGATCGACATACCCGGTGGGATCGAATTCACTCTGGCGGAAATTGGCAATGCATCGACCAAAGCGAATGCGGCGATCAAACTGGATTTGAACGACAGCTTTGGACAATGGCATATTATGAAGCATGGGCCGTCCGGCGTGGCCCACTAAACAAAAGACCCCGGCCATAACCGGGGTCTTTCATTATTTAAGAAAAGAGTTCCCGATTACTCGGCGTCTTCTTTCTTTTCTTTCTTCTCAGGCACAATCTCTTCGCCGGTTTCCTGATCGACGACTTTCATCGACAGGCGGACCTTGCCGCGATCGTCAAAGCCCAGCAGCTTGACCTTAACTTCCTGACCTTCTTTCAGAACATCCGACGGATGGTTCAGACGGCGGTTTTCGATCTGCGATACGTGGACCAGACCGTCGCGCTTGCCAAAGAAGTTCACGAAGGCACCGAAGTCGACGATCTTGACCACTTTACCAGTGTAGATCTGACCTTCTTCCGGCTCGGCCACGATCGAATAGATCATGTCATAAGCCTTTTGGATCGATTCACCGTCGGGCGAGGCGATCTTGATGACGCCGTCATCGTTGATGTCGACCTTGGCACCCGAAACCTCGACGATTTCGCGGATGACCTTACCGCCCGAGCCGATCACTTCGCGGATCTTATCGGTCGGGATGTTCATGGTCTCGATGCGCGGGGCGTGGACCGAGAATTCGTTGGTCTCGGACAGGGCTTTGCCCATCTCGCCCAGAATGTGCATCCGGCCGTCCTTGGCCTGTGCCAGGGCTTTCTCCATGATCTCGGGTGTGATGCCCGCAACCTTGATGTCCATCTGCAGCGAGGTGATGCCGTTTTCGGTACCCGCCACTTTGAAGTCCATGTCGCCCAGGTGGTCTTCGTCACCCAGAATGTCCGACAGGATGGCATAGTTGCCGTCATCTTCCAGGATCAGGCCCATGGCCACACCAGCAACCGGCGCTTTCAGCGGAACGCCCGCATCCATCATCGACAGCGAACCGCCGCAGACCGAAGCCATCGAGCTGGAGCCGTTCGATTCCGTGATTTCGGACACGATACGGATCGTGTAGGGGAAGTCGGTCGCCGCAGGCAGAACCGCCTGAAGCGCACGCCATGCCAGCTTGCCGTGGCCGATCTCGCGACGGCCGGGGCCACCAACGCGGCCAACTTCACCAACCGAATACGGAGGGAAGTTGTAGTGCAGCAGGAAGTTCGATTTGAAGTTGCCGTGCAGCGCGTCGATGAATTGTTCATCGTCACCGGTGCCCAGCGTGGTCACGGCCAGCGCCTGCGTTTCGCCACGGGTGAACAGGGCCGAACCGTGGGTCCGCGGCAGCATCGAGGTTTCTGCAACGATCGAACGGATATCGGTGGTCGAGCGACCGTCGATCCGCTTGCCGCCTTTGACGACGTCGCCACGCAGAATGCCAGCTTCCAGCTTTTTCATCGCGGAACCGAGGTTAGCGTCTTCCAGCTGTTCCTCGGTCAGGGCTTCTTTGATCGCTTCACGGGCCGCGGCAACAGCGGCGGTGCGCTCTTGCTTGTCGGTGATTGCGAAGGCGGCGCGCATCTGCTCTTCGCCAGCGGCCGAAACAGCAGCATAGAGGTCCGCATAGTCGGGTGCTGCGAATTCAAACGGCTCTTTGGCGGCGTCTTCGGCCAGAGCGATGATCAGGTCGATGACCGGCTGGATCTGCTCGTGCGCGAAGGTCACGGCGCCCAGCATTTCGGACTCAGACAGCTCGTAAGCTTCCGATTCCACCATCATCACGGCGTCTTTGGTGCCGGCCACAACCAGATCCAGACGCTGTTCGGGGTTCAGGCGCAGGTCCTGCATGTCGTCTACGGTCGGGTTCAGGACGTATTCGCCATCCACGAAACCAACACGGGCGCCGGCGATCGGGCCCATGAAAGGCGCACCGGAAATGGTCAAAGCAGCCGAGGCCGCGATCATCGCCACGATGTCGGGATCGTTGACCAGATCGTGAGACAGCACGGTGCACATGACCAGAACTTCGTTTTTGAAGCCGTCAACGAACAGCGGGCGGATCGGACGGTCGATCAGACGCGCGGTCAGCGTCTCTTTCTCGGTCGGGCGCGCCTCGCGCTTGAAGAAGCCACCCGGAACTTTACCGGCGGCATAGTATTTTTCTTGGTAGTGCACGGTCAGCGGGAAAAAGTCCTGACCGGGCTTTTGTTGCTTGGCAAAGGTCACGTTCGCCATGACGCTGGTTTCGCCCAGCGTGGCGATCACGGTGCCGTCCGCCTGACGGGCAACCTTGCCAGTTTCCAGTGTCAGCGTCTCTTCGCCCCACTGCATTGATTTCTTTGTTACATCAAACATTTGCGTATCCTAAAAGGGAGCACTCCCGGCCCTCCGGGTCTCCCGTTTTGCATGGCGGCCCCATTGCCGCCGACCCCATTTTATCTTCCGTTCGAGTGCCGGGGTCAGGGCACAACGTCTCAGATACCCGCGCGCATACATGAGATTGCAGCCAAAGGAAAGCGAAACCGCATAGTGGGGCAATTGACGGCAATCCGACCCATCGGAACAGAGTTGCCGAACATACCAGGCTTTCGTTCGAATTTGTTTGAGCAAATGCGGCAATTCGAATGCATTTTGCAAAAATATGATGTCAGTGTAAGCTGTTATCACTGAACCCGCGGTCGAAAAGACGGAAACGCGCCAAGGGGGTACAATACTCATATCCGTCAGTCGACCGAATACCTTGGCGTTTGCACCTAGCGGACAGAGGGGCAGTCGAATGGCTCAGACGAAGAAAATGCTGGATCCGGATCCTCGGATCTATGACTTTGAAACCGAATACGAACTTGGGCAGGATAACGTCCGACCCTTCGGTTTGGACATCCATAACCCGGTATTCCTGATCTCAAGTATCCTCATATTTGCGTTCGTTCTGATCGCATTGGCCAATCAAGAGGCCGCAGCGACGTTCTTTGGATGGCTCCGGCCATGGCTGACCAGTACGTTCGATTGGTTCCTTGTTCTTTCCGTGGATGCAATCACCCTGTTTTGTTTGGCGCTAATCGTCTTGCCCGTTGGCAAGGTACGGATCGGCGGCAAAGACGCCAAACCCGATTATTCCTATGCGGGTTGGATTGCGATGATGTTTGCAGCCGGGATCGGGATCGGTTTGTTGTTCTTCGGTGTGATGGAGCCGGTTTATTACAACTTTGCCGAGGGCGGAAACGCAGTTCCATTGGGAATTGATATCGCGGTGCCCGGTAATGAGTATGCCGGTGTTGTCGGTACGATCCACCATTGGGGGCTTGAGGGCTGGGCCGTCTACGCCGCCGTCGGCCTTGCGCTGGCCATCTTCAGCTACAACCTTGGCTTGCCATTGACCCTACGGTCGGCCTTCTACCCGATCCTTGGCGAGCGCGTGTGGGGCTGGTGGGGTCATATCATTGATACCCTGGCTGTTTTCGCCACGCTGTTCGGTCTGACAACCTCGCTTGGATTGGGTGCGCAGCAGGTGGCCGCAGGCCTTTATGAGGTGTTCGGCATCGAACCCAGCCCGACAGTTGTGGTGCTGCTGATCATCGGAATCACGATGATTGCTCTGGGATCGGTCCTTTTGGGCATGGATGCAGGTGTCAAACGGCTGAGCGAGATCAACATGATCATGGCCGTTGGTTTGTTCCTGTTCGTGATCGCGGTCACCGGTGTTGGAACGGCCATTGCGCGGTATTTCAACGTCATGACAGATTACGTGCTGCACTTACCGGCCTTGTCCAACCCGTTCGGGCGAGAAGATACCAGCTATTTCCACGGCTGGACGACCTTCTACTGGGCCTGGTGGATTGCATGGTCGCCGTTTGTGGGCATGTTCATCGCCCGTATCTCGAAGGGCCGCACAGTGCGAGAGTTCGTTATCTGCGCGTTGCTGGCACCCACGGCGGTTTGCGCCCTTTGGATGTCTACTTTCGGCGGTGCCGCGATTGACATGCTGAACGCAGGCGGAGCGGAAGGTGTCCGCGCCACCGTGATCGACAGCTATGCCCCCGAAGGCGCGCTGTTTGGCTTCCTGAAAGAGCTTCCGCTTTATGGTATCGTCGCACCGATCGCGTTGATCCTGATCGTGGTGTTCTTTGTGACCTCGTCGGATTCCGGTTCGCTGGTGATCGACACGATCACCGCGGGCGGCAAGATGGATGCTCCGGTGATTCAGCGCGTGTTCTGGTGCACACTGGAAGGGCTGGTTGCAATCGCGCTCTTGCTGGGCGGTGGATTGGTTGCCCTTCAGGGTGCGGCGGTCTCGACCGGTATTCCGTTTACGATGGTTGTTCTGATCATGTGCTATTGCCTCTGGCTGGCGCTGAAGTCAGAGAAAGCCAAGATGTAACAACGTTCGAATGAAATCAGTAACGCCCGTCATTTGGCGGGCGTTTTTTTTGTTTAAAGACTGCGCAATGAGTAGTAACCCGCACTTGAAGGCCGCGATTGGGTCAGTTGCCGCCTAGTTCTGAGCCGAGGACGCAAGGCCGTCAATAAGGGGTTTGTGATTGGCCCGGTGCCGTTCCACCAGCTTTCGCACCTGTTTGCCCTTCTGCGGGATATATCGGGCGGAATGTGTCTGGAATTGCGGCTCGCAGCATTCGGGGAACAGCTCCAGAATCTCTTTTCTGGAATCCTCGGGGACGGATTTCAAAGCCTCCGGCCCGGTAAACAGGCTTTCGGTCGGTGCCCCGTTGGACCAGATGATTTCATGCGCATCGAACAGGATGTGGAAATACTCCACCCCATCTGGTGTCGCCTTCAGAGTTTCCACACCGTCCAGAGAAATCAGCTTTTTCGCCGGGATCAGGACGTCCTTGCGTTCGAACATGCGCAAGGCGACAACCGACGAAACAAGAACGCGGTGTTGCGGTGAAACAATCAAGTCCCGCTTGGGGTAACCGACCCCCAGCGCGTTCGCCCTGATTTCAATGGGTTTGAGCCTTGGCTGGGCGTCAAGCTCGGCCCGGGTCAACGCGCGCGACCCGATCCAGCGAATAGGCTTAAAGCCGTTGTCAAAGGTCAGAATCTGATCCGAGATTTTCAGGTCTTCAACTGCGACGGGGCCTTCGCGGGTCTCAATGAGTGTTCCGGCTGCAAAACACAGGACGTCGATAAATTCGCCGGCCGCGTTTGTGGGGCCTGTTTCTGACTGGTCAATCTCAATTGTGTTGTCGCCGCTGTCATTCCAGGCCGCCGCAATTGCGTCCGTGTTGACGGTCAGCCCGTTGAACAATTGCAGCGGGACCAGCGGACCGTTGTCTTCCTTTACACCGTACAGTTCGATGGTGCCGTCGGGGTTCACCTCCAGGCGGACGATGGGTTCGCCGTTGGTATTGCCAAGCTGCCAGACGGCGGGCGTGTCAATTTCGTACCGGTCGCCATCGGCAAACTGGACAGTCTGTCCTTCGGTTTGGACAATTTGGAACTGAAGTTCGTTCTCCGCGCCCGCTGGCCCGCCTATGAACAGGTCAACATCGTTGATCCGAATGCTGAAGCTGTTGTCCAGTGTGTCAAAATCAATGACGAAACCGTCACCTGCGGACGTATCCGTAAACGTGGCGGAGTCACCGTTTGCGATGCTGAAATTTGCCATTTGAGGGTCGACCAGTCCTGAGAATCTAAACGAGAACAAAAAACTTTGTTCCCTTGTTTGACGAACCGACTAATGGCCCATCCCGGAGCGTTCGAAAAGAGTGTTCCTACAATTACCTTGCAGAACTTTTTGAAAAATCTCTTAAGTTTCTACATTTTAAGTATGCCTTTAGGCGATTGTGCCGGACGGGCTCAGTGGCGGCCTTGTTGGCGCTACGGACTGTAATTAGGACTGCCCGAGCCGTCCAAATAAACCCGGTTTTTCACGGTGGCGTCCATCTTCGAACGCATAATTGAACACATCGATGTCCCGGGCGTACACGCGGCCAACAATGTCGCGGGTTTCCTGGTCATAGTAATCCCGATAATCCGTGCGCTTCGACTGTTTGCGGTGCCGAATAACGAGGCGCCGCATTCCGATCTGTTTCAGTGCCTTGCGAAGGTCGTCATCAAACCGTTCGAAACGCCCGACAAAGTCCAGAGGCATGTTTCCTGATGCGTCGGTCAGGTACAGATATTGCGGTTGAAAATAGCGGATTTGCAGAAACTTTTCAGGGCCTTGGGAAAGGGCCTGCGCGAATTCTTTGAACGACCCATGTTCAGTTACCTCGGTGATTTCGGGCCGCCTTTGACACACGTAGTGATACCCTGAAACAAAGCGGTCCCATGGATTGCGCACAAAGCTGAACTTGAAATAGTCATTGGCGTCGGCGCCCAACAGGTCAAAGTACTGAGAGATATAGTCGATATTTTTGTCGCGCGGGTCGCGCGGATTGACTTGCCGCCCAAAAAAGCGGTCCCGCTTCAGAACCGTAGTCACAGTTGATCCGCCGGATTTGGGGATGTGGACGAAGATCACCTTGATGTTCGGAAAAATGGGCATCGGTTTTCCCTTGGAGCGCGGCTGTACGAGCTTGCCAGACCGAGCCGAGTTGTCGGCATCAGCCTGTTTCGGGCCGTCAGGATTATGGACCTGCCGGACGTTTTGTGCGCGTCAGAATCGATAGGCGACGCGTGCCGTGATGGTGCTCAGGTCAAAATCCGAGTCGTTTGGTGCGTCGTCAAAATCGCCGCTCACATCACGATAGGTGTAGTCTGCACCGGCAAACCAGCGGTCGTTGAAGTTGTACTCCATACCCAAGCCGATGTTGAAGCCGTCCAGAGTTGTCTGGCTTTCCCTGTCAAATTGCGCACTTGGGTGGACCCGCAATCTGGACCATGACCAACCCAAAGTGCCGTAGAACATGAAATCGCCGTTCACGTACCCAACCCGGCCACGAAGGTCAGCGAAATCCATCACTTCCCGCGTTTCGGGGTCGCCCTTTTCGACGACATGAGACAGGTTCGAATACCGGACTTCAGCGCCATAGATCATATCGCCGCGCTGCATGTTATAGCCAAATAGCGCACCAAAGCTGCGGCCGTTGTCGGGATCGAACGAGGCATTTCTCGTACCGCCGGACAGAACCGGAAAATCCGTTGTTCCCTCTGCTGCGGCCGCGCCAATTTCAAGCCCCGCATAGACACCCTCAAACGCGCT
The DNA here is from genome assembly GCF_013031225.1 of Ruegeria sp. HKCCD7221. Classification (NCBI taxonomy): domain Bacteria; kingdom Pseudomonadati; phylum Pseudomonadota; class Alphaproteobacteria; order Rhodobacterales; family Roseobacteraceae; genus Ruegeria; species Ruegeria sp. HKCCD7221. The sequence goes on from NZ_WPZE01000002.1 coordinate 368,107, forward strand.
TGCGGCAGACGTGCTATCCGCATGGGCCACGTCAGGAACGGCTTGTACCAGTGGTATCAGGGACAAGAGGGCAAACTTCCTCATCCAAACTCTCCTTAAACAATTACGCAAATTACATGATGACTTGTGTCAGGGCTGAGGGGAATCATAGGGCAGCCGCCCGGAGTGGAAAAGAAAATGTAGAAAACGTTAAGATTTTAGGCGGGTGTTGGTGCCAAAAAGCAAGACATCGGCTCGCGATCAGCGGTCCTGCGGTGCGGCTTTTGGAATTCCGAGGTTTTGGCAGGTGTCCCGGTTCGGTTGCGGTTATCGAATCGCAGCCTGAACTTGTCTATGGGCCAAACAAAAACGCCCACCGCTTGGTGGGCGTTAAAGTCAAAAATCCGGGTTTTCGAACCCGAAAACACCAGTTGGTGTTTAGCGGCGGATGCCCAGTTTCTGGATCAGGTCCTGGTAACGCGCTTCTTCCTTGCCCTTCAGGTAGTCCAGCAGCTTACGGCGCTGGGCGACCATTTTCAGCAGACCGCGGCGACCGTGGTTGTCTTTTTTGTGGGTCTTGAAGTGCTCGGTCAGGGTGTTGATGCGCGAGGTCAGGATTGCAACCTGTACTTCAGGCGAACCGGTGTCGCCGTCTTTGGTCGCGAATTCTTTCATGACGCGTGCTTTTTCAGCGGCAGTAATCGACATCGGGGTCTCCTTGTAAAAGGTTAAGGTTGATGGCGCAGGCCGGGATGTCGTCCAGCGCAGGCCCATGGAGAAAACCGCACCGATTCCGGCACGGATGCGCGCGTATAAGCGGAATTGGGATAAATGGCAAAGGGATTCTGTGCGGCTTAACCTGTCGCCGCCAGTTGCGCCAGATCTCCTTCTGCGATCAGTTGGATATCATTGGTGGTCAGCTCGTCGGCGTGCAGCAACTGCGCGACGTGCTGGCCGTTGATCGAGACATTGGTCAGCGTGTCATCCTCGGGGTCCGGCTCGATCCTTATGTCGGGGTCTTCTTCACCCTCCCATGAGATCAGCAACTTGTCCTGCCCCGGCTGGAAATCCATGACAGTGATCGCTTGTTCCTGCTGATCCGTCACAACAACATCGTCGCTGCCGTCGCCGCCAGTTACAATATCTTTGCCATCAGCCAATATGGTGTCATTTCCATCACCGCCGTTCAGAAAATCCGCAGTATCGTCCGAACCTATCAGGACGTCGTCACCATCACCACCGAACAGGACGTCCTGTCCCGCGCCACCGTCCAGATGATCGTCGCCATAGCCGCCATGCAGAGCATCGGCGCCTTTACCTCCGATCAGGGTGTCGTTGTTCTGTCCGCCATATAGCTCGTCCTCACCCGTGCCGCCGTCCAGAATGTCGTCGCCGAGATGCCCAAACAGCGCATCGTTCCCCTCACCCCCCGCTATTCGATCTGCCCCGCCTTCGCCGTGCAGGACATCATTGCCATCTTTGCCAAGAAGGAGATTCTCACCTTCGCCGCCGTGCAGAGTGTCGTCACCTTCCTCGCCTGCAACAGTATCGTTGCTACTGTACCCGTTGATTTGGTCGTCGCCATCCTGCCCAGCCAGGATGTCTGGACCCTCTGAGCCTGCAATAATCAGATCACCCTGGAATTCGGATATCACTGTCCCTGTCGAGGGTTCAGCAGGGATGTCTCCGGTTTCGTCAACATCCAACAGGTTGCCTTCTGAAACCTCCTGCGGCTCATCCTCGACGGTTTCCTCGTTTTCAAGGTCTATGTCGGCCTCAAAAACATCACCAATCGCATAGGCTGCGCCGCCAACTGCGGCAAGGCCCAGCAAGCCGAATAGAAACATGACATCCCTCCGCAAACGTGCTGCATCAAGGGGATTTGTCTCATGTTGCCAGATGGTTGGTCAAAGTCGAGTTGGATTTGTGGTTAATCCTTGATCACCATGGTTCGGGCTGTTGGGTATAGGCGATATAGAGCGGATGCTTGGGGTGGCCGTCCTTGGTCAGCCCCAGATGGAACAGCGGGTGCCCGGTGCCGCGCAGGAGGGTTTCGACCGCCGGGCCGCGATCAAGATGGGCGCCGTGGGTGCCCCAAGCGGCGATGATCTGATCGGCCCATTGCACACCATCCAGAATGGCTGCGTCATTTTTCGGCCCAACTGGATCGGCGGCGGCGCGCATTTTGCGCGGGTCGGTGTCGCGCCATGCAAAGATGTTCGTGACCTGAAACGCACCAAACCCCAGCGCCCGAGCGCGGCGTTCGCAGCGTTCAACCGTAGGGTCGTTCTGCACCTCGGTCGCAGTGGACGGGTTCAGCATCACGAACAACGCTTTACGCCCGTCCGCATCCCACACGCGGGTCAGGCTATAACGGTAGTTTTCGCAATCGGAATAGACGGCGGTCGAGGGGGCATCGCCCTTGATATGCGTTCGGGTAATCATGCCCCCGCCTAGCACGGTGTTCAGGTGACGAACACCCGGCTGGGGTGCAATTCGCCCGATTTGTAGATGCCGACCGCTACGGCCTTACCATCCAAAGACGCCCACGCCTCGTCGCCGTATTCCACGTCCGAGGCCATAACCATGCCCGGATTGCCGTTGCGCAGACGAGTTGCGCCCTCGGGGGTGCATTTCAGCTCGGGCAGGTCGGCGAGGCCGGTTTCTAGCGGGTGCAGATATTCGTCCAGCGCTTCGGTCTTGGCCATCTCGTCGATCTGGTCGATGGACAGGCCGTCTTCGACCTCGAACGGGCCGGACCAGATGCGGCGCAGCTCTTTGACGTGGCCGTGGCAGCCCAGCGCCGCGCCCAGATCGCGGGCGATCGAGCGGACGTAGCCGCCTTTGCCGCAGGTCATCTCCAGCACCACATGGTCTTCATCAGGGCGGTCGACAAGGATCAGCTCCTCAACCCACAGCGGCCGGGCGGACAGTTCTACATCCTCACCATCGCGGGCCAGCTTATAGGCGCGCTGGCCGTCGATCTTCACGGCCGAGAACTTGGGCGGCACTTGCATGATATCACCCAGAAACGGCGTCAGCGCCTGCTTGATATCGTCATCCGTGGGGCGTGCATCGCTTTGCGCAATCACCTCGCCCTCGGCATCGTCGGTGTTGGTGGCCTGACCCAAACGCACGGTGAAGGTGTAGGCTTTCAACGCATCGGTGATATATGGAACGGTCTTGGTCGCCTCACCCAGTGCAACGGCCAGAACGCCGGTTGCTTCGGGGTCCAGCGTCCCTGCATGGCCTGCTTTCTTGGCATCCATCGCCCAACGCACCTTGTTCACCACTGCGGTCGAGGTCATGCTCGCGGGCTTGTCCACCACCAGCCAACCGGAAATGTCGCGGCCCTTGCGTTTGCGTCCCATGTCTTACCTTGAATCTTGCTAAGGAGCGCGAGTTAGCGGATCACAAAAGCCCTGTCAATTTCAGGGTGCGTCCTCGACCACGCCCACGATCGGCCCGAGCGAAAAACCAACGTCCGACCGATTGCTGGCCCGTTCGTACATCCGTGAAATATTACCGTCGAAGAACAGCGCGTTCGGGGTTTCCAACACATCCCGAAACAGGCTGCCGAATTCGTGGAAGGTGACATAGTCGTCCGAGATCACAAACACGGCCCGCGTGCCGTCGGCGCTGGTGCCGACACCGTTGCGCACGAAAACCGAGGTCGAGTCGGGCAGAAAGCGCGGGTGTAACTCTCCGTTGATCACAAGCATGGGGCCGGACTGGGTTGCAAACTGACAATCAGGAGATTGATCAACGAAATCTAAAGTCTCGAACACATCCGCGCGGCCCTCGCGGATGCAGAACACACCGTTGGGCAGCAGGCCGAAATTGCCGGGGCCGGGATTGGCGATGACGCGCATCTGTTCCTGACCATTCTCGACATAGTGGCCCACGGGCGAGCGGTCGTCGTGATACATCCCGGCATTCATCGCAAAAGCCAGCCGCTTGCCGTCACTGGCCAGCGCGTCGTTCACCGAGGAAAAATGACCCAACAGATCGCCATTGTCGTCGTTCAGAAAGAGGCGCAGATCCTGGTTGGCGGCGTCCACCTCGCAAACAGTATAACGCTTGGCGTCGTGGGTGACTTTCTCGCAGCTTACCGCACCGGCCTGCGCGGCCCAAAGGACCGCGCCCAATGTGACCAGCGTGCGGATCACTCGTCCAGATCGCGGCGCACCGCGTCCTGTTCGAACATGCGGCGGGTGTCGTCCAGACGGTCGAAAGTATCATCCAGACGGAACCGCAGATCGGGCGAGAATTTCAGGTTCAGCTTCTTGCCGATCATGCGCCGCAGCTCGCCCTTGTTGCGGGCCAGCAAGTCGATCACGTCTTCTTGGCCCTTGCCGCCCAATGGCAGCACATAGGCGGTGGCGATTTTCAGATCGGGCGAGGTGCGCACCTCACCCACGGTGATCGACATGCGGCTCAGGTCGGGGTCGTGGACATCTCCGCGCGCCAGAACTTCGGACAGGGTGCGGCGGATCAGTTCGCCGACACGCAGTTGCCGTTGGGACGGGCCGGGGCCATCGTGGAATTTGTTCTTTGCCATGTCCTCGATCTAAGCCCAAATCCCACCTTTGCCAAGCGGCCCCGAACCGGGTAGGAGGCTTTGAGCCGACAGAAACAGGGAAAGAACGCCATGACCCATATTCCGGGGATCGTCATCACAGGGGCTTCGGGCCGTATGGGGCAGATGCTGATCAAGACCGTGACCGACAGCGATCAGGCGCGTCTGGTCGGCGTGGTCGAGCGTAAGGGCCATGACTGGATCGGTCAGGACGTGGGCACCGCGATGGGCGGGCAGGCGCTGGGTGTTACTGTTACGGATGACCCGCTTGAGGCGTTTGCACAGGCGCAGGCTGTCATCGATTTTACCGCGCCCGAAGCGACGCTGGAATTTGCTGCACTGGCAGCGCAGGCACGTTGTGTCCATGTGATCGGCACGACGGGCATGACGGATGAACAGATCGCCGCGCTTGAGCCTGCCTCCCGCCACGCGGCGATCGTGCGCGCTGGTAATATGAGCCTCGGCGTCAACCTGCTGGTGCAACTGACCAAAAAAGTTGCCGCTGCGCTGGATGAGGATTTCGATATCGAAGTGATCGAGGGCCACCACCACCACAAGGTCGACGCGCCCTCGGGCACTGCGCTGATGCTGGGCGAGGCCGCAGCCGAAGGACGCGGTGTCAATCTGGCCGATGTGTCTGATCGGGGCCGCGACGGCATCACCGGAGCGCGCAAGCGCGGGGATATCGGATTCCACGCCATTCGCGGCGGCGACATCGTCGGCGAACATGACGTCCTGTTCGCCGCACCAGGAGAGCGCATCGTCCTGCGCCATCTGGCCACCGACCGCGCGATCTTTGCCCGCGGCGCGTTGAAGGCCGCGCTCTGGGGGCAGGGTAAGGCGCCGGGTCAATATGACATGGTGGATGTGCTGGGGTTGTAGGGGCTAAATCAGCAATCTCAGATAGTTGTAAGCAACATAGACGTCGGTCCAGACCGCGTGCAGGGCGTAGGTCTGCCGCACAAGACAGGTGGAATTTCATAATATTGGGGGCAGGCTAATTCCTGTGATCAGCCCGCGCCCAGATGACGATCGACCATCCTCTGTACCATGGGGGCGAAATGGGCGAAGTCGGGGGGTACCATGTCGGGGCGTTTGCCTGCTTCGTCCAGATAACGGACCTGAACGATCTCTTTCAGGTTTGGATTGGACTCGAATTCGGCGACTTCATCGGCGCTCATCGGGCCGCCCTGCAATTCCAACGTATGAACTGAGGCCGCAGAAAGGCGGTCGAAATACTCGGGTTTGGTGGCGCACAGATAGCGTTTGGCGGCCACATGGTAGCGGCAGCAATCGGTGATAACCGAGGGGAAGAACTGTTCCAGCACCGCCGCGCCTGCGTCCTCGTGGTGGCGGTCTTCAGTGTCGTCGGGATGGTAACTGCCGAACTCGGACGTGAAATGGCCGATGTCATGAAGCAAGGCACCCACAATAATCTCTTCCGGCATTCCGTTTTGTTCGGCGATGGTCGCGCCTTGCAGCATGTGCTGGGCCATGGTGACGGGTTCCCCCAGATACTCTTCGCTGCCTCGGCGGTCGAAGATGTCACCGATAAAGGCCACGATATTGTCCCGGTTCAGGGTCGAATAATCAGGTTTCATTCCGCCGCCTCCGGTTGGACCTCTTCCATTGCGGCCAGCGTCGATAGCAAGCCGTCCTTGTCAGCATAACACCCCTGCAACCAGCGTGACCCCGCACCGGAATATCCCAGTCGCGCGTGCAGGACACGGGTGTTGTCGACGATGAAACTCTCGCCCGGTTCCAGCTTGAAGGACACACCCATTGCAGGGTCATCAATGATCTCGGCCAGTTGGCGATAGGCGGTGTAATACGCTTCCATGTGGTCAAACGGGATATCCACGAAAGGAGCAGAGGAGCGGTTGTTGAACCGGATGCCGATCAACTCTCCGTCCGGGGACAGTTCGATCATTGGGCGGCGCGCGCGCAGACAAACGCCGTCAGACCCCTTAAATTCGAACCGGGCCGGGTAACCTGACAACAAGGCAAAGCCGTCGGGGTTCTGATCCCGCAGTTTTTCGGCAGCGCGGAAGCCGTCCACCACGATCGAGTCCCCACCTTCGGCACTGTTTTCAAGGCAATAGAGGATTTGCAGGGTTGGCACCGGGTCGCGATAAGGGTTGTCGGTATGGGCTTGCAACCCCAGCCCGGTAAAGGCGAGGTTGGTCGGATTCACCTCGGTCCGAACCTCGAAATAGGGGCCATAGTTGGTCTTGCGTACATAGCCGAACAGATCTGCGACCTTCAGCAGGGATTCCGGCTCGCATGGGCCGTTCGTCAGCTTGGCAAAGCCGAATTCAGCAATGGCGGCCAGCCAGTCGCGCTTGGCTGCGGGGTCGGCGTGAACCTCATCCCAATCTGCGCTGGGGGCGTCCAAACCACTTTGCCACGTCGTTATACCCGGGGCTGTCCGACCAGCGAGAAGCGGTCGATCGCAGTCATAGATGTGATCGGCTAGCCAATCGGCGGGAAAGGTCACGCTTTTGTTTTCGGGCTGAAAAGTGATGTGCAGGTCGCCGTTTTTTACGCTTGCGGACTCGACGGAAACATCGGCAGGGATATCGCCGATTGTTATCAGGCGCTGGCCATTGCCGGGTGCGCGTGTCTCTGGGTCCAGCGCGTTGTCGCGCAGCCATATCGCATGGAATCGGGCCTGAGTGCCGGTATCAAACTCTACTGTCACAACGGACGCATCATGATTGGCTGTACGCAGCATAGGGGCCTCCTGATCAACGCGGGCTACGCTTGAGGAGATATGCGTCCAGTGACATAAACACAATTAAACCTTATTACGACTGAGGGCTGGAAAAATTTATGTCTAAAAAGAAAGTCGGATTACCGCCACTGGATTGGCTGCGCGTGTTCGAGGCCGCAGGGCGTTTGGGCGGGTTTTCGGCAGCCGCACGAGAATTCGGTTTGACGCAGGCGGCGGTCAGTCAGCGGATCGGAAACCTTGAGGCGTGGCTGGGGCGGACATTGTTCGTGCGTGAGGCACGCGGCGTGTCGCTGACGGTTGAAGGCGAAAGCTATCTGCCGCTGGTGCAGGACAGCCTGCAGGCGTTAGAGCGGAATACTGAAGACCTGTTTGGCAAAGCCCCCCGTGAATTGCGCGTTGCCGGTTTGTCGTCGAATATCCACGCGCTGGTGTTGCCGAGCCTGATCCGGTTTCAAGCGCTTCGACCCAAAGTGCGGGTCATGACCGACTCTGTCGCGCGTCGGTCGTCCTTGGCTGAGGAACCTACATGGTTGCAGATCCGGTACGGGCGCGGGGCATGGCCCGGCCGCGACGCAGAACTGATCGCGCCCGAGGTGCTGGTTCCGATGGCTGTACCGGACGTCGCGTGGGGGGCTCCGCTGATCAACGTGCGTGGTGAGCGACCGGGTTGGAGCGATTGGGCAAGCAAGACCGGACACGAGGACGTGCCCCTTTCGAAAGTCAGCTTTGACTCAATGGAACACGCGCTGACGGCGGCGTGTCAGGGATTGGGCGTTGTGCTGGGGTCGGTGCCGTTGGCCGACGCGCACCTGCGCGAGGGTCGTTTGCGTAAATTGGACCTGCCTGCGCTGAACACGAAAGACGGGTATTGGCTGACATGGCCCGAGGATCGGGCAAAGTCCAAAAAGCAGCGCGCGCTGATCCATGATTTTCTGGCCGCGCTGCGGGGATAACCGCTCAAAAGTCGATTGCGATGCCTTTTTTCTCCCAATCGCCGTATCGGGCAGGGTCGGGGCCGTCGCGGCCACCCAGTTCCTTAGGCTGTTCTTTTGCGTCGGCTGCGGCCTTGCGGCGGCGCTCTTCGGCCTCGGCCAAAGCGCGCTGGGCGGCTGGGGGCAGGTCTTTGGAATCATCGCTCATGACATCGGGTTCCTTTCCGTGCTTGGGCTTGATATACGCCCCCGTCCCCGCTTGGCAATGCAGGCGCGGCGTATCGAAAGGCGATTTCATGTCCGACACCGCAACGGCAGCGCGGCGCAGCGCGATCTATCTGCTGGATCAGATTCTGGGAGAAGGGCGACTGTTGTCCGAATGTCTGGCCGCCGGCGCATTGGACAGATTGAGCCCCGAGGACCGCGCGCGGGCGCAGCGCCTGACGCTGGAAACCCTGCGCGGCTTGGAACGGGCCGACCGTCTGCTGGACAATCACCTGAACCGGACGCCTGCACTGACGGTCCATAACGCCCTGCGTCTTGGCGCGGTTGAGCTGTGCCACGGTGAGGCGGCGCATGGTGTCGTCAATTCCATGGTCGAAATTGTGGGCCGCTCGCGCAAGCATGGCCGCCTCAAAGGGTTGGTGAATGCTGTACTGCGCAAAGTGGCCGCCGAAGGGCCGGACGCATGGCCAAAGATGCGTGTGCCGCGCCTTCCCGAATGGTTGCGCGATCCGCTTGTCATGGCTTGGGGCGCCGAGGCGGTAACGGGTATGGAAAGTGCGCATTTCGACGGCGCTCCGCTGGATATATCCACCAAACCCGACACCCAGGGTCCGGGTGAGGCATTGCCGACCGGGTCGCTTCGGGTGCGTGATGCGGGTCAGGTCTCGGCGCTGCCAGGATATGATCGCGGAGACTGGTGGGTGCAGGATGCGGCAGCGGCGCTGCCGGTTCGAATACTGGCACCCAAGTCGGGTGAGAAAATACTGGACCTGTGCGCTGCACCGGGCGGGAAGACCTTGCAGTTGGCGGCAGAAGGGGCCGAAGTCACAGCGCTGGACATCTCGGAGTCGCGGCTTGAGCGTGTGCGCGAAAACCTTGTGCGGACCGGGTTGAAGGCCACAGTGATCGCCGGGGATGCGTTGGAGCATCAGGGCCAATATGACGCCATTCTGTTGGATGCCCCGTGTTCCGCCACGGGCACCATTCGTCGGCACCCTGATTTGCCCTTTGCCAAGGACGGATCGGAATTTGGTGGGTTGATCGAATTGCAGGCGCAGATGCTGGCTCATGCGTGGGGTCTGCTTAAACCCGGCGGACGGCTGGTTTATTGCACTTGTTCGCTGCTGCCCGACGAGGGTGAGGTTCAGATCGAAGAGGCGTTGCCCCAATATCCCGACATGCAGGTCGATCGCGGGGCCGTCATGGTGGCCGGGGTCGACAAAGACTGGATCACCGAAGAAGGCGGCCTGCGTCTACGGCCCGATTACTGGGCGGATCGCGGCGGACTGGACGGGTTCTATATCGCCTGTCTGAACAAAACGGAATAAGGCGACGCTTTTCGGTGACTTGACGGGCGTCGCGGTCTATCGTTGGGTCTCAGGCGCCAGCAGAGCGCAAGAGGCAGAGTAACGAGCGGCATGTCGAACTCAGATACCATGGCCAATCGGTGGACGCGGTTTCAGAACCGTCTTTATGCGCGGCTCAGTCAGCGTCGCAAGGCGGTTGCAGGGTTCGCGGCTGATCCTGAGCCGCGCACCGTGGGCTCGTTCGCGCGGGGTCGTCAGTTGGTTGCTGGCAACCTGTTGTTCGCGGGGTTTCTGGTCGAAGCGCAGGATACCGGCCTGTGGGACGTGACTGCGCCCAGCACTGGTTTTGACAATGAACGCCACGGGTTTGCGTGGCTGGATGATCTAGCCGCCGTCGGAGATATGCGCGCCCGTGAAAAGGCGCAGCGCTGGGTGTGGGGTTGGATCGACGCACATGGTCGTGGGCAGGGTCCGGGCTGGGCACCGGATCTGACCGGACGCCGGGTGATACGGTGGATCAACCATTCGGCGTTTCTGTTACGCGGCATGGATGACGAACGGTCCAAGGTGTTTTTTCGGGCTTTGGCGCAGCAATCCTGGTTCCTGTCCAAACGATGGCAGGCCGCAACACCTGGTTTGCCGAGGTTCGAGGCTTTGGCCGGGTTGGTGCAGGCAGGATTGGCGTTGCAAGGGCTCGAGCAGATGGCGGACCCGGCGCTGCGGGCTTTGGCGAGAGAGTGCGAAAAACAGATTGACACGCAGGGCGGCATCCCAACGCGCAATCCCGAAGAGTTGCTTGAGGTGTTTACCCTGCTGACCTGGACGTCGGCGGCGCTCAGCGATCTGGGGCGTGGCACACCCGGGGCGCAGGCGGATGCAATCAAGCGTATTGCGCCGACCCTGCGCAACCTGCGCCATTCGGACGGTGCGCTGGCCCGGTTTCATGGGGGTGGTCGCGGCCTTGAAGGGCGGCTGGATCAAGCCTTGGCGCAAAGCGGTGTTCGGCCCCAGCACGCAAGCGGGTTGGCGATGGGATATGCCCGGCTATACGCAGCGCGCACCAGCGTTATCGTGGATGCAAGCGCCCCGCCCAAAGGCACGGCGTCTTACAATGCGCACGCCTCGACATTGGCGTTCGAGCTTACGTCTGGTCGGCGGCCGTTGATCGTGAATTGCGGCTCGGGCGAGAGTTTCGGGTTGGAGTGGCGCCGGGCCGGGCGGGCGACGCCATCGCATTCAACCCTGTGTCTGGATGGTTATTCCAGCGCGCGCCTGACCGGGCCGGTTCCCGGCACCGAGAAAGAGGCGCTGGTCGATACTCCCAAGGACGTGCCGACAGAGTTCGAGGACGTCATCGAAGGTGCGCGTTTCATGATCGGCCACGACGGATACGCCAAGGTGTTCGGTCTGACCCATGCCAGAACCTTCGAGCTGCGCTTTGACGGTCGCGAGCTGACTGGTGAAGATATTTTGCTGACGGCGACCGACAAGGCCAAGCGGCAGTTCGACAAGGCGTTGGATGCGTCGAACCTCAAAGGTATCGAGTTTGACGTAAGGTTTCACCTGCACCCGGATGTGGATGCAGCGATTGATCTGGGTGGCGCGGCGGTGTCCATGGCGCTGAAAAGTGGTGAGATCTGGGTGTTCCGCCACGATGGCGTGGCAAAATTGTCAGTTGAACCAAGCGTTTACCTTGAGAAGGGACGCTTGAAGCCACGCGCGACAAAACAGATCGTTCTATCTGGCCGCGCAATGGAGTATGCGACGCGCATCCGGTGGACGTTGAGCAAGGCTCAGGATACAGCCTATGCCGTGCGCGACATGCACCGGGACGAGCCCGATTTCGACTGACGCCAAAAGGACCTTTGGACCCATGACCGATCTTCACCCCGTGCGCCGCGCGTTGCTTTCCGTTTCCGACAAGACTGGATTGATAGACTTGGGTAAGGCACTGGCCGAGCGCGGGGTCGAACTGTTGTCGACCGGCGGCACGGCCAAGGCGCTGCGGGAGGCCGGGCTTGAGGTCAAGGATGTCAGCGACGTGACGGGTTTTCCCGAAATGATGGATGGCCGCGTGAAAACCCTGCATCCGATGGTGCATGGCGGCCTGCTGGCCCTGCGCGACAATGACACCCACGTTGCGGCGATGGACGAACATGGCATTGGCGCGATCGACCTGCTGGTCGTGAACCTCTATCCGTTCGAGGCGACCGTTGCCAAAGGTGCGGGCTATGACGAATGTGTCGAGAATATCGACATTGGTGGCCCCGCGATGATCCGTGCCGCTTCGAAGAACCACGCTTTTGTCAACGTTGTGGTTGATGTCGAAGATTATGACGCGCTGCTGGCAGAGCTGGCGGCCAATGACGGCCAGACATCCTATGCGTTCCGTCAGACATTGGCGCAGACGGCATATGCGCGCACGGCGGCCTATGATACTGCCGTGTCGAACTGGATGGCCGATGCGCTGGCTGCCAAGGCTCCGCGCCGTCGTGCTTTTGCGGGTGAGCTGAAACAGACCCTGCGCTATGGTGAGAACAGCCATCAGCAAGCGGCGTTCTATACCGATGGCACCAACCGTCCCGGTGTGGCGACGGCCCTGCAGCATCAGGGTAAAGAACTGAGCTATAACAACATCAACGACACTGATGCGGCGTTTGAACTGGTGGCCGAGTTTGACCCGACCCAAGGTGCTGCATGTGCCATTATCAAACACGCCAATCCCTGCGGGGTGGCGACGGGTGCCACGCTGATCGACGCCTATAAGGCTGCGTTCGACTGCGACCGCACGTCCGCCTTTGGCGGAATTGTGGCGTTGAATCAGCCTCTGGACGCGGAAACCGCGCAGGAAATCACGGGCATCTTTACTGAGGTCGTAATTGCCCCTGGTGCCTCGGATGAGGCCAAAGCGATCTTTGCGGCCAAAAAGAACCTGCGCCTGCTGACGACCGAGGCGCTGCCTGACGTGACCGCAGGCGGCAAGACCGTGCGGCAAGTGGCTGGTGGTCTGCTGGTGCAGGACAAGGATAACGGCTTTGTCGGCATGGATGATTTGAAGGTCGTGACCAAAAAGGCCCCGTCTGATGAACAGATGCGCGATCTTCTGTTTGCTTGGAAAGTGGCAAAACACGTCAAATCCAATGCCATCGTCTACGTCAAGGATGGCGCGACCGTGGGCGTAGGCGCAGGCCAGATGAGCCGCGTGGATTCGGCGCTGATCGCCGCCAAGAAAGCCGAGCGCATGGCCGACGTGCTGGGGCTGCCGCAACCGCTGACCATCGGCTCGGCCGTGGCCTCGGACGCGTTCTTTCCCTTCCCTGACGGTCTGATGGAGGCGGCAGAGGCGGGCGCGACCTGCGTGATCCAGCCCGGTGGCTCGATGCGCGATGATGAAGTGATCGCGGCCGCGGATGAGGCGGGCCTTGCCATGGTCTTTACCGGCATGCGCCACTTCCGTCACTGATGCGGTATCGTCCTCTGCTCTGGGCCGCGCTTGCGGCATTTCTGATCGACCAGATCAGTAAATATCTGGTCGTTCACGTCATGCGCGTGGCCGAGGGCAGTATTGACGTTCTGCCGCCCCTGTTAGTGTTCAAGTACGGCGAGAATCGCGGCATCAATTTCGGCCTGTTTCAGGGCGATACGGATGCGGCGCGCTGGGTGCTGATTGGGATTTCTCTGGCAATCTCGCTGGGTGTGCTGATCTGGTTGCTGCGGTCCACACCGTCGAAACTGATGCGGTTTTGCGGCGGGCTGCTGATCGGCGGGGCGCTGGCGAATGTTTTGGACCGAGTGCTGTATGGCTATGTGCTGGATTTTCTGAACATGTCCTGCTGCGGCATCAACAACCCGTTTGTTTTCAACCTTGCCGACGTGTTCATCTTTGCCGGTGCCATCGGACTTGTGTTGTTTGATGGAAAAAAGGCCTCGTGACGCGCCCGGGGAAATGCGATAAAAGCCCCTCAAACAGGCTGGAGACTTTGATGCGGTTGCCGCGTTCCATTATTGCAGTGACATTGGCCGTTGCTACGGCGGGATGCTCTGACATTGGCTTGCGCCATCTTGAAGCGCCCGGCCCGGGTCCGGATGAATTCTCGGTCCTGCCAGTCAAACCGCTGACACAGCCGAAGGATTATCAGTTTCTGCCTGCACCGACACCCGGCGGAGGCAATCTGACAGACCCGACGCCCAATGCGGACGCGGTCGTGGCGCTGGGCGGCAATGCTGCGGCGCTGAACCCAAATACGCCGATTCCGTCGTCGGATGGGGCGCTTGTGACAGCGTCCAGCCGCTATGGTGTGCCAGCGAATACGCGTCAGGTCGTCGACAGCGAAGATGCCGCGTTCCGCAAAAAGCAGGGCCGCTTTACCAGATTGCGCCTGTTCAAGGTCGACCGGTACTCGCAAATCTATCGCCGCCAAGCCCTTGATGCTGACATTCAGAACGAAGCCGCGCGCCGTGCAGGGATAGAGACGCCCTCGGCACCGCCGGTCGATGAATAATCCTTAACTTTTCGTCATCGGCCTTGAACCCGCGCCGCACCACCGTAGTTTGAAGATCACAGAACGAAACGGAGGATGCCCCATGGTTCGGGCCCTGGCATTGTCGGCCGCCCTGATTGCCGCCACACCGGTTTTTGCCGAGGATGGCCTTGAAGCGGTCACTACCTTTACGCTGGACAACGGCATGGATGTCGTCGTGATCGAGGATCACCGCGCCCCGGTGGTGCAGCATATGGTCTGGTACCGCGCTGGGTCAGCGGATGAGCCGATTGGCTCGTCCGGCGTGGCTCATTTTCTGGAGCATTTGCTGTTCAAAGGGACCGATACGCTTGCGCCGGGTGAGTTTTCGGCGACCGTTGCGGCCAACGGCGGCAATGACAATGCGTTCACGTCCTATGATTATACCGCCTATTATCAGCGCGTTGCAGCCGATAGGCTGGAATTGATGATGCAGATGGAAGCGGACCGTATGCGCAACATCCGCCTGTCCGACGAGGACATCCGCACCGAGCGTGATGTGATCCTTGAAGAACGCAACCAGCGCACCGAAAACAACCCGCGCGCCCTGTTTGGCGAACAGATGAACGCCGCGCAATACCTGAACCATCGCTATGGCGTTCCGATCATCGGCTGGCGGCACGAGATGGAAACGCTAGACATGGAAGATGCGCTGTCTTTCTACCGGACCCATTACGCGCCAAATAACGCGATTCTTGTGGTCACCGGCGATGTGCAGCCCGACGCGGTCAAGGAACTGGCGGATCAGTATTACGGCGTCATCCCTGCCAACCCCGACCTACCCGAACGGGTGCGGTCTCAGGAACCGCCGCAAACCGCTGAACGTCGCTTGACCTACAAGGATCCGCGCGTGTCTCAGCCCTATGTTCAGCGCAGTTATCTTGCGCCCGAGCGTGACCCCGGCGCGCAGGAAAAAGCGGCGGCGCTGTTCTTGCTGGCTGAATTGCTGGGCGGCGGAAACACGTCTTACCTGAATGAAAAGCTGCAGTTCGAGGAGCAAAAGGCCATTTACACGGCCGCATTCTACCGTGGGGTGTCCCTGGACGACACAACCTTTGATCTTTTGGTCGTACCGGCGCAGGGCGTTTCCTTGCAAGAGGCCGAAGATGCAATGGATCAGGCCGTAGCCGACTTTATTGCCGAAGGTGTGAACCAAGAGGATCTGGAACGGATCAAGATGCAGCTCCGCGCTTCGCAAACTTATGCGCGTGACAACGTGGACGGCATCGGGAATCGGTATGGCCGTGCCCTGACCAGCGGGCTGACGGTCGAGGATGTTCAGGCGTGGCCCGATATCCTTCAGGCTGTGACCGGCGACGAGATTATCGCAGCCGCCCGTGAGGTCTTGCAGCCGGAATCCTCTGTGACCGGGTGGCTGATGCGTGACGACGAGGTGACGCAATGAAACGGATTTTCGCAACCCTGATCGCATTTGTCATCGCGTTGCCCGCATGGGCCGAGATCGACATTCAGGAGGTCACCTCGCCCGGTGGGATCACGGCATGGCTTGTCGAAGATCACTCGATCCCCTTCACCGCGCTGGAACTGCGCTTTCGCGGGGGTACGTCTTTGGATGATCCCGACAAGCGCGGGGCCACATATCTGATGAGCGGCCTGATAGAAGAAGGGGCCGGGGATATGGACGCCCGCACCTATGCGCGCGAATTGGAATCGCTGGCAGCGTCGTTCAGCTATAATGCGAGCGATGATACGGTTTCGGTCTCGGCGCAGTTTCTGACCGAAAACCGGGATGACGTGATTGATCTGCTGCACACCACGCTCCACGAACCCCGGTTCGATCAGGATGCCGTTGACCGTGTCAGGGGGCAGGTCCTGTCGGGCCTGCGCTCGGACCAGACAGACCCAAATGATATCGCCGGGCGCAATTTTGCGCGCATGGCCTACGGGGACCACCCTTATGGGTCCGAGGGGAA
This sequence comes from Ruegeria sp. HKCCD7221, assembly GCF_013031225.1. Taxonomy (NCBI): domain Bacteria; kingdom Pseudomonadati; phylum Pseudomonadota; class Alphaproteobacteria; order Rhodobacterales; family Roseobacteraceae; genus Ruegeria; species Ruegeria sp. HKCCD7221. The sequence goes on from NZ_WPZE01000002.1 coordinate 384,317, forward strand.
AGGCACCATAGACAGCGTGACGGCCCTGACCCGGGACGACGTAGTTTCGGCCTTTGAGAACGTGTTCGCGAAAGATCGGCTATACGTAGGCGCGGTTGGCGACATTACTGCCGACGAGTTGGGTACGTTGCTGGACAAACTGCTTGCCGATCTACCCGAAACGGGGAAACCCATTCCAGACCGTGCCGAAGTGACCATTCCCGGCGGGATCAGTATTGTCGAATTCGACACCCCTCAGTCGGTCGCTCTGTTCGGACATGCGGGCATTGATCGTGATGACCCCGATTTCTTTGCGGCGTTTGTTCTGAACCACATTCTTGGCGGCGGCGGATTTGAAAGCCGCCTGATGCAGGAAGTGCGTGAAAAGCGTGGACTGACCTATGGCGTGGCAACCTATCTTGTCCCCAAGGATCTGGCCTCGGTCTATCTGGGGTCGGTGTCGTCCTCAAACGACCGCATCGCCGAGGCGGTTGACGTGATCCGAAACGAATGGGCGCGCGCAGCATCAGAGGGCGTCACACAGAAAGAATTGGATGATGCCAAAACCTATCTGACGGGCGCGTATCCGCTGCGGTTTGATGGGAACGGTCAGATTGCCAGCATCATGGTCGGGATGCAGATGGATGACCTGCCGATCGACTATATCTCGACCCGCAACGACAAGGTGAACGCGGTGACACTGGAAGACGTGAACCGCGTCGCGTCAGAACTGCTGGATCCCGAGGGTCTACATTTCACGGTCGTCGGCAAACCCGAAGATCTGGACGGCTAAAGTTCAGGCCGCTGTGGGCCGTTTCTGGGCCTGTAATGTGTGTTTGTTGCTGTTCAACAGCTTTTGTCGCGCATGTCTGAAATGCGCGGCTTTCAATGCGTCGTCGATATGCCGGTTTCGCCGCAGCAGCCGGGACAGGCGGCGGTCGTCGAACACCAAGCAGGTTGTGGGTTCCGTGGCGATCACCGTGGCCGTCGCGGGCAGGCCAAGGCTGAAGGTCAGTTCCCCTAAAATCTCATCTGCACCGCATTGATTGATCACCTGCCCGTCTTTCAGAACCGTTGTGCGCCCTTTTAGGACGAAACCCAGAAAGTCGGTCGTCTCACCTTCTTCGATCAGGATATCCCCGGTATCGAAAGTCTGTATCACAGCCGTGTTCAACAATCTGCGTGCCTGATGGGGCTTGAGCGAGTGCAGGTGTTGCGAGATGAATTGCCGTTCGGCCTCGGAGAAGCGCACCAAATGGCGCGAGAGGTATCCGCGCAACAACCCGATCACAGAGATTGCGATGTAAGACATCTGGATGATCGCCCCGGCCAGATTGAATTCTTCGGCCATGCTGATCAAAACGCAGCCCGCTGCGATGATGACCAGTAAGGGGTAAAGGGCCCCATTGCCCCGGACGATGCCGATCTGCAGCAGAAAGTAGTTCAGGATATAAAGCCCCGCCCCGAACACGCCCACCATTGTGACCAGTTGAAGGGACGTTGGGAAATCTATTGGAAAATTCAGCATGAAAAAGGCCCATTCTGGGATTGAATGGGCCTTAAACTGGGGTGGGGCTGTGAACTTGTATGTGACCCGCGTCACAACATGTTCACGCATGAGCGACCTTTCGCCCGTTTAAAGCAGGCAGGCCGGTCCGCGCCGTCCTATTCGCCGTAGGGGACCCAGATGTTCTTGACCTCGGTCGCCGCCTGCAGGAATTGGCGCGTGTGATCCACGTTCCAATCGGTTGCCTTGGCGTTGTTGACCCATGTCCGCTTGAGGTTCCCGGCAGATACAACCTCAATCTGTTTCGACAGGTCGGTGGACGAGAACGACCAGACCGCATCCACGTTCAGATGCGAGGCCAGCGGTTTTGCCAGTTCCGCATGGCTTCCGGTCAGGATGTTGACCACGCCTGCGGGCACGTCCGAGGTTTCAAGGATCTGGTAGAAATCCGTTGCGGCCAGCGGAAAGGGCTCGGACGCGGCCAGCACCACTCGGTTGCCCATCGCGATCGCCGGGGCCATGGCTGACACCAGACCCAGCAGAGGTGCCTCATCCGCACAAAGCGCGCCGATCACGCCCACGGGTTCTTTCATCGCAATCGCGACACCCCGGATCGGGACGCCATGCACCTGACCGTCATACTTGTCTGCCCATGCGGCGGCGGTGAACAGGCGTTGGATCGAGGCCTCAACCTCGGCCGCGCCGGTTTTGCCGCCGGTCATGGCGTCGATCCGCGCGGCGAATTCACCTGCGCGGGCCGAGAGGTTTTCGCCAATGTAATACAGAATCTGCGCCCGCAGATGGCCGGTAGTCTTGGACCAACCTTTTGCGCCTGCCGCAGCCTCGACCGCGTTACGTACGTCCTTGCGGTTCGCCAGACCCACATGCCCCAACAGGCCCGATTTACCCCAAACGTGTTTGGAATAGCCGCCATCGGGTCGCGCCTGCTTGCCGCCGACATACATTTTTGCGGTGCGGTCGATTGGATCAACTGGCGCACCCTCGCCGGTGGTGGCGTCAAGCTTTGTCAGCGCATTGGACTTGCCCTTGGGCTTGGTATAGGCGGTCAGACCTTCCCAGCCGCCTTCGCGCCCGAACCCGCTTTCACGCACGCCGCCAAACCCGGCGGCGGCGTCGAACAGGTTTGTCGCATTCACCCAGACAACCCCGGCAACCAGTTTCTGCGCAATTTCCAGCGCGAGGTTCACATTCTCGGTCCAGACAGTCGCTGCCAGTCCGTAGCGCGTGTTGTTGGCCAGCTCGACCGCCTCGGACGGGGTGCGGAAGGTGGACGACACCAGAACAGGGCCAAAAATCTCTTCCTGCATCAGTGGGTCCGAGGTTTCCAACCCCGAAATCAGGGTCGGAGGATAGTAGCAGCCATTATCGGGCAACGCGCAATTGGCTTGGTAGAGGTCACCTGCGGTGTTGCTTTCGACCATACCCTTGATGGTCTGCAACTGAACCGGGTCCACAACTGCGCCGACGTCTATACATTTGTCCAGCGGGTCGCCAATGCGCAGGTTGTCCATCCGCGCGCGCAGTTTGGTATGAAAACGATCAGCGATTCCCTCCTGCACCAACAGGCGCGAACCTGCACAGCAGACCTGACCCTGATTGAACCAGATCGCATCAACCAGCCCTTCGATAGCTGAATCAATATCCGCATCGTCGAAGACGATATAGGCGGACTTGCCGCCCAGCTCTAACGTCAGTTCTTTGCCCGAGCCTGCCGTCGCTTCGCGGATGCGCCGCCCCACAACCGTTGAGCCGGTGAAGGCGATCTTGTCCACATCCGAGGCCACGATCATCTCGCCCACCTCGCCATCGCCGGTGACGATATTGACCACGCCCTTAGGCAGCCCGGCTTGCGAACAGATATCGGCAAATAGCAGCGCGGTAAGCGAGGTGTATTCGGCGGGTTTCAGAACCACCGTGTTTCCCATTGCCAAAGCGGGGGCCACTTTCCATGCCAGCATCAACAGGGGGAAGTTCCACGGAATGATTTGACCGCACACACCCAACGCCTGCGCGTCGGGCAACTCGCTTTCCATCAACTGCGCCATGCCTGCGTGATAGTAGAAATGCCGCTGGACCAGAGGGATGTCGATGTCGCGCGATTCCCGGATCGGTTTGCCGTTATCAAGGCTTTCCAGAACCGCGAACAGGCGCGAATGTTTCTGCAATATCCGCGCAATGGCATAGAGGTATCGCGCACGGCCAGCACCGCCCAGTTTCTCCCACTTGGGCTGGGCTTTGCGGGCGGCGGAAACGGCGGCGTCCACGTCGCCCTGCTTGGCTTGGGTCAGCTTGGCCAGAACCTTTCCGGTCGCCGGGTTGCGGCTTTCGAAGCCTTTGCCCGGCTTGGTGAAGGCACCGTCAATATAGTGGCCGAACTTGCCACCCTGATCGACCAGCCATGCCAAAGCCTCGGCAGCGCTTTCGGGGGCGGGTCCGTAGTCCATGGTCTCGAAGATTTCTTTGACTGTCATTGTTCTTTCCTCAGCCCATGGAGTGACGGTAGCCGGCAGAGTATGCCCCGGTGACATAGTGTTCCAACTGTCGTTCAATATCGCCAAGCAGCGATGACGCGCCAAAGCGGAACAGGTCCGGCTCCAGCCAGCGGTCGCCCAACTCATCCTTGATCAGTGACAGGTAGACCAGAGCGTCTTTTGCCTTGGAAATCCCGCCTGCAGGCTTATAGCCAACCCGATACCCGGTGCGGTCATAGTAGTCGCGGATCGCGCGGATCATCACTAGGGTGACGGGCAACGTGGCGTTGACGCTTTCCTTGCCGGTCGACGTCTTGATGAAATCCGCCCCCGCCATCATGCACACGACCGAAGCGCGCGCGACATTGCGCAGGCTGCCCAATTCTCCGGTCGCCAGAATGGCTTTGACGTGGGCATCACCACAGGCGGTTCGGAATGCCTTCATCTCATCATACAAAGCTTGCCAGTCGCCTGACAGAACGTGGCGGCGAGAGATGACAATGTCGATCTCTTCCGCCCCTGCTTTGACGCTTTCTTCGATCTCAGCCACGCGCAGGTGGAACGGTGACAGTCCTGCTGGAAACCCGGTTGAGACAGCGGCGACTGGGATGCCAGTGCCTTTCAGCGCATCAACAGCGGTTTCGACCATATCATGATAGACGCAGACGGCCCCGGTGGTGATCGCAGGCATATCCATCGCCCGCAGCAGCGCGGGTGCGACCGGTTGACGGGCTTTCGCGCACAGGCGGCGCACTCGCCCCACAGTGTCGTCACCGGACAGCGTCGTCAGGTCGATCATCGTGATTGCCTTCAACAGCCACGCGGCCTGATGGTCTTTTTTCACCGACCGTCGGCCCGGTAGGGTCGCGGCGCGGCGTTCGATTGCCGAGGTGTTGGCCTGAACCCCCCGAACCCATTCAAGGTCCAGATCCATTCCAGGGTTCCGGGGTTCGGTCACTTGCGGCAGATGCGCGGTGCGCACGGGGCTGTCTGAGCTCTGCGTATCCATCTTCACATCCTTTGGGAAGTTTGCGCCAAAATCGCACGGGTTGCGCCTAAATGGAAGGCGTGGCGGCCGCCTGGGTGTTTTTTTTGACCAAATGGACAAAATCCACCACCTTTCTTGCGAATAATTCGCAATAGCGTTGACTTAGTTGCGAATGGTTCGCATATTCAGACTCAAGGGGATAGAAAACCGGGGTCACACTATGATTCGTCGTACCTTTATTGCAGCGCTGGCATTTGTCGCTGCACTGCCCGTTACGGCATGGGCCGAGGCACCGCTGAAGGTGGTGGCAACCACGGGTATGATTGCAGACGCCGTTCGTCAGATTGGCGGTGATGAGGTCGACGTCAAAGGCCTGATGGGTCCGGGCGTGGACCCGCACGCCTATCGTCAGACCCGCAGCGATATCGTTGCCATGACCCGCGCTGACCTCATTCTGTGGCACGGGCTGTATCTTGAGGCGCAGATGCAGGACTTTTTTCATGATCTGGGCCGCAAACGCCCCGTCGTGGCGGTGGCCGAAGGGGTAGATACCTCTAAACTGCGGGCGCATGACGACTACGCCGACAAGTTCGACCCGCATGTCTGGATGAGCCCGGCCCTTTGGCGCGACGTGGTGGTCGAGGTGCAAGCAGCCCTGACCGAGGCGCGCCCCGAGGCCGCTGACCTCTTTGCAAGTAACGCACAGGTGCATCTGGCTGAGATTGAACAGTTGGAAGCATATGCTGCTGAGGCCCTTGCCTCTGTCCCCGAAAACAACCGCGTGTTGGTCACAGCGCATGATGCGTTTGGCTATTTCGGGGCTGAATATGGCTACGAGGTGATGGGCATTCAGGGGATCTCGACCCAGTCCGAGGCCGGTCTGAACCGGATTGGTGAACTGGTCGATACGCTGGTGGATCAACAGCTTGGGGCGGTATTCGTCGAAAGCTCGGTCTCTGACAGGTCAATGCGCGCCCTGATTGAAGGTGCTGCCGCACGGGGTCATGAGGTTGGCGTTGGCGGCGAACTTTACTCGGACGCCATGGGCGAGCCGGGAACTTATGAAGGCACCTATGTTGGGATGCTGGATCACAATATCACCGTGATTGCCGGGGCGCTGGGTGCGGATGTGCCTGACCGTGGCATGAACGGAAAGCTGTCTGCGGGGTTTTGAGTGATGCTGGAACTGGCCGCTGATCAGGGTGTTTCGATATCGGAGGACTGTCTTGATGATAGCCCGTTGGCGATCCGGGGTCTGACAGTCTCATACGGCCAGAAACCTGCGGTTTTTTCTGTGGATATGACGGTTCAGCCGGGCGCGATGACTGCGATCATCGGGCCCAACGGCGCGGGCAAGTCCACCCTGCTTAAGGCGGCTTTGGGCATTGTCTCGCCCTTGTCCGGTCAGGTGACGGTGTTTGGCAAGCCGCTGGACAAACAGCGCGAACGGATCGCCTATGTCCCACAGCGGGCGAGTGTCGATTGGGATTTTCCAGCCCGTGTGATCGACGTGGTGCTGATGGGGCTGTCCGGTCAGTTGGGGCTGCTTGGTCGGGTGCGGTTTCGTCACATATCGCGGGCGATGGACTGTCTGCACCGGGTGGGAATGCGCGACTTTGCCGATCGTCAGATCGGTCAGTTGTCGGGCGGCCAGCAACAGCGCGTCTTTCTGGCACGCGCCTTGGCTCAGGACGCAGAGCTTTACCTGCTGGACGAGCCGTTCGCGGGCGTTGATGCGGCCACAGAAAAGGCGATCATAGCGGTGTTGAAGGAGCTGAAAACAGCCGGTAAGACTGTTGTCGCCGTGCATCATGATCTGGCGACCATCACGGATTATTTTGACCACGTCTTCCTGATCAACACGCGCAAAGTCGCCGAAGGACCGGTGTCCGAGGCATTCACCGCCGAAACGCTCCAATCTGCGTATGGAGGCCGCCTTGCTACCGCTCAGATCGACCAGATTTCGCGCGCGCTGGGGTAGACATGCTTTGGGATGCCCTGACCCTGCAGCTTGGCTATAACGCCACGCTGGTCGCCATCGGCGCGACTTTGCTGGGTATTTCGGCTGGCGTCACCGGAACGTTTCTATTCCTGAGAAAACGTGCGCTTGTCAGTGACGCGATCAGCCATGCGACTCTGCCGGGCGTGTGTCTGGCGTTCATGGTTCTGGTCGCGCTTGGGGGCGATGGTCGCAATCTGATCGGTCTGCTGGTTGGGTCAGCCCTTTCCGCTTGGGTGGGCCTTCTGTGCATGAACTGGTTGACCCGGCACACAAGGCTGGCCGAGGACGCAGCGATCGGTGCAGTTCTGTCCGTGTTCTTTGGGTTTGGTATCGTCCTGCTAACGGTGATTCAGACGATGGGTATGGGCCGCCAGGCCGGGCTGGAAGGGTTCTTGCTGGGCTCTACGGCGGGCATGTTGTGGGCTGACGCCATGATTATCGCGGTTGGTGGCGCGGCAACGCTGGCTTTGGTTATGATCATTCGCCGCCCCATGACTCTGGTGGCGTTTGACGCCGAATATGCGGCGGCCCGCGGGCATGTTGTGCATCGCATTGACCTGGCAATGATGGGGCTGGTCATGGCCGTGACGGTTGTGGGGTTGAAAATCGTCGGGTTGATCCTGATCGTTGCGTTGCTGATCATTCCGCCTGTTGCCGCGCGTTTCTGGACCGAGCGGTCGGAACGTGTGGTGCTGCTGGCCGGTCTGACCGGAGGGCTTTCGGGATATCTGGGGGCGGCACTGTCGGCCTCGGCTCCCAATCTGCCAACCGGTCCGATCATTGTTCTGGTCAGCTTTGCCCTGTTTGCAGTGTCCTTATTGCTTGCGCCGGTGCGGGGGGTACTGGCGGCTGTCTTGCGGCATCTCAGATTCCAACGCAGGGTCCATATTCGACAAGGGCTTTTGGCGCTGGCGCAGGGGCAAAAAATCTACGAGCCGTTAACGCTTCGCCTGTTGCGCAACGCGGGGCTGGTCCGGGCCGATGGGGTTGCGACCGAGGCGGGCAGGGCACGCGCTGCAAAGGCGCTGCGCGACGAAAAACGGTGGGAGATCGTCCGGGCGGATCAGGCGCACGAGGCCACGGCTGCCCTGTATGACGGTTTGCGTGACATTGAAACTGTCCTGACCCCAGATCAGATCACCGAAATTGACCGTAAGATCGGCGACCCGCAGGGAGTGACCCCATGAGCGGAGAAGAATTCGTCCCCCTGTCCCTCACGCCATTGCTGATCGGAACTTTTGCGGCCATCGCCTGCGCTTTGCCAGGCAATTTTCTGGTGCTGCGTAAGCAGGCTCTGATCGGCGATGCAATCAGCCACGTTGTTCTACCCGGTATCGTTGTGGCCTTTCTGCTGACCGGAGCGATTTCGACCTGGCCCATGATGCTGGGTGCCGCAGGTGCCGCGGTGGTGGCGGTTATCATGATCGAGGCCATCCGCAGGCTGGGTCAGATTGAATCCGGTGCCGCAATGGGGGTCGTTTTTACCACAATGTTTGCAGCCGGAGTGCTGTTGCTGGAGCAAACTGACACGTCGACCGTTCATCTGGATGTCGAACATGCATTGTACGGGAACCTTGAAAGTTTGATCTGGTTGGACGCGGTGGGATGGGCGTCTGTGTGGGATGTTCAGGCGCTGGCGGGGCTGCCGCCCGAATTGCCCCGTATCGCGCTGACATTGGCCGGTGTTTGCTTGTTCACTTGGCTGTTCTGGAGACCGCTCAAGATCTCTACCTTCGACGAAGGGTTTGCCCGAACGATCGGAATCAGGACCGGAGCGCTTGGCATGGCTCTGGTGATCGTTGCGGCGATTGCGGCCGTTGCGGCGTTTGATGCCGTGGGTTCGATCATCGTGATCGCGATGTTTATATGCCCGCCGGCGGCGGCGCGCATGATGACCAACCGATTGGAAACTCAGATCGCTTGGAGTATCGTTTTCGCGATTGTTTCGGCTGTCGCGGGTTATGTGCTGGCGGGGTACGGGCCGTTGTGGTTGGGCGCTGTAGATGCTGTCAGCGCGGCGGGAATGATCGCAACGGTTTCGGGTTTGATCCTTGCTTGCGCTGCAATTTGGGGCCCTTGTCGAACGCGGACTGGCGCGCCCGGTACGACTTGACTAGGCGTGATCTTGCTATGTGAGGATGCGGTCTTTCGGCTGATCTCCGCCCACCAAATGACCCCGACCAGAGTTTAAGAGTCACATGCGTTTCATCGTGCTACGAACCAATCATTGCTAAAGGACGTCCACCACTCACAATGGTTCGTTCGGACAATCGCGGCGATGTTCGCCGCCTCTCTGTGACACGGCGCGATTGTTCGAACGCCCCCTCGCCCCCCTAAAATCCAGTCCCCAAACCTGTAGCAGAATCGTCTGTGACTGTGCTAGGTCTAGGGGTATGGCGCAGGCAAACCCCAATATCAGCGAAGCTCGACCCGTAATTCGACAGCTCGACGATGCTGCGATCAATCGCATCGCGGCGGGTGAGGTGGTCGAGCGGCCAGCCTCTGCCGTGAAAGAACTAGCTGAAAATGCAATCGACGCGGGATCGACGCGCATCGCCATTGATATTGCTGATGGAGGAAAGACTTTAATCCGAGTCACCGATGACGGGTGTGGGATTTCCGGCAAGGATCTGCCGCTGGCTCTGTCTCGTCATGCGACGTCCAAAATCGACGGATCGGACCTGCTGAACATTCATACTTTCGGGTTCCGGGGCGAGGCGCTGCCGTCACTGGGCGCGGTAGGGCGGCTGACAATCACCAGCCGCGTTTCGGGGACCGAGGCCGCTTCTATCCACGTTGCGGGCGGCAAGACAGACGCCGTGAAGCCCGCCGCTCTGCGTGCGGGGACGGTGGTTGAACTGCGCGACCTGTTCTTTGCCACGCCCGCACGTCTGAAATTCATGCGCACCGATAGGGCCGAGGCGCAGGCCATCACGGACGTCGTCAAACGTCTGGCCATGGCCGAACCGGCGATTACTTTCACCCTGCGCGATGTCTCGGGCGGGGGTGAGGGGCGCGTGACCTTTCGCGCTGACCGCGAGAACGGTGATCTGTTTGATGCCCTGCACGCTCGTCTGGCCCGGGTCATAGGGCGCGAATTTGCTGAGAACGCCTTGCAGATCGACGCCACGCGTGAAGGGATTCGCCTTTATGGGTATGCCGCTCTGCCGACCTATTCGCGGGGCGCGGCGGTGGCGCAGTACCTGTTCGTCAATGGCCGCCCGGTGCGCGACAAGATGCTGACCGGCGCGCTGCGGGCGGCGTATTTCGATTTCCTTAGCCGCGACCGTCACCCGGCAGCGGCTTTGTTCATCGACTGTGACCCGGCGCTGGTTGATGTGAACGTGCATCCCGCGAAATCCGAGGTCCGGTTCCGCGATCCCGGCGTGGCGCGCGGGCTGATCGTTTCGACCCTGCGGCACGCGCTGGCCGAGGCGGGACATCGCGCATCCTCGACCGTAGCGAATGCGACTCTGGGTGCGATGCGGCCGGAACCCGCGCTGCCCCCGCAACCCACCCCGGCGCGGGTGTATCAGATGGACCGCCCCTCGTCCGCCGCGCCACAGGTGGCGTATCAGGCCCAAGCGCCGGGTTTTGCGGAGCTGTCACAGGACTACAGCGGCAGTATTTTGGAACCTGCGCCCGTGGCCACAGAAGAGCCCCCAGCGCAGGATTTGCCCTTGGGTGCGGCGCGCGGTCAGGTGCATGAGAACTATATCATCGCCCAGACTGCAGACGGCATGGTGATCGTCGACCAGCACGCAGCGCACGAGCGGTTGGTTTATGAAAAGCTCAAACATCAGATGGCGGAAAATGGGGTGGCTGCGCAGGCGCTGCTGATCCCTGAGATTGTGGAACTGTCCGATGGCGACTGCGCCCGTCTAATGGCCGTGGCCGATGACCTGTCACGCCTTGGCCTGACGCTGGAACCCTTTGGCGGCGGTGCCATCGCGGTGCGCGAAACGCCGGCCATATTGGGTGAGGTCGACGCCCGGGCGATGATTTTGGATATCCTTGACGAACTGGCCGATCAGGGCGAAAGCCAAACCGTACAGGCGCGGATAGAGGCGATCCTCAGCCGCGTCGCTTGCCATGGCTCGGTCCGGTCGGGTCGCCGGATGCGGGCCGAAGAGATGAATGCCCTGCTGCGCGAGATGGAGGCGACGCCCCATTCCGGACAGTGCAACCACGGGCGGCCAACCTATGTGGAGCTGAAACTGGCTGATATCGAACGTCTGTTCGGACGCAGTTGATCCAGCGCAAGCTGCGCGGTAAGAAGAATAAAACAAGAACGTTCGAGGCGACATGATCGAGATTTCTGGCACACAAATTGCGTTGAATGACCCCGTGATCCTGATCAGCGGTGGCATTGTCGCGCTGATCCTGCTCCTGCTGTTCCTGTCGCTGCGTGCCGCCAACCGTTCGGCACGGATGGCCGAGCCATTGGCGCGGCAGATGGCGCATCTGGGGCAGAATGTGCAGCAGTTGGGTCAAGGGCAGGAGCAGTTGCGCGGTGGACTCCAACATGTCTCGGACACGCAGGCCAATGCGCAGGTGCAGGTGATCCAGACGGTTGAGGCGCGGCTTTCTTCGGTGCAGCAGCAGATGAATGACCGGCTGGCGGATAACGCGATGAAATCCGCCCGCGCGCTGGCCGAGATGCAGGAGAGGATGAGAGAATCACTGCATGGATCGTCGAAACAGACCGCGACCTCTCTGACGCAATTGCAGGAACGGTTGGCGGCGATCGATAAGGCGCAGGACAATATCACCAAGCTGTCGGGCGATGTGCTGTCGTTGCAGGACATTCTGTCGAACAAACAACGACGCGGGATGTTCGGTGAGATTCAGCTAAACGACATCGTCTCGAAGGCGCTGCCTGCTGACAGCTATTCGTTGCAGGCCACGTTGTCGAATGGCAAGCGGGCGGATTGCCTTATCCATCTGCCCAACCCGCCCGGACCCATTGTCATTGACGCAAAATTTCCGTTGGAGGATTTCGAGGCACTGGCGGCGGCTCAAACCAAATCCGACGTCGAAAGGTGCCTGAAGGCATTTGGTGCCGCTGTGAAGGTCCACATCAAGGCGATTTCAGAAAAGTACATTCTGGATGGTGAAACCGCCGATGGCGCGCTGATGTTCGTTCCGTCCGAGGCGATCTATGCCGAGTTGCACGCACGTCTTCCCGATGTGGTCCGCGATGGGTTTGCCGCGCGCGTCTGGATCGTGTCCCCTACCACCTGCATGGCGACGCTGAACACCATGCGCGCGATCCTGAAAGACGCCCGAATGCGCGAACAGGCTGGTGCGATCCGCAAGGAACTAGGAATGCTGCACAAGGATGTCGAACGACTGGGCGATCGCGTGGCCAATCTGGACCGTCACTTTGGACAGGCGGCCAAGGATATCTCGGACATCAAGATCAGTGCCGAAAAAGCCGGGCGTCGCGCACAACGTCTGGACAATTTTGATTTCGAGGAACTCGCGCCAGAGGATCACGCCAACGTGGTGCCGCTTGGTAAAAGTGAGGCTTAAAAGCTACTGGATCGAAAGTTCCAGATTGTACCCAACCGTCTTATCGGAGTCTCGGTCATTGCCCATGAGGTAGACGCGGATCGTGTAATCTCCGTCCTCAGGCAGTTCAACCCGTGCGGTATTTCCGTTGATGGACCCGTTATAGATCGCGGCACCGTCACTGCCCGGAGGCAGGATGTTAAAATAAATTACGCCATACCCGTTGGTGTCGCTGACCTGAAGCTCTGCGAACAGTTCCTGCCCGGCCTTCGCACCCAGTCGGTAGTCAAAATATTCGTTGCCCGTAACGGTTCCGTTGACCATCGTGCCATAGTTGCCTGTCTCGAACTTTACGTCGGCAACGCTCTGAGCGCTGGCAGATGTGGCGAAACCGATACAGGCAAGTGTCAGGGCAAGTGCTTTCATGAATACATCCTCCGATTGCAGGGTCGAAGTCTCAGTATAACACAAAACGGCGACGCAGATCAGATGCGTAGAAAGGGCTGGAACAGGCGCGGCATCAGTTTGTTGAATTTCAGCGGTGCATCCGTCACGGCCAGGCAAATACAATCCTCATAGATATCCGCCGTTGGCGTGTGGTGCAGGTCTTCATCCGCGATCTCGACATCGCCGCGTGCAAAGTGGTCGACTTCGTCCGAGAATGCCCCTTGCAGGACCATTGTCAGTTCCATGCCGTTGTGGCTGTGGTCGGGTACAGCAGCCCCTGCAGGAATAAACAGCAACCGGGCTGTGGCTTCGCGCGTTGTGGGCAGGATCGCTTGTTTGACGCCCATCCCAATCGCGCGCCACTGGATGTCATTCACGTCACCGCCCACATAATCCTGTAGTGGCGCGGGAAGCACGGAACTGGCGGGTCGAGCAGGCTTGGCAATCGGCGCGCCATTGGCGATCAGCGCCATGGTTGCGGCAAGTGAACCGTCGCTCAGCGCAACGCTATCGTCCTGATCTTGCAGGACGCACCCGCCAACGGCCTCAAAGCTCTCGGCGCGCGCGCGGCAATGGTCACACAGGGACAGGTGCGTTGCGACCATCAGGTCGAATGCTTCTGGCAAACCGCCCGCAGCATACGCCATCAGCAGGTCATCTGTCAGGTGATGTTTGATCTTGTTGCTCATCGTCATCATCTCAGTTCATCGCGTGGCGCAAGCGGTCCAGCGCCAGCCGTATACGTGATTTGATCGTTCCCAGGGGCAACCCGGTCTGAGACGCAATCTCGCGGTGACTCAGGTCACCGAAATACGCCTTTTCGATCAGTTCTCTCTGCGCCTGTGGCAACGCTGACAATGCGTCGCGCAATTGCGCGGTTTCCTGTTGCAACGCAATGACGTCATGTTGTTCCGGTTCAGCCTCGGGACCCCAACCCAGATCTTCGGGTTCCGGTCGCCGCTGCTTGCGCAGGACGTCAATGCGTTTGTTCCGTGCGATCGTGAAGACCCAAGTGGCCACTGTCGCGCGCGAGGGGTCGAACAGATGCGCCTTGTGCCACAAGGTCGCCATCACCTCTTGCGCGCATTCCTCGGCCATCGCCGCATCAGACCCCGATTTAATCAGGAACGCCTTGATACGTGGCGCAAAATATTGGAACAGCTCGGCAAATGCCGCCTGATCCTGCGCATCCCGAATGCGGGTGACGTGTTCAACCCACTCGGTCTTGGTATTGCAACTGCCGTTTGCTTCGTTCACCGGCCTGCCCCTGACACGTTCTTTCGCGTGCCAGGTTTTTGCTAGGGGCCCGTCGGCCACCGGTTCATCCAAGCTCGCGGTATCGATCTCGGTAAACATAACCACATTACGCGGGCCTGCCCAAGATGGATCAGTTTCTGCGGCAAATAATAATCCATATGGGCGTTCGTTTCGTAGAATATCTGTATACGGTTTGAGGAAAAGACCGCCGTTTGAACGGTTTACAGTCAGAATGGAAAAGGCCGCATGAACCGGGTCGATCACATTGCAGGGCATACGTTTCACGGCCGCAAAGGGTCGATTGAAAACGCTTTTCGCTATTCTGTCGACTACATCCTGCTGGACCCGGAAAACACCGGGCCCACACCCGCGTTGTTCACCGTCAACGGGGTAAATGTGACGAACTGGCGGGATCGCGATCACGGCGGAGAACCCGGCAAAGGGCGCGGCGCCGCGTGGTTGCGTGAGCAATTCCATGACCTCGGTGTCACGCAGCCGAACAGGATCATGTTATTGACCCAGCCGCGCGTTTTCGGTCACGTGTTCAACCCCGTTAGTTTCTGGTTCTGTTTCGACGCGGAAGACGTGCTTTATGCTGTTGTGGCCGAAGTGACCAATACCTATGGCACGCGCCACAGCTATCTGTGTCACAACCAAAATTTTGCGCCAATTCAGCCCTCGGACCGGATCGTGGCAGACAAGCTGATGCATGTGTCACCGTTCCAGAAGATCGAAGGTGCTTATACCTTCCGATTTGACTACCGCGCGGACAGGGTCGGCGTGTGGATAGACTACGGGCGAAAGAATGGTGGGTTGATTGCAACGCTTACCGGCCCGCGTTCTGCGCTGACGGACCGGACGATCCTTTGGTCGTTGATACGTAGACCGTTCGGCGCGCGGCGCGCTTTTGCCCTGATCCTGTGGCAGGCGCTGAAACTGAAGTTGAAAAAGGCCAGGTTTCGTCCGTTTCGCTCTGCCCCTGTCCCGGATCATGCAGTCTCGCGGGTCCGCGAGCCATAAGCCCGGGTTGTTTGCGTAAGATCAAAGACTCAGGCCCCGGCAGCGTGTTTGTGGTAGGTTGGAAACCGCGAACACGAAGGAGTTGGGCCATGTTGGAAATCTCGGCAAGAAAAGTCGCTCAGGTCGCCATGATGGGGCGCGAACTGGACCGGGCCGAGGGCGAATTGCGCGCTTTCATCGACCGGATGAGCGAGGATGAACAGGCCGAACTGGTTGCCGTCATGTGGATCGGGCGCGAAAGCTTTTTCGCCGAAGATCTGGCCGAGGCCATCGCAACCGCCAAGGCCGAGGCATCAACACCCTGCGCGGATTACCTGATCGGAACGCCGCACCTGTCAGACCATCTTGAGAATGGTTTAGATTCGTTGGGTATCTCGGCTGAAGACGTTGAAAATGACCTTATGTGACGGTCTAGGGTCGGGAAATACCCTCTGATGGCCTGAGTCCATTCGCAAAATTTGCGGCGTTCAGGTACGCTTGCCCCCAAATGCCTTTAGAACGAAAGGGTTTTTGGTGCGCTCAGTGCTGGTCACAGTGGTGGCTTTGGTATTTCTGGCAGGCAGCCTGGCCGGGCCGCGCCCGTCGGCCGCATGCCCGGTTTGCATAACGCTGCCGGAATACTCGTTGGCAGATCGTATATTGTCCGCCCGCGTTATCGTTCTGGCTGCACCGGCTTTGGACAACCCGTTTAGTTATTCACCCATGTCAATTCTGAAGGGCACGGCAGAACAGCTTTCCGCATTGCCGGAAATTCCCTTTCTGGTCGACAGCGTGACCCGATCCGCGTTTCGCACCGATCCCGGCAGACGCGTGTTGATGATTTACGGTGCAGGATATCCGGACAAGGCTGGACGTAGCCTGTCTATGGGATGGAGCAAAGGCTTCTTGATGACGCCAGAGCGTGCGAATTTCGTGGAGGCGATACGCCATCAAGGCGCGTCCTGGGCTTTTGGAAAAACCGACGACCCATCGCGCGTCGCCTTCTTTGGCTCGTATCTTGGGCATGAGGATGCGTTGCTGCGAAACGCGGCTTTGATCGAGCTTCACCGTGCGCCCTATGCAATGGTCCGGCAATTGCGCGATCAGGGATCTTCCGCCGCGTTGCTGCAGGAATTGCGGTCCGTGAATCGGCTGGCCTACGCGCCTGCTGTGATCCGACTATTGGGACTTCAGTCAGACCCCGCGGCCAAAGCCGCCGTCAGAACACGCTATCAGCAGGCGTTGGCCTCTGGCGACACGAACCTTTATGACTGGGCGCTTGCGGGAATAGAGGTTGATGGTGCTGCCGCGATTACGGCGATTGAGGCATCCCTGAAACAGCAGAGCCTGTCCCAGGACATGAAACGCGATTTGGTCCGAGCATTGACCGATGCCGGTACAGCCCGATCAGAGTTTCAGACGCAGATGTTGGACATTTTCAAACGCGAGTTGCAGCAGAATTCATCGCTTGCCGTGTGGATTGCCCTTGCAGCGAAGTCTTGGGAAACGGACATATTGAACCCGGAGCTTCGTTCGATCTTGTCGACAGAACAACTGGAGCCCGCAGCGCAGTTTCTTATTGAAAACACCTTGGTTCAGGTTGAGCAGAACTAACTCTGGGAACATGCAAGTGTACCGAACGGGCGACCGAATGAACGCTATGCGGATGGCTGCCTTTCCCGACCATGATGGCTGAACACCACTTGGCTTGATTGGACGTCCGACCGAAAATCCGCAGCCCGCCCGGGCAGTGAGAGATAAAAGCGTTGAAGGCCGGGTTCGATTTCCTTAGCCATCATGGCGCAACGCTGGCACATCTTTTCGATCTGCACGTGGGATTGGCGGTCCCGCATGGCAGCCACCAGATCACCGTGTGCCGTTGACAGTTTTCTAAATTTCGGACTGTCGAGCACTGTTTTGTCGCCAACCAATGCGTACACGGCTTCGAGATCGGATTTACCCTTGAGATCGACAAACCCGGCCTCAAGCATCGCCAGATCCTGCCGGGCAAGGCGGTGCACCGAGCTTGAGACCAAGATATCGTATTCGACATGGCGACAACTATGTTCGATCCGCGCCGCGACGTTAACAACATCCCCAATAACGGTGTAGTTGAACCGGCTGCGCGACCCGATATTACCCACACAGGCCTGCCCCGTGGCGCAGCCCGTTGCCAAGGCAATCGGAGGTCTGCCTCGCATAACGTCCGATGCATTGAATTCTGTCAGTGCTTTGCGCATCAACAAGGCAGCATACGCTGCCCTGCAAGGATGATCTTCAACGGGCAGGGGCGCATTCCAGAACGCCATCACCGCGTCACCGATGAATTTGTCGATTGTCCCTCGTTCCTTCAGAATCTGATCGCCCACTTGCGAGAACAGCTCGTTCAACAACGCGACAAGATCGGTGGCTGACACGGATTCCGACAAAGGCGTGAATCCCCGGATGTCCGAAAACATGACGGTAATTTCCTGCGTTTCACCGCCCAGTTGCAGACTGTGACCGGATACTTCCATCTCGTCCAGAATCTCGGGGGCGACGTAGTGGGAAAAGACCTGCCGGATTTCCCTTTTCTCCCGCTCGGTCGAAACGAACAAATAGCCGGCAAGCATCCCAAAATTCGCCATTCCGCCCATCAAGGGAAATGTCACATCGAACAGGACAAGCTGGTTCTGAAAGGCCAGCCAACTGGTGCCCAGAACAACACCCGCCGCCGCACCGCCGGCGACGAATGAGGCGACCGCGCCAAAGCTGGACATGACCGCGATCACAATCAGGCCAAGCAGGACAAAGGACAAAAGCTCGAGCGCGGCGGTCACGTCAGACCGGCTGAGCATCTCGCCCGTAATGATCTGTTCCAGCATCTGGGCGTGGATCGACACGCCGGGAACGGATTCCCCCAATGACGTCAGATGCATGTCGAACAGGCCGGCCGCGGAGGTTCCGATCAGAATAATACGGCCCTCGATTTCAGCCCTCAGATCCGGGTCATCCGGGGTCTGCATCACATCGTCGGCAGAGAGGTACAGCTCTGGCTGGTCATGTCTGTACCTGATCCAAACCTCGCCGTTTTCGGTCGTGGGCAGGCGAAAATCCCCCAGTTCGACAGCAAGCATGATGCCTTCTTCGTCGGATGCACCTTCGGCAAGGATAAAAGGCGCGCCGATGGCAACCCTTAGGGCTTCGATCCCCAGGCCGGGCATGGGGCCGCTCGGGCCGCCCCACAGAACTGGAACCCGTCGTACAATTCCAGTGCCCCCCAGAGGTGAGACGTTGACGCCGCCGATCCCGGCGGTGCTGCGATCAAGAGGGGCGGCGATCGGGGTCCAATAAGGAACCGAGATCAAGCCAGCGGTCGGATTTTCCCCAATTTCAATAATCCCTGCCGTCGGACTGACCTGATTGCCTTCGTCAGACAGCCTTGCAGCCGTGCCCATGACTACGGGCCAATTGGCGACCTCCATTCCGAACAGCACATCATAGTCCATCTTTTGCGCGTGATCTTCGACCGTCACCACACCTGCGAGCGCTGGATCATTCAGCAACCGAACCGGAGAATACCTGTCTGGTTCGGCAAAGAGCATATCGAACGCAATGGCTGCGGCACCATATTCGCCCAGGTTTTCTACCATCTGGGCCAATAAGGTTCTGGGCCAAGGCCACTGGCCCCAATTCGCAAGAGACTTTTCGTCAATGTCCAGAACCCGAACAGGCAGATCAGGGTTGTACTCTCTGGGCATGGCGCGCTGAAGAATGTCAAAGTAAACCAGCCGCGTCATCCGCACGGGATAAGGATCCATGACCCTGATGAAACATCCGATCAGGATCAGACCCAGACCCACCAACCGAAAACCACGCCGGCGAGGTGTTCTTTCTTTGGGCTTCACGGTCACGTTAACCTCCGAAGTCAGCGGGCTATGCCCTTGTTAACGCGCTGCTTGATTGCCTTTACCTTTGCCCTTTCCGTGCCCCGGACCTTTGCCCTTTCCGGGATTGCCAAAGCCGCGTGAATTTCTGGTTTGCCCTCCGGGATTGCTGCCATCCCCATGGCCGGACCGGTTTGTCTTGGTTTCTGGCTCAGGTGCCGGAGGTTCCGGTGCCGGTGGTTCTGGCGCAGGCGGTTCCGGCGTGGGTGGCTCTGGTGCTGGTGGTTCTGATGCAGGTGGCTCCGGCGCAGGTGGCTCTGGCGACCGGGGCTCTGGGGCAGGGGGGGCATTGCGAGGCGTTTCGCGGAATGCTGCCCTGCGCGGTCTTCCAGGCGTTTGAAACTGAGCATCAGACTTCAGGACCGGGACCGGCGCAAGCTCTCCCGCGCAACCACCAATGTCGATCTGCAACGGGCTGAGCAAGTTTTCCTGAGACTGAATGAAGGGAAATCCATTGCTCAAAGCCAACTCATAATGTGCTTGATCCACAGGGCGACCGACACTTCCGCTTTCGCTCGTGGCGAACAGGCTGCACTGCCGTCCGGTTGCGCGACAGCTTCCGCTGAGGCTGCACATTTGAACATTTCCTTCCAGCACCAGCATGGCGCTTTGGCTGCCGGGGACGACCCACATGTCAAACGTCGTGCCGCGAACTGCCATCGTCGCGGTCGGCGTTCGGATCGAATAGGCTCGTTTCTTGCTTTTGCCCGAGATAAACCGAAAGCTGCCGCCGAGTGCCTGTACCGCAAATGACTTGGCTTTGCGGTTGCCGCGCAACATCGTCACGTCCAGAACCATACTGGCATTCGGGCCAATCGCGATCTTTGTCTCATCGACAAAAACCAACTGGACCAGTCCATTGCCATCAGTGGATATCGCGTCGCCCGAGACGACTTCCATTCCCGATTCCAATGGCTGCGAATTTCCGGCGCGTGTGATCTTGGCGCCTTGTTTAACTCCGATAACCGTCCCGATGTTGGCAATCGCCTGAACAGGCATAAGAGACACACAAAGAATAACAAAAATAACTCTGAACCAGGCCAAGCGTCTATTCCCCCAAATAGAATATGTCGTGAGCGATGTGCTCACTGCCCGGTTTGAACCTCTGAAAAATCAGTCTTTTTATTGATATGGCTTAAAATATGTCTGACCAAATATGCCTTAAACATCGTGCTTTTGGCAAGTATCCTGACTTTCTGCATGTTTTTCATTGGCTTGGGCGCATATCGAGCGGGGGCTGCTCTGCCATGCATTCGCATGTGACCCAGCTTGGAATATCAAATGAGTGTCGGTTTTTAGAAAATTGGCGAAGCGCAGGAAAATCGCCTTGTATCTGGTGCGCAGGCAAGGATATACCCGCCAGCGGAGACGTGGCCGAGTGGTCGAAGGCGCTCCCCTGCTAAGGGAGTAGGCGGGAAACCGTCTCGAGGGTTCGAATCCCTTCGTCTCCGCCATCAACCGGCGCGAAAATCAAAAAAATGAAGACGAGATAGAAGCTGGATCGTCGCTCTTTTTTCATGAGTGTAAGTGCCCAGCCCGTAAAGCGCTGACAGAGTTTCGATCTGCAACAAACGACGGCGGCGGCTAATACTTGATATGCGCGTCATAATGCAGGTGGCCATCAAACCGCTGTTGGAATATCAGATTTCTGGAATTGGGGAGATGCGCGGGCTGGTCGAGTTGAGAAAGCCGGTCATTGCCCCAACGGGAGGGTTAACAGCGCATGAAGCGATCAATTGAGCCAGATTTCACCGAGGCAGATATTGCTCTGATAGATGCGGCCTATGAGAAGTTGCGCCCGTCAGAGGCGATCAGCGATTGGTTCACGCAATATACTCTCAATCACAGAAAGCGGCTGGCGATCGACCTGAGGATGCTTCGGGAAAATGCGGCTGACGGTGCCACGGTTGTCGAATTCGGGTCGGCGCCTTGTCTATTGACACATGCAGCGCAGTCGGCGGGATTTAAGGTCATCGGGCTTGATCTTGAACCTGACCGGATCACGGAAGCAACCGGATCGCTTGAGATTTTGAAATGCGATATTGAGAGGGATCCCGTGCCGCTTGACGGTGGCGTCGCGGATGTTGTGATTTTCAACGAGGTTTTTGAACATCTGCGTATTGATCCGATATTCACAATCAGTGAAGTGGCCCGCGTGCTGAAACCCGGCGGGCAATTATTTCTTTCGACCCCAAACCTGCAAAGTTTGGCGGGTATTCGAAATCTGGTTCTGTCAAACCGAAGCGCGTTTGTTTGCCCCGATCCCTATGAGGAATTCAGCAAGCTGCGCACATTGGGCCATATGGGCCATGTTCGCGAATACACGACACGCGATGTCATAGAATTTCTTGAGCATTTTGATCTTGAGACACGGGAAATCATCTATCGCGGTATGCGCGGAAAACGCCTGATGCGCCTGACGCAACGCGTGTTCCCGCGCCTTCGCCCCTTCTTTTCAGCCTCTGCCGTCAAGAGAGGGTGACGTCGCATGGCGACTGATTGCGAGTTTTGATCAGCGAAAGTCTGAATTTCAATAACGGGCAGTCGCGGTCGCCCGGGCACTTTTCGGAGTGCAGTTCACCGCAGGGGCCAAACAGCCGAACTTACCGGCTGCTGAGTGGCCCTTGTCAGATGTCTCGTGAAAAGGCCAAATACGTCCGAAAGTAATGTCTTAAAGTTCTGGCAACCTGTGGACGGAGCCTGTGTATGAATAAGACCAAGCAACCCGGCACGCCCTCGTCATACTTTCGGGGACTGGCTTTCTGGTATCATCTGGTCGCGTTTTTGTTTTTCTTCGTTGCGTCGCTGGTGCTTGCGTCCTCGGTTCTGGTGCCGCTGTCTTTTGCAGTTCTTTTGTTCGTTCTGCTGACGGCCACGTCGGATCAAATCGGCAGGGTCAGGCTTGGGGGGCGGACAATTCCCAAATGGATTGCGCAACTTGCGGCCATTGCGCTCGTGATAATGGGGGTTGGCGTTGTGCTGTCGATCCTGTCCAGTCAGGCGGGCGAAGTCTCGCAAGCTTTTCCGCGGTATGAAGAAAAACTGACAGGTATTCTGGCGCGCGTGGTTTCGTTGGTGGGGCAAGACAACTATGCGGCCGCGCTCAAGGCGTTGAAGCAGATCAACCTGTCGGGGTTCGCGCAGGGTGTGATCGGGTCAGCCGGTGCCTTCCTCAGCGCGTTCTTTCTGGTTTTACTCTATGTCCCCTTCATGCTGATCGAGCGCACCCCGATGCGTGCAAAGATCAAGCTGGCGGTCAAAGATGAAGAAACCGCCGAGAAGGTAAGGCGTATTCTGGATCGAACATCCGACAGCGTTCAGCGGTATGTCGGCATCAAGACCTTCGCCAGCGCTCTTACAGGTTTTGGAAGCTATCTGGTGATGGCTTCGGTGGGGTTGGATTTCGCGGAAACATGGGCCGTTCTTGCCTTCATACTGAACTTCATTCCAACAGTGGGTTCGATTATTGGCGTGGCGTTGCCGACAGTGGTGGCGCTGGTTCAATTTGAAGAAGTCATCCCGCTTTTGATCGTGTTGGGCGGGTGCGGCGCGGTCCAGTTTTCTGTTGGCAATATCCTGGAGCCCATGCTTTTGGGGCGAAGTCTGAATTTGTCACCCTTCATGGTTATTCTTGCGCTTACGTTTTGGACGGCAATCTGGGGTGTCGCAGGGGCTTTGATGAGCGTCCCGATAACCGTCTGCATTATGATCGTGATGTCCAACATCCCCGCCACAAAACCTATCGCGATATTGATGTCCGGTGATGGAAAAATAGATACCTGACCCGCGGCGCACCGGATCAGGTCGGATGGTCCTTGGCGATCGTGCGCAACATTTGGGAAAAGTAAAAACCCGGCGCAATGCGGTTCACGATATTGGCCAGCCGCGCCACGCGGCCCACGGGGATAAACCGCTTGCCTCGGGCATAGCCGCGAAGGATGACGCGGGCTGCGTCCTCAGGCTCCATATAGTCAACGCCGTCCGAGGCTGAACCCGGCCTGACAAACCCGCTTTGTGCCGCATCGGGGCGTCCGATGTTGGTGGCTACAAACGAAGGTGCGGCGATGCTGACACTTACACCATGCTTGATTTCTTCTGCGCCAAGCGATTTGAAGAACCCTTCAAGCGCGTGCTTGCTGGCGGCATAGGCAGTACGATGAAAAAGCGGCGCAAACCCGGCAACCGAGGATATGGCCAAGTGAGTTCCCTTGGACTGTCGCAAAGGGTGCAGAAACTGCCTGGCACAGTCGACTGCCGCGAAATAATTGATCTCGAAGAGATTTCGGTGTGAGGCCATATCGCATTCGGCGAAGGCAGAGATCTGCGAAACGCCCGCGTTGTAAATCACCAGATCAATCGACGCGCAGGATTCAATGACCTGGGTGCAGGTCTTTTTGATCTGGTCTGGTTGGGTCAGGTCGCAGGCGAATGTGGTCACGCCGTCCAAGCGGGCATAAGAGTCTAGCTCGGGGCCCGGAAGGTCGATCAGTACGGTGTGCCACCCTTGGGCACGCAGCGCCGCAGACAGGGCTCGGCCTAGTCCACCCGCGCCGCCGGTTATCACTGCGGTTTGTGTCATTGTGCGGCCTCCCACCAGCGTTGAAATGCCTCTGCGCTGGAAAGCTCGGGCTCATATCCGAAACTTGTCCTAAGCGCGGAATTGTCCAGCACAGGGCGGTACAGCAGAAAACGCACCTGTTCAGGGCCATAGCGCGATAGACCCAGAGGGCGCGCAAATGTTAGCGCAGCTTTGAGCAGCCCAGGCCGTAACCATCGAACCGACTTTCCCATCGCCGACGCGATCTGTGAAATGGTCAGCGATCCGTTGCCGGATACGTTGAAGATACCGGCGGGACTGTCAGTCGCGGCCCGCACCAGGATTTCCGCCAGATCCTTGTCCCAGATAAAGACAAATGGGCTGTCCGATCCTTTCAGGCCCAAAAGGCGGGGCTTGCGGAACAGGGCGGTGATTTGGTTTTCGATATTTGCACCAAGTACCGTGCCAACGCGCAGGATGACCTGTTGCAGATCCGGCGCAGAGTATCTGGCCTCGGCCAGCATCTGTTCGACCAGACGTTTGTGCCAGGAATAGGCAAACTCTTCGTTGCCTCGGATCGCGTCCGTTTCCTTTAGCGGAACGGGGTTGTCTTCGTAATATCCATAGGCCGCCCCAGACGATGTTACCACCAGTCGCCGGGTGCCTGCACCGATTGCTGCGTCCAGAACATTGCGCGTGCCTTCGACATCAACCCTGTATTCCAGTTCGCGGGTCGAATTCGGACCGGGTGTTACGATAGAGGCAAGATGTACAATCGTATGAGGACGCTCTTCGAGGATAACGGATTGAGGGTCATTTCTGGTCACGTTCATTTTTCTGAACCGCGCATTTGCGGGCAGGTTCGAAGGTTCCCGAATGTCGGTCGCGATGATCTCAAGATCAGATCGGGGGCCAAGTCGGTGCAGCAGCGCCGTGCCAACGGCTCCGGCTGCACCTGTGATCAGAATCCGGGTCATTGCGGAATCTCTCGTCTTGCGAAGAACGCGGCAAGGGCGATGCCCGATATTGCGTGCCAGATACCCCATAGGGCTGCGGCAACGGCCATGCCGCCCAAGCCACCGAAGAAGGCGAAGATCAGGATCAGCCCTAGCCCCGAGTTCTGGATTCCAGTTTCGATCGTGACCGAGCGACGATCGCGCTCGGACAGGCCGCCCGCGGTGGCGGTGAAGTAGCCGCCCAGAAAGGCCAGGGCGTTGTGCAGGATGACCAGCCCGATGATGGCCCCGGCAACCTGAAGGAAGTTGTCCCAGTTCGCCGCCAATGCGACGACAATGAACGCAACGAAGATGGCCATCGACAGCCACTGCATCGGTCGGCGAATGCGATCGGCGAACCGTGTAAAGCGCGCGTTCACAAACATTCCCAGGATCAGCGGCAGGATTAGCATGAACCCTACGGTGATTGCCACCGCGACCGGGTCGATTTCAGTGCGCTGCAGGATTTCACGGGTCGGGCCATAGAGATTGCCCCAGAACGCGATATTTGCGGGCGTGATGATGATCGCTGCGACGGTTGCGAAAGCTGTCATCGACACGGACAGCGCGACATTGCCCTTTGCACGATGGGTCATGAAATTCGAGATGTTCCCACCAGGACATGCCGCAACAAGAATAAGCCCCATCGCGACAGAGGGCATGGGCTTTAACGCGACGATCATCAGGAATGTCAGGGCGGGTAAAACGACGAACTGCGAAGTCAGTCCGACGATCAGGGGCTTGGGCCCCCGAGCCACCCGCCGAAAATCATCAAACCTTAGGTCCAGCGCGATTGAAAACATGACGACGGCGAGGATGGCGTTCAACAGCTTCAGGTTGCTCGCGTCGAAGTTCAGTGTGACCTGGTCGATCCCGTTCATTTTTCTGCCGCCCTAAGAGCCGCGATCTGGCCCGTCACTTCGCGCCGATAGGTTGCCTTGTCGACGTAATAGGCCATGCGGGGCAGGTCGATATAGTTCATGCCGCCCGTTGCCCGCTCGAACCCTTCGGCCTTGGTTGCGCGGATCGCTTCTGCTGCCGTGTTTCCGGACCGCAACCCGGAAATATACCGAGCGATCATTTCGGCCTGCTCATGCCGGCCCTGCCAGCCCAGCCCGGATGCTTCGATCATGCCTAGAACAAACACGTCATCCCGTTCAGGATGCATACAGTTCAGGTAAAGATGCGGTGCGTCGCCTGTCCAGTTCAGAAGCGAATTGGCGATGAACGGGTAATGCAGCTTGTACCCGGTCGCCGCAAGAATCATGTCGTACTCGGCCGAACTGCCATCCCGGAAGTGAACGGTCTTGCCGTCAAACCGTGCAATGTCAGGGCGGACTTTCAGGTCGCCATGCCCGGCGTGAAACAGGATAAGCGAATTCACGATGGGGTGGGACTCGTACAGTTCGTAATCCGGTTTTGGAAACCCGTATTTCTGAGGGTTCCCCACAAACCATTTTAGAATTGCACCATCCACCTTGCGCTTCAGCCACATCGGAAGGCGAATTTTCCCGCCCATCGTGTCAGCTGGTTTGCCGAAGACGTATTTCGGAACAAAGTAGTACCCGCGACGCATGGAAATGTCGCACGAAACCCCATGGTGGATCGCATCAACTGCAATATCACAGCCCGAGTTTCCCGCGCCGATGACAAGAACCCTTTTGCCCGCAAACTGCGTTGGATAGCGATACTGCGACGCGTGGATGAATTCACCGGTGAACCTACCTTCAAACTCTGGCATATTAGGTTCCGACAGGGTTCCGTTGGCGATCAGAACGCCCGCGAACGTCTGTGTTTGCTCGGTGCCGGATTTGTCGCGCCAGCGGACCTCCCACCCACCTTTGTCCAGCGGCTTGGTGCTTAGAACCTCGGCACCGAAGTGGAAGTGATGATACAAATCGAACGCGGTGGCGAAGTCCTGAAAATAGGTCTTCAACTCGCGGTGCGACGGATATTCGGCCGTTTCCTCAAGCATCGGGAAATCTGCGAATTCAGTCATGCGTTTCGAAGAAATGAGGTGGGCGGTCTCGTACATCGTGGACCGAGGTGCATCAACGTTCCACAGACCACCCACATCATCTGCCAGTTCAAATCCTTGAAACAGCACGCCCTGCTCGATGAGCGTTTTTGCCATCGCAAGACCCATGGGCCCGGCCCCGATAAGCGCAAAACTATCTTCCGGGCGGGCCTTCACCTTTACCGGCTGGCCCGCTCCAAACTGCACCTGCTCCATGCGTCTCTCCTCCTGCGACGTCATTTACCTTGAACGATCGTTCTAAATAAGGCAAACTGATTTTTGAGATGTCGCAACACGCTGTAAAAGAAAGAAAAAGGGCGCCGTCGCAGCGATCTGTAGCTGCGCGAGAGCGAATCTTGGACGCTGCCGAGCAGGTTTTTTCCGAACGGGGATTCGAAGGCGCATCGATTCGGGACATCGCAGAGCGGGCACAGGTTCAGAAGGCGAACGTGAATTTTCACGGTGGCCCGAAAGAAGAACTGTTTGAACGGATCGTCGCGCGCCGTGCCTCTGTTCTTTCCGAAGAACGCCTGACCGCGATCAAGGCGCTGGAGGGCCAGGATTGGCAGGTCAGGGACTTTGTCGCGGCCTATATGCAACCGCTGATCACGCGCGCGTTCGGTGGTGATCCGCAATGGCTGGCTTATGCGCGTATCGTGGCGATGGTGTCCGCGGATACGCGCTGGCGGGCGCTGGCAAAGGTGCATTTCGACCCCGCTGCGTCTTTCGCGGTTCAAGCCTTGTGTGCACGGTTCCCCAATGCCGATCCAAACCGCGTGTCCGCGTCACTGGTCTATGCGGTGTCTGCGATGCTGGCCCTGTGTACGTCCGACTGGCGTATTTCGGCCCTGTCCGGTTCCGAGGGTGGGCCCAAGGCTCAGGACATGATCGAGAATCTGCTGAGTTTTTGCGAGGCAGGCATTACTGGCAGTTTAAGCGCCGAGACCGCCTGATCCCGCGAATGGCCTCGGACCTGCCGCGCATCACGTCGGTTATGCGTATCCCAGAACCTTACGCGCGACGCGGAAGCACTCCAACGCCTGTGGGACGCCGCAGTATATGCCGATCACGTGAATAATGGCGCGAATTTCTTCGGGGGTTACACCGTTGTTGATCGCGCCTTTACAGTGGATCTCCCATTCGTGCATCTTGCCTAACGCACCGATCATCGACAGGTTCATCATCGAGCGCGTCTTGGCGTCGATCACGTCATCGCCCCAGCCAAAGCCCCAGCACCATGCGGTCATGGCCTCTTGAAACGGGCGGGTGAAGTCATCGGCTGCGGCTAGGTTCTTCTCGACATACTCCGCGCCCAGAGTGCTTTTGCGTTGTTCCAACCCTTTCAGGAACAGGTCTTCGTCGAAAATATCTGCCATATTATCCTCTGTTTTTTCGGGTCTCGATCTGTTGTGCAGGTCTTCAGTCCACGGCTTCGCGCATCCATTGCTGCAACCGAGCAATTGAGTGTTCTGACATCACACCACAACCGGGGTCCAAGACCAATGGTCCGGGGCGGTAGCCGCGGGACTTCAGACCGCGATGAACGGATTCGACCAGACGGATATCCTCTTCGACAGTGGTTTCGCGGTCTTGGACGGCAAGTTGCCGGATCACCGCGCTTTCGGACCCGCCCTCGGTGTACCAGCCGCGCCAGACGGTGCAGTGATCGGCGTCATGTGCGCGCCAATGATAGGTGTTAAGCACGTTGCCCGGATAGCATTGGAACGAGAACATCGGCCAAAGAAACCACGATTGATAATCGCCCGCGTGCGGTACAGACATGTCGATCGGGTAGGTCATCTTGTCGAGGCTCTGACACTCGGTCGTATGACGCAGGACATAGCCGCCGCCCGCATCGGGCTGGATGTCATATGTCTCGGGCTTGACGACGCCTTCGGCAAAGGTTGGGTGGTTGGTCGGGCAGTGGTAGCATTCCGAATAGTTCTCGATGCTGACTTTCCAGTTGCAGTTTTCTTGGATTTCCACCCATTCCAGCGGTTCCAGATCGTCGATCTGTGGAACAAAGGCACGGATTTCCTCGCGCACGCCGGGGTACCAGTCGTCCATGGGCGCGGCGTCATCGTCGAGGTTGACGAAGATGAAACCGTTGAACACCTCGGTCCGCACCGAAGTCAGGCAAATGGCGCTGCGGTCGAAACCGGGAACTGATTTGATGTTTGGTCCGGCGCGCAACTGGCCTGACAGCTCATAGGTCCAGGAATGATAGGGGCAGACGACAACGCGGGTATTGCCCGCGCCGCTGACCATCTCATGCGCCCGGTGCTGGCAGACGTTGTAAAACGTGCGGATTTCACCGTCACGACCGCGAATGCAGAACAGGTTCTGGCCCGCAATCTCGAAGGCGAAGTAATCGCCGGGTTCGCGCACCTGCGCCACGTGGCCCGCGAATTGCCAGGTTCGCGCCAAAAGCCCCTGCATTTCCTGCACGAAGATCGCAGGGTCGGTATAGTATCGCGCGTCCAGTGAATGGGTCAGGGGGGCGTTCATTCGGGCTCCTCTGCGTAAAGACCAAGGTGGTGCCTGCGTTGGTGAAACTTCTCGACCCTGTCGACGATTTCATCGCTGGACACAGCCACCACAAAGGACAGCAGCGTTTCCAGCAAAGCGATGGTCGAGACGGAAGAAGGGAAGAATTGCGGCGTGTCGGCCGCCACGACAAAGCCGTGCTGCGCGTTCAGGATCACCGGACTGGCGGGGCTGTCCGAGATGCCGATGACGGTCAGCCCCTGTTGCCGGGCCAGTTTGATCGCGTCGATCACCTCGGTCCGGTATGGGTGGCAGGTGATGGCGATCAGCACGTCCTGCTCATCCGCCCAGGCCAGATCGTCCACGGGGGTCGATCCGGGCCGCGGTATGGCATAGAACTGCTTCATCCCCGTCGACGCCAGATAGGTGAAGTTGCGCGCGTTCGAGTTGTTCACGCCGACGCCCAGGGTAAAGATCTGGCGACAGTTCCAGATATCCTCGGCGGCCGCCTTCAGGCGGGCGGCGTCGATCCCGGCAAAGGTGTCCTCGATATTGCGGATCGCAGCACCGACCATATCGGCATAAAGCCCGCCCAGTTCACCCGATTTGCCGATATCCTGCAACCAGCGGGCGCGATCGGGAAAGGATATACCACCGCGCCGAATCGCATCGCGGAAGGGCGCGCGGAAATCCTCATAACCTTCGAAGCCCACTTGCCGCGCCATGCGGACAAAGGTGTTGGGCTTGACCTTGGCGGCTTCGGCGATCTCGCGCACCGTCGAAACCCCGACATCCGTGGGGTTTTCCAGCACATAGCGCGCGGCCTTCTGTGCCTCGGGCGTCAGGGCGTCCCATTCTTCACTGAGACGATCCAATACGGTGGATGATACATTTGTGTCATTCATGATTGACGATGGTACAAATGTGGAATTAGCCTGTCGAGCAGAAAAGCGACTCGGGAAGAGGAAATGTCATGTCCGAGAAGAAATTGCCCACCCACGCCCGCGTGGTCATCGTTGGAGGCGGCGTCATGGGGGTCGGTCTAGCCTATCATCTGGCGCATGAAGGCTGGGGCGAGGATACCGTCCTGCTGGAAAAGGCCGAACTGACCAGCGGCAGCACATGGCACGCGGCGGGCCAGATCACGCATTCGACCTCAAGCTTTGGTTTGGGGAAATGCGTGGATTACAATATCGGTTTGTACTCCGGTGCTCTGGAAGCCGAGACCGGCCAGCCGGTGACATGGCATGGCTGCGGCTCGTTCCGTCTGGCCTATACCGAGGATGAGATGGACTGGCTGCGCCACACGCTGTCGGTGGGTCGCTCGCTGGGGTTCAATATTGAACTGGTTGGCCCTGAGAAGGTGGCCGAGCTGCACCCGTTTTATAACTTGGACGGTGTTCTGGGCGCGCTGCACACGCCCGATGACGGCCATGTGGACCCAACCAATGTGACCATGGCGATGGCCACGGGCGCGCGCCAAAAGAGCGTCCGCATCTTCCGCAACTGTCGCGCCACCAACATCACGCAGGCCGAGAATGGCGAATGGGTGGTTGAAACCGAAATGGGCACCATCACCTGCGAGCATGTGGTGAACGCGGGCGGCACCTATGCGCGTCAGATGGGCGAATGGTCCGGGCTGCAACTGCCGATGACCTCGATGACACACCATTACTTCGTGACCGAGCCGGTGCCCGAGTTCCAGAATCTGGACAAGGAATTGCCGGTTATCCGCGATGACCGCAAAGTCTCGGGCTATATCCGCATGGAGCAAAATCGGGGCCTGATCGGGATTTATGAAAAAGAAAACCCGAACTCGGTTTGGCACGATCATTGCCCATGGGAATATGAAAACTGGCTGTTCGACGCGGATTACGACCGGGTGATGCCGTGGCTTGAGGAAAGCCTGAACAGGATGCCGATCTTTGCCGAGTTGGGCATTCAGCGCGATGTGCATGGGGCGATCTCGCATCCGCCCGATGGTAACCCGCTGATCGGGCCTGCGCCGGGTGTGCGGAACTATTGGTGCTGCTGCGGTACGCAGATCGGCATTGGTTGGGGGCCGGGCCTGACGCGTGAGTTGGCGCGCTGGATGGTGCATGGGGCCGCCGATATCTCTATGCGCGAGTTCGATCCGCGCCGGTTCGGCAGCTATGCCACCAAGGATTGGCAAGTGATCAAGGCAGAGGAAGACTATTGCCTGCGCCACGAAATCCCTTTTCCGCATTTCAACCGGCTCCAGGGGCGCCCGATCAAACCGTCGCCTTTGTATGATCTGCTGAACTCCAAGGGCGCGGTCCATGAGGAGGTCTATGGGTTTGAACGCCCCCGCTGGTTCGCGCGGGATGGGGTGGAACAGCGTGACCACTATTCTTTCCGCCGAACCCCCGCCGATGACATGGTCGCAGCCGAGGTCAAAGCGGTGCGCGAACGCGTCGGCATCATGGATGTGACCGCCTTTACCAAGATCGAGGTTTCAGGACCGGACGCCTATGCGTTGCTGGATCGGCTGACCGCCAACCGGATGCCCCAAAAGGTCGGCTCGATTACGCTGACCCATATGCTGAACCGCCGTGGCCGGATCGAGTTGGAGACAACCATCGTCCGCATAGCCGAAGATCGCTTTTATCTGGTCTGCGCGGCCTTCTTCGAACAACGCCTGCTGGACCATATGACGCAACAGCGTGTGGATGAGGATGTGCAGATCAACGCTTTGTCCGCTGACTGGTCTGCCTTGTCACTGAACGGCCCCCGATCGCGGGATGTGCTGGCGCGGTGCACCGATGCCGATCTGACCAATGCCGGGTTCCGTTGGCTCTCGGCGCAGGAAATCGACATCGCGGGTCACAAGGTCTGGGCTTTCCGCATGTCCTATGCCGGGGAACTGGGCTGGGAGTTGCACATGCCAAACGCCGCCTGTTTGGACGTTTACTCGGCGCTTTGGGCCGCCGGAGAACCACACGGCATCGCCGACTATGGTAGCTTTGCCATGAATGTGATGCGGATGGAGAAGGGTTTCAAAGGCGCGGGCGAGCTGACCAATGAGGTCACTCTGGCCGAGGCCGATGTGCTGCGCTTTGCGCGCACCGACAAGGAGTATCTGGGCAAAGACAAGACCCTGAACAGCGACCTGCCGTGGGTTTGCGCTTATCTGGAGATTGAACCGGATGGTGAGATCGACGGCCATGGCGGCGAGGCGGTGATGCTGGATGGCCGCGTCGTCGGCTCGATCGCATCGGTGGCCTATGGGCATACCGTCGGCAAGATCCTCGCCTTCGCTTACGTCAAGCCCGAGGCCGCCACACCCGGCACAGCCTTGCAGGTCGTGATCCACGGCCGACCCCGCGTGGCCTGCGTGCTGGATGAACCGGCTTACGATCCCCAAAGCTTTTTGCCACGCACTGACACCGTACTGGAGGCCGCGCAATGACCCTGCCCGATACAATGAAAGCCATGGTCACGATGGGTCATGGCGGATTAGAACAAATGGTGTTGCACCCCAACTGGCCCCGCCCCGAACCGGCTGCCAATGAAGTGCTGATCAAGGTCGCCGCCTGCGGTCTGAACAACACGGACGTCAATACGCGGTCGGGCTGGTATTCCAAGACCGTCACTGACGCGACCACCGGAGGCGCGTTTGAAGAGGTAGGCGAAGAAGACCCCACCTGGGGAGGCAACCCGATCACCTTCCCACGCATCCAAGGAGCTGATATCTGTGGCCATATCGTCGCCGTAGGCGAAGGCGTCGACCCGGCCCGCATCGGTCAGCGTGTAATCACAGATGGCTGGTTGCGCGACCCGGATGACCCGGGGAATATGGACAAAACCGGCTACTACGGCTCGGAACGGGACGGGGGATTTGCCGAATACGCCACCACTCTGGCGGTGAATGCCGTGCCGATCACGTCCGATCTGTCGGATGCAGAACTGGCAACGTTTTCCTGCTCCTACTCGACCGCCGAGGGGATGCTGACCCGCGCCAATGTCACCGACAATGACACCGTTCTGGTGCCCGGAGCTTCCGGCGGTGTCGGAGGCGCATTGGTGCAACTGGCCAAACGGCGCGGCGCACGGGTGATTGCACTGGCATCCGAGGCGAAGCACGCCGACGTCGCCGCACTTGGCCCGGACAAAATCCTGCCGCGCGCGCCCGATAACTTGCGTGCGGCGCTGGGGGACGAAAAAATCACTGTGGTCGCCGATGTGGTCGGTGGCCCCTATTGGTCCAACCTGATCGACATCCTTGAACGCGGCGGACGCTATACCTGTTCCGGTGCCATCGCAGGGCCAATGGTGGATTTTGACCTGCGCACCTTCTATTTGCGCGACCTGACCTTCACCGGCTCGACCGTCATCGACCCGCAGGTGATGCAGAACCTCGTCAAATATATCGAGGCAGGTCAGATCAAACCGGCCCTTGCCGCGACCTATCCGCTGGAAGAACTGCGCGAGGCGCAGGCCGCGTTCATAGCGAAACAACACACTGGAAACATTGTGGTGATCCCATGACCATGGATGATGTCCTCGAAGCCGCGTGGCGGTTGCATTACACGCATCCCGATCTGGCTGCGTTCGGAGATTGGCCCGACGACCTGTTTGCCGCTGATGTGCCGCCAAACGCAATTCCGGCGGTTCCCCTGGTGCAGGCAATCCGGCCCGACGCCGGGCCGACCCTAGCCCTGACCGAGGCAATTCGCGCAACCGCACATCTGGCCAACTGGAAACAGACCTATACTGAAGACGAAGTCGGAGCCGATTTTCTGAATCGCTATGGATATTACGAGCTGTTCGGTCCAACCGGCCATTTCTACTCGGCGCAACTGCGCGGCTATGTGGCCTATTGGGGTGACGGGCTGAACTATGATTGGCACAGCCACAAGGCCGAAGAACTGTACCTGATCGCCGCTGGCCGCGCGCGGTTTCGCGTTCAAGGAAATGAGGCCGACCTAACCCCCAATCAAACCCGCTTGCATGCCAGTTGGCAGAGCCATGCCATGATCACCACCGACAGCCCGATCCTGACCTATGTGTTGTGGCGCGGCGAAGGCTTGGACGATCTGCCCCAGATGGACGCCGCATGAAGATTACCAAACTCATCCTCTGGTCTGTCGACCTCAGCAGCCATGAAACGTACCGCATGGCCGAAGGCAAAACCTGTGCCACGGTTAAAACCCATGTCCTGTGCCTAATCACAGATACTGGCCTGAAAGGGTGGGGTGAGGTTTGCCCGATCCCCCACTACCTTCCGGCCTATGCCGATGGTGTTCCCGCCGCGATTGCTGAAATGGCCCCGGAAATCCTCGGGATGTCACCTTTCGGGGCCGACGCGCCGATGCGCAAACTTGATGGGTTTTTGCCAGGCCATCGCTACGCCAAATCCGCCGTCGATCTGGCGCTGTGGGATTTGTTTGGACAGGCCACGGGCCAACCGGTCTATGCGCTGTTGGGTGGGCGCACGCGCAAGGACATGCCGCTTTATCACTCGATCACCTGCGTTGCTCCGGATGAGATGGCCCGCATCGCGCAAACCGCCTATCAGACAGGCGTTCGCCAGTTTCAGGTCAAACTTGGGGTCGAAGCCGATTGGCAGGCCGACGCTGAACGCCTGATCAAAGTGCGCGAGGCCGTGGGGCAGGGCCCTATCGTCTATGGCGACTGGAACTGCGGCGCATCGCGTCTTCAGGCCACGCGCACGGGCCGCGCGGTGGCGCATCTGGATGTGATGCTGGAGCAGCCCTGCAAAACGCTGGAAGATTGTGCTGCCGTCCGGCAAGCCACTGGCCTGCCGATGAAGATCGACGAGAACGCACATGATCTGGCCTCGCTGCTGCGGGCGCATGAACTTGGCTGCATGGATGCGGTGGCGTTAAAACTATCTAAGTTCGGAGGTCTGTCGGCCATGCGCCGTGCACGGGACCTGACCGTATATCTGGGGGCCGAAATCTGCGCCGAGTGCACATGGGGGTCCGATATCGTCACCGCGGCCGCGCTGCATTTCGCGGCCTCGACCCCGCAGGGATCGCTGATGAACACCTGCGATCTGTCCTCTTACGTGGCGCCACGCCTTTGCCCCGATGCGCCCAGCCGCAAAGACGGCCGCATTGCTCCGCCTGAAGGACACGGTTTGGGCGTGACGCCCGACCCGGATATCCTTGGCTCCCCGATATTGGAGATCGCCTGAGATGCTCAAGATCAACACCCAATCCGAATGGATCGCCCGTGCAAATGAGGTCTTGCCCGCTGGGGGTTTTGGCAATTTCGACCCCGGCATCATTATCGCACGTGGCGAGGGCAGCCGCGTCTGGGATGAGGACGGCAATGAATATATCGACTATCTGATCGGATCCGGCCCGATGCTGCTGGGCCACGGCCACCCCGAAGTGATGGAAGCGGTACTGGAACAACTGCCCAAGGGCATGACCTTCTTTGCCAATAACGCCAAGGGTATCGAACTGGCTGAGGCTATTGTCGATGCGGTGCCGTGCTGCGAACAGGTGCGTTTTGTGGCCTCGGGTGGCGAGGCCGACATGTACGCCATCCGTCTGGCCCGCGCCTATACCGGGCGTGACAAGATTCTGAAATTTGAAGGGGGCTATCATGGCATGAGCGCCGAGGCGCAGATGAGCCTTGCCCCCAGCCGTCGGGTCAACTTTCCGCAAGCGGTGCCTGACAGCGCCGGGATACCTGCGGGGGTGGCCGAGCAGATGCTGATTGCGCCGTTCAACGACCTTGAGGCCGTCGCGGCCCTGCTGAATGAACATGACGACATCGCAGCGATCATGGTCGAACCCTTGCAGCGGATCATCCCGCCCTTGCCCGGATACCTGCAAGGGCTGCGTGACTTGTGCGACAAGCACAACGTCCTGCTGATCTTTGACGAGATCGTCACGGGGTTTCGCTTGGCCTATGGCGGCGCGCAGGAGAAGTACGGTGTGACACCCGATATCTGCACGCTGGGCAAGATCATCGGCGGAGGGTTCCCTTTGGCTGCGCTGGGTGCAAGCGCCGAGATCATGAAACATTTCGACAAGGATCAGGTTGGCGAGGACGGGTGGCTGATGCAGCTTGGGACCTTGTCGGGAAACCCGGTGGCCTCGGTCGCGGGCCTGAAAACGATGGAGGTTCTTCGGCGCGACGGCGTCTATGACCAACTGCGCGCAACGGGTGCAGCGTTGCAACAGATGCAGGGTACTGCCTTGGTCAAAGCCGGGATTCCGTTTCGGATTTGTGGCGACGAGACGTTGTTCGATATCTTCTTCACGGAAAACGATTGCCGCGATTACCGCAGCACCAAGCATGATGATCCGCATCGTAACGTGATTTACAACAACAGCTTAAGGGCGAGCGGGATATTCAAGTCGCCGGGCAAGCTTTATCCTTCCTTGGCTGTGACGGAAGCGGACCTGCAACAGACTAAGCACGCGGTTGAAAAAGCGGTCCAGATAATTGCCAATGCCTAAACGGATTTAGTCTGGGCAAAGAAACGGGCCGCTGCCAGTTGATGACAGCGGTCCTGACTGATTGGATGTCCGGGGCTGCACCTCGCCCCCTCGAATACCACTTAAAAATACGGACAGACTTGCAAACTTTCGACTTTTTCGAGAGCAGCCCGACGTCTCAATCGGTGTATCTGTATCTTGTCAGCGTTTGGAAATGCGAGCAGTGAAGTAGTTCACATTGCGCAACTTTTTCTCAACTTCTCCAGTCGAAGAAGCCTGAACCCGCCTTCTGCAGCAGCGTTTCCGCCATGGCGTGGCCCATCTCGGGCCCATCGGCAACCGCACCGGTGATGTCTTCCGAGATGGCCTCGGACCCGTCCGGGCGCAGAACCTCACCTCGCAGGCGCAGGTGGCCGTCCTGTATTTCGGCAAGGCCAGCGATCGGCGTCTCGCACGAACCGTCCAGCGCAGCCAGTAGCGTGCGCTCTGCGATCAGGCGCTGGCCGGTTTCGGCGTGGTGGATGGCTTCGAGCATACAAGCTGCGCGGGAATCGTCGCTGCGGCGTTCGATACCGATAGTGCCCTGCGCAATGGCAGGCAGCATGTCCTCGGGCGCAATGGCGGTGGCAGGGACGTCGTCCATTTTCAGGCGGCGGATACCGGCCATGGCCAGAAAGGTGCAATCCGCCACGCCATCGGCCAGTTTCTTCAGCCGCGTTTGCACATTGCCGCGAAATTCAACCACGTTCAGGTCGGGGCGGCGGTTCAGCAACTGCGCCCGTCGGCGCAGGGATGAGGTGCCGACGGTGGCACCCTGCGGCAGGTCGTGAATGGTTGTCAGGCTGGGCGAGATGAACGCGTCGCGCACATCTTCACGCGGCAGGAAGGTGTCCAGCACCAGACCTGCGGGCTGTTCCACTGGCATATCCTTGGTGGAATGCACCGCGATGTCGATATCGCCGCGCAGCATCGCCTCCTCGATCTCTTTGGTGAACAGGCCCTTGTTGCCGATCTCTTTCAACGGGCGATCCGCGTCGATCATGGCGCGGTTGTCGCCGGTGGTCTTGATCACCACGATCTCGAACGCTTCATCCGGCAAGTCGAAAGCCGCGCCCAGTCGCTGCCGTGTCTCATAGGCTTGTGCCAGCGCCAGAGGTGATCCTCTGGTACCGATCTTGAGCGGCGAGTCGGGGGAGGGCAGGGTCAGTGTCATGCGCACAGCTTTAGTCGCGTCACATTGCCCTGACAATGGGGGCAGAGCTTGACAAATTGCCACTGAGGGCCGACCCGTGGCGCAAACCTGATGATTGGGGGCAGACATGGCCGAAACAAAGAAACTGCTGCGGGCGCTGGCGGGTGAGGTGCAGGATGTGCCGCCGATCTGGATGATGCGTCAGGCCGGGCGGTATCTGCCCGAATATCGCGCGACACGGGCGCAGGCAGGGGATTTCCTGTCGCTGTGTTATAACCCCGAACTGGCGGCCGAGGTAACGTTGCAACCAATTCGCCGCTATGGGTTCGATGCGGCGATCTTGTTTGCCGATATCCTGCTGGTACCGCAGGCGCTGGGCGCGGATTTGTGGTTCGTGACCGGCGAGGGACCGCGCCTGTCGACCATCACACAGCAGGCCGAATTCGACGCTTTGAAGCCCATGGATGCGATTCACGAGACTTTGTCTCCAGTCTATGAGACCGTGCGTATCCTGTCGCGGGAATTGCCGTCCGAGACAACGTTGATCGGGTTTGCAGGCGCGCCCTGGACGGTGGCGACCTATATGATCGCCGGGCGCGGCACGCCGGATCAGGGCCCGGCCCATGCGCTGCGCGAAGGGAATGTGGCATTGTTCGAGGCGTTGCTGGAGCGGATCACGCTGGCGACGATCGAATACCTCTCGGCCCAGATCGAGGCAGGGGCCGAGGTGGTCAAGATCTTTGACAGCTGGGCCGGGTCGTTGAAGGGGGACGCGTTCCAGAAATACGCCGTTGAGCCGTGCCGGGTCATCACTCAGGCCATCAAGGCGCGCCATCCCGGCATTCCGGTGATCGGTTTCCCGCGTGAGGCCGGTGAAGGCTATGTCGGGTTTGCGAAGGCGACCGGAGTGGATTGTGTGGCGCTGGATAACTCGGTCGCGCCGGATTGGGCGGCGGCCCACGTGCAGGTGGATGGCTGTGTTCAAGGCAATCTGGCCTCGTCCCATATGGTGACGGGTGGGCAGGCTTTGGTGGATGAAACGCGCAAGATCGTTGAGGCGTTTTCAAAGGGACCGCATATTTTCAACCTTGGGCATGGGATCACGCCGGATGCCGACCCCGAGAACGTGCAATTGATGATTGATACTGTGCGATCGCGGTAAGCTGGTGGAAGGGGGCCAGCCCCCTTCTTGGCCAGCGGCCAATTCATCCCCCGGGATATTTATAGCCAGATGAAGGGGCGGATCAGCGCTTTGGGTTGAGTTCGTCCAGAATTTCCGAGCGGTGTTCGCCGCGCAATGGGCTGGGCTTAGGTTGCCATGCGTGGTTTGAAAAGCGCGGCGCGGCGGCGGCCTGGAGGGTTCCGTCGATGTTCTGCCATGTCTGGCGCGCGTTGTTCATGGGATGGGAATGTGCCTGTTCGGGGCTAAGCGCGGGGGCGACGCAGGCGTCGGTGTCGTAGAAAAGCATCGCCCAATGATTGCGCGGGTGTTGAGCGAAGATTTCAGTCAGGCGCGCGGTGAGCAGTGGCCAGAGTTTTGGGTCATATTGATTTTTGAAGTCAGGATCCTGTGACAGGCTCAGTTTGTTGAGGAACTCAGCGTAGAATTTTGGCTCGAGGCATTGCACGGTGATGAACCCGCCGTCGGCGCAGGTATAGGTGCGGCTCCAATGAGGGCCGTCCAGCAGGCTTTGGCCGCGTGTTTCCGACAGGTTGCCGGTTTGACGCATGCTCATGAGCAGGTTCATCATATGCGCCGAGCCGTCATAGATGGCGGCATCGACGACGGTACCCTGACCTGTGCGCTGTGCATTGATCAGGCCAGCCATTATGCCTGCGACAAGGTACATCGCGCCGCCCCCGATATCGCCCACCAATGTTGCCGGTGTCTGTGGGGGTTGCCCTGCTGCCGAGGCGTACCAGAGCGCGCCGGACATCGCGATATAGTTCAGGTCGTGGCCCGCCCTGTCCGAAAGGGGGCTGTCCTGCCCCCAGCCCGTCATGCGGCCATAGACCAGTTTGGGGTTGAGGGAGTGGCAGGTTTCGGGTCCGAGGCCGAGTTTTTCCATCACGCCGGGGCGGTAGCCTTCGATCAGTGCGTCGGCTGACGAAATCAGGCGCAAGGCGATCTCAAGATCGGCGTCATCCTTGAGGTTCAGGTCTATGGACCGTTTGCCGCGATCCAGCACGGAACTCTCAGGCATTCCGGGGGTGGTGGGCTGGCCCTTGCGATGGATGGTTATGACATCTGCGCCCAGGTCGGCCAGCATCATGGCCGCGAACGGGCCGGGGCCCAAGCCCTCGACTTCGATGATCCGGATTCCGTTCAGCATTGTGGCCCTCCTTTTCAGGCAGGGTTTCGAGGCTTTGCGGGAATTGCAAGGCCGGATTCTGATGGCTTGCAAGATGGTTACGTGACCACTAGCGTTTCCAGCGGGGATTGGAGAGAGGCTCGGATGCGGTTGTGGATCCTTTTCGGGAGCGTTCTTGCGCTGGCGGTTCTCGCCGGTGTTCTGTCGCGCCTGCATCCCCCTGGAACCATCGTATTGGCTGCGGGTCCCGCGGGTGGGGCCTATGAAACCGTAGCGCAGGACTATGCAGACATATTGGCGCGGGATGGCATCCGGCTTGAAATACTCGAAACGGCCGGATCAGTAGAGAATGCTGATCTGCTGAATAATGGCGAGGTGGATGCCGCTTTTCTGCAAGGTGGAATCAAGGTTGACCCAAACAGAGCCGAAGCTGTCGGTGCCGTATTCTTTGAGCCTGTTGTTTTTCTGGTGAACAAAGACGCGGCCATCCCGCGCAATCCTGCCCTTTGGTCCGGTTTGCGGATCAACAGCGGTGCACCCGGGTCAGGAACGGCGGCGGCGTTTCGTGATCTTGAACGGGCCGTGGGGCTGGCCGAGGACGCAAACGAACATTTCTCAATACCTTATGCCGAAGCTGCGGCTGCCCTGCTTGCGGGTGAACTGGATATCGCAGTCTATGTGGCCCCGATAGAAGCGCCCTATCTCAAGGCGGCCTATGAATCTCCGGGGCTGCGGGTGTTGGACCTGGCCCATGTACAGGCAATTTCCAGACGCCTGACCTATGCGACGGTGGTATCGGTGCCGGCCGGGGGAATGTCTTTGGACCCTGTGCTGCCGCCACGCGCTGTTGAGTTGGTCGCGATCGAGGCACGGTTGGTCGTGCGACCCGATCTGCATCCGGCTTTGGTCAACCGTCTGACAATGGCAGCGATCGAGTTGCACCAGGCAAGGGGCATTATCTCGGACCCGGGCGTTTTCCCGAACATTGACGGCACCGGCCTGAATGTCAGCAATACCGCGCGCCAATTGATCCTTGATGGCCCGTCCACCTGGCACAACTGGCTGCCTTATTGGATTGCCGCGCAGATCAACCGGGTATTGCTGTTGTTGCTGCCGTTTTTCTTTATCGTGGTTCCGCTGATGCGGTTGCTGCCCTTCGCCTATGCTTATGCGATGCGCTGGCGCGTTTGGCAGCATTACCCCGAAATCCGCGATATCGAGCTGGAATTGGCCAATGACCCAAGCGACGCCGAGTTGGACATGATGCAGGCGCATTTGAGTGAACTGGATGAGCGTCTGGCTGCGCTGCGGTTGCCGGCTGCTTATCGGCAGGGGCAATACGACGCCCGGCTGCACGTTGAGTTGATCCAGAAGCGAATAGCCGAATTGCGCAATGCCGGACCCGCTTGAGGCTGTTGGCGCGTACAAAAATGCGCAGGACCCTGTGCGAAATGGGCCTGTTCTGTGTCGGTTCGCCGGGGTAATGTCCCCGCCAGAACGGGGAAAGTGAATGACACCAATTCTGTCCATCAGGGACTTGCGCAAATCCTATGCCGACGGTTTCGAGGCGCTGAAGGGCGTCTCATTGGATATTGAAGAAGGTGAGATTCTTGCGCTGCTGGGGCCAAACGGAGCGGGCAAGACGACCCTGATTTCAACCGTTTGCGGGATCACGACCCCGACTTCCGGGTCGGTGACGGTAGGCGGGCATGATATCCAGACCGATTTTCGGGCCGCCCGTCGAATGATTGGGCTGGTTCCGCAAGAGATTGCATTGGAGCCGTTCGAGAAAGTTTGGAATACGGTGCGGTTTTCGCGCGGGTTGTTCGGGTATGGTGCTGACAATTCTCGGATCGAGGAAATCCTGCGCAAGCTGTCCTTGTGGAACAAGCGCAAGAACGCGATCAAGGAATTGTCAGGCGGCATGAAGCGCCGCGTTCTGATCGCCAAGGCACTGGCGCATGAACCGCGGGTGTTGTTTCTGGACGAGCCCACAGCCGGTGTTGATGTTGAGCTGCGCAAAGACATGTGGGAGATCGTGGCCGAGCTGAAACAGGCAGGCGTCACCATCATTCTGACCACGCATTACATTGAAGAAGCCGAGGCCATCGCTGACCGCGTGGGGGTCATCGACAAGGGTGAATTGCTGCTGGTTCAGGACAAGAACACGCTTATGGCCCAGATGGGCAAGAAGCAGATCGAGGTCATGCTGACAGAACCCATTCAATCCATTCCCAAAGCCCTGGCCGAGCACAACCTGACTTTGAACGGAAACGGTGATGTGCTGATCTATACTTATGATATCCACGCCGACCGGACAGGCATCACCACCTTGCTGAATGACGTGGCCCAGGCGGGGTTGGTGTTGCGCGATGTACAGACCCGTCAGTCGAGCCTTGAGGAAATTTTTGTTAATCTAGTGTCCGGAGCCCCCGCATGAACTGGTCCGCCGTCGCCGCCATCTACCGGTTCGAAATGGCCCGGTTCTTTCGAACACTGGCGCAGAGCTTTCTGTCTCCGGTCCTGTCGACTTCGTTGTATTTCGTGGTTTTTGGCACCGCAATCGGCAGCCGTATCCAAGAGATCGAGGGCGTATCTTATGGTGCGTTCATCGTACCGGGGCTTATCATGCTGTCGGTAGTGATGCTGTCGATCTCGAACGCGTCCTTTGGGATTTATTTTCCCAAGTTTCTAGGCACGATATACGAACTGCTATCCGCCCCCGTGAACTTTATCGAGATTGTGATCGGCTACGTCGGAGCCGCCGCGACAAAGGCGCTGTTCGTGGGGGTGGTGATCCTGATTACCGCCACGTTCTTTGTGGATCTAAGGATCGAACACCCTTTTGCGATGGTGTGGTTTCTGGTTCTGACCTGTCTCAGCTTTTCGCTGCTGGGGTTCATAATAGGCATCTGGGCCAGCAATTTTGAACAGATGTCACTGGTCCCACAATTGGTGGTGACGCCTCTTATCTTTCTGGGTGGTACGTTCTATTCGATTTCGATGCTGCCTCCAGTGTGGCAGACAATCACCCTGTTCAATCCGGTGGTTTATCTGATTTCCGGGTTCCGCTGGTCCTTCTATGGGCTTGCCGATGTTCCCATTGGGTTCAGCCTTTTGGCAATTTTGGTGTTCACCGGCATCTGTCTGGGCATCATCGGGTGGATTTTCAAAACAGGCTGGCGCATTCGCAGCTAGGCGATCCGTGGCGTTGCATTTTTGCCCGTCATGTGTGTGAATCTGGTTCACGTCGCGTTTTAGGCCCCAGCGGTCCCTTGTTTACCGGTTGGCTGCACTCTACATCGGCATCCATGAAACTCAGCCTGCCGTTTCTCAAAAAACAACCCAGCGTCGCTGTCGTGCGATTGTCCGGTGCCATCGGAATGGCCGGCCGCGCGTCGATGTCCGATACTTCGCTTGCCCCGGTACTTGAGAAAGCCTTTCGCAAGGGAAAGCCCTCGGCGGTGGCGCTTGAGATCAATTCGCCCGGAGGATCACCGGTTCAAAGCTCGTTGATTGGCGCCCGCATACGGCGCTTGTCCGAGGAACTGAATGTGCCGGTCATTGCGTTTGTCGAGGATGTTGCAGCCTCGGGTGGGTACTGGCTGGCAGCGGCAGCCGATGAAATCTATGCAGACGACAGTTCGGTTCTTGGCTCGATCGGGGTGATCTCGTCCGGGTTCGGGGCGCATGTGTTGCTGAAACGTCAGGGAATTGAACGTCGTGTCCACACGGCCGGGCAGTCAAAGTCCATGCTGGACCCGTTCTCTCCGGAAAAGAAAGAGGATGTCGCGCGGCTCGAAAGATTGCTGGCCGATATTCACGACAATTTCATCACCCATGTAAAAAACCGCCGGGGCGCAAAGTTGGATGAGAACGAGGACCTGTTCACCGGCGAGGTCTGGTTAGCCCGGCGCGCGCGGGAATTGGGGCTGATCGACGGTATCGCCCATCTTAAGCCAAAGATGCAGGAGCGTTTCGGCGACAAGGTAAAGTTCCGTCGATACGGCCTTCGCAAACCGCTGTGGTCTCGGTTCGGGGCGTCACTCGCCCAGG
This sequence comes from Ruegeria sp. HKCCD7221, assembly GCF_013031225.1. Lineage (NCBI taxonomy): Bacteria > Pseudomonadati > Pseudomonadota > Alphaproteobacteria > Rhodobacterales > Roseobacteraceae > Ruegeria > Ruegeria sp. HKCCD7221. The sequence continues at coordinate 428,463 of NZ_WPZE01000002.1, forward strand.
ATGCGATTGCCGGCCTTGAGGAGCGCGCGGCCTACGCGCGTTTCGGTTTGTAACGTGATTATCAAGATCGTAACCTTTTTTCTGATTGCTATGGGTGTCCTGGCCATGTTCGGGAAACTGCGCTTTCCGGGACAGCAGAGGTTGCAGTCTTCAAGATGCCCGCGCTGCGGGCGGTTCAGGATCGGCAAAGGTCCTTGCGCCTGCGAAAAAGGAGGCCGTACATGACGGCATGGCTGCTTTCCGGCCTCGGGCTGCTGATCCTGCTGTTGGCGGGTGATGCGCTGGTGCGTGGTGCAGTGAACCTGAGCCTGCGTCTGGGCGTGCCCGCGCTGATCGTCAGTCTGACAATCGTGGCCTTTGGCACCTCGGCCCCCGAACTGCTGATTGCCATCAGCGCCATCAAGGAAAATGCGCCGGGGATCGCGCTGGGGAATGTGGTGGGGTCGAACACGGCCAATATCCTTTTAGTGCTGGGTCTGCCTGCGCTTTTGGCGACGCTGCACACCAGTGAATGCGACAGCCGCAAGAACTATGTCTTCATGTTGCTGGCCTCGGTTCTTTTCATCGGACTGGCCTTCTGTGGCATATTCAATTTGTACAGCGGTGCGATCCTGCTGGCCGCGCTTGGTCTTGTTCTGTGGAATGCGTTCCGCGAGGCCCACGCGCACCGCAAGGCCTGCGGCGAAGCCTGCGCCGACGATGAAGAGCTTGACGGGCTGGAAGAAGCCGACCCGGATATGCCTTATTGGAAGATCTCGATCTATTTGGTTCTGGGTCTGATCGGATTGCCGATGGGCGCGCACCTGCTGGTGGATAATGCGACCGTCATCGCGCGCACCTATGGCGTCAGCGAAACCGTCATCGGCCTGACATTGGTCGCGGTCGGGACCTCGCTGCCGGAATTGGCAACGACTGTCATGGCCGCCCTGCGCCGTCAGGCGGACGTTGCGTTAGGCAATGTGATCGGCTCGAACATGTTCAACCTGCTGGCCATCGTGGGCATCGCCACACTGGTCGGGCCTATTCCGGTTGACCAGGAATTCCTGCGGTTCGATCTGTGGGTCATGTTGGGCGCGTCGCTGTTGCTGATCCCGTTTGTGTTCTTCAAAAAAGACATCACGCGTGGGTGGGGACTGTTATTGACTCTGCTCTATGCGGTCTACGTCATCTCTTTGTTGGCGTGACTTGATTAAGAGGGAACACGTATGACCCGAGCGTTGGTAACCGGTGCAGGAATCCGCCTTGGCCGAGCCATGGCTTTGTATCTGGCCCAACGCGGGTATGATGTTGCTGTGCATTACGCGACTTCTGCCGATCCTGCCGCCGAAGTTGTATCCGAGGTTCAGGCCATGGGTCGCAAGGCCATCGCATTGCAGGCCGACCTGCTGGACGAGGCGCAGGTTCAGACGCTTTTGCCTCGCGCGGCTGAGGCTTTGGACGGGCCAATTACCTGTTTGGTCAACAACGCCTCGATCTTTGAATATGATAACATCCATACGGCGACCCGCGAAAGCTGGGATCGGCATCTGGACAGTAATCTGCGCGCGCCCTTCGTTCTGACACAGGCAATGGCAGAGCAGGATCTGGAACCGGATACCGACGATGCGGGAGAACCCGTGGCAGTTGGCCTGATCGTCAACATGGTTGATATGCGTGTCCGTAAACTGACGCCCGAGTTCATGTCCTACACCATTGCCAAGATGGGTCTTTGGGCGCTGACCCGCACGGCGGCGCAGGCCCTAACCCCCGCGATCCGCGTCAACGCGATCGGCCCCGGCCCGACGATGCAGGGCCACAGGCAAAGCGAAGATCACTTCAAGGCGCAGCGCGCTAATACCGTGCTTGAACGCGGCGCGAACCCATCTGATATCACCGCTGCGCTGGGATATTTTCTGGACGCGCATGCCGTGACCGGGCAGTTACTATGCGTCGATGGCGGGCAGCATCTTGGATGGCAAACTCCGGATGTTTTGGGGGTTGAATAGGCATCTTTGCCTCAAGTTTTGCACCGCTCGCATTTCCGTTACTTGCGCGTTACAAAATTGTCTTTTTTTTCATGCACTTGCCATGTGCATGAAAAAATTACATTTAAAAACAGGTAGTTAATATAGCGCCTATTTTTTGTGCAAATCAAGGAATCCTTAATGAATCAAGGGAAAATCGAGACCCTTGGAAACTTATCTTCATAGTTATCCACAGAAACCGTGGATTTGTTTTCTCTTGAATTGAGACGCTTAAGATTGCAGCCATGGTCAGGGAATCATATTTCGGACTCATGACCACCCAGAACGAATCGAACCCCGACGGCCGAGCCACTGGATACAAATGTATACAGCGTTATGTGAAAACGCTGGACAGTTCTCCGGGCGTTTACAGGATGTTGGATGCGGACAGCCGGGTTCTGTACGTGGGCAAGGCGCGGAACCTGAAGGCGCGGGTGTCGAACTATACGCGGCCCGGCCATTCGGGGCGGATCGAGAAGATGATCGCCGCGACCGCCTCGATGATGTTTCTGACCACGCGGACCGAGACCGAGGCGCTGCTGCTGGAACAGAATCTGATCAAGCAGCTCAAGCCTAAATACAATGTGCTGCTGCGCGATGATAAGAGTTTTCCGAACATTCTGGTCGCCAAGGATCATGGGTTTCCGCAAATCAAGAAGCATCGTGGGGCAAAGAAAGAAAAGGGCGCCTATTTTGGCCCCTTCGCCAGTGCGGGTGCCGTTAACCGGACGCTGAACCAGTTGCAAAAGGCGTTCTTGCTGCGCAACTGCTCGGATTCCATGTTCGATAGCCGCACGCGGCCCTGTCTGCTGTTTCAGATCAAGCGCTGTTCGGGGCCGTGCGTTGGGCTGATCTCGGAAAGCGATTACGGCGAAAGCGTCAAGGATGCCGAACGCTTTCTGTCGGGCCGGTCGACCAAGGTGCAGGAAGAACTGGCTGAACAGATGATGGCCGCCTCCGAGGCGATGGAGTTTGAACGTGCCGCCAGCCTGCGCGACCGCATTCGGGCGCTGACGCAGGTGCAGACGTCCCAGGGCATCAACCCGCGCGGCGTGGCCGAGGCGGATGTGATCGGCCTCTATATGGAGAGCGGGCAGGCTTGTGTGCAGGTGTTCTTTGTCCGCGCCAACCAGAACTGGGGAAACAAGGATTTTTACCCTCGGGTGGGGGCGGATGTGTCGCCAGCCGAGGTGATGGAGGCGTTCCTTGGTCAGTTCTACGACAACAAGGAACCGCCGCGTCAGTTGATCCTGTCGGACGGGATCGAAAACGCTGACCTGATGGAGCAAGCGCTGGCTGAGAAAGCCGGGCGTAAGGTGGAAATCCTCGTGCCGCAGCGTGGTGAGAAACAGGAACTGGTCGCCGGTGCCCTGCGTAACGCGCGTGAGTCGCTTGCCCGCCGCATGTCGGAAAGTGCCACACAGGCCAAGCTGCTGCGCGGCGTGGCCGAGGCGTTTGACCTGGACAGCCCGCCAAGCCGGATCGAGGTCTACGACAACTCACATATACAGGGCACCAATGCGGTGGGCGGTATGATCGTGGCGGGCCCCGAAGGGTTCATGAAAAACGCCTATCGCAAGTTCAACATCCGTGGGGATGATCTGACCCCCGGCGACGACTTTGGCATGATGAAAGAGGTCCTAACCCGCCGCTTTACCCGCCTGTTGAAAGAAGACCCCGACCGCGACAAGGGGCATTGGCCGGACCTGTTGTTGATCGACGGTGGCGCGGGTCAGGTGAGCGCGGTGCATGAAATCATGGTCGAACATGGCGTCGAAGACATCCCGATGGTCGGCGTTGCCAAGGGCGTGGACCGCGACCACGGGAAAGAGGAATTCCACCGCATCGGCCAGCGCGCCTTTGCGCTGAAACGCAACGATCCGGTGCTGTATTTCATCCAGCGCCTGCGGGACGAGGCGCACCGTTTTGCCATCGGAACACACCGTGCAAAACGCGCCAAGGCGGTGGGGGCGACGCCTCTGGACGAAATCCCCGGCGTCGGGGCGGCGCGTAAACGCGCGTTGCTAACTCATTTCGGCAGCGCCAAGGCGGTCAGCCGGGCCAACCTGGCGGATTTGAAAGCGGTTGAGGGGATCTCAGCCGGGTTGGCGCAGAAGGTCTATGATTTCTTCCATGACAAGGGCTAGGCTCGCCGTCCGCGCCACAGGATATAGAGGCCCGAGGCCACGATCAGCGCCGACCCGATCCACATGGTCTGGTCCAGCCGCTCACCAAACATGACCACGCCCAGCCCGATCCCGAACAACAGCCGGGAATAGCGGAAGGGCGTGACGGATGAGACCTCGCCTGTGCGCATCGCCTTCATCAGCGAGGCATAAGCCAAGACGCCCATCACGATTGCGCCTGTCATGTGCAGGCTGACATGCGGGGTAAGGGGCTGTATCGGTGTCCCCTCCCAAAACCGATAGGCCAGCCCGGCGATGATGATGCAGAGGAAACCGTAGAAACCCAGCACCTCGGTCCCCAGTGAGGCGGGCGCAGCGCGGCTGGCCAGATCACGGCCCGCGAACCCCAGCATCCCCAGCACCGCAAGGATGGACAGGGGCGAAAAGCTGTCTCCGGTCGGTTGGATGATGATGACGACGCCGATCATGCCGACCAGAATGGCGCTCCACCTCCGCCAGCCGACGGTTTCGCCAAAGACCAGCGCGGCCCCCGCGACAACGACCAGAGGCGTGGCTTGCAAGATCACCGTGGCGGATGAAAGCGGCGTCAGTGCGATGGCTAGCACATAGAACAGCCGCCCCAGAATTTCAAACACCACACGTACTTTCATGGGGCGCGACAGTACATCTTCCTGAAACAGCCGCGAGCCGCGAAGTAGGGCCACCGCCGCATAGATCACCGCGCCGCCCGCGCCAAACAGAACCAGCACCTGCCAAATCGGAATCGCCGCCGAGGCCACCTTGATCAGCGCATCCTCTAGCGCGAACAGCGCCATTGCGGCGATCATCCACGCGCTGCCGATCAGGTTGGATCGGGGATCGGTTTGAATGTGCTGTGTCATGTTTTGCTCTGTCTGGACCGCGCGCCAATCTGACCGCAAAGCCCCCGCGCGCCAAGCCGCGCATTCGGGGTTGCGACCCTTTGACCCCGGGCGCCACAACTGCCTGTGATCGGGGCAGATTCTCGATGGGCCACCTTTTATGTCCCGAACCGGCGATGTAGGGTCAGGTCATGAAGTGGAACTTGCCCAATATTCTGACCGTTCTTCGCCTGCTTGCGGCCCCCGGTCTGGCCGTGATGTTTCTGTATTTCACCCGGCCCTATGCGGATTGGTTTGCCCTGATCCTGTTCCTGTCTGCCGCAATCACCGACTGGTTTGATGGCTATCTGGCGCGGGCGTGGAAACAGGAAACCAAGATTGGTGCAATGCTGGACCCGATTGCTGACAAAGCAATGGTGGTGATCGCGCTGATGATCCTTGTTGGATATTCCACCGAACACTGGACGCCGTGGCTAGTACTGCCCGCAACCGTGATCCTGTTCCGCGAGGTGTTTGTCTCGGGCCTGCGCGAATATCTGGGCGATGTGGCGGGGACGCTGAAAGTGACCAAGCTGGCCAAGTGGAAGACCACCGCGCAGATGGTTGCGATCGCTATCTTGTTTTCGCAAGGGATATTCGAGCATAACTTTGTGATGTCCACGTTCGGAATGGATCCTACGACCATTGATCAGGTTCTTACGGGACAGGTAGGTGATGTAAACAACATCCGCTGGCACCTTGAAGGGATGTTCTGGTCGGGCCGGATCGGATTGTGGCTGTTGTGGATCGCAGCGACCCTGACATTGATCACGGGCTACGACTACCTACGTAAAGCCATGCCCCATCTGAAGGAGAGTTAAGCGATGGACGTGCTGTATTTCGCCTGGGTGCGCGAGCGCATTGGCCTGCCGAAAGAGCGGGTGGAAACCGAAGCCGCGACCGTTTCCGATCTGGTCGCGGAACTTAGCGCGCGCGAGGATCGCTATGCCGCAGCCTTTGCTGATCTATCGGCGCTGCGCGTGGCGCTCGATCAGGAGCTTTCGGACTTTGACGCGCCGCTTGCCGGGGTTCGTGAAGTCGCGTTCTTCCCTCCCATGACCGGCGGCTAATCCATGCGTATCGTGGTTCAGGAAGAGGCGTTTGATCTGGGGGCCGAAGCCAACGCCTTTGCCGCGAGTGATGCCGCAAACGGGGCGATTGTGACATTTACCGGCGTTGTCCGTGATCTGGCTGCGGCCGATTTGGATGTCATGGAGATTGAACATTATCCCGGCATGACCGAACGTGCCCTGACCAAGATCGCGGAAGAGGCGCAAAGCCGCTGGTCACTGGGTGATGTCCTTGTCATCCACCGCCACGGGCGACTGGCTCCGGGGGATCGGATCATGATGGTGGCAACCGCCGCACCGCACCGCAAGGATGCGTTCGAGGCTGCAGAATTTCTGATGGACTACCTGAAATCCCGCGCACCGTTTTGGAAAAAGGAAATCACGTCGGATGGGGCCGATTGGGTGGCCGCCAAGGACGAGGATGAAGACGCGCTGACCCGGTGGTAGGTCAGTCCGCGTTGTTGATACGGCCCCGCAGTTCTTCGGCCTCTTGACGTGCAGCGCGCAGGCCATCCATGGCTGCGGACAATTCCGCCTCGGCCTGCGTCAGTTGGTTGGTCAGTTCCGCTTCACGCTGTTGCAGGTAGGTAATCGCCTGATCGCGGGTCTCTTCGGCTTCGTGCAATTCCTGACTCATGCGGTCCAGATCGGCCACATCGCTTTGACGCACACGCGACAGGCGGTGCGCAAGCCAGTTCGCGAACCAGCCCATGCAGAATGCCGCAAACAGGATAACGGCGGTGGCGATGATGAATTCGATTCTGTTCAACTTACTGTTCCTCTGCGCCGGTATTTTCGGCTTCTGGCTGCGCGTCTTCCGAGTCGCCTGTCGTGGCTTCCATCGCCTCAAGCCCGGTTTCGGAATTGGCGACAGGTTCGGGTCGGATCAGTCGGAACTCGATCCGACGGTTTTCCTCACGGCCTTCTTCGGTGTCGTTTTCTGCGATGGGCTGGGTTTCACCATAGCCGACGGCCGAGTAGCTGCCGGTTGGAATCCGGCGGCCGCGCAATTCGTTCAGAATGGACTGTGCCCGCGCCTGGCTGAGTTGCTGGTTCATCTCTTCGCGGCCCTGACTGTCGGTATGGCCCTGAATTTCCATCCGAATTGGTCCGCACTCTCGCAAAATGTCGGCAATTTGGTTCACAGTGTCGCGCGAGTCTGACGCAATCGTGGCCGAGCCCGGCTCGAAGGCAATTTTGGTTGCTGCCTGAATCTCCGCGATCTGCTCCTCACACATTTCGGGGTCCGGCAGCGTGTCTTCTGGTTCAGGGGGTGCTTGATAGGTGATGGACAGAGTATAGTCCTGCGCGTCCCCCAGTTTTTCGGACAGCAGACCGGCGATGCGGGCCTTGGACTCGGGATCGTGACTGATGCCGCTAAGGACGACATCATCCGGCGTTACTGTCAGAGCGCCATTGTGCAGGTGAGACAGGGCTTCGAGCCCGGCCAGCACGCGCACGGGCCAGTCTGACGGTAAATCGGGGGCAATCCGCGCGGCGGTATAAACTTGTTCAGACCCAAAAGCCGCCCGTGCGAAACTGTCGACCATGTCGCGCGCCGCTTCGTCACCCAAACGGCCGCGCATCTGCACCAGACCTTCAGGGCTGCGTGTTGCGGAGAACTCTGTCGGACCCGCAGGTGCGTCTTCGGTCGGTTCCGGCAATACGGCGTGCAAGGCGAAAACACCGGGCAGAGCGGCCTCAAGCTCGCCTACGATCCTGTCAAAAAGCGCGGGATTGGTGCCTTCGGCGGCGACCAGCGTTACATCAGCGTCCGAAATTGTGATTGAACCCTGACCAATTTCCGCCAGCGCGCGAATGCCCAGAGATGTAGCCTCGGGCCAGCGGGGCGATGGCACACCCAGCCCGATCGTGCAGGAATACGGACCCGTCAGACCAGCGCCTTGCGCCGCTTGGATTATCGTGTCGCGCGCTTCTTCGTCTTGCGCCGAGCACGCATCAAAGGTCCCGCCGGACTCATCAATCAAATAACGCAGGGTGAAAGGCGTGATCACCGGTCTTGGCGCCGAAATGGACAGCCCGATGCGCAGGCTGGGGGGGGCTGCCCGGGTCAGGTCCTGTTCCAGTTGCTCTTTTTCCTGCTGGCTGTCTGCGATGGCCGTGATCTTGACCAGTCCGGGGCTGGCTGAGATTTTGGCGCGCGGCAGACGCGCCAGTGCCTCAACCGAATAGTTTAACGCTTCTTCCCAGCCTTTCGGCTTTGGATAGTCTGCGGTTTCCATCAGGTCCGAGACCTTGCCGCCATTCAGATTGCGAAGCCGGTCTACCAACGCGTCCCGGTCCTGGCTGGCAGGTATGAGGCCAATAACCGAAATGCCGCTGTCGTTGCGCAGGATTTCTGCGGAAAAGCGTGGTGGAGCCAACTGACGCGTCGCTTCAACCTGCATCTCGTCAATGACGCGCGACGTATCAACTTCGGTCCCTGCGGCTGTTAATGCGTTGAAACGGGCGGCCTCATCCTGTGCGGTTCCGGTCAGGATGACTCGCAGGCCGTCGGATTCAACTTCGGCCCAGTCATGGCCTTTAAGGTCCAGCGCGCGCCGCACTGCGAATTCGGATGCCTCTTCGACCTTTGTCACCGCGTAACTGGCTGCCAGCAGGGATACTCCGGCTGACACGAGGAAAATCAGGGCAACGGCGATGAAATAGGGCAGGCGCATGTGCGGGCAATCGACTCCTCGGGTGATTGAGCAGCACTCTTACAGAGGCCTGCGCCGAGGTGCAATCAGACCAGCAACGCGACGCCAAGGAAGATCAGCGGAATAAGGCCGGTGTCCCGATTGGCGCGGAACAATTGCAGCAGCTTGGCGTTGTCATCCGTGTCCAATCCGCGCAACTGCCACGCCATATGCCATCCCATCGCCCAAGGACCGAAAAGAGCCACGAACAGTGCAAGGGTCGACGCCTGTCCCGTTGCTGCGTCGATGATCGCAAGGCCCATTAACGCGACGGTTGCGACAAGGAAGTATTTCAGCCATTTCGCCGTGTTCTCACCAAATAGACGGGCGGTGGATTTGATGCCGATCAGCTCGTCATCTTCGGCGTCCTGATGGGCATAGATCGTGTCATAGAACAACGTCCACGCGATGCCTGCCAGATACAGCGTGATTGCGGGAACGCTGACTGTTCCCGTATGCGCGGCCCAAGTCAGAAGGATGCCCCAATTGAACGCGAGGCCCAGAAACACCTGCGGCCACCAAGTGAAGCGTTTGGCGAAAGGGTAGATCGTTACAGGAAGCAGAGACAGCACGCCCATTGCCATGGCGGCCCGGTTGAAGGTCAGCAGGATCATCAATGCCAGAAGGCATTGCAGCAACATCCAGAACGCAGCCTGCCGCACACTGACTTGTCCCGAAGGAATGGGTCGCGACCGGGTGCGTTCGACCTGAGCATCGAATTCTCGGTCGGTGATATCATTCCATGTGCAGCCCGCGCCCCGCATCAGGAACGCACCGATGGCACAGGCGACAGCGATCCAAAGATCTTCCAAACGCGGATTGCCGTCGCTCAGGATCGCCAGCGCCAGACCCCACCAGCAGGGGATCAGCAATAGCCATGTGCCGATGGGCCGGTCTGCACGGCTCAGGCGCAAGTATGGCCGGGCGAAAGCGGGCGCGTGTGTATCGACCCAGTTGCCGGATACCGCATCGGCGACCTGACCGTCTGGTGTTGGGGCGTTGCCTTGCATATGTAACGTCTCATGAGTGCAAAGATCAGACTGTATGTAGAGCACCCTCTGGGTCCGGGGCAATCCGTTGATTTGACGCGCGAGCAGGCGCATTACCTTTTCGGCGTCATGCGTCTGGCCGTGGGCGGGCACGTGGCGCTGTTCAACGGCCAAGACGGAGAGTGGCTGGCCCAGGTCGTGCAGGCCGGAAAACGCGGCGGGGTGCTGACCTGTTTGAAACAGTCCAAACCTTTGCAACTGCCGCCTGATCTGTGGCTGCTTTTTGCGCCGATCAAAAAAGCACGGACCGATTTCATTGTCGAAAAGGCGGCCGAGATGGGTGCCGCGCGCATCCTGCCCGTCCAGACCGAATTCACCAATTCCGAACGTATCCGACAGGACCGCCTGCAGGCCCACGCGGTCGAAGCCGCTGAGCAATGCGGCGGGACTTATGTACCCCAAGTCGCCGACCTGCAGCGTCTGGACCGCGTGCTGGATTCATGGCCTGACGGTCGCCAACTGATGTTCTGTGACGAGGCCGAGGTGGGATCAGCCCTGCGTCTGGCAGCGAACGAAAAGGATCAGCCCTGGGCTATCCTCATAGGGCCCGAAGGAGGGTTTTCCGATCGGGAACGCTCGCGCCTGTCTGGGTTGCCCTTTGCGCATGTGGTCAGTCTGGGCCCACGCATCCTGCGGGCGGATACGGCGGCGGTTGCTGCGCTGACAATGTGGCAGCAGGCGCTGGGGGATTGGACGTGACGTGGCGGCAGGCGCGGCAAGAAGACGTGCCAATGATCGACCGGTTTCTGTCGAAACACATTCAGACATCGATGTTTCCTCTGGCCAATTTGCGTGATTTTGGTTTGCGGGGGTGTGACCCGCGCGCGTTGAATGTCTGGGCATTGGGCGATAGTCCGCGTGCCATTCTTGCCATCACGAACGAGGGTATGGTGCTGCCGCAATGCCCTGATTGCAGCGATGCCGAGCTTTTAGAAGCGATAGAGTTGATCCGGGGCCGCGCATTGTTCGGTCTGGCGGCCGAGGCAACGCAGGCCCGCCGATTCATGCATTTGGCGGGGTGGGATAATCGGCCTGCGACCATGAACAGTGACGAACCGGGCTTCACACTGGATCTGAACCACATCGTCTTGCCCGATACGTCCGGCGCCACGCTAGTGCCGCTGGGTGATGTGGATCGCGAGATTGCCGAGGGCTGGCGTCAGAGCTACCTGACCGAAGCGATGGATTTCGACGAGGATCGCGCGCAAAACCAGTCAAAGAAAGACGTTGCCGCCTATGTCGAACGCGATTCTCACCGGGCTTTGCTGGTTTCTGGTCAGCCTGTGGGAATGACGGGATTCAATGCGCGATTGCCCGAAGTGGTGCAAATCGGTGGCGTTTATACCCCGCCTACCTTGCGCGGATGCGGCTATGCGAAATTGGCCGTCGCGCTGCACCTGCTTGAGGCTCGGGCGGCGGGTGTAACCCGCGCTGTTCTTTTTGCGGCTTCCGATTCCGCTGCGCGTGCTTATATCGCAATCGGATTTAAACCCGCAGGTCAGTATTCCCTGATCCTGTTCAAGACCCCAAAGGACCCGGCATGAGTTTCATCCGACCCGAAGCCAAACTGACCCTGTGGCGCTGGCGCGAGGTGCTGGCGGCCGGTGTGGTTCTGTTGGTCGGACTCAGTTGGATCAGCGGCCCCGGGGGCCTGCTTGGCTGGTTGGGGTGGGTGCTGGTGATTGTCGCCGCGGCGTTGACCGTGATCGGTATTCAACGCGCGCGGTTCAGAACCGGAGCAGGCGGACCCGGCGTTGTTACTATTGACGAAGGGCAGATCACCTATCTTGGCCCGTTGGATGGTGGCATCGTCGCTGCACGTGAAATCGAGCGGCTGGCATTGGACCCGACCTCGAACCCTGCGCATTGGGTTCTGGATCAGCCGGGTCAGCCTGCGCTTCACATTCCTGTGAATGCAGAAGGGGCCGAGGCGTTGTTCGACGTTTTCTCGGCCTTGCCGGGGCTTAAAACCGAAGCAATGCTGGCGGAACTGAACAGCGGAGGCGTGCATCCGGTAGTCATATGGGAGCGTAACCCGATGCGCCCGCCACATCTTCGGCTGCATTGACACTGGCGGCATTTCACCGCACGACTGACCGAAAGACAGACACATCAGGATCGGAGAGCGGTTCATGTCCATCCCCCAGTCCGGCGGCGGGCCGATCGAACGCCACGAACAACTTGCCGAATATCTGGAATCGGGCTGCAAGCCCAAGTCCGATTGGCGTATCGGGACCGAGCATGAGAAGTTCGGCTATTGCAAGGACACTCTGAAACCGCTGCCGTTTGAAGGCAAACGCTCGATCGTGGCTGTGCTGGAAGGTCTGCGCGACCGCCATGGCTGGGCCGAGGTGCGCGAAGCGGGTCACTTGATCGGGCTTGAGAAAGACGGCGCGAATGTCAGCCTTGAACCCGGCGGTGCGCTGGAGTTGTCGGGTGCTCCGCTCGAGACCATCCACGAGACCTGCGATGAGGTGAACACCCACCTGCGCGAGGTGAAGGATATTGCCGACGAGATCGGCGTGGGGTTCATCGGACTGGGCGCGGCCCCCATCTGGACCCATGACGAGATGCCGTTGATGCCCAAGGGCCGCTATCGGTTGATGAACGACTATATGGAAAAGGTTGGCACCATGGGGCGCGCCATGATGCGTCGCACCTGTACGGTTCAGGTCAATATTGACTTTGGGTCCGAGGCCGACATGGTGCAGAAATTGCGTGTGGCGCTGGCGTTGCAGCCGGTGGCGACCGCACTGTTTGCGAACTCGCCGTTCTTCGAGGGCAAGGTGAACGGCCAGAAAAGCTGGCGCAGCTATATCTGGCGGCATTTGGACGATGCACGGACCGGAATGCTGCCTTTCGTGTTCGAAGAAGGCTTCGGGTTCGAGCGTTACGTGCAATACGCGCTCGATGTGCCGATGTACTTCGTTTATCGCGATGGGCAGTATATCGACGCGCTGGGCATGTCCTTCCGCGACTTCCTGCAGGGCAAGCTGCCCGCGCTGCCCGGTGAAACGCCAACCCTATCGGATTGGGCCGATCACCTGACGACCGCCTTCCCCGAAGCGCGGATCAAGAAGTTCATGGAGATGCGCGGCGCAGATGGCGGCCCTTGGCGTCGCCTGTGTGCGTTGCCTGCTTTCTGGGTGGGTCTGACCTATGACCAGGGTGCACTGGATGCCGCGTGGGATCTGGTCAAAGGATGGGACGCTGAAACGCGCGAATCCTTACGCGTCGAGGCCGCTAAAGATGGCCTGCAGGCACGGGTCGGAAACATCAACATGCACGATCTTGCGCGCGAAGTTGTTTCGATTGCCGAGTCTGGCCTGAAGTCCCGCGCCTTGCCCGGCGCTGGCGGGTTGGTTCCGGATGAGACCCATTTTCTGAACGCTCTGAAGGACAGCATCGAGACAGGCAAAGTCCCCGCGGATGAGTTGCTGGATCACTACAATGGCGACTGGAACGGCGATCTGACCCGGATTTATCCCGAATACAGCTATTGATTGCCGTCACGCCGATCGCCGGATTGTTGCAAATGAGTGATCCCCGGTCCAAATCTCATGTGTATTAAGGTTCGGTTTTTGGTTTTGAGGGTATAGTCCCGACAAACCTTTGTGTGTCGGTGGACATATGGCTCGTATCAGTGAACTACATTATTCGAACGCGTATGCCGCGCAAACAGGCGTGGCCGAGTTTCTGGAAGTCTCGCTCAGCCCGTCCGAGGACCCATCGGATTTCACGGTGTCCTTTTATCAGGCCAATGGTACGGTCGGCATAGAAATTCCGCTTGATGACCCGTCTGTTCAGGTCTTTACCGACCCTGACAACGGCGAGCAGGTCTTTGTGATCTCGGCGGACGATTTCCCGATCCTGCTTACCGATCCTAACGGCGGTGGTCCGAACATTTTTGAGGCTTATGCGCTCACCAACACCGCGACGAACGAAGTGATCGACTTTTACGACATCGGTCGCGGGACGCAGAATATTCTGGCTTTGGATGGGGCCGCTGCTGGTGCGACCTCGGAAAACCTGCCGGTTTTGACAAATCCGGGTCAGACGACGACGTCTATTCAGTTTAATCAGCCAGACCCTGATACGCAGGTTAACGCGCCTCTTTCGCCGGGTGACAGCGGTGCGGCCTGTTTTGTGGCGGGTGCGCTTGTGGAGACACCGGACGGCCCGCGTCGGGTTGAAACGCTGCGGCCGGGCGATCTGGTTTTGACGGTTGACGACGGTGCGTGCCCGGTGCGGTGGGTCGGAGGGCAGACGGTCAGGGGCAACGGCCGGTTTGCCCCTGTTCGGATTCAGGCCGGCACCTTGGGCGCGCAGCGCGACATCCTTGTCTCACCCCAACATCGGTTGCTGATTTCTGGCTGGCAGGCGCAATTGCTGTTTGGCGAGGACGACGTGCTGATCGCCGCCAGCGCTTTGACCAATGGCAAAACGATCGCCTCTGCGCCCTGCGATATCGTGCGCTATGTGCATCTGATGTTTGATCGCCATCAGCTTGTCTCAACCTCTGGCTTGATTTCTGAGAGTTTTTTTCCAGGGGGTGAAGGGCTAAAGGGGCTTGGTGCTGACACGGCGGATGAACTTTTCGCGCTGTTTCCCGAATTACGCGACCATCCTGGCAGCTATGGCCCGACATCACGGCCCGTACAGCGCAAGGCCGAGGCAATCGCGCTGCGGTCGATTTGAAAGCGCACCGGCCCCCTCTTGCTTTCGCGCGTCGCTGTGATAGCAGGTCCTGAACATCAGTCAGAGGCCAGGTTCAGGAAGCGTCATGGACGATCTTAAGGCAAAATATCTGGGGCAGATCGCCGAGGCAGGCGACGAGAACGCGCTTGAGGCGATCCGCGTCGCGGCCGTGGGCAAAAAAGGCGAGGTCGCGCTAAAAATGCGCGAACTGGGCAAGATGACGCCCGAGGAACGTCAGGTCGCAGGCCCTGCGCTGAACGCTTTGAAGGACGAGATCAACTCGGCCCTGTCCGCGAAAAAGGCGGCTTTGGCCGATGCCGCGCTGGACGAACGCCTGCGCACTGAATGGCTGGACGTGACCCTGCCGACCCGCGCGCGCCGACAGGGGTCGATCCACCCGGTCAGTCAGGCGACCGAGGAACTGACTGCGATCTTTGCTGAACTGGGTTTCTCGGTGGCCGAAGGGCCGCGCATTGAAGACGACTGGTACAACTTCGACGCGCTGAACATCCCCGGCCACCACCCTGCACGGGCCGAGATGGATACGTTCTACATGCACCGTGCCGAGGGTGACAATCGCCCGCCGCATGTGCTGCGGACCCATACGTCTCCGGTGCAGATCAGGTCGATGGAACTGCAAGGCGCGCCGATCCGCGTGATCTGTCCGGGCGGTGTGTACCGCGCCGACTACGACCAGACCCACACGCCGATGTTCCATCAGGTCGAGGGGTTGGCCATCGACAAAGACATCTCGATGGCGAACCTGAAATGGGTTCTGGAAGAGTTCGTGAAGGCGTTCTTCGAAGTCGACGATGTCGAACTACGCTTCCGCGCCTCGCACTTCCCCTTCACCGAGCCGTCGGCCGAGGTCGATATCCGCTGTTCATGGGATAACGGCCAGCTAAAGATCGGCGAGGGCGACGACTGGATGGAAATTCTGGGTTCCGGCATGGTCCACCCCAAGGTCATCGCCGCCGGCGGGATCGACCCCGAAGCCTATCAGGGCTTTGCGTTCGGCATCGGTATCGACCGTCTGGCGATGCTGAAATACGGTATTCCTGATCTGCGGGCGTTCTTTGATAGCGATCTGCGCTGGCTGCGCCACTACGGGTTCGCGGCGCTGGATATGCCGAACCTGCATGGTGGTTTGTCGCGGTAAATATATCCGCTGGGACTGTATCTGGCCCGTTACTTGGATTGTTGGGACGATCGGGTTTCACATGCTCCCTTACGTTGGCTTTTGGGTCTAGCGTTTGGGATTGTGATAGTTACACGAGTGGCTGTTTCTATTGCAGGTTCCAGCGCTGTGTTGATGGGTTTTGTCCTTCTTGTAGCGGTTTGCCCAGGTATTTGGGCCGCTTACGTTCGTTTCAGCATGCAAGTGAGGCCGCGACAGGAAGAAAAATTGCGAATTTTGCGAGTGCAGCGCGGGACAAAGAAGAGAAAGTAGAATTGTACGGCTTGGCGCTGCGTTGATTGTAGGCCGGGCTTTAGCCCGCCATTTGGTTCGGATGGGTGCCGGGCTGAAGCCCGGCCTACACCAATATTTTATGTGACACCGCGTGTCAGGTGACTAGGCTCTGGCCTATGATCTATCGACTGCTTTTCCTCTTGATGACCGCAACCCCGGCGCTCGCCATGGGACCTTGGAAATCCGATTGCCATGGCGATACCGCCTGTGAGGTCGGGGACCGCTCGTATCATGTGCTGGAGCCGGATGGATGGGATGGGGAAAGTCCTCTGCCGGTGCTGCTGCATTTTCACGGATGGTCGCGGCAGGGCACCGTAGTGGTGAACCATGAACGGATCGCGGGGGCCACGAAGCTGCGGGGTGTGTTGCTGGTGGCCCCGAACGGCTTGGGCAAAAGCTGGAATTTCTGGTCGGCGGATACCGGGGATGTCCCGTTTGCCGATCGGGTGCTAGAGGATGTGGCCAATCGCTATCCGGTGGACCCGGACCGCATCTATGTCTCGGGGTATTCTTATGGCGGTGCGATGGCGTGGCGCTTTGTGTGCCAGTCGGGTAATGACATGGCGGCGCTGCTGGCCGTTGCCGGCTCGATCCGTCAGACGGAAACCTGTCCCGAAGCCCCGCGCGAGGTGCGGCATGTGCATGGCTTGGATGATACAGTGATGGATTTCCCCCTTGGCCCCGATGGGGACACGACCTATCCGGTGGCGCTGTGGCGCGAGAAGTACAATTGCAACGGCGCGACCCCGCGCGGGGATTGGAGCGTGAAGCCGTTCCTGACGCTCAGCCGCACGGAATGGACCGATTGCGCGCAGGGGCAGGTGGTGCTGGACACGCATCCGGGCGGACATTTCATTCCGCATGGCTGGATCGGCTGGCAATTGGACGAGCTTTTGGGCCGCACCCCCACCTATCCGTAGCGCGCAGCGCTTGCACCTTGGCGCAATCTTTGCCATTGCCTGTGCCAAACGGATGATTGCCCAAGAAAGCCCGCTGCAATGAAATTCACTCTGTCCTGGCTGAAAGACCACCTCGATACGGATGCGTCGGTTGATGAGATCGCCGAGGCGCTGACCGACCTTGGCCTTGAGGTCGAAGAGATCGTGAACCCGGCGGACCGGCTGGCAGGCTTTACGCTGGGCCATGTGAAACATGCCGAGAAGCACCCCGACGCGGATAAGCTGCGTGTGTGCACCGTGGAAACCGATGAGGGCGATTTGCAGATCATCTGCGGTGCGCCCAATGCCCGCACAGGGATCACGGTCGTTGTCTGCAAGCCGGGCATGTATATCCCTGGTCTGGATATCACCATCAGCGTCGGCAAGATTCGCGGCGTCGAAAGCTTTGGCATGATGGCGTCCGAGCGCGAGCTGGAGCTGTCGGACGAACATGACGGCATTATCGAGCTGCCCTCGGGCGAGGTGGGTGACACGTTCGTGGACTGGCTGGCCGAGAATGAACCCTCGAAGGTCGACCCGATGATCGAGATCGCGATCACGCCGAACCGCCCCGATGCGCTTGGTGTGGCGGGGATTGCGCGCGATCTGGCCGCGCGGGGTGTGGGGACGCTGAAGCAGCGTGACTATACGCCTGTACCCGGCGATTTCGAAAGCCCGATCAAGGTGACGATTGACGAAGACACGCTCGACGGTGCGCCTCATTTCACTGGACGGGTGATCCGCGGGGTCAGGAATGGACCCAGCCCGCAATGGTTGCAGGATCAGTTGAAGGCGATTGGGTTGCGTCCGATTTCGGCTCTGGTGGATATCACTAATTACATGACCTTTGACCAGAACCGCCCGTTGCATGTGTTTGATGCGGACAAGGTGCAGGGCAACCTGCGCGTTCATCGCGCTAAGGGCGGCGAGAAGCTGGTGGCGCTGGACGAAAAAGAATACACTTTGCAGCCCGGCATGATGGTGATTTCGGACGACAAGGGCGCGGAATCTATCGCTGGCATCATGGGTGGCGAGGAAACCGGTTGTACCGAAGAGACAGTAAATGTCTTCCTCGAAAGCGCGTTCTGGGATCATGTGCAGATCGCCCTGACCGGTCGTGCGCTCAAGATCAACTCGGACGCGCGGTATCGGTTCGAACGTGGCGTTGATCCCGATTACACCCGCGAAGGGCTGGAGCAGGCAACGCAGATGATTCTGGATATCTGCGGGGGCGAGGTTTCGTCCGTTGTCGAAGCAGGCAAAGCACCGAACCATGCGCGTGCCTACAAGCTGGACGCGGCGCGTGTGCAGTCGCTGGTCGGGATGGATATTCCCGAAAGCGAGCAGCGCCAGACCCTGACCCGTCTGGGGTTCCGCCTTGAGGGCGAGATGGCCCATGTTCCTAGTTGGCGCCCCGATATCATGGGTGAAGCCGATCTGGTGGAAGAGGTCGCGCGGATTGCGTCCCTGACCAAGCTGAAAGGCAAGCCGCTGCCGCGTATCACGGATGGTATCCCCAAACCGGTGATGACGCCCACACAGCGCCGTCAATCCATGGCGCGTCGTACTTGCGCGGCCTTGGGGTATAATGAGTGCGTGTCATACACGTTCATTGATCAGGCGTCGGCTGCGCTGTTCGGTGGCGGTGATGAGGTGACGCAGTTGGAAAACCCGATCTCGTCTGAGATGAGCCATATGCGCCCCGATCTTCTGCCCGGTCTGTTGCAGGCGGCGGCGCGCAATCAGGCGCGCGGATATGCAGATGTGGCCCTGTTCGAGGTCGGCCCTGTCTTCCATGATGGCGAACCGGGGGATCAGAAAACTCAGATTTCCGGTCTGCTGGTCGGCCGCGACGGGCCAAAAGATGTGCATGGTGCGTCACGCCCCGTCGACTTGTTCGACGTGAAAGCAGATGCCGAGGCTGTGCTTGCAGCCATTGGTGCGCCCGCCAAGGTTCAGATTCTGCGCGATAGCGATGCGTGGTGGCATCCGGGCCGTCACGGTAGAATCTGTCTGGGTCCGAAAAAGGTGTTGGGTGTGTTTGGTGAACTGCACCCGCGTATCCTGCAGGCGATGGATATCAAAGGCCCGGCGATGGCCTTTACCATATGGCCGGATGAGGTGCCTCTGCCCCGTAAGTCCGGCGCGACCCGAGCGGCATTAGAACTGCGTGACCTGCAAGCGGTCGAGCGGGATTTTGCCTTTGTCGTAGACGAAAGTGTCGAGGCACTGACCTTGGTCAATGCGGCCGCAGGTGCGGACAAGGCACTGATCGAGGATGTGCGTGTCTTTGACGAATTCATCGGTGGCAGCGTCGGTGAGGGCAAGAAATCCCTTGCCATTACTGTTCGCCTTCAGCCGACTGACAAGACGCTCAAGGAAGAAGATATCGAGGCGGCCGCCCAGAAGATCATCGCCAAGGTTACCAAGGCGACCGGTGGAACCCTGCGCGGTTAAGCCGGTCTGCAATCGAAGTTTAGGGCGCGCCTTCGGGCGCGCTTTTTTTGCCGAACCTATGACGTTGCGACCTCTTGGGTTGCCAAGGAATTCGCACTAGGGTCGCGCCAACCAGCAAGGAGAGTTCCATGAGCCTGAGCGTTTACCTGTCCGGAGAGATTCACACCGACTGGCGTGAGCAGATCATCGAAGGCGCAAAAGGGTTGGATATTACGTTCAACAGCCCCGTGACGGATCACGACGCCAGCGATGATTGCGGAGTGACCATTCTGGGTGCCGAGTCGAACAAATACTGGCATGACCATAAGGGCGCGATGGTTAACGCTATTCGCACGCGCAACGGGATCACCGATGCTGACGTTGTCGTGGTGCGGTTTGGCGAGAAGTACAAGCAGTGGAACGCAGCGTTCGACGCAGGGTATGCTGCGGCTTTGGGCAAGTCCCTGATCGTATTGCACGGCCCCGATCACCAGCACGCCCTGAAAGAGGTGGACGCCGCTGCGCTGGCAGTTGCCGAGCAGCCCGCGCAAGTTGTTGACGTGCTGCGGTACGTCTTGACGGGCAAACTTCCTGGCTGAAGTGAAGGTGCGGGGTGAGGCGGGACCTCACCCTACCCGGTTTTACTCTGTCGCTGGAATGCGCAGGCCGCGCTGAACGGCGGGCCGTGCAAGGAACCGGTCG
Source organism: Ruegeria sp. HKCCD7221 (assembly GCF_013031225.1). Lineage (NCBI taxonomy): Bacteria > Pseudomonadati > Pseudomonadota > Alphaproteobacteria > Rhodobacterales > Roseobacteraceae > Ruegeria > Ruegeria sp. HKCCD7221. Next base: position 448,575 of record NZ_WPZE01000002.1, read on the forward strand.
ACATAGGGTTGAAGGTTCGCGAAATCGTCCCATCCAACGATCTCTTTGACGCCATAATAGTCCAAACCGCGCAGCCATGGGACGATGGCTATGTCGGCGACCGAATACTCTCCGGCGATCCAGTCTTGACCGCTGAGTTGTGTGTCCAGGACGTTCAGCAACCGTTTCGCTTCGGCGATGTACCGTTCGCGGGGGCGTGGGTCTTCGATCTCTTTTCCGGCGAATTTGTGGAAATAGCCCAACTGTCCGAACATCGGCCCAAGACCGCCCATCTGAAACATCAGCCATTGGGTGACACGATGTTTGTCGGCCGGCGTTGACCCCAGCAGCTTGCCGCTTTTTTCGGCGAGATACAGCAGAATCGCACCGCTTTCGAAAAGCGCCAGCGGTTCTCCGTCCGGACCATTGGGGTCGATGATCGCGGGGATCTTGTTGTTGGGATTCAGCGAAAGAAACTCGGGGCTTTTAACATCCTTGTCGGACAGCGTGACCAGATGCGGCTCATAGGGCAGGCCGGTTTCTTCCAGCATGATCGAGACTTTGACGCCATTGGGCGTAGGATAGGAATAGAGTTGGATCTTGTCGGGGCTGCTGGTAGGCCAGCGGGCTGTAATCGGGTGTGAGGTGGTGTCCAGCATGGTTGGTTCCTTTCAGACGGTCTGCAACAGGTAAGCACGGATGGACGATCCTTCCAGTGGTGGGAGTGTGCGCAGCCGGTCAGCGGCTGTGTATTCTGGAACAACGGGGAAAAGGTCTGGATCTCACACCTAGACCAAAGCCCCGTTATCGCTCAAACTTCGGCAATCCCGCGCAGCCGTCGCGGGTCAGGAACAACTCGGAAAGGAGAAGCGCGTGGATGAGGTCGTGACTCAGGTGGGTGCGTTTGCCCCCCTTATCGTGAACGCTGTGAAGGCATTGATTGTTCTAATCCTTGGGTGGATCGTGGCCGGAGCGATCAGCGGCGTGGTCCGCCGCCGGATCAATGCAACACCGAACATTGATCAGACGCTTGGGAATTTTGTCGCCAGCCTTGTGAAATGGGCGATACTGGCCATGGTTCTGGTCGCCGTGCTGGGCATTTTCGGCATCGAGGCGACCAGCATCGTCGCCATTCTGGGTGCTGCTTCGCTTGCGATCGGTTTGGCGCTTCAGGGAACGCTCAGTGATCTTGCCGCCGGAGTGATGCTGGTGGTGTTCCGCCCCTACAAGCTGGGTCAGTATGTCGACATTGGCGGGACGTCCGGCACCGTGAAAGACCTGAACCTATTCACGACCGAGCTTGTGACGCCCGACAACGTACAGATCATTGTCCCCAATGGTCAGTCCTGGGGGTCGATCATCTCGAACTATTCGGCGCATGATACCCGGCGTGTCGATTTGGTGTTTGGGATCGACTATGGCGACAGCGCGGATGAGGCGATGAAGATCATTCTAAGTGTCGCGCAGGCGGACAGCCGCATTCTGAGCGATCCCGAACCCTGGGTACGGGTGACCAATCTGGGCGACAGCTCGGTTGATTTGACCGCACGGTTGTGGTGCGCAAATGCCGATTACTGGGACGTGAAGTTCGAGTTGACCAAAGCGATCAAGGAAGCGTTCGACGCCAAGGGTGTCTCGATTCCATATCCGCATTCGGTGGAGATTCACAAACAGGCGTAAGTGCTCCCGCCCGTCGTCGGGCATTGAAAATGCCCTTCTCCGGTTGGGTCCGGCGCCGCGCCTTTGGCGCGGCGCCGGACCCAACGCTGTAAACGCCCTCGGCAGAGGGCGCTTTCAGGGGCGGGAGGGTTCAGGACTTGATCACCACATTGGGTGATACAACGTCGATCCCCAGTGCCTTACCGACCGCATAATAGGTCAGTTGTCCGGCGTGAACATTCAGCCCGGCCAGCAGGTGCGGATCGTCCTGACAGGCCTGTTTCCAACCTTTGTCGGCTAGCGCCAGCATGAAGGGCATCGTCGCGTTCCCCAATGCAATGGTCGAAGTCCGCGCGACGGCGCCGGGCATATTGGCCACGCAATAGTGCATGATGCCATCGACCTCGTAGATCGGCTCGGCGTGGGTTGTGGCTTTTGAGGTCTCGAAACAACCACCCTGGTCAATGGCGACGTCAACCAAAACCGCGCCGGGTTTCATCGTGGATAGCTGTTCGCGCGTAACCAGTTTTGGCGCAGCGGCTCCGGGGATCAGCACCGCACCGATGACCATGTCCGCGGTTTGAATCAGCTCAGCCGTGGCACCGGCCGTCGAGTACTGGTTCTTGAACCTGTTCCCGAACACGTCGTCGAGGTAGCGCAAGCGCGGCAGAGAGCGGTCCAGCACAGTGACATCTGCGCCCATGCCGGCTGCGATCTGGGCGGCATGCGTTCCCACAACGCCCCCGCCGATGACCACAACTTTCGCGGGGCCTACACCGGGGACACCGCCCATCAGCACCCCGCGGCCACCGTTGGCCTTCTGGAGGGTCCATGAGCCGACTTGCGGCGCAAGGCGACCCGCGACTTCGGACATCGGCGCAAGCAAGGGCAGGCCACCGCTGGAGTCGGTTACGGTTTCATAAGCAATGGCCGTACACCCCGAAGCAAGCAGGTCATGCGTCTGATCTGGATCGGGTGCAAGGTGGAGGTAGGTAAACAACAACTGACCTTCGCGCAGCATCTTGCGCTCGGCTGCCTGCGGTTCTTTCACTTTGACGATCATGTCTGCCGTGGCGAAAACCTCGGCCGCGGTGTCGACGATCGTCGCTCCGGCTGCGATGTAGTCGGCATTGTCAAAGCCCGAGCCCTGTCCGGCCCCGGTTTCGATAATCACCTCGTGACCTCTGGCAATGGCCTCTTGCGCGGCGTTGGGTGTCATGCCGACGCGGAACTCTTGCGGTTTGATTTCCTTGGGGCAACCGATTTTCATTTGGCCTCTCCGTTTATTAATTGCCTAAAATATAGGCAATGCCGGATGCAATTTCTGTGAAACTCTGCCTGCCGCTGTGCTTTTCTTCCGAAGATTCTTCGATAAAATAGCGTCTACCTGCAAAAGGATTGCGCTCATGAGCCTTGATACGACAGATCGAAAGATTCTTGCCGCGTTGCAAAGAAATGGCAGAATGTCCAATGCCGAATTGTCCGAGCAGGCCAACCTGTCGCCCTCGGCCTGTCATCGTCGCGTGCAGCGACTCGAGTCAGAAGGGTATATCCGGGACTATGTTGCCTTGCTCGATGCGCGCATGATGAAGGTGCCGACGACCGTATTTGTCGAGATCACGCTGCAGGGTCAGGCCGAAGAGGTTCTGGATGCATTCGAGAAGGCCGTTGCACGGATTCCGGATGTTCTTGAGTGTCATCTGATGGCGGGAACGGCGGACTATATTCTGAAGGTCGTGGCTGAAAATACTGAAGATTTCGCTCGCATTCACCGTCAGTACTTGTCGCGACTGCCGGGCGTGGCGCAGATGCAAAGCTCTTTCGCGCTGCGGACGGTGTTCAAGACCACGGCTTTGCCAGTGTAATTCAGACAGGGCCGGGATAGGTGAAAAAGGCCAGATGCACCGCGTTAAACGCAAAGTGCATCAGCGTGGGCACCCAAAGCCGACCGGTTGCATAATAGCCAAGCCCGCAAGCCGCCCCGAGGATCGAAGCGAACGCGACCAGCGCCAATCCACCCGGCCAGTGCACCAGACCGAACAGAACGCTCGCGGCGGCAATTCCCAAGGCTGCCCCAAGTTTTGAAGAAATCATGGATTGCAGATAGCCGCGAAAGAAAGCCTCTTCCGTCAGGCAGGTTAGCAGCAGGTTTGCGAGTGCGAACAACAGCCACCACTCGGGCAGGCCGATCTCGGGCCGTACGGCCCCGGTTGCAAGGCCAGTTGCGAACAGCAGAGGCAAGAGTATTAGGCCAACGAACAAGGGGAAACGCCGAACCTGCGCGATTGGGGTGTTCACGTTGGGCCAGGCCAGAAGAACGGCGAAAAGAACCAGGGGTTTGTCCAGGTTCAGGTACATGCTGAACGCCGTGCTGTCTGGTCCCGATTGGACCTGATCAAGAATCAGCAGGTTGTGGAAACCAGGGACCAGATGCGCACCCAAGGCAGCGGCCCACAGGATCATTGCGGTATGCCCAAATCCTGCAGAATACCCGGATAACCGAGGTATAATGGCCGCGCCACCAAGACCCGCAAGCGCAATGCAAAGCGCGATTGGGGTGATCAACCCGGTTGTAAGAGCGGCCGCGCCGAACATGGCGAGCAAAGCAAGGCAGAGCATCCTCTTGCCAGCGACCGCGACGATCTGCGCAGTCATGAGTATCAGCCAGGGCCAAATTGCGGGTAGCAAAGATGCAAAATGTGTCACGGGACTCTCGCGGGTTTGCTTCAGGTACAGATGCGTTCACGCGGTTGAATAAGGCAAGATAACGTGCGGGGCAGCGGTGCCAACCATTTGGCTATGCGGTATTTTTGCCGCGTGTACACGGCGTGTGTATTCTTTGTTGCCAGTGCTGTCTTACGCGTTTTCTCGTGTCGCAGTGACCTTGCGGCCCAGTGCGGTTAAGCTTAGGAAAAGGGCCTTCATCAATTTTTCTGATGACATCAGGCGTTTACACTCGCCCGGTACGGTCCGAGCCCGATATGAGATAAGGAACAGACCTTGGCTTACGAAAACAACGATGCCCCCAAAGACTGGCTGGAAGCCGAGTTGGAAGACACGCTGGACGAAGATTTCGAGATCGAATTTAGCGAGCCAATGCTGTCAATGGAGATCCGCAAGATTTACAAGGATCAGCACCCCGAGATGCTGGACCGCAAGGTCTATTTCCGCAACCTGCTGCGCCTTCAAGCCGAGTTGATCAAGGTTCAGGACTGGGTGCAGCATACCGGGGCCAAGGTCTGTATTCTGTTCGAAGGCCGCGACAGCGCAGGAAAAGGGGGGGTGATCAAGCGGATCACCCAGCGACTGAACCCTCGGGTCGCGCGGGTTGTGGCTTTGCCAGCGCCAAGCCGCCGGGAACAAAGCCAGTGGTATTTTCAGCGCTACGTTCCGCATCTGCCTGCGGCCGGTGAAATCGTTCTTTTCGACCGGTCATGGTACAACCGTGCGGGCGTCGAGCGGGTCATGGGCTTTGCCAGCGAGGATCAGGTCGGACAGTTCTTTCAGGACGTTCCCGAATTTGAACGGATGCTGGTGCGCTCGGGGATTATCTTGCTGAAATACTGGTTCTCGATCACGGATGAGGAACAGCAGTTGCGATTCCTTATGCGCATCCACGACCCGATGAAGCAGTGGAAGCTGTCTCCGATGGATCTGGAATCCCGCATCCGCTGGGAAGCTTACACCAAGGCCAAGGAGGATATGTTGTTCCGCACCAATATTCCCGAGGCACCGTGGTATATCGTCGAAGGCAACGACAAAAAACGCGAGCGGCTGAACTGTATCGAACACCTGCTGACCAAGATCCCCTATACGGACGTACCGCAAGAAAAGGTCAATTTGCCGGATCGTAAGTACAACCCGGAATATGAACGCCGCATCCTGCCGGATGAGTTGCACGTTCCCAAAATCTATTGATCCTGACGCCCCTGATGTTTCGGGGGCGTTTTTCTTTGGCCTTGAAACGACAAACCCCCGGGCGTGGCCTCGGGGGTCGTCAAATAGTGTCATCCAAAGCTGGACGAGCGTCAGGTGCTTAGAGCAAACCTTCGCGCTGGGCTTTCTTGCGTGCCAGTTTACGGGCACGGCGGATCGCTTCAGCTTTCTCGCGCGCTTTTTTCTCGGACGGTTTCTCGAAATGTTGCTTAAGCTTCATTTCACGGAACACGCCTTCGCGCTGCAGCTTTTTCTTCAGGGCACGAAGCGCCTGATCGACGTTATTGTCGCGAACACTAACCTGCATGTGGTTGTCACCACCTTTCTAGATAGAGTTGCAAGGAAATTGCAGGAAGTGGCCGTATAGCAAAGCGTCCCTAACTTGTCTAGTACTGGTGCAAGAACCCGGAGTACCGCCATGACCACCACTTATGAAGACGCCAAAACCCAGCTATTGGACGCGATGCTGGCCCATGTGCCCTTTGACGGCTGGTCTGAAACCAGCTTTCGAATGGCCATAGCCGATTGCGATATGGACGACGCGCTGGCGCGCGCCATCTGCCCCCGTGGTGCGGTCGACCTGGCGCTAGCGTTTCACGCGCGGGGGGACGCTGCGATGGTGGAGCGCTTGAAATCCGAGGATTTAAGCGATCTGAAGTTCCGCGACCGTATCGCCGCCGCCGTCCGGTTCCGCCTTGAAGCGGTTGAGGACAAAGAACTGGTGCGCCGGGGCGTGACACTTTTTTCACTGCCGATGTACGCGGCCGATGGGGCCAAAGCAATGTGGCAGACCTGCGATCTGATCTGGGAAACGCTGGGCGATACGTCTGACGACGTGAACTGGTACACCAAGCGCGCGACGCTGTCTGGGGTCTATTCCTCAACCGTGTTGTTCTGGCTGGGGGACGATTCGCCGAACCATCAAAAATCGTGGGAGTTTTTGGACCGCCGCATCGACAATGTCATGCAGTTCGAAAAGATCAAGGCGCAGGTGAACGGGAACCCTTTGTTTAAGCCGCTTCTTGCGGTTCCGAACTGGCTGGCGGGTCAAGTGAAGGCTCCGATGAAAATGAAAGCTGATCTGCCGGGAATGCTGAACCCACGCAAGTAAGCGTCTGGGCCTTTCGTTATTTGGCTGTTAGGCATTGGGCAAAGGAGATTTGCCCATGACCCAAACGATGCGCGCCGTTGAAATTACCAAGCCCGGCGGCCCGGATGTTCTGCAATTGGTTGAACGCCCGGTGCCCGAGGCACAAGCCGGTCAGGTTGTCCTGAAAGTGGCTTACGCGGGTGTGAACCGCCCCGACGCGCTGCAACGGGCGGGGGCTTATGATCCGCCCCCGGGTGCCAGTGATCTGCCGGGGCTTGAGGCTTCTGGTGAAATCGTAGCCGTCGGAGCCGGTGTCGAAGGGGTGTCCGTGGGCGACAATGTCTGCGCGCTTTTGCCGGGAGGTGGCTATGCTGAATACGTGGCCACACCCGCCGCGCATTGCTTGCCGGTGCCCGCTGGCATGGGCCTGAAAGAGGCCGCGTGCCTGCCCGAAACCTTCTTTACGGTCTGGTCAAACGTGTTTACGCGCGGCGGTCTGAAAGCTGGCGAGCGGATTTTGATCCATGGCGGCTCCAGCGGAATCGGTACAACGGCTATCCAGTTGGCGAATGCGTTTGGCGCGCGGGTTTTTGCAACCGCCGGGTCGGCTGAAAAATGCGCGGCCTGCGAAAAGCTGGGCGCGGAAAAGGCGATCAATTATCGCGATGAGGATTTCGTGGCAGCGATGCGCGCCGAAGGCGGCGCGAACCTGATCCTCGATATGGTGGGCGGCGACTACATCCCGCGCAACGTGAAAGCCTTGGCCGAGGACGGGCGATTGGTTCAGATCGCCTTTCTGCAGGGGCCGGTGGTCGAATTGAACTTTGCCATGATGATGGTGAAACGTCTGACCCTGACCGGCAGCACCTTGCGTCCGCAATCCGATCTGGCCAAGGCGAAGATCGCGCAGGACCTGCGCGAGGCCGTCTGGCCTCTGCTTGACGCCGGGAAAGTGGCTCCTGTGATGGACAGCGAATTCGAGCTGGCCGATGCAGCGGCGGCGCACGCCCGAATGGAAAGCTCAGGCCACATTGGTAAGATCGTTCTGAAGGTCGGCTAAGCGCCAGCCGAACGGTTCAGGCCACGGCGCGGCGATACAGATGCCATGTGGCGTGGCCCAGAACCGGAATGATCACAATCAGCCCCAGCAGCATCGGAATTGCGCCCAGAATCAATGAGGCGGCAACGATAAGTCCCCATGTCAGAATAACCCCCGGGTTATGTCGCAACACCCGTACCGATGTTACGACGGCCACCGGCACACCGACCTTGCGATCCAAGAGCAATGGGAAGCTGACCACACTGATGGCCAATGCGATTAGGGCAAACAGGAACCCGATTGCATTGCCAATTAGGATCATGGTCCAGCCTGCGCGGGTCGTGAAGACTTCGGTCAGGAATGCCCCAAGGGACGTTGGCAAATCGGGTCCCAGGGTTTGGACATAAATGCTTTGCGCAACCATCAGCCAAATCAGCAGCAACATGACCAGGTAGAAACCCAGCGCAAGTATCGCCCCGAATGAGGGAGAGCGGAAAACGCCGAACGCGTCCAGCCAATGGGCTTCGGCCCCCTGTTCGCGTTTGCGGCTGATTTCATAAAGGCCCACGGCAGCCACTGGTCCGACAAGGGCGAACCCTGCGATCAGCGGGGCCAGCAAAGGAACCATGTTCCTGTTCAGCCCGAACCCGAACATCAAAAGCCCTGCGATCGGATAGATCAGCACGACGAAAATCGCGTCTGCCCGGGTTTCCACAAAATCTTCCGAACCCGCGCGCAGACAGGCCCAGAGGTCGCTCAGGGTCAGAGTCTGAACCCGCGGTAATTGCTGCGTGTCCGAACTGCCGATACGGGTCACGCTTTCTGCGATATGATCACCGGTCGCACCAATATTGCGGGCTGCCCAGCTGATCGGATTTCCAATAGTCTTGGCCATCGTCATCCCCTCCGGTTTGCATTTGAACGCAGCAGAGATGATCCGGCGACAGTTGCCTTTGGCCGGACCAGCCGGCAACGCTTAGGCACCAGTATAACACAATTTTTTCTGTTTTGGCGGTTGCTCGCGGTATTGTGCCGATTGTTATGTGTCGCAGGCGTGTTAGCTTGGCGGCAGACAACAGGAGGTTCAGCATGCATCAAACGGCACGAACCGTCGTTATTCACGAACACGGCGGCCCTGAGGTTCTCAAGATCGAAGACCGCCCCCTTGGTGAACCGGGACCCGGAGAAGTACGCATTCGCCATCACGCCTGCGGATTGAATTTCATCGACGTGTACCAGCGCACCGGACTGTACCAGATGGAGTTGCCGCACGCTCTGGGTATGGAGGCCGCAGGGATAATCGAAGCCGTTGGCGACGGTGTGACCCATCTGGAACCCGGCCAACGTGCCGCCTATGCCGCGGCCCCAGCGGGCGCCTATTGCGAAGCGCGTGTCATGCCTGCGGCTCAGGTCTGTCCCCTGCCTGATGAAATCTCGTTTGACGCGGCGGCGGCAATGATGCTCAAGGGTATGACGGTTGAGTATCTGTTCCATCGCACGACGCCGCTGAAACGCGGAGACACCGTTCTGTTCCATGCGGCAGCCGGGGGTGTGGGCCTGATTGCCTGCCAATGGGCCAAGTCCGAAGGCATCAAGCTGATTGGAACCGCAGGCACGGATGAGAAATGCAGTCTGGCGCAGTTCAACGGTGCCACCCATTGCATAAATTACCGGACCGAAAACTTTGCGGAACGCGTCGCCGAGATTACGGGTGGCAAAGGCGTGGATGTGGTGATGGACTCGATCGGGGCCGATACGTTCAACGGGTCGCTGGACTGCCTTAGGCCGCTGGGAATGATGATTTCGTTCGGGAATGCATCGGGTCCCGTGCCGCTGATGGATATCGGAATTCTGGGCAAGAAGGGGTCGCTTCAAATCACCCGGCCGACCTTGTTCACCCATATTGCCGATCACGCTGTTTGTCAGGCCATGGCTCGGCGCTTGTTAGGCAAGGTGGCGGGCAATGAGGTCAAGATACACATAGATCAGCGTTTCCCGCTGGAACAAGTCGCGGACGCCCATCGCGCGCTTGAAGCGCGCCAGACCACAGGCAGCACGGTGCTGGAATTGTAAACGGCAACCGTCGTCAAAAAAGAAAACCGGCGGCATTCCTGCCGCCGGTCTTTTCTTCGCAAGGGTTGGCTTACTGCGCTTGCAGTTCGGCCGGAGTTTTGCTTGCGATGTCTTTCCAGTTGGCGTCTGCGGCTTTGTTAAAGCCCGGGATGTCGCCTTCCCAGCGTTCCTGAATGTCAGACGACAGGTTCAGGTACAGCTTGTTGTCAACGATTTTCCAGTAGTTCGGGTCGCCGTCAAACTTAAAGCCCATTGCGGTGCCGAATGCACAGTAGCCGCCATATGCAGGCAGGTACGCTTCGGGGTTTTCTTCAAACGCGACTTTGTTTTCTTCCGATGCAAAACGGTACAGCGCGTCGTTGTGCAGCGCGGTGATGCGGTAGTCGCCTTTGGTCGCTTCGCCAACGGTGAAATAGGCAACCGGGTCATAGCCCTGCAACGCCAGACCAGTCGAGCTTGCGTTCAGTTCAACACCAACGGCCAGAGCTGTGCTTGCGACTGCGACGGACAGCGCAACGCCGCCGATGAGGGATTTGATCTTGTTCATGGTTTTCACCTTTCGTGAATTGAGCCACCGGACGACGCGCAAATTGTGCCCGGTAAACTCTCGAGATTTTGTTCAGTGCGGTCGGGAATTGGCCGTCACGACCCCGAAATGGGCGGCCTTGGCATCACGTTCAAAACAATGAAATGTGAGGGCGCTGTAATAATTGGATTTCAGGCATGAAAATAGGGCGATGCCTAATAATCCGGCTGAAAACAAAAAACAAACTCAGTGACTTTTTGCACCGATATCTCACATGGGCGCAGCAAGGCGCCGCTGTTTTTCGTGAGGTAAAGGTTCAGGCTGATATAGTCCGGCCCACCTAATTGATGGGCGACAAGTTTGTGGGATTTGCCCCCGGCCAGCTCGGTTCGGGTCAGGACATAGGGATTGCCTTTGAACCGCCCCGTTGATGTTCCAGCGGGTAGGGCAAAAAATGCCTGTAGAAAGGGCTGTGTCGCGGTCAAGACTGCCCGATTTTGGGTTCTGTTCCGGCACGTATACGCGCAACATTTGCGCTATGCCGCCAATAGACCAGCAAGGTCAGGATCGCTCCGAGAACGAATGTAGTGGTGTCCGTCAGGATCATGACCCAAATGGTCGAAAGCGCCGCCGCCGCAAGTGCGCCCAGCGACGAAATCCTCCAGATCGCAGCCGCCACCAACCATGTCAGGCAACACGCCACGCCAACGCGCCAGTCCAAGGCCAGCCAAATCCCCAGAAAGGTGGCAACCCCTTTGCCGCCCTTGAATCCCAGCCAGATTGGAAAACAGTGCCCCAGAAAGGCCGCCAGCGCCGCGACCTGAGCCGCATCTTCGCCGGCCATCGCTCGTGCGATCAGGACTGAAACTGCGCCCTTGGCCGCGTCTAACAGCAGCGTCAGGGCGGCTGCCGATTTGTTGCCGGTGCGCAGCACATTCGTTGCGCCGATATTGCCAGACCCGATATTGCGCAAGTTGCCCAAGCCCATGACCTTGGCAATGATCATCCCGAACGGGATGGACCCGATCAGGTATCCAAACACAGCCCACAGCAGTAATTGGGTCATGGAACTGTCAAATGGTGGCATCAGGGTCTCCGGTAAACTTCTTGTCCCGCGACATATGTTGCGGTGACCTTACCCTGCATCCGCTGGCCGTCAAACGGTGTGTTCTGCGACTTTGATCGCAAGCTGAACCGGTCCAGCACAAATGGGACATCCGGGTCGAACAGAACCAGATCAGCAGGCGCACCCGGTGCCAGGCGGCCGGATTCCAGCCCCAGCCGTTTGGCCGGATTCAGGGACATGGCGCGGAACAGGGTCGGCAGGTCAAGTTGTTCGCTATGATACAGACGCAGCGCGGCAGGCAGCAGCGTTTCCAACGCCACAGCGCCGGATGCGGCTTCTTCAAACGGCAGGCGTTTGCTTTCCTCGTCCTGCGGAGTGTGCATCGAACTGATCGTGTCGATCAGCCCGGTCCGCACTGCCTCGATCACGGCCTGCCGGTCGTCCTCGGACCGCAGCGGCGGCTTGACCTTGAAGAAGGTGCGATAGTCAGCCACGTCCAGTTCATTCAGCGTCAGGTGGTGGATCGAAGTGCCTGCGGTGATATCCAGCCCGTTTCGCTTGGCGCGCTCCAGCGCAGGCAGGGCGCGGGCGGTGGTGATCTGGTCGGCGTGATAGGCGGCGCCGGTCATCTCAAGCAAGGCAATGTCGCGGTCCAGCCCCATCCGCTCGGCCATGGGGGAAACGGCGGGCAAGCCGCGCAGGGCGGCGAACTTGCCGCTGGTGACGGCGGCCCCTGCGCTGAGGCCCGGTTCCTGTGGATGGGCAATCACCAGCGCGCCGCAGGATTTCGCATAGGTCAGCGCGCGGGAAAACACCTTGGTATTGGCGATCACGTGGTCGCAATCGGTAAAGGCCACGGCACCCGCGTCTTGCAGGAACCCGATCTCGGTCATCTCGCGCCCCTCGCGCCCTTTGGTCAGGGCGGCCATAGGCATGACGTTCACCGGAGCATCCGCCTGTGCGCGGCGGGTGGCGAATTCCAGCGTTTCGGGTGTGTCAACGGCGGGCAGAGTGTCGGGCCGGGTGACGATTGTGGTCACGCCCCCCGCAGCGGCGGCCAGACCTGCGGATCTATAGCTTTCCTTGTGCCGCTCGCCCGGCTCGCAAACCTTGACGCCGATATCGACGATGCCGGGGGCAAGGCGATGCCCTCCGCAGTCGATCACCTGCGCGTCGGTGGATGGGGCCGCCCCTTCGCCGCGCGCGACGATCCGGCCTCCGGCTATCTGTAGCCAACCGAGGCTGTCTGTCCCGGCCTCGGGGTCGATCAGGCGGGCGTTGGTGAAAAGCTGGTCGGTCATGCCATGGCCCTTTCGATTGCGGCTTTGGTGGCAGCGGGGTCGGCCTGATATTTGATCAGGTGCTTGTCGCCGCCCTTTGTGACGATCTGAACGAAGCTACCCATGATGTTGACGGCCTCGATCTGGTTCAGGGGTACGTTGCGTGGGCCGGGGCCCGTCAGGGCAGTCTCGGACATCTTCCACGTGTTGGTCAGTTCTTCCGAGGCCAGATACCATGCACGGACGCCAACCGCTGCAAGGCCCGCAGGCGCTCCGGTCCAGATGTAAGGATTTCCGACCAGCCAAAGCACGACCATTGCACCCGCCATGGCAAAGGCGGCCAGCCATGTGTTGGTGCGGATATAGGTGCTTTTATCGGCGGTGAAGGTCACAGGATCAGCCAAAGAACACTCCCGATCAAAAACAGGATCACAAGCGCCAAGACAGCAGACCCGACACGGCGCGGCGTGTCGTCAGCCGAAGCTGTCTGCGGGACCGAAAACGGCTTGGCGCTTTCAGATGCAATGGCACCGCCGGACCAATTGGTTGTTTCTTCCGTATAAAGGCCGATGAGGTGCAGCCTTGGATCGGGGTGCAATTCGGCGGCGTTTCCAGCGAAAGCTGCGCTGCGAACGGCCATGACCCAGCCGTCAACCGCCTCAAGATCTGTGCGGTTCAACTGATCTTCCGTTACCCCGCACCCCTCGTTGAGATATCCATAAAGCCCCAGGTCTTCGAGGTCGGCGACCGGGAAAATGTCGATTTGATTCGGGTCCAGACCCGCAACCCCCAGAACCTGATCCGCAGCGCCCGGTTCGCGTAGAAACTTCGCCTCTTCCGGGCGCATGCCCAGCGTGAACAGGCGGATCACGCCGTGTTCATGGGGGGCAACGGTCAGATCGCTCATGCGGCCTCACGCTGGTTGCGGGCAAGCAGCTCCATCGCGGCCATGCGGACGGCGACGCCCATCTCGACCTGCTCCTGAATGACCGAGCGGTTGATGTCGTCGGCCAAAGTGCCGTCGATTTCCACGCCGCGATTCATCGGGCCGGGATGCATGACGATGGCGTCTGGCTTGGCCTGCGCCAGTTTCGCGGCGTCCAGCCCGTAGCGGTGATAGTATTCGCGTTCCGAAGGGATGAAGCCGCCGTCCATCCGTTCCTTTTGAAGGCGCAGCATCATGACGACGTCCACGTCGTTCAGCCCCTCGTTCATGTCGTCATAGATTTCAGCACCGAAGTCAGCGAATTGACCGGGCACCAGAGTCGGCGGTCCGATCAGCCGGATGCGGTTTTCCATCTTGCCCAGCAAGATCAAGTTCGACCGGGCCACGCGCGAATGGGCCACGTCCCCGCAGATTGCAATGTTCAGCCGGTGCAGCCGACCCTTGGCGCGGCGAATTGTCAGCGCGTCCAGTAAAGCTTGCGTGGGGTGTTCGTGGCGCCCGTCGCCTGCGTTCAGCACGGCGCAATTAACCTTTTGTGCCAGCAGGTCGACCGCGCCGGAATGGGGGTGCCGCACCACCAGAAGATCGGGGTGCATCGCGTTCAGGGTCATCGCCGTGTCGATCAGCGTTTCGCCCTTTTTGATCGAGCTGGCCTGCATCGCCATGTTCATCACATCCGCGCCCAATCGCTTTCCCGCGATTTCAAAGCTGGCCTGTGTGCGGGTCGAATTTTCAAAGAACATGTTGATCTGGGTCAGCCCCGACAGCACGTCTGAACGCTTGGCTGGCTGACGATTCAGATCGACGTATTTTTCGGCCAGATCAAGAATGGCGGTAATATCGGATTGCGACAGATGCTCGATGCCAAGAAGGTGACGATGGGCGAAACGCATGGGCGGGCTCCTGTCTGACAATCGAGCCGCTTATAAGAAGCTGCGCGAGGCAAGGCAACCTACGGATCGGACCCTTCGGGCAGTTTCTCGCACCCGCCGTCGGGCAGACACTGTTCACCGGGTTTGCACCATTTGCCATAGCCGCAGTCCACCGCCTTGACCGGGACACAGCCCTGATTCTTGGAACACTTGAACCCGGGACGGCATTGCGACCCGGTTTTTTCGCAGAAAAACCAGCCCGGGCGCGAGCATCCACCGCCGGGCAGGCAAGCGGAGCCCGAATCGCAGGTCCGTCCGTCATCGCATTTTAAGGAAGGGAGCGGTTGAAGATCGGGCGTGGTCCGCTCGCACTCACCCCGCGTATTGCAAAAGCTGCCGCCGGGGCAGTCAAGGCGCGACCGGCACTTGTTTACCCCTCGTGGTGCGCATCTGCCGCCTGCGACGCACCGCTCGAACGGGCCACATGTGCGCCCACCCCCGCAATAGGTGCCGCCCATCGGAATACAGTGGCCGTCGAAACTGCATCTTTGCCCGCCGGAACAGCAGCGCGCACCGCATTTGAACTGACCACCGGGGCACTGATTGTTCCGCTCATAGATGCCGCCCCGGTTTGGAAAGGTGTTCCTGTCATACAGACCGCCTCGGTTTTGAAGCTGCGCGAAACCGGGGTCGCCGAGGGGGATCAGCAACAGTGCAATGGCAAGGAATCGTAATAGGACCAACATGAATGAGACAATGCTGAGCGGGACGGGCCATCCGATCAAGTGCTATTCGCTTTCCCTCGGTCAAAAGGTGGTTAGATTGAGGGGTATGGAATCGGCTTTGGACTATCACACGGCGCGGGCTTTGCTGGAATGGCAGGTCGAACTGGGCGCAACAGAAGCGACCGGGGATGTTCCGGTGGATCGCTATGCGCTGCCCGACACTGCGCCCAAGGCCAAAAAGCCCAAAGCAGCCCAAGCCACGCCCGAAAAGCCGAAACAGGTGGATCCTGTTGCCGTGGCAAAGGCGGCAGCCGCCGGCGCAGGGTCGTTGGATCAGTTGCGCAGCACGATGGATGCGTTCGAGCATTGTGATCTCAAACGCGGGGCGCGCCAATTGGTCTTTGCCGATGGCACACCGGGTGCGCGGGTGATGATCGTCGGCGAAGCGCCGGGCCGCGAAGAAGACCGCGCGGGCAAGCCTTTCGTGGGCAAAGCAGGTCAGTTGCTGGACCGGATGCTGGCCGCGATAGATCTGGACCGGTCCAAAAACGTCTATATCACCAATGTTCTTCCCTGGCGCCCGCCCCAGAACCGGGACCCGAACCCTCAGGAAATCGGTATGATGCAGCCGTTTCTGGAGCGACACGTAGCGCTGGCCAAGCCAGATGTTCTGGTGGTCATGGGCAACATCAGTTCTCAGGCTGTGTTGGGCAGGCGCGGGATCACCCGGCTGCGCGGTAAGTGGGATCTGGGGTTTGACCTGCCGGTGATCCCGATGCTGAGACCCGAGGACCTGCTGCGTCAGCCACAGTTGAAACGGCAGGCATGGGCGGATTTGCTAGAACTGAAAGCCTGGCTGGAGGGTAAGTGATGCGAATTCTCGCGTTCTCAGACCTGCATATGGCACGCAACCGCGCGGCCGAGATTGCCGTGGCCAGCGCCGAGGCTGATCTGGTGATCGGCGCGGGTGATTACTGCAACATGCGACAGGGTTTGGATGAGGCGATGGCGATGCTGTCAGAGATTTCCGCCCCTCTTGTCCTGATCCCCGGAAACGCCGAAAGCGCGGCCGAATTGACGGGTGCCGCGCCCGAGGGTGTCCACGTTCTACACGGGTCGGGGATGACTGTGGATGGTCTGCGTCTGTTTGGCCTTGGATATGGTGTTCCTGCCACGCCGTTTGGTGAGTGGTCCTGCGACCTGTCGGATTCGGAAGCGGCCGAGTTGCTGGAGCGTTGCGATGCCGCTGATATCCTGATCACGCATTCCCCGCCCAAAGGGTATGGCGATACGACGTCAATGGGCGATGCGGTAGGGTCGGTTGCCGTGCGCGATGCGATAGAACGCCTGCAGCCGCAATACTCTTTGCACGGCCATATCCATGACAGTTGGGGCTATCGTGGCGCCATCGGACGCACGCAGATCGCCAATCTTGGTCCTAAAGTGAACTGGTTCGAGGTGACCTCATGATCGAAACGGTGACGTTGCTGGCATTCATCCCGGCGGCTATGGCGCTGAACTTCACGCCGGGGGCTGACATGATGTTCTGTTTCGGACAGGGGCTGCGGTCTGGTGCGAAACCTGCACTGATCGCCAGTGCGGGGGTTTCCGCGGGGCTGATGGTTCACGTGTTGCTGGCAGGGCTTGGCTTGGGTGCTGCCGTGTCTACCCTGCCGTGGTTGTTTGATGTGATCCGCTGGATGGGCGTGGCCTATCTGATGTATCTGGCCTGGGGTGCAATCCGGTATGGGGCGGTTTCGGACGACAAACCCGCCAAACCAACGCGATACGCGTTTCGGGACGGGCTGGTTGTGAACCTGACCAATCCCAAGGTCATTCTGTTCGTGCTGGCCTTTATCCCGCAATTTGTGAACCCGGCCATCGGTCCGATCCTGCCGCAATTCCTGATCTTGGGCGTGATCATCGCGCTGGGCGGATTCGTGGTGAATGGGCTGGTTGGGGTTTTCGCAGGCGGTGCGGGGCGAGTGCTGATCTCGAACCCGCGCGCCTCTCGTATCATGGGATGGGTGACGGGCGGTATTTTCACGGCCCTTGCCATTCGACTTGCCATCATGGAAAGGGCCTGACGCTAAATGTCGCGCATTGACGAAACCTTGGATTTCATCCCCGTCCGGATCGCTGTTTTGACCGTATCGGATACGCGCGCGCTGGAGGAAGATCGCTCGGGCCAGACGCTTGTCGACAGGATCGAACGGGCTGGCCATACAGTCGCGGACCGCAAGATCATCCGGGATGAGCGTGCCGAGATTGCTGCGCAGTTGTGGAATTGGGTCGCGGACCCGGAAATCGACGTCGTGATTTCGACCGGTGGTACCGGACTGACCGGGCGCGATGTAACAGTCGAGGCGCATCGCGACGTCTATGAGAAAGAAATCGACGCGTTTGGCACCGTTTTCACCATAGTGTCGATGGAGAAAATCGGCACTTCGGCGGTGCAATCCCGCGCAACCGGCGGCGTAGCCGGAGGAACCTATCTGTTTGCGCTGCCCGGCAGCCCCGGCGCGTGCAAGGATGCGTGGGACGGCATTTTGGAAAAACAGTTCGATTACCGACACCGGCCCTGCAATTTCGTGGAAATAATGCCCAGATTGGACGAACATCTGCGACGGAAGTAAACTGTTCACACGTTTAAGCGTTTAACGTGCTTTGTAGCTTGGCAATTTCGACAGCCCGGCTACCTTTTGCAAATGGCAGCCTGATGCAACCGGGGTAAAAGTGAATGCGATTTCTACGGCAGAGCCTTGTCGGTGTTTTTCTGGCGTTTCTGACGCTGGCCCTGCTGTTTGTGGCTGTTCAAATGATCTCGGGCGCTGTTCAGGATGTGCTGACACGCGACGATGAGGCTCCGCAGGCGCGCGAGCGTGTGTTTGCCGTTTCCGTCCAGCCAGCTGAGCTTACGACTGTCATCCCCTATCTGGAGGCCTTCGGCGAAGTGCAAAGCCGCAGGCGGCTGGAACTACGCGCCGCTTTAGGGGGGCGGGTGATTTCGCTGTCCGAAGATTTCGAGGATGGCGGCGTGGTGACACAAGGCGAAGTGTTAGTCGAGCTTGACCCCGCCGATGCGCAATCTGCACTGGATCGTGCGAAATCCGATCTTCTGGACGCTCAGTTCGAGGAACGTGATGCCGAGCGGTCTTTGCTGCTGGCGCAGGACGAGTTGAATTCAGCCGAGGCGCAGGCAGGCCTGCGCGGTCGTGCCTTGCAGCGTCAGAAAGACTTGCAGACGCGGGGCGTCGGAACCCCGGCCGCCGTGGAAGAGGCTGAACTGGCCGAGGCATCCGCTCAACAGTCGGTTCTGGCGCGGCGGATTGCACTGGCGCAGGCGGAATCGCGCGTGGATCAGGCAACCACCCTGCTGGCGCGGGCGCGTATCGCGCTGGAGGCCGCCGAGCGTGATCTGGACGACATGACAGTAAAGGCGCGGTTTGGCGGTACGCTGACGGATGTGACTCTGGTTGAAGGGCGCTTGGTGTCCGCCAATGAAAAGCTGGCGGAACTGGTCGATCCGAATGCGCTGGAGGTGGCGTTCCGCGTCTCGACTGCGCAATATGTACGCCTGCTGGATGCGCAGGGCGGGTTGATCAACGCGCCTGTCACAGTGTCGCTCGAGGTCACAGGCACCGACCTGATGGCGCAAGGGCGCATCAGCCGCGACAGCGGTTCGGCGGGCGAAGGGCAGACCGGGCGGTTGATCTATGCCCGTCTGGACGATGCATCCGGGTTCAAGCCCGGCGATTTCGTGACGGTCACTGTTGAGGAGCAACCGTTGGACAACGTCGTGCGCCTGCCCTCGTCCGTTCTGGATGCGGTCGGCACGGTTTTGGTGCTGGGCGAGGGGGACCGGCTTGAGTCGCTGCCTGTGCAGCTTGTTCGTCGTCAGGGGGATGAGGTCTTGTTGCGCGGTGAGGGTCTGGAAGGCCGAGAGGTTGTGGTCGGCAGAACTCCCCTGCTGGGGGCGGGTGTCCGGGTGCGACGCCTGCGAGCCGAGGCCAACGCAGGCGCATTGGCCGATATGGTCGAGCTGACCGAAGAACAACGCGCGCGGTTGGTGGCGCAGGTCGAAGCCAGTGATCGAATGCCGGATGCTGTGAAGGACCGCGTTCTGGGGCAGTTGCGCGAGGCGAAAGTGCCGGCGTCACTTGTGCGGCGTCTGGAAAATCGGGCAGGGGGGTAAGGCCCGATGATGCGCGACATACCCGGTGCGGCAGGCGGCGTTCTCAGCTACTTTACCCAGCACAGGACGGTCGCCAATCTTTTGCTGCTTGTCATGCTTGTTCTGGGGGCAGCGGCCATCCCGAACATGCGCGCGCAGTTTTTTCCCGATGTCATTCTTGAGCGCGTCGATGTGAACGTCGCGTGGGACGGGGCCGGTCCCGAAGACGTGGACAATGGCATCGTTCAGCTTCTTGAACCTGCGCTGTTGGCGGTCGAGGGGGTGGCCAGTACCGAAACCACCTCGCGCGAGGGGCGGGCAAGTATTCGGATGGAGTTCGAGCCCAACTGGGACATGTCCCGCGCCGTGGAGGATGTCAGAACCGCCGTCGACGGTGTGACCAACCTGCCGGAAGACGCCGACGAACCGACTATACGCCGCGGCGGGTGGCGCGACCGAGTTACGGATGTGGTGGTCACAGGACCTGTCGCGCCTGACAATCTGGCCAAGTTCACCGATGAGTTGATCAACCGCCTGTTCGCCGTGGGTGTCACGCGGACGACGATCCGTGGCCTTGCGGCCCCTCGTATCGTGGTCGAAGTTCCGACAGCGCAGCTTATCGCAAATGATATCACCCTGTCCGAGATCGCCTCGGCCATCGCTGCCGAAGTAACGGCGAATCCAGCAGGTGATGTTACCGGAGCCAATGCGCGCATTCGGACCGGCACCGAAAAGCGGACGCCAGAGGAAATCGAAGGCATTCCACTCCGCAATTTCGAGGACGGCTCAAAACTTCTTATTGGCGATGTCGCCGTGATCCGGGTGGAGGGCGTCAACCGGAACCGCAGTTATTACGTGGGCGAAAACCCGGCCATGTCCGTGCGGGTCGACCGCTCGAACCTCGGGGATGCCATTGAAATTCAGCATACCGTCGAAGATGTGGTTGCCGAGATGCAGGCTAGCCTGCCCGAAGGCGTGACGGTTGAGTTGATCCGCACACGGGCGCAGGCGATTACCAACCGTCTGGATATTCTGATCGACAACGGGCTTGTCGGGCTGGGGCTTGTCGTTTGCCTGCTGTTCCTGTTTCTGAACGCGCGCATCGCCTTTTGGGTTGCGGCGGGTATTCCGGTGGCCATGTCTGCGGCCATCGCCTTCATGTATATAGGCGGGCTTTCGATCAACATGGTCTCGTTGTTTGGCCTGATCATTACGCTTGGCATCGTTGTCGATGACGCGATTGTTGTTGGCGAACACGCGGATTTCCGGGCGCGAAGGCTGGGCGAGGCCCCCATGATCGCTGCCGAACGCGCCGCGCGGCGCATGGCGATGCCTGTCTTTGCCGCGACCCTGACAACTGTGATCGCCTTTTTCGGGTTAACTGCCATTGGCGGGCGGTTCGGAGAGCTGATCCGCGATATCCCCTTTACTGTCATCGCGGTCCTGATCGCCTCGCTTATCGAGTGTTTTCTGATCCTGCCCAACCACATGGCCCACGCAATCGCGCATTCGGCCAAGGAACATTGGTATGACTTGCCTAACCGGGTGGTAAATCGGGGGTTCCGTTGGGTCCGGGACACTTTGTTCCGGCCCTTGATCGCATGGGCAATCTGGGCGCGGTATGTCGTCGTTGCGGTCATGATCGTATTTCTGGCCAGCCAGATCGCGCTTTTCATTCGGGGCGACGTGAACTGGCGGTTCTTCAACGCGCCAGAGCGCGGCTCGATCACAGGCAATTTCATCATGGTCGAGGGCGCGACCCGCGCCGATACACTGGCAATGATGCAGCAGGTCCAACGCGCAGCCGAAGAACTGGGCGAGATTTACGAAGAACGCCATGGGCGCAATCCCATCGAATATGTGCTAGCCGAAGTTGGCGGCACCGCGGGGCGCGGTCTGTCGGCAGCGGATGGCAAGGATTCGGACCTGTTGGGCGGGATTTCGATTGAATTGATCGACGCCGATCTGCGCCCTTATTCCAGCTTTGAATTTGTGGGCGAGCTACAGGACTTTGTTCCGCGCCATCCCAAGGTGGAAATCCTCAGCTTCCGGGGCTGGCGGTCCGGTCCGGGTGGTGATGCGATTGACGTTCAGCTTTATGGCGCGGACGTAAATACGCTCAAATCCGCGTCTGAAGATCTGCAATCCGAACTTTCGAAATACCCCGAAGTCTCGGCCCTTGAAGATAATCTGGCATATGACAAGGAAGAGTTCATACTGGATCTCACAGCGCAGGGGCAGGCGCTGGGTTTCCGGATCGAAACGCTTGGTCGGGTTCTGCGCGACCGGTTGAACGGTATTGAGGCCGCCACCTTCCCCGATGGTCCCCGAAGCGCCGAGATTCGCGTGGAACTTCCCGAGGGGGAACTGACCGCCGACTTCCTTGAGCGAACGCTGATGCGCACGCCAGACGGCGTTTATGTACCCTTGGCCGATATCGTGTCCGTACAGCGAAAGTCCGGGTTCTCGACCGTGCGGCGTGAAAACGGCCTACGTGTGGTCTCGGTCTATGGCGACATTTCCGAGGATGACCCCGCCCGGGCCGCCGAAATCGCCCGCGCGATGCAGGAAGAGATTTTGCCTGGCATCGCCTCGGAGCGTCAGGTCGAATGGACGATGGCAGGCCTGAGTGAACAGGAGGATGAATTCCTGTCCGAGGCGCGGACTGGTCTGATTTTGTGCCTGACGGGGATTTACCTTGTTTTGGCCTGGGTCTTCGCCAGTTGGACGCGACCACTGGTCGTTATGGCGATCATACCGTTTGGCTTGGTCGGAACGATTTGGGGGCACTACGTCTGGGACGTGCCGCTGAGCATGTTCACAGTAGTGGGGTTGTTGGGGATGACTGGGATCATCATCAACGACTCGATTGTTCTGGTGACGACCATCGACGCTTACCGGCAAGAGCGTGGGCTTGTGCCTTCGATCATTGAAGGAACGGCAGACCGTTTGCGGCCGGTGATGCTTACGACGCTGACTACTGTTCTGGGACTCACGCCGCTTTTGTATGAAGGGTCGCAACAGGCGCAATTCCTCAAGCCGACGGTTATTACTCTGGTCTACGGGCTGGCCTTCGGGATGCTGCTGGTTCTGCTGCTGGTTCCTGCGCTGCTGGCCATTCTAAATGACCTGTCGCGCCCGATGACTGCCATGCGCAGGGGGCTGCGGGCACCGGACCGTGTCGTGCGCGGTGCGCTGGCTGTGACGGGGCTGGTCATGTTGCTGTGGCTTGGCGTGACGATGGTTCTGCCAGCCGTGACCGGCATACCGTTTGGACCGCTGTCGGGACTTTATGCCGGTGAGGATGGACTCGCTGTATTGCAGATGGGGCTTGGCGCCTTCTTTGCCGGGGCGGTGCTGATCCTTCTGCTTTCCGTCACATTGTCCAGCCTGCTGTATGTACGTCTGAAAGGGCGGCCAGCCTAATCGCGGTTTAGCGCGGTTTCCAGCAAATCAGGCACTCGGTCGCTCATGGCCAGCTCGCCGCGACGGATTTGAGCCAAAGGAAACCAGCGCGCATCCCGCGCGTCGTCTGCGGCAATAGGGGTTCCTGAGCGGTATGCACAGGCGACACCGACCAGCAGGTAATGCGACAGCACCGCGCCTTGCGCGTCCCGGCGAAGAAGGTCCAGATTATCCAGATATCGCAAAGGCTCGGCAATGACCGTGGTTTCTTCGCGCAATTCCCGTTGCGCGGCCTCAAGAACAGTTTCGCCCCATTCCACGTGGCCGCCGGGAAAACCCCAAAGTCCCGCGTCGGGCTGTTTGCTGCGCTGGACCAACAGAACCTGTTCGTTATGGACGACGACGGCCAATGCGCCGATTTTGGGAGTTTGCGTCATGCCTGTCAGCCTGCGCTGCACCCCTGAATATCAACCGCGTGGCTCGCGCCTAAAACGGTAATCCGAATCTCGGATCGGTCCAGCGCAAAGGCACCGCCGGATTCGCTGATTACCTCAGACGTGGCAACCAGCGTGTCACCCTGGCGTTCCGTTTCCGGGGGCGAGGCCCACAGCATCGGGTTGCCGGGTTCGATCACGGCGATCTCACGCCCTCCGGCCGAGGGCATGGTGACGCGGGCTTCGATCTGCATTCCGTCCGACGTGGGTGTCAGACGGCAACTGGTGTGCGCCACGCGCGCCTCTTTCGCGGAAAACGGGCGCTGCGCAAGCGCGGCGGCGATTGCGGGATTGCGACCCGCATCGGCATTTAGCGTATGATCAAAGCCCAACTGCTCGGGGATGCACACATCCTTGCAGACGCCCAAATCCATTGTTCCCCGCAAGCGAACGGGTTTGGCGGCATTCTTCGGTGTGATTTCAACGGGAAGAACCAGTTGATCCTGGTATCCGATAGATTTTAAACCATTCTGATCAAAGACCGAGGGCGCAGGCCATGTAAAGGATATATCGCCCACATTGTCCGAGCCGCTCCAGTTAAACTGAGGCGGAATTCCGGCATCTCCGGGCGCGCGCCAGTAGGTTTTCCAACCTTCCTGCAAGGTCAAACGCATAGCCCCCAGATAGGTGCCCTGCGCGGTGCGACCCCCATCCAGCACGTCCAGTTCGACCACCGACCCTGTGACCTGAGCCAAAGCTGGCCCGGATGTCAAAAAGCTCAGGGTCAATGCGACCGCAGGTAATGTCCCGTTTACTTTCATACCCAATACATGCGCGGAGTTGGGCCAGAATCCAAGTCACGTTCCGGTCACCAGAATGAAATCCGCGGAAATCTGCGTTGATCTCTTGCCAATCCAAGTCCCCCAAGGTCATTGTTGAAGGGTACTCAGCAAGAGATGGCATTTTATGGACCTGACCGGAAAACTGTTGATTGCCATGCCCGGCATGGGGGATCCGCGCTTTGATCATTCGGTGGTCTATATGTGCAGCCACGGGGAAGACGGTGCCATGGGGCTGATTGTGAACAAACCGTCGGACCTGCGGATCAAAGCCCTGCTTGAACAGCTAAATATCGCCTGCGAGATCCCGATCATAGGCGAGCGGCTGGTCCATTTCGGAGGTCCGGTCGAAATGTCCCGTGGATTTGTGCTGCACAGTTCGGATTACGACGCGAACCTGCATTCGATGAAAATCTCGGACGATTTCAGCATGACCGCCACTTTGGACGTGCTTGAAGATCTTGCCTCGGGGAAGGGGCCTTTGAATTCCACGCTGGCGCTGGGCTATTCTGGCTGGGGGCCGGGGCAGCTTGAGGACGAGATCGCCCGAAACGGTTGGCTGACGACCGAGGCGTCGTCGCGTCTTGTGTTCGACGTTCCTGATGATGAGAAATGGGAAGCTGCACTTGCAACGCTGGGTGTGGACCCTCTGACTTTGTCGGCCAGCGCCGGGCGCGCCTGATCAGCTATCGCGCGGGGCGGCTGCGCGGCGGAGCCGGTCATTGATAGCCACACCCAAACCGTGATCCGGGATCGGCGATACCGCAATGGGCCGGCCTGTCTCGTTAAGGCTGTGCAGCGCGGCAAACAGATTGGCCGCTGCCTCGGTCAGGTTTCCGTCCGGCGACAGATTCAAATCGCATTCGACCGCCCCAAACCCCAGCAGAACTTCGTCGCCCTGCGTTTCGCAGGCGTTTAGCCGAACAGGTGCGTCCGGGGCGTAATGCGACTGCAATTGCCCCGGCGCGGATAACGGGTCCCCCGGCAGGTGGAGATGCAGTTTAGTGTTCAGAACGGATTCGATCTGTTCCAGCGCCACTCCGCCGGGGCGGAGCAGGGCCGGGGCGCCAGCCAACCCGACGATGGTGGATTCCAATCCCACACCACAGGGCCCGTCGTCCAGAATGGCGGCGATGCGACCGTCCAGCCCGGCCCGCACGTGATCGGCCGTGGTCGGGCTGATCTGACCCGAAGGGTTGGCCGAAGGCGCCGCAACTGGCCCGTCAAACGCACCCAGCAGCGCGCGTGCCGTGGGATGCGCTGGAACTCGCACGGCCAGCGTGTCCAACCCGGCGGTCACCAGAAAAGAGATGCCGTGGTCTGGGCGCAAGGGCAGCACCAATGTTAGCGGACCGGGCCAAAAATCTCGCGCCAGCTTTTCCGACAGATCGGACCATTCAACAAAGCGCTGAGCGGCTTCGACAGACGCAACATGCGCGATCAGCGGGTTGAAACTGGGGCGTCCCTTGGCGGCGTAAATGCTGGCCACGGCCTCGCCATTTCGGGCATCTCCGCCGAGCCCGTAAACCGTTTCGGTCGGAAAGGCGACCAACAGCCCCTGCCGTAACAGGTCCGCAGCCTGCGCTATTCCGCTGGGGGTCGCGGTATATTCCCGTGTGCCGTTAGGACTCATTGGCGGTGACGCTGCGTTTTGATTGCGTGTAACATTGGTAAAGCTACGTAATCGTTCAAACCCAGATGCATATAGGTCGGCGGTGGAATTTCCAACCCCGCCATATTAAACCGAACGAAACAACTCCGAGGGAAGACATGCCGTACCGCGCGCCAATCGCTGATTATGAATTTTTGCTACGAAACGCGATCGGGTTTGACCAGATCGCTGCGACTGAAAAATTCGCGGAAGCCAGCGAGGACGTAGTCAGCGCCATCCTGACCGAGGCCGGGAAGATGTGCGAAGAGATTATGGCACCGCTTCAACGCCCCGGTGATTTGGAACCCGCGCGTCTGGAAAACGGCGTGCTGCGCACCTCGCCGGGCTATGCGGACGGCTGGAAAGCGATTGCCGAAGGCGGTTGGATCGGGATGAGCGCGGACCCCGAATATGGTGGCATGGGCCTGCCGATGACTTTGACCACAGCAGTAAACGAAATGATGGCTGCTACTTGTCTGTCGCTGCAACTGGCCCCTTTGATGACACAGGGCCAGATCGAGGCGCTGGAACATCACGCCAGTGATGAGTTGAAAGAGTTGTACCTGCCCAAGATGATCGCAGGCGAATGGTCGGGCACCATGAACCTGACCGAACCGCAGGCCGGATCGGACGTTGGCGCGCTGACTTCAAAAGCGGAACCCAATGGCGACGGCACATATGCGGTGTCAGGTCAGAAGATCTATATCTCGTGGGGTGACAACGATTTTGCCGAAAACGTCTGCCATCTGGTTCTGGCGCGTCTGCCCGATGGAGTGCCGGGCACAAAAGGTATCTCATTGTTTCTGGTGCCAAAATACCTGCCGGACGAGAGTGGAAACCCCGGTGTGGCCAATGACCTGAAAGTGGTTTCGCTGGAACACAAGATGGGCCTGCATGGGTCGCCGACCTGTGTAATGCAGTATGACGGCGCCAAGGGCTGGCTTGTGGGCAAGGAAAATGGCGGCATGGCCGCGATGTTCACCATGATGAACAACGCGCGCCTGGGCGTTGGCGGTCAGGGAGTGGGTGCTGCGGAAGGTGCCTATCAGCACGCGGTGCAATACGCTTTGGAACGGAAACAGGGCAAGACACCGTCCGGGACCATTATCGACCACGCGGATGTGCGCCGGATGTTGATGGCGATGCGGGCCGACACTTTTGCTGCGCGCTCGATCATGCTGGCAAACGCGGCTGCGATCGACATGGCCGATGCCACTGGTGACGCGGAATGGAGCGCGCGTGCGGCCTTGCTGACCCCGATCTGCAAGGCGTTCGGCACCGAAACCGGTATGCGTGTCTCGGAAACCGGTGTTCAGGTGCATGGCGGCATGGGCTTCATCGAAGAAACCGGAGCTGCACAGTTTTACCGCGACGTCCGTGTGACTGCGATCTACGAAGGCACCAACGGCATTCAGGCCATGGACCTTGTTGCCCGCAAGATGATGGATGGTGGCGAAGCGGCCAGCCGCCTTCTGGACGAAATCGAAGATCACGCAGAAAAAGCGCGCGCGACTATGCCCGAATTGGCCGGACCTGTCTGGGAAGCCACCGAGAGCCTGCGTGAAGCTACCGAATGGCTTGTGTCGCAGACCGACATGAATACCCGTTTCGCCGGTGCGGTGCCCTATCTGCACGCCTTCGCGCGTGTTCTGGGTGGGCATTATCACCTCAAGGCGGCTCTGGCGGAACCGGAAGGCCCCCGCTTTAAGCTGGCGCGCTACTATGTAAATGCGCTGCTGCCTGAATTCGCGGGTCTTCTGGCGCAGGCGCAGAACGGCGCGGACGATGTCTATGCCCTCAGCGCGGACGAACTGGCAGCCTGATGGACGGCGATACCTCTTTGGCGATCCGCTATCCATGGCCCGAGCCTCCGGCTACGGGCCAAGCGATCGAGGTCGCCGAAGGTATTCTGTGGATGCGGTTACCGCTGCCCATGGCGCTGGATCATGTCAATGTCTATGCGTTGGATGACGGTGATGGATGGACGCTGATCGACACCGGATTCTCGTCGAATAAGACCCGTGCCATCTGGGAAACCCTGATGGCTGGCCCCTTGGCGGGTAAGCCGGTCAAACGCGTGGTGGTCACCCACCATCATCCGGATCACATCGGCAATGCAGGTTGGTTTCAATCCGAACACGACGCGGAACTGATCACGACCCGCACGGCGTGGTTGTTCGCGCGAATGCTGACGCTGGATGTGCAGGAAAACTGGCCGCAGGAAACGCTGGACTATTATCGCAGCGCTGGCATGGCGCCGGACATTCTGGCCAAGCGCTTGACCGAGCGGCCCTTTAACTATTGCGACACGGTTTATCCGATGCCTTTGGGCTTTACCCGGATCAAGCAGGATGGCGTGATCCGCATGGGTGGTCGCGACTGGGTCGTGCATATGGGCAATGGCCACGCACCCGAACATGCCACATTCTGGAGCCGCGACGACAATCTGGTGATTACGGGTGATCAGATTCTCAGTTCGATCAGTCCCAACCTTGGCGTCTTTGTCACCGAACCGATGGCGGACCCGGTCGCTGAATGGCTGGAGGCGTGCGAGCGTCTGCAAGGTCTGGCCCGGCCTGACCAACTGGCGCTGGGTGGGCATAAGCTGCCATTTACCGGTTTGCCACTACGGATGAAGCAGTTGATCGAAAACCACCACAGTGCACTGGATCGCCTGCGCGACTATCTGGACACGCCCAGAACCGCCGCCGACTGTTTCCTTCCGCTGTTCAAACGCAAGATTTCCGAGGGTGAGTACGGGCTGGCTTTGGTTGAGTCGGTTGCACATCTCAACCATCTTTACCACATTGGTGCTGTCACCCGGACGCTCCGCGCGGACGGGGCGTGGGAGTTTCAGCGCAAAGGGTAAAGGTATGGACAAGATCGAAACCTCGGCCGAGGCAGCAGAATCCGCGGCTCTTCCCCGATGTTACGAGGTTCATTCCAACCCCGATGCGAAATCCGGTGCAAAAGACCTGCCCGACCCGTTGAAGACGCCCGTAGAAACCAAAAGCCCTGCGCAATGGGCCTATGAGCGTCTGATCCTGTACATCCAGAACTTTGAGCAGACATTGGACAGCGACCACGAGATCGCGATGGGCTTTACCGGCGGCGATGCGGGTGTAATGCGGATCGAAGGGATGGGGTATTTTGACCCCGATGTCCTCACTTTCTACGGTTCGGACGCGACTGGTGCGCGAACCCAGCTTGTGCAGCATGTGAGCCAATTGAACGTGATGCTGCGCGCCCTGCCGAAATCGGTCGAAGACAAACCCGCAAATCGCATCGGGTTCCGGCTGGCGGCTAATCTGGAAGAAAGCTGATCGCCTGACTTGCAATTCGTGACGGCGCGGCCTTGAATGAAGGGATCATTCAGGGGGGCGTCAGGTGACAAGTTTCTCAGCCGTTACAAATGCCTACAAAGGCGCATGGGCGCGCCGCCGCGTGTTTGTTCCGATCTATTTCGTGGTGCGTCTGCTTTTGATCGCGCTTATCACACCGGGGCTGGCGATTGCCGCGAACCTTGCAGTTTCACTGTCCAGCCAGACGGCGCTGACGGATCAGGACATCGCGGCCTTTGTCCTATCTCCGGCCGGTTTTTTGGTCGCTGTCGCCGTTCTGAGCCTGTTTCTGCTGGCCGAAGTGTTCGTATTTTCTGTCATGACGGGATCGCTGCGGATGGGGGAATCTGACCCATGGCGCGCAGGAAGCGCTGCCATTGGCCTGATTTTGTCGAGCCTTCCAGCGCTGTTTGGCTTCGCGGTGCGGTTTGTTCTGCGGGTCTTGCTGTTGGTTTTGCCCTTCGCTGCGGTGTCTGCCCTGATCGCTTGGTGGACACTGACGGAATATGACATCAACTATTACCTGACTTTCAAACCGCCCTCTTTTTGGGTGGCCGTGGTTCTGATCGGGGCTGTTTTGCTGGTCATGACCTGGGTTCTGATCCGTAGATTGTCGGGATGGGCGCTGTCGTTGCATCTGGTTCTGTTCGAACAGGTGCGCCCGGCTGAGACCTTCGCCCTCAGCACCGAAAGGATGGAAGGGAAACGGGGGCAGCTAAAGATCGAACTTGCGGTGTGGCTGATAGTGCGGCTGCTGATTGCGACGCTGATTGCATGGGTTGCCGGGGTGCTGTTCGCCATCGTGCCACTTCAGGACAGCTCGAACCTGCGCCTGGCATTGACCTACAGCCTTTTGATTGCCGGGTTATGGTCGCTGGCGGGGCTGGTTTTGGCAGCGACCGCGCTGGGCGCATTGGCCGTGGTTCTGGACAGGTTCTTTGAAATCAGGACGGATGAGCCTCCACACCCCGAACCCGGCAGCCTGCGGGTGCCGTTGTTCACCGCAGTCGGCGGCGCTGTGGTCGCGGTGCTGATCGGTCTGTGGTTTGGTCAGCATCTTTTGGAACAGGTACAGGCCCCCGACCGGGCCGAGGTCATTGGCCACCGCGGGGCCGCGGCCTTGCGGCCGGAAAACACGATGGCGGCTGTCCTGAAGGCGATCGAGGACGGCGCCGACTGGGTCGAGATCGACGTGCAGGAAACTGCGGATGATGTGGTGATCGTTGCTCATGACAGCGATTTCATGAAACTGGCGGGCGTCCCCACCAAGGTTTGGGATGTGACCATGGAAGAGGTGGCCGAGATCGACATCGGCAGTTGGTTTGACCCCGAATACGCGGAAGAACGCACCCCGACCCTGCGCGACGTGCTGGCGGCGGCCAAGGGCAAGTCCAAGGTCATCATCGAATTGAAATACTATGGTCACGACGTTGATCTGGAAAACCGCGTGGCGGCCTTGGTCGAGGAATTCGATATGCAGGACGACATCGCCACGATGTCGCTGAAGTATCCGGCCGTGCAAAAGATGAAGAAATTGCGCCCGGACTGGCGCGCCGGGGTTCTTGCGGCCACCGCAATCGGTGATCTGTCAGGGCTTGAAGGGGATTTTGTCGCTGTAAATGCTGCGATGGCCACGCCGGGGCTGGTGCGTTCGGTTCAGGCGGCGGGCAAGGACATCTATGTCTGGACGGTCAATGATCCGCTGCAGATGTCTGCGATGGCGTCGATGGGCGTGGACGGGCTGATCACAGACCGCCCCGCTATGGCAAACGAAGTTCTGCGCGCACGTGCCGAAATGGGGCCGGGTGAGCGGTTGGTGCTGTGGCTGGCCAACGCGTTTGGTCTGTCAATAGACACAGAGGCGATGCGAGATGACAGCCCGTAACCTGATTTTTGCGGTGGGGCTGATCGCATCACCTGCGCATTCGCAGGATGTCCTGCGCAGCATCGAAATGCCCGCGCATCGCGCCTTGGTCGCGCAATTGGACGAGGCCGCCTTGACGCCGTTTGAAACAGATGGCTGTTCGGGCGGCCTGTCGGCAAGCTGGCGTTTTGTTGCGGATACATTTCCCAAGTTCAGCGCGCTCTACGAAGCCCACCCGCCGTGGGAGGGATGCTGCGTCACCCATGACCGCGCCTATCATAATGCCGGTGGCGCGCTTACGGCCGATGACAGTTTCGAGGCACGCGTGGCAGCGGACAGCGCCTTGCGCGCCTGTGTCAAACAGCACGGAGAAGACCACGCCGATGGCTACGCACAGCGCTATGACATGACGCCGGATCAGATTCGCCTAGCGCACTCCGTGACCGCCGAGGCAATGCACGCAGCCGTCCGATTTGGCGGAGCTCCGTGTTCCGGGCTTCCGTGGCGCTGGGGGTTCGGCTATCCGGGATGTTCGGTGTTTCCACCCCTGACCCCTGCGCGCGAATGACGTGGTGACAGGCCCGGGATTTTCGATTATCCAACATCTCAAACACGCGAATTGGGATTCTGACAATCATGGCTGAACACAAGCACGGCGAAATGGACATCACCGTCCAAACCAAAACCTTCAACGGGTTCATCAAAGCGACCACATGGTGTGTGGTTGCCATCGCCTTCCTCTGCCTTTTCCTGGCGGTCTTTGCCGCTTAAATCCGAAAAACGGGGTTGGCCGTGATCAGGGTTTTGATTGCCTGCCTGCTGGCTGTGACACTTGCGGGTTGCGCTGGGTCACAGCGTCCGCAGGCGGATTTGGCTGAAATTTCGGCGCGGTCCTATCGCGATCCGGGGCCGTCGACCCTGACCCTTTATACAATGATCAGCACCCGGACGGGTTCAGGTGCCCATACGTCGCTGATGATCAGCGGCAGCGAGCGGGTAATCTTTGACCCCGCCGGATCATTCAGGGCGGATGTGGTGCCGATCAAGGACGACGTCCTGTACGGCATTACCCCGAATGTGGAACGCGCTTATCGCAGCAGCCACGCGCGCGAAACGCATTATGCGCGCATTCAAACTGTCGAAGTGACCTCCCAACAGGCCGAGATTGCCCTGCAGCTTGCCAAGCAGTCGGGGCCGGTTGCGGGTGCGTTTTGTGCCAATTCGACGGCCCAGTTGCTGCAGCAGGTGCCGGGATTCGAGCAGATCCAAACCACGTTCTATCCCGTCAAGTTGTCGGACCAGTTTGCCCAGCTACCGGGTGTTCAAACCGCTGAATACCGGGAAAACGACGACGCCGATCTTCAAACCGGTCTCGCCTTCAACAATGCGCGTTTGAACCAGTTGGAGGCTGACTCAGCCCAATAGGTAGAGCAGCCCGTAAAGCGTTGCGGCCCCGCTGAAGATGGCCGCGATCACGTTCTTGGTGAATAGTCCGACAGTTATGGCCACAGCCGCCGCTGCCATGCGCGGTGCGTCGGGTTGACCGCCTGTTGCCGTGGGCCAGACGACCAACGGCGCGATCAGCGCAGGAATGATTGCCACGGCCGTATAGCGCAGATGGCGCAGCAACCATGGCGGCATCGGGCGATCTCCGACCAGGCCGATAAAGACAAAGCGCAGGGCATAGCTGCCGATGGCAAGCCCGATGATGATGGTCCAGATAGTGACAGGATCAGGCTGTGTCATGCGGCGGCCTTTCTGCGTTCGGCCATCAATTCGGCCTGCGCGCCTGCGATCATGCCGGCGCACCCGGCGATCAGCAGGCCCAGATTGAACGGAATCGCCACCGTCAGCAGGGACACAATGATCGCCACAAGTGCCGCCACCACATGGGGCAGGGTGCGCATCATCGGGCCGATCATCGCCAGAAATGTGATCGGCAGGGCAAAATCCAGTGCCCAACTTTCCGGAATACGCGTACCTAGAACCGCGCCGAGGTAGGTTGCCAGTATCCAAAGAGGTGTGATCGGCGTGACCGAGCCGACGAAATAGGCCATCCGTTGCGGGACGCTCATGTTTGGCTCTTTCTCGAACTGAACGATCGAACTGGCATAGGATTGGTCGACAGTTAGATAGGCCGCGCAAGCACGCTGCCACATCGGGGCCGCGCCCAGAAACGGCGTCAATGAGGCCGAGTACATCGCCATGCGCAGGTTCACCGCCAAGGCGGATACCAGAATGATCGCGGTCGGGGTCTGATCTTGCAGCAGTTGCAGGGCGGCAAACTGGGCGGCCCCGGCAAAAACGGTTGAGGTGAAAGCCATCGTCTGGACGATGTTCAAGCCTGCTTCGGTCGCAAACACGCCGAACAGTGTGCCGAACGGGATCGCAACAAAGATAAACGGGGTCCCGTCCCGAAACCCTTTCCAGAAGTATGACTTGGATGTGGTGTCTGCCATGGCTAAATCCTATGGTGTTGATCGCAGCAGTAGCGGTCTTGGGAAAGGGTTGCAATTGGCCACGGAACAGAACCTGTCAGACTACATCATCGCCCCCGACCCCAGGGCGGCCCGCCTGACACGTGCCGTCGAAGGTGTGGATCAGAACGGCGAAGCCAGCCAGATTTCAGTGGTGGAAGAACGTCCGCTGACGATTTTCCTGAACTCACAGGAAATCGTGACCGCCATGACCATTGGCGATTACCCCGAATATCTGGCGCTGGGTTTTCTACGCAATCAGGGCATGCTGCTGCCTGACGACCAGATTACCCGTGTCGATTTCGATGAAGATCTGGAAACCGTCGTTGTCCGCACGGCGCGCGAGACGTCTTATGAGGATAAGCTCAAGAAAAAGACCCGAACCAGTGGCTGCGCCGTTGGAACCGTCTTTGGGGATATGATGGAGGGTCTCGAAGACGTGCGCTTGCCTCAGGTCACCGTGCGCACATCGTGGCTTTATGATCTGGCGGCCAAGATCAACCGCACACCCTCGCTCTATCTTGAGGCGGGTGCGATCCATGGCACGGTGTTGTGCCGGGAAAACCGTCCGCTGGTTTATATGGAGGACGTGGGTCGGCACAACGCGGTCGACAAGATCGCCGGTTGGATGCTGTCCGAGGGCGAAGCGGCAGAGGACAAGATCCTGTACACCACCGGTCGTTTGACCTCGGAAATGGTGATCAAGACGGCGATGATGGGTATTCCTGTTCTGGCATCCCGTTCGGGTTTCACTGCCTGGGGCGTTGAGATCGCGCGCGAGGTTGGATTGACGCTGATCGGTCGGATGCGCGGGCAGCGTTTCGTGTGTCTGGCCGGTGAAAATCGGCTGGTGCGGGACGTGGACCCGGCAACCGTTCCGGTTGAAGAGAAAAAGCACAAAAGGAAAAGTGCATTGGGCTAGAATTGGACCCTTTGTAAATAATTCTGCGATTTCCGCCGGATATGCCCTAGGATGGGGCAGGGTAAACAGAAGCGCAGGTGAATTCCCACCTGATGGCAACATGGAACTGATCAATCTTATCGCGCCGGTTTTCGCGGTAATCCTGACCGGATACGTATTTTCCTGGACGAACCTTTTGGGCCAGGACACGTCTGACGCGCTGGTCCAGTTTGCGGTTTATGTCCTGATCCCGGCCATCATGTTCTATCTGATCGGGCAGGAAGAGTTCCAAAATCTTCTTAATTATGGGTTCTATCTGTCTTACGGCGGGACGTTGCTGCTTTTGTTTGTGCTGCTTTTCGCAGGATTGAAAAGTTTCACGGGATTTGAGACCGGTTCTGCCACCGTCGCGGCCTTTGCCGGGGTTGCCTCGAACACGGCTTTAGTTGCGTTGCCCGTTCTACACGCGATTTTCGGAGCCAAGGGTGCGCTACCGGCTGTGTTGGCGAATTTGGTTGTCGCCTTGATGCTTTTGGTCATGACGACCGTGTTAGAAAGCTCGGCTGGACATAAGGCCAGCGCCAAGACACCAATCTACAGGATTTTCCTGAACGTGCTGAAAAATCCGATCATCGCGGCCACATTGCTGGGGGTCGCGTATTCCTTCACCGGGATCGGGTTTTCGGACTCGGTATCCGATTACCTTGAACTTCTGAGCCAAGCTTTGGCCGCGGTTGCGCTGTTTGCAATCGGCTTCACGACCAGCGTGCGGACGATTATTCAAACGGGGCCTTTGATCCTGCTTCTGACACTGGTCAAGCTGATCGCTGCGCCCGGGCTGGTGCTTCTGGCGGCGCATCTGATTGGTCTGGACCCACTTTGGACAATCGCCGCAACGGTTTCAGCGGCGGTTCCGACCGCCAAGAACATCTTTCTGCTTTCCAAGCACTATGATCAGGAACCGCAACTGGCCGCGCACATCGTTTCCGCAACGTCGTTTTTGTCGGTGGGAACGTTGATCATGTGGTTATTTGTTTTACACAACCTTTATCCAACCGCGTTCCAATTGAACTGAGTTCGATTTACAAGGTTGTAAGCGACTGATCCCAATCAGGTACAGGAATGAACAAACCTCTCGGCGTTATCCTTGCAGGCGGTCTGGCCACCCGGATAGGGGGTGGAGACAAGGGCCTGCTGAAAATTGGCGACAAAAGCTTGCTGGATCACGTGATTGGCCGGTTGCGCCCGCAGGTGGCTGATCTGGCGCTGAACGCGAATGGCGATCCGACCCGGTTTGGTGGGTACGACCTGCCGATTGTTCCCGACACGATCGAAGGGTTTGCAGGCCCGCTCGCGGGCGTTCTGGCCGGGCTCGACTGGGCGGCTGAACAGGGTGCCGAATGTATCGTTACTGCCGCCGCCGATACGCCGTTCTTTCCGCGCGATCTGGTTGTGCGCCTGACCGAGGCAGCAGAAGGGCAGGCCAACCCGCTGGTTCTTGCAACCACACCGCGCACGGGGGATGAGACCCTGAAATCCGGGGGTGGCAAAAAGATCAACCGGCATCCGACATTTGGACTGTGGCCCGTGGCGTTGCGTGACGACCTGCGCGCGGCTTTGCAGGGTGGTTTGCGCAAAGTCGTGCTGTGGACGGATCAACATGCGGGGCGCGAGGCGCTGTTTCCTGTTGATCCGTTTGATCCTTTCTTCAACGTCAACACGCCGGATGATCTGGACCGGGCGCAGAAATTGTTGGCGCAGGCATGAGAGTTTATGGCGTCACCGGCTGGAAGAACGCAGGTAAAACCGGGCTGATGGAACGTTTGGTGGCGGAAATCAGCGGGCGCGGATTTTCCGTTTCCACCGTCAAACACGCGCATCACAGTGTAGATGTCGATCAGAAGGGCACCGACAGCTATCGCCATCGTACCGCCGGCGCCAATGAGGTTTTGCTGGCTTCGGGCCAACGGATCGCCATCATGCAGGAATTGCGCGGAGCGCCCGAGCCGTCCTTGAAAAGCCTTCTCGCCCGACTGACCCCGGTTGATCTGGTTCTGATCGAAGGTTTCAAACGTGAAGCCCATCCCAAGATCGAAGCTTTCAGGGCCGAGCCCGGTAATAGCTTGTTGGCGGAGGAGAATGACACGATCCGCGCCGTGGCTAGCGATACCCTGATGGACCTGAATGTGCCCGTTTTCGACCTGAACGACACAAAGGCCATCGCAGATTTTATCCTGCAGGAAGTCGGGTTATGAGCAAACCGAACATCGCACCGCCCCCATTGAGCAACGATTGTTTTGCGCTGCCCGCCGGGGTGAGCTGGACGCCGGTGGATGATGCCCTGGCCCTGTTACAGGACAGGCTGACAGGTGTGACCGGGTCTGAGACGACTCCGGTCTCGGACTCCGAGGGGCGAATTCTGGCTGAAGATATTCAGGCGCTGCGTTCAAACCCGCCGCAGCCGAATTCCGCCGTGGATGGGTATGGGTTTTCTGGCGCTGCCCCGGAAGGGCCGCAGGTGATGCCCCTGCAAGATGGACGTGCAGCGGCAGGGATACCCTTTGAGGGGCGGGTGGCCTCGGGCCATGCCCTGCGGGTTTTGACGGGCGCCGCCTTGCCCGAGGGCGTGGACACTGTCGTTCTCGAGGAAGACGTCACCGTCAAGGATGGCCATATCGCCTTTCACGGCCCGCTCAGGAAAGGCGCAAACGCCCGCCGCGCCGGAGAGGACGTGAACGAAGGCGATACGGTTTTGCACGCCGGGCGACGGTTGACCCCGGCAGACCTTGCGCTTCTTTCGGCGATAGGGATTGCCAAGGTGACGGTCCGCCGCAAGTTGCGCGTTGCCGTTCTGTCGACAGGCGATGAGCTGATTGAAGCCGGCGACATCGCTGGGCCGGGTCAGATTTTCGACGCCAACCGCCCGATGCTTTTGTCGATGATCGGGAAAATGGGATTCGAAGCGGTTGATCTGGGGCGTGTCCCCGATGACCGTGCGATCCTAAAGGACAGGTTGGATCTTGCAGCCGGGCAATCGGATGTGATCCTGACAAGCGGCGGGGCATCGGCGGGGGATGAAGATCACGTGTCAGCCTTGTTGAAACAGGCCGGTGCGATGCAGGAATGGCGGATTGCATTGAAGCCGGGGCGCCCTCTGGCGCTTGGGATGTGGAAGGAAACCCCTGTTTTCGGCCTGCCGGGTAATCCCGTGGCGGCGCTGGTCTGCACGCTGATTTTTGCACGGCCAGCGCTTGGTCTTTTGGCGGGCGAGGGCTGGTCGACGCCGCAGGGCTTTGATCTTCCTGCCGCGTTTGAAAAACACAAGAAACCCGGACGACGTGAATACCTGCGCGGCCGTGTTCGCGGGGGCCGAGTCGAAGTCTTTGCCTCGGAAGGGTCCGGTCGGATCAGCGGGCTGAGCTGGGCGGAGGGTCTGGTCGAGATCGAGGACGGTGCCCGCCACATTCAGCCGGGCGACACGGTGCGGTTTATTCCCTATGGCAGTTTCGGGCTTTAGTCGAACGTACCGGCCACACGCCCCAAAAGCATGAAAGCCCGCGCGGTTCTCGTATCACCAAGCGCGGTCAGATCGGCATCGCTGGCATCCGGTTCAAACTCGACAATCATGTGATCGAACCGGCGCAGGAAATGATGTGCCGCGTCCCGAAAAATCGGGTCCTGCTTCATGCGTGCAGCTGTCAGTGCAAGGGACGATCGGTCGCGAATTCCGCCCAATGCCGCAACGGCGCGACCGCGCGCGCCTTGGGCGAACTGCCGCCACACCTCTGGTCGCGCCATGTCGGGGCGCAGGTCGTCCATATAGATGCCTTCCTGACTGAGCAGGGTCAGAACATCCTGTGACGCCTGCACCAACTGCGCCGTTTTTCGATCCTTCAGGGCCAGCCGCAGCGCGTCGAAGCCTTCGGTGTCTTCCTGTGTCTCGGGAAAATTCAGCGCGCGAATAAAGACATCCGTGCTCAGCCGCGGGGCAATCTCGTCGGCCTGCGTGCCCAGCTCCAGCGAAGTTTGGTCCCCTGTCCCACTGTTGATTGTGCTACGCGCGGGTTCGGTGCGCTGGGTCGAAAAGGTTGCCAGTGCGCTTTCGGTCTTTTTTGCGGTCTGAGCGATTTCATCCAGTTTCTTGGTAACGGCGGGTTCGTACCCGCTGGCGGCGCGCTGTTGTTGCACCACGTAAGCCTGCCGGATCGCGTCAATGGCGGTTTGCAGCCGGGCGCTTTCCTCGCGCATGACCCGGCTGGCACGCATCGACGTGGCCGCAACCCAGATCATCGCGACGGGCATGAAGACAGCCAGCAAGGTGACGACAAAGCTGCCGCCTTCCACCTTGCCGGGCAGGACCAGAAACACGACCGACACGATCAGCCAGATCACGCTGAGCGCGATCGCGACAATCTCGATTTCGGTCACTGACGACGTTGCAGGCTTGTCATATATGCCCAGTGCGGTCGGCCGTTCGTCTTCCTGCTCTGGCGTGGGCTCGGACATGGTTACCGCTCCGGTCAGGCGTATTCTATGTTCAAAATCTCATAAGAGCGCACACCGCCGGGGGTGCGGACTTCGACGCTGTCACCCTCGTCCTTGCCGATCAGGGCGCGGGCGATGGGGGATTTGATGTTGAGCAGGCCGTTTTCAATATTGGCCTCATACTCACCCACGATCTGCCAGGTCTTTTCCTCATCCGTGTCTTCGTCGACAAGCGTGACCTTTGCACCGAACTTGATCGCGCCCGACAACTTGGCAGGGTCTATCACATCTGCCAGCGACAGGATGCTTTCCAGCTCTTTGATGCGGCCTTCGATAAAGCCCTGCTTTTCACGGGCCGAATGGTATTCGGCGTTTTCCTTCAGATCGCCAAGCTCGCGGGCCGTGGCGATGGCTTCGATGATCGCCGGGCGCTCGACCGACTTGAGGTTTTTCAGTTCCGCCTCGAGCGCGGCATTGCCCGCGGGCGTCATCGGAATTTTTTCCATGTTCTTTTCGTCCACGCATAAAATTGTTTCGCCCCGCCGCATGAGACAAGCGTCGGGGCGAATTGATGGGTCGTCAATTACCTGACCCAAATGGCGCGGGAAATGCAAGGGGGCGAAGCCGCCCAACCTGCGGATTACAGCCTAGTCGTAGCTAATGACTTCGAATTCTATGCCGTTTTCGTCATCAAAGTAGAACCGTTTACCGGGTTCGTAGTCCGCGTGCGACTTTGGCGTGAACCCGGCTTTGACAACCCGGGCTTCGGTTTCGTCGATATCTTCGACCAGAACACCAACATGATTAAGCCCGCCAATGATGTCATAGCTGCTTTCGCCTGATGGTTTGGGATCGCTGGGTGCGTAAAGTGCCAGATAGGTGTGCGGGCTGCCCACGTGGACCGTATATCCGCCCGCGATCGCCGGTCCTTCCCAGCGGGTTTTCCAGCCAAAGACATCGTGCATCCACTTGGCCGAAGCCTGAGGGTCGCGGACCGTGAAGTTTGTGTGTTCAAGCGTCGCCATCATGGGAACTCCTTATTAAGTTTGAAGCTTGTCCCGACTCACCGTAATTTCTAAACCTAACTTTAGGTCAAGATATTTATGAGGATAAAATGGCGGTATCTGAGGGGCTTGCAATTGGCGCTCTTGCACGGCGTACGGGGTTGGCAGTTTCGGCCATTCGATATTACGAGGCGCAGGGCCTGATCGCGCCTTGGCGGAATGCGGGCGGGCAGCGACGGTATCAACGCGCCGATATTCGTCGGCTGAGCTTTGTCATGATCGCACAACAGTTCGGCCTGACCTTGCCCGAAATCCGTGAAGTGTTGTCAGGCTTGCCGGGCAATCGGACCCCGACCCCTAAGGATTGGCAGAAAATCAGTGTCGGGTTGCGGACCCATCTGGATCAGCGAATCGAGACACTGACACGACTGCGCGACAATCTGGACGGCTGTATTGGTTGCGGGTGCCTAAGCCTGCCGAAATGCGCGCTTTACAACCCGGATGACCGTGCCAAGTCCTATGGTAGCGGTCCCAGGTATCTGATGGGGGACTCTCCCGAGGCATAACTGCCGCATTGCAGCAATGTTACGCCGTGTTTTGATTGACCAAGGTCTTTGTGACCATGTAATCACCCGTGAAACAAAATTGCGCAGACCACGCAGTGAAAGCGCCAATTCGGAAAGTTAGCTAAGGAGCCCGCGATGGCCGAGATTGAACGCGAAGCGATGGAATACGATGTGGTGATCGTGGGTGCAGGCCCCGCGGGCCTGTCGGCGGCCATCCGTCTGAAACAGTTGGACGCGGACCTGAATGTTGTGGTTCTGGAAAAGGGCTCGGAAGTGGGCGCGCATATCCTATCGGGTGCGGTTCTTGACCCGTGTGGCCTTGATGCGCTGATCCCAGACTGGAAAGAAAAAGGCGCGCCGCTGAAAACGCCGGTCGAAGAGGACAACTTCTATATGCTGGGTGAGGCGGGACAGATCCGCATCCCCAACTGGCCGATGCCGCCACTGATGAACAACCACGGCAATTACATTGTGTCGATGGGCAATGTCTGCCGCTGGATGGCTGAACAGGCCGAAGAGCTGGGCGTGGAAATCTTCCCCGGCATGGCGTGTTCCGAGCTGGTTTACGGCGAGAACGGCGAAGTCAAAGGCGTGGTCGCCGGTGTCTTTGGTCTGGAAGCCGATGGCTCATATGGCCCCAACACCGAGCCGGGGATGGAACTGCACGGCAAATACGTCTTCCTGTCGGAAGGCGTGCGCGGGTCGCTGTCCAAGGAAGTCATCGCCAAGTACGATCTGCAAGCCGGGAAAGAGCCGCAGAAATACGGCGTCGGCATGAAAGAAATCTGGGAGATCGACCCGGCCAAGCACAAGGAAGGCTCGGTCACGCACACGATGGGCTGGCCCCTGGGCAGCAACGCAGGCGGCGGGTCGTTCATCTATCACCTGGAAAACAATCAGGTCTACGTCGGTTTTGTGGTCCACTTGAACTACAAGAACCCGCACCTGTATCCCTACATGGAATTCCAGCGTTTCAAGCATCACCCGATGGTGGCCGAGTTGCTGAAAGGCGGCAAGCGCGTGGCTTACGGTGCGCGTGCGATCACCGAAGGCGGCTATCAGTCGATGCCGAAACTGGTCGCGCCGGGCGTGGCGCTTCTGGGCTGTTCGGCGGGTATGGTCAACGTGCCGCGCATCAAAGGTAACCACAATGCGATGCTGTCGGGTAAAGCCGCGGCCGAGGCCGCGTTTGACGCGATCAAGTCCGACCGTGCGGGCGATGAGCTGACTGTTTACGAGGCCGACGTGCGCGACGGTGCCATCGGCAGCGACCTGAAGAAGGTGCGCAACGTCAAACCGATGTGGTCGAAATGGGGCCTGACGGCGTCTCTTGCCTTTGGTGGTCTGGACATGTGGACCAACACGCTGGGCTTTTCGTTGTTTGGCACTTTGGGTCACGGCAAGAACGATGCCGAAGCAACCGAAGAGGCCAGCAAGCACACGCCCATCGACTATCCCAAACCCGATGGCGTGCTGTCGTTCGACCGTTTGACCAATGTCTCGTTTGCAATGACCAATCATGAGGAAAGTCAGCCCTGCCACTTGCGGCTGTCCGATCCGGCGATTCCGGTCAATGTCAACCTGCCCAAGTTCGACGAACCGGCGCAACGCTATTGCCCGGCAGGCGTGTACGAGATGGTCGAGGATGAGAACGGACCGCGATTCGTCATCAACTTCCAGAACTGTGTTCACTGCAAGACCTGCGATATCAAGGATCCCAGCCAGAACATCACCTGGACCACGCCACAGGGCGGTGACGGGCCAAACTATCCCAACATGTAAGCGAAAAGACGGGCACTGGCAGGGTCGTGAAGGCTCTGCCATTGCCTCTTACCTACCAAAGTCCTAGCTTGTTGGTCAGTAAACAATAGCAAGGCAGGATTTTGGTGGCTTCCCTCCTCCGTCGCGCAGCGCTGGTTGCGCTGCTTTCTTCGTCAGTCACGTTTCCGGCTTTTTCGGATACCGGGTCCGGGCCATATTTGGCCGGGCGTCAGGCGATTTTCCAGAACGATTATACCGCAGCCGAGCGTTACTTTGCTCAGGCCCTGCGCGCTGACCCCGAAAACCACAAGCTGCTGGAAAGCGTCGTTGTTGCCAGGCTGTCGCTGGGCGAGTTGCAGCGCGCTCAGCCTGTGGCCCGCACAGTTGTTGAAATGGACCTTCCCAGTCAGGCGGCTCGGATGGTTATCGCCGCCAACCTTGTTGCGGATGACAAGCTGGACGAGTTGTTGGCAC
Source organism: Ruegeria sp. HKCCD7221 (assembly GCF_013031225.1). Lineage (NCBI taxonomy): Bacteria > Pseudomonadati > Pseudomonadota > Alphaproteobacteria > Rhodobacterales > Roseobacteraceae > Ruegeria > Ruegeria sp. HKCCD7221. The sequence continues at coordinate 491,142 of NZ_WPZE01000002.1, forward strand.
TTGATCCCGAAACGCAGGGCGTCGGACCGTTGGTCGACGGTTTGATGCTGGGATGGGCCCACATTGGTCAGGGGTCCATGACCAAAGCGATGGATCAGTTCGATCAGGTGGCGACACAGGAAGGACTGCGGGAATTCGCGCTTTACCACAAGGCGCTGGCATTGGCCTCGGTCGGGGATTTCGAAGGGGCCGAAGCGATTTTTGCAGCCGACGAAGGGGCGGTTGCTAAATTCACGCGACGTGCGGCACTGGCACGGGTTGAGGTGCTGTCACAGCTTGATCGCAACCAGGATGCGCTGGCCTTTCTGGATGACGTGTTTGCCGCTGGCAGCGACCCATCCATCGAAAGCTATGAGGCGCGCCTGACAGCGGAAGAAACCCTGCCCTTCACGCATGTGCGAACGGCGCAGGACGGCATGGCAGAAGTGTTCTTTTCCGTGGGGGCTGCGCTCAGCACCGAGGCGGCGGAGAACTACGTTCTGCTTTACGCACAAACCGCAGCTTTCTTACGGCCTGACCACGTTGACGCAATTTTGCTGAGCGCTGAGTTGCTGGACGAGCTCGAGCAATATGATCTGGCAGTTGAGGCATATCGCAAAGTGCCTGCCGAAAGCAGCGATTATCACGCAGCCGAGTTGGGCCGCGCCGAGGTGCTTGGCCGCGCAGGTAAAACCGATGCGGCCGCCGAAGTCTTGCAGACCCTTGCCACCCAAAGTCCGAACCTGCCCAGCGTTCATGTTGCGTTGGCCGATCTTCAGCGACGGCAGGAGAACTATGCTGATGCGGTGGAAACCTATGACAAGGCCATCGAACTGATTGAAGGCGGTGTCGGGGGAAACTGGTTCCTGTATTACGCGCGTGGCATCTCGCACGAGCGGCTCAAGAACTGGGATCAGGCCGAGGCCGATTTCCGGCAGGCGCTGGAACTGAACCCGGATCAGCCGCAGGTGTTGAACTATCTGGGGTATTCGCTGGTTGAGCGGCGCGAAAAGCTGGACGAAGCATTGAACATGATCGAACGCGCTGTCACCGCGCGGCCTGACAGCGGCTACATTGTGGATAGCTTGGGTTGGGTTCTGTTCCGTCTCGGACGCTATGACGAAGCGGTTGAGCATATGGAGCGCGCTGTTGAGTTGATGCCGGTGGATCCCGTGGTGAACGACCATCTGGGGGATGTCTATTGGGCCGTCGGACGCGCGCGCGAGGCTGAATTCCAGTGGAAGCGTGCCCTGTCCTTTATTGACCCAGATGATACGGATGGTGAAGCCGACCCGGGCCGAATTCGCCGCAAGCTAGAGATCGGGCTGGATGCAGTTCTGGCCGAAGAGGGGGCTGACCCTTTGAAGGTCGCAAATGAAGGCTGAGGCTTTCGCGCCCGCCAAGATCAACCTGACTCTGCATGTGACCGGTCGACGGGCCGACGGGTATCACCTGCTGGATTCACTGGTGGTATTTGCGGATGTGGGTGACACGCTGCGCTTCACGCGCGGAGATCACCTGTCGATCACGGTTACAGGTGAGCATGCGGCGGGCGTTCCTGCGGATGACCGTAATCTGGTTTGGAAAGCGGCCAAAGCCGCAGGTTGGGCAGGGCATATCGACCTGAACAAAGTGCTGCCGCACGGTGGCGGGATCGGTGGCGGATCGTCCGATGCCGCGGCCACTTTGCGCATGGTTGGCGATCAGGGCGGCAGCATTCCAGATGAGATCGCTTTGTCACTTGGCGCGGATATCCCCGTCTGCATTGCTGCGCAGGCCAGCCGAATGCGCGGCATTGGCGACGGGCTGACACCGGTTGTTTTGCCACAAATGCCAGCCCTTTTGGTCAATCCGGGCGTTGAGGTTCCCACAGGGGCCGTCTTCTCTGCACTGGATAGCCGCAACAACGACCCCATGCCGGATGATATACCGATCTTTGCCGCCGCTGAGGACTGTGCCACATGGTTGCGCGATCAACGAAACGATCTTGAAGGCCCGACCAAGGAGCTTGCACCCGAGGTTGGTCGGGTTCTGGATGAACTTGCCGCCACCAAGGAGGCTCTGCTTGTTCGGATGTCAGGGTCAGGGTCGACGTGCTTTGCGCTCTATCCCAGTATGAAGGCGGCCCATTACGCAGCCTACGAGATTGGCGCAGCCTATCCCGACTGGTGGTGTCGCGCGGTTCAGCTCAATTGAGGCGAGACACCACATAATCCGCCAAATCGCGCAGCAGCGTGCGAATTTCATGGTCGGGTAGAATGTCGAGCGACGCTTTGGCCTTATTCGCCCATCCCAGCGCATCCGAGCGCGTGGCGTCCAGCGTGCCGTATTTGGCCATCAACCCAAGCGCGTGGTCCAGATCACCGTCTTCCTGACGGCCACGGCCAATCGTACGCTCCCAGAATGCGTGTTCTTCTGGGGTTGCTTGCGCGACGGCCTTGATTACGGGCAAGGTCAGTTTGCGTTCGCGGAAATCGTCACCGACGTTTTTGCCGGTCGCAGTGCTGTCGCCCTGATAATCCAACAGGTCATCCGCGATCTGAAAGGCGATCCCCAGCGCATCACCATAGTCATACAGGGCTTGAACCTGCTCTTCTGCCGCACCGGCGATGACACCGCCCACTTCGGTCGCGGCCGAAAACAATGCCGCCGTTTTGCCGCGTACAACCTGCAAGTAGATCGCTTCGTTGGTGCCCAGATCGGTGGCCGCTGTCATTTGCAGGACTTCACCTTCGGCAATCGTCGCTGACGCGTTTGCCAGGATATCAAGCACGCGCAGCGATCCTGTTTCGACCATCAACTGAAAGCTGCGCGAGAACAGGTAGTCGCCCACCAAAACGCTGGACTTGTTGTCCCACAAAAGGTTTGCGGTGGGACGTCCGCGTCGCTGGCCGCTTTCGTCCACAACATCGTCGTGCAGCAAGGTGGCGGTATGGATGAATTCAACAGTCGCTGCCAGCCGTACATGGTGGCTGCCCTGATAGCCAAACAGTTGCGCTGCGGCCAGGGTCAGCATCGGGCGCAAACGCTTGCCGCCCGCCTCGACCAGATGCGCCGTTACTTCCGGGATACGCGGGGCGTGCTCGGACGCCATGCGGGTTCGGATCAGTTCATTTACTGCGTCCATTTCACCCGCGAGAATTTCCGCCAGCCGCTCATGCGGTTTTGAGACCGTGCTGATCGTCATCACACTCCTGATACAAGGCTCGACTTCTGCCGCACCTTGCCCTTACATCCATCCCCATGAAAGAACTTTTGCGCAGCACCGATCCAACGATCCTGGCGTTTGCATCCGCCCTTCTTGAAGGCGAGGATATAGACTGCTTTCAGATGGACGTAAATATGAGCATCCTCGAAGGTGGCATAGGAATTTTCCCGCGCCGCCTGATGGTCCGGGCCGATGACCTGACGCGGGCCGAGCGCGTGATGCGTGACAATGAAATTCCGTTGGGCCGATGACCCTGTTTGACGATGATGACCTGACCCTGAATGACTTTCTGGGTGGCCGTGTGCGCCTGTGGCAACCTCGTGGCGGATACCGCGCCGGGGTGGACCCGATCCTGCTGGCCGCTTGTGTTCCGGCAAAACAGGGCCAAAGCGTGCTGGAGTTGGGCTGCGGGGCTGGGGCAGCGGTGCTGTCGCTGATGGCACGTGTGCCGGGGTTGCAGGCTGTCGGGGTGGAATTACAGGCGCCATATGCTGATCTGGCTCGTCGGAACGCTGTTGAAAACGCCGCACGGCTGGAAGTTATTCAAGCGGACCTGACTGCCATGCCGTCGGACCTGAAACAGCGTCAGTTTGATCATGTGATCGCCAATCCGCCCTATTACCGTGTCGGGGCGCATAGCCCGTCCGTGGATCAGGGACGAAGCGTCGCATTGGGCGGAGATACACCGCTGGACCTTTGGTTTGACGCTGCAGCCAAACGCCTTGCGCCGAAGGGTTCCCTACACATGATCCAAAAGGCGGATCGGTTGCCGGAAATGCTGACCTCGTGTTCTGGGCGGCTGGGATCAATCGAAGTTGTGCCGCTGTCAGCCCGGTCCGGGCGCAAGACCGAGCTGGTGATTTTGCGGGCAAAAAAGGGGGGGCGCGCAGCTTTCCAACTGCATGCACCCCTGATTTTGCACGCAGGAGAGCGCCACGAAAAAGACGGGGAAAGCTATACGCCGCACGTATCTTCGGTGTTGCGCGATGGCGCTGCGTTGGGCTGTTTCCCGGATTGATAGGCATTAACCAGCCGAATTTGTCGGATTTATTACAGATTCTGTGCGTCTGCAGCGTGACAGGCTGGAAACGATGTGGTCAACTTCTTACGTAAACCTGAGGCACCAACAAAGGAGTATCGCCATGAGCGTGAGCGCACATCTGACGGAACTGAAGAAAAAGCACGAAACTCTCGGTCTCGAAGTAGAACAAGCCCAACGCTCGCCAGGTATCGATGATCTCCATATCGCTCGACTCAAGAAACAGAAGCTGAAACTGAAAGAAGAGATCGAGCGCCTGTCCAGTTAACTGCTCACACTGGCGCGTGCCGCGATTGTCGCGCCGCCCGTAATTAAAACGGCCGCGATCGCCAACTCCCACGAGGGGGCCGCGATCCCGGCCACTACCAAAATAAGCGTAGACAACAAGGGTGCCGCGTAGGACGCCGTTCCCAGAATCTGAATGTCGCCTTGTTTAACCCCTATATCCCAGACATAAAACGCCAGTCCCACCGGCCCCAGACCCAAGGCCAGCACGGAAACCCAGCTTGTCGCTGTGTCCGGCCACACGGTCTCTTCAACGGCCAGGTGCAGTAAAGCGGACGCTATGGCCGTAGCAACGCAGAACACGGCGACTGAGCTTGTCGGCGTGTCGCCCAAGCGCCGGGATAGCACCGAATAGCCGGACCATGTCAGCGCGCATAACAGGGCCAGGGCGTATCCCGGCAGGTGATCCGATTGGAATCCTGCACTTCCGCCCCCGGCAATGATCACAGCGGCCCCGGCGAACCCCAGACAGGCACCGAACAGATGTCCCAGACGCAGGTTCTCGCCCGGCAGCAGCCCGGAAAAGAGGACAATCAGCAAGGGCCAGAGATATGCGATCAAGCCAGCCTCGGCCGCAGGTGCCATGCGCAAGGCCGAGAAATACAGCGCGTGGTAGCCAAACAGCCCGATCGTTCCGAACAGGTAGGTTGTCCAGCGCACGTTTCGAAGCTGAGACAGGCCACCGTTGGCCCAGGTCCACATTAACCCAAGCGTGCCGCCGATTGAGAAGCATATGGCGTTTAACAGCAATGGTGGTGTGGGCGCAGATCCTACCGTGAACAAGGCGAGCAAAGACCAAAGTAGGACCGCGATAAATCCGATCCCTGTCGCACGGGTTCTTGTCATAGGGCAGGGACCTCTTCCACCGGAATGATTTCGAATTCATCCGAGATATGCGCGGTTTTTTCAATCTCGTCCATGAACCAATCCCGGAAGGCGGCGATTTGGGGGCGGTTCTCTGCCCCCGGGAGGCACAAAAAACGAAACCGCCCCCGCGTTTCGATGGCCGTCTTGAACGGCGCGACCAAGCGCCCTTCGGTCAGGTCCTTGATGATCATCGCGCGGCGACCAAGCACAACCCCAACCCCCGCAACCGCTGCGTCGATCGCGTGGTCTGCATTCGAAAAATGGGCGCCATGTGTGGGCGCATAATTTACGCCGACCGCCCGAAACCATGTGGGCCAGTCACTGGGCGGTTGGAGAAACGCAATCGAGTCGTCAAAAATCAGGGGGGCGTCTTTCAGGCTGTCGGGCGTTGCATAGCGTTCGGCCATTTCAGGTGTCATGACTGGGGTCAGCCATTCTTTGCGCACGGGCAGGGAATATAATCCCTCGTCATCGCCATAGCCAAACCGGATCGCCACATCTACGTCGTCACGCTCCAGATCCATATTGCGCAAGGTGGCCGAGAATTTGAGGTCAATCTCAGGATGCGCCCGTGCAAATTCATAAAGGCGCGGGGCAAGCCACTTGGCGGTCAAAGCCGGGCCTGCGGTCACGGTCAGGCTGGTATCGTTTCCTTGTCTTCGGGCCGCCTGCCAGGCGGCCTGCAATGCGGCAAAGCCCTCTGCTGCGCCGGGTGCCAGTGCGCGCCCTGCCTCGGTCAGTTCGACGGCTCGGTTAAGGCGGCGAAACAACGGGCGGCCCAGATGTTCCTCAAGCGATTTGATCTGAAAGGACAGGGCCGCAGGGGTGACATGCAGTTCTTCGGCGGCTTTCGCAAAGGACATATGGCGCGCGGCGGCATCAAAGGCGCGCAACGCGGTCAGAGGGGGAAGGTAGTCGCTCATGGCATAAGAAATTCTTAACTGAAGTTCGCAGAAAGCTCGTTTGTCGCCAACACTGATAAGGCGCATATTCAGCTCAAGTCAAACAAAGCTGAACTGAAAGGATGTCTGCCATGATCGAGATGACAACAAACCCCGCAGCCGCCCGCGCCTTTCAGCGGGCCCATGCTGAACGCGGTAAGATGCTTAAGCAGGCCATGAACTGGCTTTTTGGTTCCCGCTGAACGCAGCGCGCGCGTCCTTACGGGATAAAAGAAGGGCCGGTCTGAAAAGACCGGCCCGTTTTTTTGTTTTCCGTGTTCGGATTACACGAAAAACTGTGCACCATTGGCCGAAATGGTCGAGCCGTTGATGAATTGAGAATCGTCCGACGCCAGGAACGCAACGCAGCGTGCGATTTCCTCGGGCTCACCCAGGCGACCAGCCGGAATTTGCGCAACAATGGAATCACGCACTTTTTCAGGGACCGCCATGACCATCTCGGTTGCGATGTAGCCGGGGCAGATCGCGTTTGCGGTGATGCCTGCGCGCGCGCCTTCTTGCGCGAGGGATTTCACGATGCCCAGATCGCCTGCCTTGGTCGCGGCATAGTTCACTTGTGCGAACTGGCCCTTTTGACCGTTGATCGAGCTGATGACGATGATGCGGCCGAACTTGCGCTCGCGCATTCCAGGCCAGACCGGGTGCACGGTGTTGAACACACCTGTCAGGTTGGTGTCGATTACCTGATGCCACTGTTCCGGGGTCATCTTGTGGAACGGCGCATCGCGGGTGATGCCTGCATTGGCGACCACGATGTCGATCGGGCCGACCTCGGCCTCGACCTTTTCGATCCCAGCCTTGGACTCGTCATAGTCGGCAACATTCCATTTGTACGTGGCGATGCCGGTTTCCTCGGTGAATTTTGCTGCGGCTTCGTCATTGCCGGCATAGGTGGCTGCAACATTGTATCCTTCGGCCTTGAGCGCCTTGGAAATTGCTGCGCCGATGCCGCGGGAACCGCCGGTGACGAGTGCTGTACGTGCCATTTAGGACTCCTCCAATTCATATCGTCTTGGTAATGCTGTTACTTTGAGAGGTGATCTTGCGCAATATTATTTCGCTCTGAGTTTTGAAGTTCCGCACGGTAATATCGTCGCATCTGTGGGGCAAGCCCCAGTGTAACAAAAAAGGGCGCCCACCGGACGCCCCTTTGTATTCGGGTTTCAAGCCACTTAGTCGCGCTCCACACACAGGGCGACGCCCATGCCGCCGCCGATGCAGAGGGTCGCAAGACCCTTTTTCGCGTCGCGGCGCTTCATTTCGAACAGAAGCGTGTTCAGAACCCGGCAGCCCGAGGCACCGATCGGGTGGCCGATGGCAATCGCGCCACCATTCACATTCACGATCGACGGGTCCCAGCCCATGTCCTTGTTGACGGCGCAGGCCTGTGCGGCGAAGGCTTCGTTGGCCTCGACCAGATCCAGATCGTCAACCGACCAGCCGGCTTTTTCCAGCGCTTTGCGCGATGCATAGATCGGGCCGACGCCCATGATCGACGGGTCCAGACCCGCGGTGGCATAAGATGCGATGCGGGCCAGAGGCTCAATCCCGCGTTTTTCAGCATTCTCGGCCGACATCAGCAGGGTCGCCGCCGCACCGTCATTCAGACCGGACGCATTCGCCGCCGTGACCGAGCCGTCCTTGGTGAACGCGGGGCGCAGCTTGGCCATAGCCTCCATCGTTGCGCCGTGGCGGATGTATTCGTCGCTGTCCATCACGATGTCGCCCTTGCGGGTCTTGATGGTAAAGGGCGTGATCTCGTCAGCGAACTTGCCGGCCTTTTGCGCGGCCTCGGCTTTGTTCTGGCTGGCGACTGCGAATTCGTCCTGCGCATCGCGGCTGATCTGCCATTTCTCGGCCACGTTTTCAGCGGTCTGACCCATGTGGTAGCCGTTGAACGCATCCCACAGACCATCGCGGATCATGGTGTCGATGTATTTCATGTCGCCCATCTTGTGACCGGCTCGCAGCGCAGCGGCGTGGGGGGACAGGGTCATGTTTTCCTGGCCACCGGCGGCGACGATATCCGCATCGCCCAACTGGATGTGTTGCGCGCCCAGCGCAACCGCCCGCAGGCCCGAACCGCAGACTTGGTTGATGCCCCAGGCGGCGCTTTCCTTGGGCAGACCGGCGTTGATATGCGCCTGACGCGCGGGGTTCTGACCCTGCGCGGCGGTCAGTACCTGACCCATGATGGTTTCACTGACTTCGCCTTTTTCGATTCCGGCACGCTCAACCACGGCCTCAAGAACTGCCGTGCCGAGGTCATGGGCAGGGGTGTTGGCGAATGATCCGCCGAAGCTGCCGACGCCTGTGCGTGCTGCGGATGCAATTACTACGTTGGTCATTAAGACAATCCTTTACCATCAAGGTTCTGTGGGAAACATGACGGCGCAGGTCGCAGGGGTGGCCCCCTGACAGAAAGAGCGCCTCGTGATCCCCCGCTCCAACTGCACTTGGAATAGCGCAATGCTGCAGTTGCAGCAATGGTCAGCTTGTCTCAGGCGGGGTTTGGGCGGATTGTTCCCGGTTAACTTGCTGTTTTAGGTGTTTTTTCCGCCTTCCACGGAGACTTGATCGAAGGCGAGCCGAACAAAAAACCCTGAAGGCAGTCAACGCCGTTAGCGATAAGGAATTCCGCGTCTTCTCTGGTTTCTACCGATTCGGCGGTGACCAGAATTTCAAACTCACGCGCGACGGCGATCAGGGCGCGCACCAGTGCCTGATTGTCAGGGTTGGTGCTGATGCCGCGGACAAATTGGCCATCTATTTTGGCCGCATCGAACAGGAACTCGCGGAAATGGCGAAAGCTGAAATTGCTGGCGCCAAAATCATCCAGTGCAAACGCAACCCCCCGAGGCTGCATACGGTCCATGAAATCGACCACAAGATCAGGCAAGGTCATGGCCGAGCTTTCCGAAATTTCCAAAATCAAGCGCTCACCTATGCTAACGTCCTTCTTGAGAAACCGTTCCATCACGCGGGACCATCGCCCATACCCGATCGAACGTGCGGACATGTTAATCGACATTCGGATGTCGGGATTCCGGGCCAGCGTGCGCAATCCCATCTCAAGCGCGACGCAGTCCACTTCACGACCGATTGAAGTCTTTTCCAGTTGCGGCATGAATTCACGCGCAGGGATCACCCGGCCTGTTTCGTCCAGAACCCTGATGAACGCCTCATAGAATGCGACGCTGTGCGGAGGACTGGCCTGTATGACGGGTTGGAAAGCCAGTTTGCATTGTTTGTGCTTTATCGCTTCGGAGGCCATTTGTACCGCCGTCGCATCGCGCGAAGTGACAGCCGCATTCAGGGGGTTTTCCGACCCCTCGGGCATGTCTGCCAGTGTTTTGTCCTGCATGAGTCTGCCAATCCCTGCCGCCATAGGTCAGGTTTCGATTTCAAGGCATACTCGTGAATTTGCAGTTAACGGTGGGTGGGAATGATCCGTGCGTCAGCGTTATCGTGCCGCTTCCCAAGCTCGCCCCAGAGACGCAGCGGCCCCGATTACGGCTCCGGTAAAGCCAAGCGCCAACATGGAAAACCCAATTGCAATCAACAGGGGCAACGCTCCGCTTAACGCGGCGAACATTGCAACCAGCAAACCAGTCAGACCCAATATGGTCGATGCGGTCATAAATCGGGTCATGTCCTGCCTCCTGCTGTGTGTTTCGCGTATCCCGTTGATATGGATTGCGCGCATCACATTTCAAGATCAGACATAAGTTGGGTGGAGGCGTCAGACGCGCTTTGCCTGCGAATTGGGCATTTCTGTTTCGAATTGTTCAAATCCGGGCGACCCGCGATCTTCGGGATGGCGGGCAATGTGCTTGGCTTTGATCTGTTCCGAGTTGTCGCGACTTCCGTCGTGGCTGTAGCCCGGAGGCGCGAAGCAATAGGCAAGCCGCTGCCGCACTGTCAGCCCCGGTTGCGTGGCGTCACGCCAGATACCGACCCATTCATGGAAGGCGACCCGCAATGGGTTGAACGTGCCGATGTTGTGAACCAGACCATAATCGACTTTGTCGTCTTCCTGCTCGGGGACGAAGGTGCCAAACAGTTTGTCCCAGATGATGAAGGTGCCCGCATAGTTGCAATCGAGATAGCGTGCGTTGCGGCCATGGTGGGCGCGGTGATGGCTAGGGGTGTTCATTACGGCCTCGAACCAGCGGGGCATTTTCTTGATGGCTTCAGTGTGAATCCAGAACTGGTAGACGAGGTTCACACCGCCGCAGAACAGCACCATTGCAGGGTGGAACCCCAGCAGGATCAATGGTGAACGGACGACCATCATGAAGGTGAATGAATAGGTCCAGGTCTGTCGCAACGCCGTTGTCAGGTTGTAGTGCTGCGAACTGTGGTGGTTCACATGGCTGGCCCAGACCCAGCGGATGCGATGACCGAAACGGTGCACCCAGTAATACCGGAGATCATCCAGCACGAAGCACAGGATAATCACCGGGATCGACGTGCCCAGATTCAGCGGAGTGATTTGCCAAAGCCACATGAACCCGGCCCATATCAGGAACCCCACCATGAGATCCGAGGCGATATTGCCGGCCCCCATGATCAACGAAGTGACAGAATCCCGGGTCTCGTACCGGCCCCCTTTGCCTTTCACGGCGATCCATATGAATTCGGCCAGAATGGCGGCAATGAAAAAGGGAATGGCCCATTGCACGGCGTCTGGAAATGTAGCTTGATCGGTCATGCAGGCTCCAAAAGAAGTTGCCAGTGCTGGCGTTCGAATTCGTCTAGGCGGACAAGGACTTTGGGTGTGCCGAATTCGTGGAAAAAGACTTCAAATCCGTCCGGATGGTCCATCCAGTCAAAGTCCAGCAAATGACGGGCCACAGTGTCTGCGCCAAAGGACCACACCAGCCCGCTACCAGAAGGGGTGCGGATCAGCGCGCTATGGCCATCATGGGCCACTGTCACATCTATGATGTCATCATCCGGCACATGGCGCAGCCATTCCGACCGCGCGCTTTCCGGCGTCAGGGTACGCACACGGGATTTGCCCGAGAGATGCATCATCAACGTGATCCCGGCGATTCCTCCAACCACCAGAACCAGCAGTAATTCAAGCGGCATAGCCTTCCTCCCGACGGGCAGAGTGCAAATCCCGGCGGAAACTGTCAAAGGTGGCGTGGCGTCAGCTTGCCTGAGCGTCGGTCAAGACTTCGTGTTGAACAACGCGTCTGACGAACGGGACCAACCCTTCGGGACCGGAGGCCCGATCTTTGAGGTGGATACAGATATCCGGCCTGCGTGACGCAATTATTCCAACCAGTTCGCCACGTATTTTGTCGTCCAGCCCTGCTCCAATTATGGCGCAGGCAATCTGCGGTTCGGCATCCAGTTGCCGCCTGACTTCATCCTGATCATGCGCGCCGAGCCATTGAATGGGCATATGGTCCAATTGCCGTGCAACATCACCGATCACATTTGGCAAGCGGCCAATCAGTAAGACTACCGGTTTCATCGCTGTCTCCTTTTCTGCAGGTTACAAACTAAAACCGGCCCGTTGGGGCCGGTTTTAGTTTAGCACAGAATGGAGTTTGGTGCGTTGGGCCTAGCTTTCCGCACCCACCAGAGCCGCGATAATCGCTTTCGCGCTGTCTGAATTCCACTCGGCATCTCCGATAAGCCGGGCGATCTCGTCGCCATTGGGATCCAGGATCACGGTAATCGGTAAGGCAATCACACCGAACTCACGCGCAACAGCCGAGCCCGCATCCTGATGGCGGGGCAAGTTATCGATGCCGTTTTCCTCGAAGAACTTCTTGATCCCGGCGGCCGAGTTGCGGCCTGTGGCCAGGGTGACAACCTCGAACTTGTCGCCGCCGAACTCTTCCTGCAGCTCAGCAATCTGGGGCATTTCCTTACGGCAAGGGGCGCACCACGTGGCCCAGAAGTTCACCAGAACATACTTGCCATTGTAATCCGCCAGCGTTGCGGTGCCGCCGTCATCTTCAAGCTGGAATTCGACCAACTCATGAGGTTTGGGTTCTCTGTGCAGGATCAGCCGTTTCAGCGTGCCGTCACGGAGCGGCTTCAGAGATTCGACATCCGCAGCCAAAGCCGCATTTGCACCCAGCGCAAGGGCCATATAAAGGGGGATCAGACGAAATAGGCGCATATCAACTCCGGGTTTTCTTACATGACCGATCAATCCTCGAACCAGATGTGGGGCGGCCGCTTTGCCGCCGGTCCAGACGCGATCATGGAGGCAATCAATGCCTCGATCGGGTTCGATCAGCGGATGGCAGCCCAAGACATCGCAGGCTCGCGCGCCCATGCCGCCATGCTGGCTGCCACAGGCGTCATAAGTGATAGTGATGCGCAGGCCATTCGGGAAGGGCTGCTCACAGTCTTGTCAGAAATCCAGTCCGGTTCGTTTCAGTTTTCGACCGCGCTGGAAGACATCCACATGAATGTCGAAGCGCGCCTGAAAGAGGTGATCGGAGAACCCGCAGGCCGTTTGCACACAGGGCGTTCGCGAAACGATCAGGTCGCGACGGATTTCAAACTCTGGGTCCGCGATCAGTTTGATGCCGCCGAAACCGGCCTGCTGGCCCTGATCTGTGCACTGCTGACACAGGCCGAGGCCGGGGCCGATTGGGTCATGCCCGGTTTCACCCACTTGCAAACCGCGCAGCCGGTGACGTGGGGCCATCACATGATGGCTTATGTTGAGATGTTTGGCCGTGACCTGTCGCGTGTGCGCGATGCGCGCGCACGGATGAACGAATCCCCCCTTGGTGCTGCGGCGCTAGCCGGAACGTCCTTCCCGATTGATCGGGACATGACCGCGCAGGCGCTGGGCTTTGACCGCCCCGCAGCGAATTCGCTGGACGCCGTCAGCGACCGCGACTTCGCGCTGGAATTCCTGTCAACCGCCTCGATCTGCGCCGTCCACCTGTCGCGCTTTGCCGAAGAACTGGTGATCTGGTCCTCGGCCCAGTTCCGGTTTGTGACGCTTTCGGATCGCTTTTCGACCGGGTCGTCGATCATGCCGCAGAAGAAAAACCCCGACGCGGCGGAATTGATCCGCGCCAAGGTGGGTCGGATTTACGGCGCGAATACCGCCCTGATGATGGTGATGAAGGGCCTGCCGCTGGCCTATTCCAAGGACATGCAGGAAGACAAGGAACAGGTCTTTGACGCCGCCGACAACTGGATGCTGGCGCTGGCCGCGATGGAGGGGATGGTCAAGGACATGACCGCCAACCGGGAAAGCCTTGCTGCTGCGGCGGGGTCTGGGTTCTCGACCGCGACCGATCTGGCCGATTGGCTGGTGCGGGTGCTGGGCCTGCCATTCCGCGACGCGCACCACGTCACCGGTTCGTTGGTCGCGATGGCCGAAAGCAAGGGCTGCGATTTGCCTGACCTGACGCTGGAAGACATGCAATCGGTTCACGCGGATATCACCGAGGATGTCTATTCTGTTCTTACCGTCGAAAACTCGGTAAACTCGCGTCAGTCCTACGGCGGCACAGCCCCGGATCAGGTGCGTGCCCAGATCAAGCGGTGGAAGGCGTTGGTGTAATGCAGATCATGCGAGTTTTGCTTTTGGTCTCGCTCGGAGCGGTACTGGTCGGGTGCGGCGCGGACGGCGAGCCGATTCAGCCGACGATGAATGCCAGCATCGGCGTCGGCAGCAGCGGCACGCATGTGGGTGGCGGAATTGGTCTGCAACGCGGCGGGTTGGGAATTTACCTGGGCCGCTGACGAGCGAAGATTGCAATTCTCTGGCTCCGCGCCCATTTGCACCCGGTAACTGGCGCTTTGGCGCCTTAACTCCGAAGAGACACGAATGAAAACTATTGGCCTGATCCTGTCGCTTGCCGTTCTGGCGGCGTGTGATCCTTCGTACAACCCGCGCCCAGAGCCCGAGACCAACTCGGGCGGGTCAGGGATCAAGATTTCCGGCCACGGACGGGTCGGCGTTTCAACATCCAACTAATGCAACGCAAGGGCGCGCGCAGAATCCATTGATCCGCGCGCCCTTTTTGGTCTAAGCGCGCGGGTATGGATCACTTTCTATATCGCGACGGCGCGCTTTTCGCCGAGGATGTCCCAATCTCCGAAATCGCCGCGAGCGTCGGAACCCCTTTCTATGTCTATTCCACAGCGACCCTGCTGCGGCATTTCAAGCTGTTTGATGATGCGCTGGACGGCATGGACCACCTTGTCTGCTATGCGATGAAAGCAGCCAGCAATCAGGCGATCCTGAAGACGCTGGCGCAGGCGGGCGCGGGGATGGATGTGGTCTCGGGCGGGGAGTATCTGCGGGCCAAGGCCGCAGGCGTGCCGGGCGACAAGATCGTATTCTCGGGTGTTGGCAAAACGGCGGATGAGATTCGCACCGCGCTGACCGGCGGTATCCGCCAGTTCAACGTGGAATCCGAACCTGAAATGGAAGTGATCAACGCGATTGCGCTGGAACTGAGCGTTGTGGCACCGATCACCGTGCGGGTGAACCCGGATGTGGACGCCAAGACCCACGCCAAGATCGCCACCGGCAAGTCGGAAAACAAGTTCGGCATTCCGATCGCCCGCGCGTCCGAGGTTTATGCCCATGCAGCCAGCCTGCCGGGGTTGGAGGTGATCGGCATCGATGTTCATATCGGCTCGCAGCTGACCGAGCTGGAACCGTTTGAGCTAGCCTATACCAAAGTCGCCGAGTTGACCGAGCAGCTGCGCGCCGAAGGTCACAATATCCGTCGTCTGGATCTGGGCGGAGGCTTGGGTATCCCCTATACTCGCGCGAATGATGCGCCGCCGCTGCCGGTGGAATATGGCGCACTGATCAAAAAGACACTGGGCCATTTGGACTGTGAGATCGAGATCGAACCGGGTCGCTTGATTGCGGGCAATGCGGGTCTGATGGTCAGCAAAGTAATCTACGTGAAATCGGGTGAAGGCCGTGATTTCCTGATCCTCGACGGGGCCATGAACGACCTGATCCGCCCTGCGATGTATGAGGCGCATCACGATATCGTCGCTGTGAATGAACCCGCGCCGGGGGTGGAACAGCAACCCTATGACATCGTGGGCCCCGTGTGCGAAACCGGCGATACATTCGCCAAACAGCGCAGCATGCCGCCGCTTGCGCCGGGCGATCTGGTCGCCTTCCGCAGCGCCGGGGCCTACGGTGCGGTGATGGCCAGCGAATACAATACGCGCCCTCTGATCCCCGAAGTTCTGGTGCATGGCGATCAATTCGCCGTAATTCGTGAACGCCCAAGCTTTGACGAAATGATAAACCGCGATACCATACCAGAGTGGCTTTGACGCGATAGGCGCGCGGGCCCGTTGACGGAGGCCCGCCTTGCGCACAAGACCGACCTTGCCGATCCCAAGACTGTCCCTGCTGCTGACGCATGCAGGGATGCTGGCCGAGCGAGTATGGCGTGCTTTTTGGCCGTTTTTTTCTGTACTTATGGTGATTCTGGCCGCGTTAATGCTGGGCCTGCAAGATCTTGTGACGGTTGAAACCGTCTGGATCGTCGGATCACTTTCGATGCTGGGCCTTTTGGCTGCGCTGGCTTTGGGGGCAAGGCGATTCCATCTTCCGTCCCGGGCCGAAGCGTTGATGCGTCTGGATGAGACCCTTCCGGGCAGACCTATTCAGGCGCTTATGGACAGTCAGGCAATTGGCGCGATGGATGCGGACTCTGTCGCTTTGTGGCACGCGCACCAAAACCGGATGGCCCAGCGTGCGGCACAGGCCGAACCGGTCAAGCCAAACTTGCGCCTTGCGGATCGCGACCCCTATGCCCTGCGCTATTCGGCGCTGCTGGCCTTGGTGATCGCTGCCTTGTTCGGGTCGTTCTGGCGCATCGGATCGGTGGCCGAGATGACACCGGGGGCCGCGATGGCGGGGCAGGGGCCAAGTTGGGAAGGCTGGGTAGAGCCGCCCCGATATACCGGCCTGCCGACGCTCTACTTGGCCGATCAATCCGACCCAACGCTGTCGATCCCGCAGGGCAGCCGGGTAACGCTTCGCTTTTATGGCGAAGTTGGTGCGCACAGCCTTACCGAAACAACCACTCTGCTGGGGACCGAAGCTGCAACCGCGCCCGAGCAGGAATTTGTTGCTGACCGGTCCGGGCTTTTGAGGATTGATGGTCCTTCTGGACGAGATTGGACGCTGGATATCATAGCGGACGCGCCGCCCCAGATTGCCGTTGCGGATATAGCCGAGGCCGAAGCTGGAGGGCAGATGAAGCTGCCCTTTGCGGCTGGTGATGACTATGGCGTTCAATCCGGTTCGGCCACCATCGAACTCGACCTTGCCTCTGTTGACCGCCGTTATGGTCTGACGCATGAGCCAGAACCACGCGATGTAATTTCCGTTGAATTGCCGATGCCGATTACAGGGGATCGCACCGACTTTATCGAGGACTTTATCGAGGATTTCTCGGAACACCCCTGGGCGCATCTGCCTGTCAAAATCACTCTGACCGCGCGCGATGCCGCAGATCAGGAAACGCAGTCCGAACCGTATATGACGGCGCTGCCTGCCCGTCGTTTTTTCGATCCCTTGGCGGCGGCGATTATCGAACAGCGGCGCGATCTGCTATGGACACGCGAGAACGCCACGCGCGTTGCGCAGCTTTTGCGGGCAGTGTCTCATTTGCCCGAAGACGTGTTCCGATCGGATACGGCCTATCTGCGGTTGCGCGTGACGCTTCGGCGGCTTGAGACATTCACCGAATACGGCCTGAAACCGAAACAGCAGGCTGAGATTGCTCAGTCCCTGTGGGATCTGGCGGTTCTGATCGAGGAAGGAACGCTGGCGGATGCGTTGGAACGGATGCGTCGCGCGCAGGAACGCCTGACCGAGGCAATGCAGAACGGCGCAACCGATGAAGAAATCGCCGAGTTGATGCAAGAACTGCGCGAGGCTACGCAGGATTATATGCGGCAGCTTCAGCGGCTGGCGCAGGAAAATGGCGGTGAGGAAGGTCAGCAAGGCCAGAACGGCGAAACCATGCAAATGACGCAGGACGACCTGCAACGCATGATGGACCGTATTCAGGAACTGATGGAACAGGGCCGTATGGCCGAGGCGCAGCAGGCGTTGGAAGAGTTCCAGCAGATGATGGAAAACATGCGCATCACGCAAGGTCAGGGTCAGGGCCAGCAGTCCGAAGGCCAGCAGGCGATGGAAGGTCTGGCCGAGACGCTGCGCGAACAGCAGGGGCTGAGCGATCAGGCTTTCCGCGATTTGCAGGAACAGTTCAATCCCGGCGCGCAAGCTGGTGAAAATCAGGGCAATGAAGGCCGAAATGGGGGTCAGGGCCGTGGCGAAAGCCACGAAGGCCAAGGTGGTCAGGGTCAGGGTTCGGATCAGGCCGGAGAAGGTCAGCAGGGTCAGGGATCGCTGGCCGATCGCCAGCAAGCCTTGCGCGATGAGCTTGGTCGACAGCAACAGAACTTGCCCGGCGCTGGAACGCCCGAGGGCGAATCTGCCCGCGACGCGCTGGGTCGTGCGGGCCGCGCCATGGACGAGGCCGAGCAAGCGCTGCGCGGTGACGATCTGGCCGAGGCGATTGATCGCCAGTCCGAGGCGATGGAAGCCCTGCGCGAAGGTATGCGTTCACTGGGTGAAGCGTTAGCCCAGAACCAGCAGAACCAGCGCGGTCAAGGCGCGCAGGAAGGCGACATGCAGGCCAACAATCGCGATCCTCTGGGTCGTAACCCGGGTGCAGCAGGGTCGATTTCAACCGATGACAACCTGCTGCAGGGCGAAGATGTCTATCGCCGGGCACGGGAATTGCTGGACGAAATCCGCCGACGGACCGGAGAATCGGACCGGCCTGAGATTGAACTGGAATATCTCAAGCGACTGCTGGAGCGGTTCTAACGCGACAGGTCAGTTCTGCGGTGTGCCGGCTCCGGTCTGCGCCTCAAGCCAAACGCGTGCCTGATCGACAAGTGTCACATAGCCATCAAGGACAGGATCAGCCTGCGGTACGGCCTCGGAAATGCGTTGTGCGTTGCCGTAGATCAGGAACAGGATAACGCCAATGATGATCATCAGCAGGAAACCACGCCGGAACCCACCGCCAGACTTGCGCGGTACCAGTTCCACCTCTTCTTTCTTTTTCTTTTTTTTCTTGGGTGCGGGTTCTTCGCTACGCAGCGAGGAATTGATTGCGTCGACATCGGGAAGCGCGTCTTTCCGACCGGCATCCTCGGCCGTTTCCCTTGCCGTCAGGTCCTTGATTGCCTGCTCTGGCTCAGGCTCTGGAGGCGCGTCTAGCGCCAAATCGGGCTGCGTTTCCAGAGTTTCAGCTTCTTTCGCGCGCAGGTCAGCCTCACGCGCGGCTTCCTCTTTCAGGATGTTCGCTACGGCAGGATCAACGTTGCCCGACGCTGAGTCCTCGGACGGTTTGTCCTCGGCCGTTGGGGTTTCCGGTTCCGCGTCCGCTGCAGGTTTTTGCGGTGGTTCCGGCGCAGGTTCTGCCGGGGTTTTCTCAGCCGTGCCGGTTTCGGGTTTCGCTGGTTCGGGCGTGGCCACGGGTTCTGGGTTTTTGCTTTGGAACCATGTTTTTTCGCAGTTGGAGCATTGAACGTCACGCCCCTCTGAAGGGATAACCTCGTCTGGCACCTCGTATTGGGCACCGCAATTAGGACAAGTAAGACGCATGCTGCCTCCCGGCCATAGTATTGACCTGATGATAGTTTTTTCAGGAATGATATTCCGTTAAGACCTGACAGCAAAGAGTGTTTTCGGTTTCACGCCGCAAGTGTCACCAATTCGACCCGGTGCAGGCATTGAAACCGTCACCATGCTCGGGCAAGAAGAACAACAGAATAACCGGGGGGCGCCTGTGATCGAGCTGGAAAACGTCAGCTATACCTATGGTGGAGGGGCATTGCTGAGCGATGTTTCCCTACAGTTGAACCCGGGTTCGTTCCATTTTCTGACCGGGCCGTCGGGGGCGGGTAAGACGACCCTTTTGAAACTCTGCTATGGGGCGCTGTTGCCGACCTCAGGCCAGCTTAAGGCATTTGAGCAAGATGTTGCCACGCTGGACCGCGATCAAATGGCGTTGCTGCGCCGCCGGATCGGAGTCGTGCATCAGGATTGCCGGTTTTTGGATCACATGACATTGGCCGAGAACGTGGCCCTGCCGCTGATGGTGTCGGGCCGTGCCGAATCTGCGCAGCAGCAGGACTTGACCGAGTTGTTGAACTGGGTCGGGCTTGGCACGCGGCAAGAGGCGGTTCCGCCCGAACTGTCCGGTGGTGAGCGTCAACGCGCAGCCCTGGCCCGGGCAGTGATCCTGTCGCCGGATGTCGTGCTGGCAGACGAGCCCACCGGGAACGTCGATTGGGAGATGTCCCAGCGTCTGCTGCGTCTATTGGTGGAGCTGAACAAGATGGGAAAAACCGTTTTGATCGCCACCCATGACCTTAGCCTCATCCGGGCGGCCAAAAGCCAGGTTCAGGCGCGTGTGTTGCGCATCTCGCAACGACAGGTCCAACTGGCCGGAGCAGATCTATGAGCGAGGGTACCATTCGCAATCTGCTGAAACGGGACAAGCGGGCTGATCGCGTTGTTCCCCCAACGGGGTATACGGCGCAGCTTACAGTGTTTGTCTCAGGCGCGATGGCTTTCCTTGCGGTGTTTGCACTGGCCCTGTCACTGGCATCGGGGCGACTGGCGGACCGTTGGGCGACCGAGCTGGCAGGGGCCGCTACGTTGCGCATCAATGCCCCGTCCGATCAGCTTGCCGCGCAGACCGAGGCCGCGTTGACGGTGCTGTCGCAAACGCCCGGAGTTGCATCTGCGCGGGCTTTGACATCGGATGAGCAATTGGCCCTGCTGTCTCCGTGGTTCGGCCCGGACCTGCCATTGGATACGCTGCCCGTCCCGCAACTGATCGAGATCGTCGAGGGCGCGCCAGGGCTGGATGTAACCGGCCTTCGCTTGCGGCTTGGGGCCGAGGTGCCGGGCGCTGTGCTGGATGACCATACCCGTTGGCGCGAGCCACTGGTCGATGCGGCGACGTCGCTGCGACGGCTGGGGTGGATTTCAATCCTGCTGATCGGTGTTGCGACGGCGGCCATGATCACATTGGCTGCAAACGCGTCACTTGCGGCCAATGCGCAGATTATCGAAGTTCTACGGCTTGTGGGCGCGCGCGACAGATTCATCGCAAATGCTTTCGTGCGTCGGTTTACGTATCGCGCGTTCTTTGGTGCCTTGGTCGGCGTTGTGCTTGGGATGACAGGGGTCTTGCTGCTGCCCGAAGCCTCGGATGAGGGTGGGTTCCTGACCGGCCTCGGGTTTCAGGGGCTGGGTTGGTTTCTGCCGTTACTTATCCCCCTTATGGGAGCCGCAGTTGCGTTTCTGGCCACCTGGACCGCGGCAACCCGCAAATTGACGGAGCTTTCGTGATGGCTGATGCGATACAGTGGATTCGATCGTTGATTTTCATGATCGTGATTTACGCTTGGATGTTGGTTCTGGGCATTGTCTTTGCGCCTTACGCCCTGTTTGCCAAGAAAGGCGCGTTGCAGGCCTGCAAGCTGTACGCCCGCACAACCCTATGGCTGGCACGTTGGATGGTTGGTATTCGCTTCGAAGTTCGCGGCACGGTGCCCGTGGATGAAGTGGTAATCGGGGCCAAACACCAGTCGTTTCTGGATATCATGATAATCTTCCACGCGGTCCCGCATGGAAAGTTCATCATGAAGCGGGAATTGCTATGGACTCCGATGATTGGTCTTTACGCTCGTCGGCTTGGGTGTATCCCGGTGAATCGCGGCAAGAAAGGCGCAGCGGTGGCCAAGATGGTAAAGGACGTCGCGACAGAGTTTGCCGAGCCGGGTCAGTTGGTCATCTATCCGCAAGGCACGCGTGTCGCCCCCGGCGCGCGGAAACCCTATAAGGTTGGTGCCGCAGTGCTGTACGAAGGGTTGGGTTTTGCCTGTGTTCCGGCGGCTACTAACGCCGGAGTTTTCTGGCCTCGGACCGGGGTGATGCGAAAACCCGGTCTGGCGATTGTCGATTTCCTGGACCCGATCGAGCCGGGTGTCGAGCGGGAGGCGTTTCTGACCCGACTGGAAGAGGCAATCGAAACGCGTTCATATGCGTTGATGCGGGAAGTGGGGTTTGATCCAGATGGAGTTCATTGAGGACATAGAAACGCTCGAAAGCCTCTATGGTACGCCAGGCGCGCCATCCCTACGCAAAGTGGCGGACCGGATGACCCCTTTGTACCGAAAATGGATCATGGCGTCGCGCTTGTGCGTCCTCAGCACGGTCGGTCCGGAAGGTGTGGATGGCAGCCCGCGCGGAGATGACGGGCCCGTGGTTCTGGAACTGAATGACAGAACGCTGGCGATGCCCGACTGGCGGGGCAACAACCGGCTGGACAGCCTGCGCAACATCGTGTGCGACCCGCGCGTTTCCCTGATGTTCATGGTGCCGGGGTCAAACAATGTCGTACGTGTGAATGGCACGGCCCGACTGACGGCAGACAAGGCTCTGACAGGGCGGTTTGAGAAAAACGGCAAACGTCCAGCGACGGTGATCGTTGTCGACATCGCCGAGGTCTACACACAATGCGCCCGCGCGCTTATCCGGGCGCGCACCTGGAACAGCGGTGACGAAAGCGCCAACCTTCCCACGATCGGTGAAATTCTGGCCGAAGCCTCAAGCGGAGAAGAGGGCGGCGCGCGCTATGATCTGGAATGGCAAGCACGCGCCGCGAAAACGATGTGGTAAATCCGCAGATCAGGCGGGTTGAGCGGCCATGTTCTGGAACATCGCCTTGACCTCGTCCACGCTGATGCCGAGACCCTTGGCCAGTTTGTGAATAAACACTGTTTCAGCCTTGTCCAGATCGCCATCTGCGCCCACGATCATCAGCGTGGCTTGCATGACCATGCGTTTCTGATCGGCAGTCAGCCCACGGCCAAAGGCCGCAAATTGCGCATCCGTTGGTTTGGCCTCGGCCATATTATAGATGCGGCGAATACGGGATTCATCAAAGGTTTCACCCGTCATCTGCTGGGCGATGTTGGCCATCGTTGCAATTTCCACCGCATCAAGCGAACCGTCCGCTTTTGCAGCGTGGCACATCGCATCCATTGCCTGCAACGCTGCAGGATTTGCTATGCCCATTTCCGCATAGCGTTCTTTCGTGCGCTTGGATTGCCCCGCCTTTTTTGCTCCGGCCAAAATAAGAAGAACGGCGATTGCGCCCAAGCCCCAAAAGCCGGACACCATGTCCGCACGGGACATTTTGGGTTGCGTTGACAAGTCCGAAGGAAAGTCTCCCAGTGCTTTCCCAAGCTCCAGCCTGTCTGCGGGCATGTTGTAGTAACTGTCGCTGTCGCATTTATTCGGCGCCATCACATAGCCGATAGAGCTGCGCCAAACCCCGGCGAACATGATGTGCGTTTTCTTGGTCAGATGGCACAACGACAGATTTTGACCGTTGTTGTCTTCAATATCCGTGGGGGTAATCAGGGTCATCTGCTCGGATGTACCCCAGACGCCACCCGCGCGCCCCGCCTGTGCCTCTTGTCCGAAAAATAACGCGATAATCAGCGCCGCAGCGCAAAGTGAAAGAAATCTCATATCAGCCTCAAAAAAAATTTGTTCGATCCCAGCCGCAGGGACGCGCCCAGCGGTCACAAGGTGTTGATCAACCTAAGCGAGAGCAAAACTAAGGCAGAGTCGCGGAATAAAAAAGGCGGACACTTTGGCCCGCCTTTGATGTTTTGAGTGCTGAAAGGTCAGCTATGGATTGGGCCGTCCCCGCAGGCCAGCGCAGCCTCGCGCACGGCTTCCGAGTAGGTCGGGTGGGCGTGGCAAGTCAGGGCCAGGTCTTCAGCCGACGCACCGAACTCCATCGCGACGCAGACTTCGTGGATCAGGTCACCTGCAGCGGGGCCAATGATATGTGCGCCCAGAATGCGGTCGGTTTCCTTGTCGGCCAGAATCTTGACGAAACCGTCGGCGGCAAAGTTCGCCTTGGCGCGTCCATTGCCCATGAACATGAACTTGCCGACCTTATAGGCGCGACCCGCCTCTTTCAGCGTGGCTTCGGTTTCGCCGACATTGGCGACCTCGGGCCATGTGTAGATCACGCCCGGAATGACGCCGTAGTTCACATGGCCATGCTTGCCTGCGACCTGCTCGGCGGCGGCCATGCCTTCATCTTCGGCCTTGTGGGCCAGCATAGGGCCTTCGGTCACGTCACCGATGGCGTAGATGCCGGGCACGTTGGTCTGCCAATCACTGCCAACCTTGATCTGGCCGCGCGGCGTCATCTCGACGCCCAGAGCATCCAGTCCCAGACCATCCGAGAACGGCTTGCGCCCGGTGGCGACCAGCACGGTGTCGGCGTCGATCACGTGCTCGCTGTCATCTTTGCGCAGCTTGTAGGTGACCTTGGCCTTGGTCTTGGTGGCTTCGGTCTTTTGCACCGCGGCGCCCATGACGAACTTCAGGCCCTGCTTCTTGAGAATCCGCTGGAACGTCTTTTGTACCTCGGGGTCCATACCCGGCGTGATCTCGTTGAGGAATTCGATCACAGTCACCTCGGCACCCAGACGCTGATAGACCGAGCCCAACTCCAGCCCAATCACGCCCGCGCCGATCACAACCATCTTTTTCGGGATTTTGCCCAGCGACAACGCACCGGTCGAAGTCACGACGATTTTCTCGTCCACCTCGACACCCGGCAGCGAGGACGGCTCGGACCCTGAGGCGATGATGATGTTCTTGGCCTCGTGGACCTCATCGCCCACCTTGACCTGACCTGCGGCAGGGATTGAGCCCCAGCCCTTAAGCCAGTCGATCTTGTTCTTCTTGAACAGAAACTCGATGCCCTTGGTGTTACCGTCGATCACCTCGTCCTTATAGGCCTGCATCTGCTTCCAATCGACCGAGGGGCTTTTGCCCTTCAGGCCCATCTTGGCAAAGTTATGCTCGGCCTCATGAAGCTGGTGCGATGCGTGCAACAATGCCTTCGATGGGATGCAGCCTACGTTCAGGCAGGTGCCGCCCAACGTTTCACGCCCTTCAACGACAGCGGTCTTCAGACCCAACTGGGCGCAGCGGATCGCGCAGACATAGCCGCCGGGGCCGGCGCCAATAACGATGACATCATAGTTTGCCATTTTATTCTCCTAGAACCTGAGGAGTTAAATTTAAATCGGGTGGCCATCATGGGATGGCGCACCCGGCAATAGTCAGACCGGTGTCAGAATTTTTGTTTTGATATGGGCAACTCCGCCACGCTCGTGATGCATGGCCAGTTCCTCAGATTCAATAAAGTCCTGAGCGCGCTCCAGATCCGTGATTTCGAACAAAGCAACTGCGTGGTCTTTCTGATCTGGGTCTTTCCAGATGTGGAGGTCGCGGATTCCCGCGGCCTCTCGCATTTTTTGGTCTTCGCGGAAGACTTTCAGCCAGACATCAAAGTCCGCCACGTCAGCCTCCCAAAGTACATGAGTCGCCATGATTACAGATCCATCAGCAAGCGGCGTGGGTCTTCCAGCGCTTCTTTTACGCGGACAAGGAACGTCACCGCGCCTTTGCCGTCAACGATCCGGTGATCATAGGACAGGGCCAGATACATCATCGGGCGAATCTTGATCTCACCGTTGATCACCATGGGGCGGTCCTGAATCTTGTGCATACCCAGAATGCCCGATTGCGGCGGGTTCAGGATCGGCGAAGACATCAGCGAGCCATAGACACCGCCATTCGAGATGGTGAAGGTGCCGCCCTGCATCTCGGCCATGGACAGCTTGCCGTCACGGGCACGTCTGCCTTTTTCTGCGATCGCCTTTTCGATTTCGGCAAAGGACATGCTGTCCGCGTCGCGGATGACCGGAACCACCAGACCCTGCGGAGTTCCCGCAGCCACGCCCATGTGGACGAAGTTCTTATAGACAATATCCGTTCCGTCGATCTCGGCGTTCACCTCAGGTACTTCTTTCAGCGCGTGACAGCAGGCTTTGGTGAAGAAGGACATAAAGCCCAAACGGACGCCGTGCTTTTTCTCGAACTGGTCTTTGTACTGGCTGCGCAGGGCCATCACTTCGGTCATGTCCACCTCGTTATAGGTGGTCAGGATCGCGGCCGTGTTCTGCGCGTCTTTCAGGCGCTTGGCGATGGTCTGGCGCAGACGGGTCATGCGCACACGCTCTTCGCGCCCGGCATCCTCTGCGGCAACCGGCGCGCGTGGGGCAGGGGAAGCAGGGGCGGGGGCAGCCGCCGCAGGTGCTGGTGCCGTAGCGGCCGCTGCAACAGCGTTTGCGACGTCCTCTTTCATGATGCGGCCATCGCGCCCGGTTCCGGTGACCTGATCTGCAGACAGTCCTGCTTCGGCCATAGCTTTTTCAGCGGACGGTGCGTTGGCGACATCCTTGCCACCGCCATCGCCGGTATCCGCGGCAGGTGCCGCTGCCGGTGCTGACGGTGCCGGGGCTGCACCTGCCGCTGCGCCGGAAATCACGGCCAGCTTTGCCGTTGCGTCTACGGTGGTGCCTTCGGGCGCTACAATCTCGGCCAATACGCCAGCCGTCGGGGCGGGAACCTCGACCGAGACCTTATCAGTTTCAAGCTCACACAGCATTTCGTCTTGCGCGACGCTGTCGCCGACCTGTTTGAACCAAGTGGACACAGTCGCTTCGGTGACGGATTCGCCCAGCGTAGGAATCATCACGTCCACGCTTCCGCCAGACGCCGCGGGTGCGGCGGCAGGTGCAGGGCTTGGGGCCGCCGCCAGAGCCGGGGCGGCGCCTTCTCCGGCTGCGATCGTCGCCAGCAAAGCGTCAACGCCTACGGTTTCGCCTTCGGCTGCAACAATCTCACCCATCACACCAGCGGCAGGCGAAGGGACTTCGACGGTGACTTTGTCGGTCTCCAACTCGCACAGCATCTCATCCACAGCCACTGCGTCGCCCGGTTTTTTGAACCAGGTTGCAACCGTGGCCTCGGTGACCGACTCGCCCAGCGTGGGAACACGAACTTCAATGGACATTGCTTATTTTCCTTCAATGCTCAGCGCTTCGTTCACCAGCGCTTCTTGTTGGGCTTTGTGTTGGCTGGCCAGACCCGTTGCGGGCGAGGCCGACGTCGCGCGGCCGACATAGCGTGGCCGTGTATGCTTGGCACCGATCCGGGTTAGGACCCATTCGATATTCGGCTCGATAAAGGTCCAGGCCCCTTGGTTCTTGGGTTCTTCCTGACACCAGACCATCTCGGCCCCTTTGAATCGCTCAAGCTCGTTGATCAGTGAGTGCGCGGGGAAGGGATAGTATTGTTCGATCCGCAACAAATAGACATCGTCGATACCGCGCGCGTCGCGCTCTTCCAGCAGGTCATAGTAGACCTTGCCGGAACACAGAACGACCCGCTTGATCTTTTTGTCTGCGACCAGCTTGGTGTCGGAATTCCCCTGCTGCGCGTCATCCCACAGCACCCGGTGGAAGCTGGACCCGGTGGTGAAATCCTCGGCCGTGCTGACAGCCAGCTTGTGACGCAGCAGCGACTTGGGCGTTACCAGGATCAGCGGTTTGCGGAATGTCCTGTGCAATTGTCGGCGCAGGATGTGGAAATAGTTCGCGGGCGTCGTACAGTTCGCCACGATCCAGTTGTCCTGACCGCACATCTGCAGGAACCGTTCAAGCCGGGCGGACGAGTGTTCCGGGCCTTGCCCTTCGAACCCGTGCGGTAGCAGCGTCACCAACCCGGACATACGCAGCCATTTCGATTCACCCGAGCTGATGAATTGGTCGAACATGATCTGCGCGCCGTTGGCAAAATCGCCGAACTGCGCCTCCCACAGGGTCAGGGCGTTGGGTTCGGCCAGCGAATAGCCATATTCAAAGCCCAGCACCGCGTATTCGGACAGCATCGAGTCGATCACTTCATACTGCGACTGGCCGGCGCGGATATTGTTCAGCGGGTAATACCGTTCCTCGGTCTCCTGATGCACAAAGCCAGAGTGGCGCTGGCTGAATGTGCCGCGCGTCGCGTCCTGGCCGGACAGACGCACCGGATAGCCTTCGGTCAGCAGGGACCCGAAGGCCAGCGCTTCACCCGTTGCCCAATCAAAACCTTTGCCGTTGTCGAACATCTGCTTCTTGTGATCGAGCAGGCGCGACACCGTCTTGTGAACGGCGATATCCGCAGGCGCATGGGTCAGCGCATTTCCGATCTCGGCCATTGTCTCGGGCGTGATCGCAGTGTCGCCACGCACATATTCTTCCTTGTTCTTGTCCAGGTGCGACCAGCGCCCGTCCAACCAATCGGCCTTGTTGGGTTTGTAGTCTTTTCCGGCCTCGAACTCATCATTCAGATGAGCCTGGAACGCGGCCTTCATGTCCTCGATCTCGCCCTCGGGGATCAGGCCATCTTTGACCAGACGCTCGGTGTACAGCGACAGCGTGGTCTTATGCGTTTTGATCTTCTTATACATGATCGGGTTAGTGAACATGGGCTCATCGCCCTCGTTGTGACCAAACCGGCGATAGCAGAAGATGTCGATGACCACGTCCTTGTGGAACTTCTGGCGGAATTCAGTGGCGACCTTGGCGGCGTGAACCACGGCCTCGGGGTCGTCGCCGTTCACGTGGAAGATAGGTGCCTCAACCATCAGCGCGATATCCGTCGGATATGGGCTGGAGCGGCTGAAATGCGGCGCGGTGGTAAAGCCGATCTGGTTGTTTACCACGATATGCATGGTGCCGCCGGTCTTGTGACCGCGCAGACCAGACAGGCCAAACCCTTCGGCAACAACACCCTGACCGGCAAAAGCTGCGTCGCCGTGCAGCAGGATGCCCATCACGGAGGTACGCTCGGCGTCCTTGAACTGATCCTGCTTGGCGCGGACCTTGCCTAGAACCACCGGGTTCACTGCCTCAAGATGGCTGGGGTTGGCGGTCAGCGACAGGTGCACGCTGTTGCCGTCAAATTCACGGTCGCTAGAAGCACCGAGGTGGTATTTCACATCGCCCGAGCCATCCACGTCCTCGGGCTTGAAGCTGCCGCCCTGAAATTCGTTGAAGATCGCGCGATAGGGCTTGCGCATCACGTTGGCCAGAATGTTCAGACGGCCACGGTGCGGCATCCCGATGACGATTTCCTTGACGCCCAAGGCACCGCCACGCTTGATGATCTGCTCCATCGCGGGGATCAGGGCCTCACCCCCGTCCAGACCGAACCGTTTGGTACCCATGTATTTGACGTGCAGGAATTTCTCGAAGCCCTCGGCCTCGACCATCTTGTTCAGGATCGCCTTGCGGCCTTCCTTGGTAAACGCGATTTCCTTGCCGTATCCTTCGATCCGTTCCTTCAGCCACGCGGCCTGTTCAGGGTCGGAGATATGCATGTATTGCAGCGCGAAGGTGCCGCAATAGGTCCGCTTCACGATATCGACGATCTGCCGCATCGAGGCCATCTGCAGACCCAGCACGTTGTCGATAAAGATCGGCCGGTCCATGTCGGCCTCGGTGAACCCATAAGTCTTGGGGTCCAGTTCAGGATGGGTGCTGGCCGCCCGCATCCCCAGCGGATCCAGATTGGCGGCCAGATGGCCCCGGATGCGATAGGCCCGGATCAGCATCAGCGCCCGCAGACTGTCCAGAACGGCGCGCTTGATCTGGTCGTCGCTGACCTCAACGCCTTTGTCTGCCGCCTTGTCCTTGATCTTTTTTCCCGCCGCCTTGGCGTCAATCTCGGCCCATTCCCCAGTGAGCGCCCCGGTCAGATCATCCGCTGGCATCGGCGGCCAGTCGGTTCGCGCCCATGATGGCCCTTCGGCTTCTTTCTGGACGTCCGGCGTCGCGTCGCCCATGGCCTTGAAAAACTCGGCCCAGGCCGCGTCTACCGCGCCGGGGTCTTTTGTGTACTGAGCATAAAGCTGCTCTAGGTATTCGGCATTATGCCCTTGCATAAAGCTTGAGGCATGAAAGGCAGAGTTGGGCGAGTGTTCGGTCATTGGGTTACCTCATATGGGTTGGGACCGTATTGATTTGTGCCCGGCTGACTGGGGCGGGTCAGCCACCACAGCACCAGGAGAGGCGACACCACCAGAACCAGAAGCGTCGGAATGACGACCAGCAAAGTGGCGCGGGTAAACAGGATGTCCAGATTGCCACCGTGCTGGAAACTGGACGCCAGACCAATTCCGAAAATCAGAACTGCGGCGGCTCCGAGGATCAGCAGGATCGGCAGCAGCGCATAAAGCCCGCTGCGCCCGGTGTCATGCATCCGGCGCCATGCGACCGCGAGATGCGGGAAAAAGACGATTACGCCGACGATCGACTGTACCGGTTGGCTTGATGTGGCGGTGACGGATTTCGTCGTGTCCGTTTCCGTCGTGGTGACCTGAGTGAAAAACTGCCAGTCAATAATCCCGGCGATGATATTCCAGATCACGATAAACAGGAAAAAGAACCAGTACTCGGGCCGCGAGGCGCGGCCCGAGAATGTTAAGAACTTTGAGAAACACGTTTTGACAGCCTCACCAAAGGTCATGTTTTCCGTTCCTCCCAAAGTAGACGGCTAAGCCGCCGCTTTAACCAATCGCTTCCAGCACGGCCTCACCCAGCGTCGCGGGGCTTTCTGCCACAACGATACCGGCCGAGCGCATGGCTTCGATCTTGTCTTCGGCACCGCCTTTGCCGCCGGCGACGATCGCGCCCGCGTGGCCCATACGGCGGCCCGGAGGGGCTGTGCGGCCTGCGATGAAACCGGCAACCGGCTTTTTGCGGCCCTTCTTGGCCTCATCCGCCAGGAACTGTGCGGCTTCTTCCTCGGCCGAGCCACCGATCTCACCGATCATGATGATCGAGTGGGTTTCGTCGTCCGCCAGGAACCATTCCAGCACGTCGATATGCTCGGTCCCTTTGATCGGATCGCCGCCGATGCCCACACAGGTGGACTGGCCTAGACCCACATCGGTGGTCTGCTTGACGGCCTCATAGGTCAGGGTGCCGGAACGCGACACAACGCCGACCGAGCCGCGCTTGTGGATGTGGCCGGGCATGATGCCGATTTTGCAGGCGTCGGGCGTAATGACACCGGGGCAGTTCGGGCCGATTAGGCGCGATTTCGAGCCTTCCAGCGCGCGCTTCACCTTCATCATGTCCAGAACCGGGATGCCTTCGGTGATGCAGACGATCACCTCCATCTCGGCGTCAATCGCTTCGAGGATCGAGTCAGCCGCGAAAGGCGGCGGCACATAGATCACGCTGGCGTTGGCTTCGGTCACATGCTTGGCCTCGTGGACCGAGTTAAACACGGGCAGGTCAAGATGGGTCATCCCGCCTTTGCCGGGGGTTACACCGCCGACCATCTTGGTGCCATAAGCAATGGCCTGTTCGCTGTGGAATGTGCCCTGCGAGCCGGTAAAGCCCTGACAGATCACTTTGGTATTTTTGTCGATGAGGACTGCCATCTGGCGTTCTCCTTTGTAGGGCGGGTTTTGGCCCGCCAAAATCTTGGGAAAGGCGGGCTGAAGCCCGCCTTACGGGATGACAATCAGCCTTTTACCGCCTTCACGATCTTCTCGGCACCGTCTTTCAGGTTGTCCGCCGCGATCACGTCCAGACCAGAGGTGTTGATGATCTCTTTGCCTTTCTCGACATTCGTGCCTTCCAGACGCACGACCAGCGGAACCTTCAGGCCGACCTCTTTCACCGCGGCGACCACGCCTTCGGCGATGACGTCACAGCGCATGATGCCGCCGAAGATGTTGACCAGAATGCCTTTGACGTTTTCGTCCGAGGTGATGATCTTGAACGCCTCAGTGACTTTCTCTTTGGTCGCACCGCCGCCCACGTCGAGGAAGTTGGCAGGCTCAGCCCCATACAGCTTGATGATGTCCATGGTCGCCATCGCAAGCCCGGCACCGTTGACCATGCAGCCGATCTCGCCGTCCAGCGCAATGTAGTTCAGGTCGTACTTGGAGGCTTCGAGTTCCTTGGGGTCTTCCTCGGTCTCGTCGCGCAACTCGGCGATGTCGGGGTGGCGGTAAACCGCGTTGCCGTCAAAGCCCAGCTTGGCGTCCAGTACCTTGAGGTCGCCGCCTTCGGCCACGATCAGCGGGTTGATCTCCAGCATCTCCATGTCCTTCTCAACGAAGGCTTGGTACAGTTGACCCATCAGCTTGACGCATTGCTTGACCTGCGCGCCTTCCAGACCCAGCGAGAAGGCGATGCGGCGGCCGTGATAGGCCTGATAGCCTGTCACAGGGTCCACCGAGAAGGACAGAATTTTCTCAGGCGTGGACTCGGCCACTTCTTCGATATCCATGCCGCCTTCGGTCGAACAGACGAACGAGATGCGGCTGGTTTGGCGATCCACCAGAAGGGCCAGATACAGTTCGCGTTCGATGCCGGAACCAGCCTCGATATAGATGCGATTGACCTGCTTGCCTGCGGGGCCGGTCTGATGTGTGACCAGCGTGCGGCCCAGCATCTTTTTGGCTTCTTCGGCGGCTTCTTCCACCGACTTGGTCAGACGGACACCGCCTTTTTCACCGGCGTCAGCCTCTTTGAACGAGCCCTTGCCGCGGCCACCCGCGTGGATTTGGGCCTTTACAACCCACAAGGGGCCGTCCAGTTCACCGGCTGCGGTTTTGGCTTCCTCGGCGCGCAGAACCGCGCGACCTTCAGAGACCGGAGCGCCATAGCTGCGAAGAAGAGCCTTGGCCTGATATTCGTGAATGTTCATCGAAACTGTCCCGTTTGACTACGATTACTTCGTTATAGAAATGTCCGAAGGGTAAATTTAAAGGTTTTTTTGTTTTCAAAGCCCTTTTTCACAGAGATTTTTACTGTTTGTGATCACACTTTTTTGGGGTGTGATCACAAAATGACGGAAGTTAAATTTATGATTCGATAAATCGTTTCGCGCCTTTGAAAACACATTCAAAAAGGGTGTTTGAGGTGTTTGCGCTAATACTCTTCCCGCAAGTATTGCGGATCAAGAGGCCAGTACAAAAGAAAACCGGCCCAACTTGTGGGCCGGTTTGGAATGTCGAAACGGCCGAAATTAGGCCAGAGAGCTGTCGATGCCCTTACATGCCTCGATCAGGCCCTTCACAGCGTTGACCGAGTTATCGAAACCGGCTTGCTCTTCTTCGTTGAGTTTGATGTCGACAACACGCTCGATGCCGCCCGCGCCGATCACGGTGGGGACGCCTACATACATGCCGTCAACGCCCAGTTCGCCGTTGCAATAGGCGGCACAGGGCAGGACGCGCTTCTGGTCTTTCAGGTAGGCTTCGGCCATTTCGATCGCCGATGTTGCCGGAGCATAGAAGGCCGAGCCGGTTTTCAGCAGGCCAACGATTTCGGCGCCACCGTCACGGGTACGCTGAACGATGGCGTCCAGTTTCTCTTGTGTGGTCCAGCCCATTTCAACCAGATCGGGCAGCGGGATACCAGCAACGGTCGAATAGCGCACCGACGGAACCATCGTGTCGCCGTGGCCGCCCAGAACAAATGCTGTGACGTCGCGCATGGACACGTTGAACTCTTCCGACAGGAAATGCGCAAAACGGCCCGAGTCCAGAACGCCTGCCATGCCGCAGACCTTGTTGTGGGGCAGGCCCGAGAATTCGCGCAGCGCCCAGACCATCGCGTCCAATGGGTTGGTGATGCAGATGACGAACGCATCGGGCGCATTGGCGGCGATGCCTTCACCCACGGACTTCATGACCTTCAGGTTGATGCCCAGCAGGTCGTCGCGGCTCATGCCCGGTTTGCGGGGAACACCGGCGGTGACGATGCAGACGTCGGCGCCAGCGATGTCCTCATAGGACTGGGTGCCTTTCAGCTTGGCGTCGAACCCTTCGGAGGGGCCGGATTCAGCGATGTCCAGCGCCTTGCCTTCCGGTGTGCCTTCGGCGATGTCAAACAGGACGACATCACCCAGTTCTTTCATTGCAGCGAGGTGGGCGAGCGTGCCGCCGATCTGACCTGCGCCGATCAGCGCGATCTTGGGTCTGGCCATTTGGAATATCTCCGATGGGTTTTGAAATCGCGGTTGTGCTAGTCGGTAAAACGGATTTGTGCAAGTGTTCTGCTGCGTGGCATACAACCGCATACCGATTTTCCTAGCGTCCAAGGGGCGTGAATTCTTGCTTTTCTGGAATGCTGAATGTTCGAACTGGACTTGATGTTCTTTGCCGTGGCTATCCCTGCCGTGATCTTTGCAGGCATTTCCAAGGGAGGGTTCGGGTCGGGCGTGGCCTTTGCGTCCTCGTCGATTCTGGCGTTGATCCTGACGCCCGGACAGGCGCTGGCGTTGATGTTGCCGATTCTGATGGTGATCGACGTTGCCACCCTGAAACCCTATTGGAAACGGTGGAGCTGGCCGGATTCGCGCCTGTTGATTCTGGGGGCTGTGCCGGGTGTCGCGCTGGGCGCGTGGCTCTATCGTGCCACCGACGACGACTTGCTTCGCCTGCTGATCGGAGGGATCTCGGTCGGGTTCGTGATTTGGCATGTGGCGCAAAGCAGGGGCTGGATTCGCGGTTTTGCCAACCGTCTTCCGCCGTCGGCCGGGCTGTTTGCAGGGTTGGTGGCCGGGTTCACCAGTTTTGTCAGCCATGCTGGCGGTCCGCCTGCCGCCGTGTACCTGCTGTCGCAACGCTTGACGAAGACCGAGTTTCAAGCCAGCACCGTGCTGGTCTTCTGGGTCATCAACGCGGTGAAATTCGTGCCCTTCGCTTATCTGGGCCTGTTTACGTGGCACACGGCGCTGGCGGACTTGCTGCTGGCCCCCTTCGCCATTCTTGGCGCGTGGTTGGGTGTCCGGGCACATTTTATGATGTCCGAACGCTTATTCTTTGGCATCGCCTATGTCCTGCTGACTCTGACGGGAAGCAAGCTGATCTGGGATGCACTGACTTAGACGTTGGGCGGCAGTGCCTCGGCCGTGTCCTCGTAGGACTGACCGGACGCGATCAGGCAGGTCATCCCGTCCGGTACGTCACTGTAATCGTCCAACTACCGCTTGCGGTCGAGGCATAGACCTCCACCACCGCACCTTGTCGCGCGATGCCAATACCCTGTCGGGTCTCGCCATAGGTTTCAGCCAGTCGCTTTATGATCTCCTCGCGGGGCGCGCAGGTTTGTGCCTGCACCTGAACGGCGGCCAGAACCATGATGCCCAGCCCCATCGTCATCTTGAACAGCGTATTCTGCATCCTTGCACCCTTTCGATTCCATCTGTCCAAAAGGGTGCAAGTGACGTGCCGAAATCTGGTTAAACCGACGCACGTTGCGTCGCGAATGCTGCAACGCGGCGATTTTGTCCTTGAACTTTCCGACAAAAAATGCCCCATTCCGCGCAATTTTATTTCACAAGGGAGAGGCCAATGGACCCCCGTCAGCGCCCCTATCGTTCTGTTCTGTATATCCCCGGCTCGAAAGATCGGGCGCTGGACAAGGCGCGCACCTTGCCGGTCGACGCGATTATCTTTGATCTGGAAGATGCCGTCGCCGCCGACGAAAAAGACAACGCGCGGGAAACGCTCAAGGTCGCTTTGGCCGCGGGTGGATATGGCGCGCGGGTTAAGATTGTGCGGATCAACGGACTGGACACCGAATGGGGCCGCGCCGATGCCGAGGCCGTGCGGGACATGGACGCCGATGTGGTTCTGCTGCCCAAGGTGAACTCGGCCGCTGATGTGGACGCGCTGGCCGCGATCACTGGCGATATCCCGATCTGGGCGATGATGGAGACCCCGCGCGGAATGCTGAACGCCGCCGAGATCGCCGCGCATCCGCTGATGGCGGGCTTTGTTATGGGAACCAACGACCTGGCCAAGGAATTGCAGACCCGGTTCCGCCCCGACCGCCTGCCGCTGATGACGTCGCTGGGCCTGTGTCTGCTGGCCGCCAAGGCCGAGGGGCTGATCATCGTGGATGGCGTCTATAACGCTTTCAAGGATGACGAAGGTCTGGCCGCAGAATGCACGCAGGGCCGTGACATGGGCTTTGACGGCAAGACCCTGATCCACCCCGCTCAGGTCGAGATAACGAACGCGGCCTTCGCCCCGTCGGACGCCGAAATTGACCTGGCGCAACGTCAGATTGCCGCCTTTGAAGAGGTCGAAGCACAAGGGCAGGGCGTTGCTGTCGTGGATGGCAAGATCGTGGAAAACCTGCACGTTGCAACCGCCCGCGAAATTCTGGCAAAAGCAGAGGCGATTTCAGCTTTGCAAGCGGGGTAAGCCAGCATGGGCTTTGTTCTTCTGATCCTTGGTGTGGCGCTTTGGTGGGCCGCGCATCTGTTCAAACGTGTGATGCCAGCGCAACGCGCGGCGATGGGCAATGGCGGCAAAGGCGCGGTGGCGCTAGCGCTGGTGGCGGCGATCTTGCTGATGATCTTCGGTTATCGCATGACCGATTTCATCTATGTCTGGGCACCGCCGACTTTCATGGTTCACATCAACAATCTGTTGGTGTTGATCGCCATCTTCATGATGAGCCCCGCTGGGAAAAAAGGCCGTCTGCTGAACAAGATGCGCCACCCGCAACTGGCAGGCTTCCGCGCTTGGGCATTTGCGCATTTGCTGGTCAATGGCGATCTAGCCTCGATCATCCTGTTTGGCGGGCTGTTCCTGTGGGCGTTGGTCGAGGTGGTTATGATCAACCGGGCCGAACCCGACTGGACCCCTGGTGAGCCCGGCACCTATGGCAAGGATGCGATGTTCTTTGTGGCCTCAATCGTGCTGCTGGGCGTGATCGGCTATATTCACGGGTTGGTTGGCCCGTCGCCGTTCGGATCATAAGGGGCTGAGGATGGCAAAACTTTATCGTCTGCTGACGGAAGAGGACACCTCGGCCTTTTGCCACAAAGTGTCCGACGCGCTGGCCAAAGGCTGGG
This sequence comes from Ruegeria sp. HKCCD7221, assembly GCF_013031225.1. Taxonomy (NCBI): domain Bacteria; kingdom Pseudomonadati; phylum Pseudomonadota; class Alphaproteobacteria; order Rhodobacterales; family Roseobacteraceae; genus Ruegeria; species Ruegeria sp. HKCCD7221. The sequence goes on from NZ_WPZE01000002.1 coordinate 527,381, forward strand.
AACTGTATGGCGACCCGTCCTATGCCTTTGACACCGCCAATAACGTGATGCGCTGTGCGCAGGCTGTGACCAAAGAGGTCGCGGCAGATTATTCTTCTGACATGAAACTGGGACAGCAATAATGGCAAAAACCAATCCGGGCCGCTTTTTCGAGGATTATTCCGTCGGGCAGGTGCTGCAGCACGCGGTACCGCGCACCGTGATCGATGGCGAACGTGCGTTGTATCACGCGCTGTATCCGGCGCGCCATGCGCTGTATTCCTCGGATGAGTTCGCCCGGGCCTCGGGCCTGCCGCAAAGCCCGTTGGACGACATGGCGGCGTTTCACGTGGTGTTTGGCAAGACCGTGCCGGATGTCTCGCTGAACGCGGTGGCCAATCTGGGTTATGCCGAGGGGCGCTGGCTGAAGCCGGTCTATCCCGGGGACACGCTGCGGTCGGAATCCGAGGTAATCGGGGTTAAGCAGAACTCGAATGGCAAGACCGGGGTGGTTTACGTGCGCACCCGTGGTCTGAACCAGCGCGACGAGGCGGTCATGGAATATGTCCGCTGGGTGATGGTGCGCAAATCGGACCTGTCCTCCCCAGCGCCCGAAGCGGTTGTGCCGCAACTGAAAAAGGCGCTGGAGCCGGGCGATCTGGTCATCCCGCAGGGATTGGATTTCTCGAACTACGATTTCGCCCTAGCGGGTGAGGCGCATCGCTGGGGCGATTATGAGATCGGCGAAAAGATTGACCACGTGGATGGTGTGACCGTGGAAGAGGCCGAGCATATGCTGGCCACGCGTCTGTGGCAGAACACTGCCAAGGTGCATTTTGACCTGACCTTTCGACCCGAAGGGCGGTTGATCTATGGCGGACACGTGATCTCGATGGCGCGGACGCTGTCGTTCAACGGTTTAGCCAATGCACAGATGGTGGTTGGCCTGAACGGCGGTGCACACGCCAACCCGTGCTTCGCTGGCGATACGATCAAGGCGTGGTCCGAGGTTCTGGACAAGGCCGAGACAGATGTTCCCGGAGTTGGGGCGATCCGTTTGCGATTGGTGGCGACCAAAGGTGGGGAGCCTTTTGAGCTTAAGAACGAAGATGGCCGGTACATGCCGAACATCCTGCTTGATCTAGACTATTGGGCCCTGATGCCCATCTGATCAGCCTGCCCACATTCATGTGATCGCAGCCTTTCCCAAACGTGCTAGGCTGCGGTCATGCTCGTGTTTCGCTCGATTGCTGTTTTTGTCTGCCTGACCCCACCTGCTTTGGCTTGTGATCTGGCCTTAGCTTTGGCTGTGGACGTTTCGGGGTCTGTTGATTCCACCGAGTACCGTATCCAGATGGACGGCCTTGCGGCCGGGTTGCGTGATCCCATTGTGTCCGAGGCATTGGTGCGCGGTGACGCGCGCCTATTGCTGGTGCAGTGGACTGGCGCATCGCGTCAGAAAGTGACGATACCATGGACGCGAATTGACAGTTTCGAAACGCTGGACGCCTTTGCTGGACAAGTGGCATCGGACCCGCGTGTGTGGCGCAACTTCTCAACGGCGATAGGCGAAGCACTGGAAATGACCCTAACCAGTTTCAATACGGTTTCTGAATGCAAAAGGCACTTGATTGACATCTCGGGCGACGGAATTTCAAATGAAGGGGTTGAACCGACGGAAATTCATGGCGTTTTGCGCAGCCGGGGCGTGACTGTGAACGCGATTGCCATCGAGGAAACCGAACCGGACCTGACCGCATATTTCTTTGAGAATGTTATTGTTGGCGAAGGCGCATTCGTCGTTTCTGCCGCCGGTTTCGAAGATTACCCCGAACGAATTCGTAAGAAACTGCTGCGCGAAGTGACACAGCAAACCGCCGGGCTGGAATAGCTTTGGGTCAGATTCGGAGGTGAAGGCGCTAACATCTGAAAGCTGTGATTTCATTTGTGATCACGTCATTATTTTGTGTGATCACAATTTCAAAATATCCACCATTTTGCGCCAAATATGAGCTTTTTTGCAGTTGCAGCGCGTGACAGACTTGCAAAAAACAGTAAAACCTTCGGAAGCAACCGAAAAGGAGCCAATCCGACATGGCCGATGTAAATCGGGGCAATCGCCCTCTTTCACCACATCTTACGATTTATCGCCCGCAGTTGACCTCAGCGACCTCTATTCTGGTGCGGATCACCGGAATCGCAGCCTTGGCGATGTCATTCTTCGTTGTGTGGTGGCTGCTGGCAGCCGCAACGTCAGAGTCCGCGTTCAACTTTATTGATAGCTTGATGAGAAGCTGGTTGGGCGATCTGGTCATGTTTGGCGCGACCTGGGCGATTTTTTATCACATGCTCGGGCGGTTGCGCCACGTGATCTGGGATCTGGGGTATTGCGTGGACGTCAACATCTCGGAAAAGCTGGGGATCGGCATGTTGGTGCTGGCCACCGTTCTTTCGTTCATAACAGCGATTGCGGTCTAAGGGGGACACCATGAGTTATCTGACAGACCGTAAACGTGCGCAGGGCACAGGTGCAGGCCGGCAGGGGACACATCATCACTGGCAAATGATGGCCAGTTCGACGGCACTGGTTTTCCTTGTTCCACTATTTGTGTTCACTTTCGCGAACGGGCTGGGCGGAACCTACGAAGAGGTTCTTGCCTATTACAGCCGTCCGTTCCCGGCGATCATAACTGGGCTGACGCTGGTCGTCGTTATTATTCACCTGGTCCGCGAGGCACAGGTGGCGATTGAGGACTATGTGCACGGCGTCGCAGAAAAGCTGAGCCTGATGGCAGTTGCAGCTTTTGGATACACTTTGATTGCTGCGGGGCTTTTTGCCCTTGTGAAGCTGGCGCTTTAAGGCGCGGTAGGGATAAAAACAAATGACAGCTGCATACGAATACGAAACACACGACTATGACGTGGTTGTTGTCGGCGCCGGCGGCGCCGGTTTGCGCGCCACTCTGGGCATGGCCGAGCAAGGCCTGCGCACGGCTTGTGTCACCAAGGTTTTCCCGACCCGCTCGCACACGGTTGCGGCGCAGGGCGGTATTGCTGCATCCCTGTCAAACATGGGACCAGACCATTGGCAGTGGCACATGTATGACACCGTCAAGGGCTCGGACTGGTTGGGTGACACCGACGCGATGGAGTATTTGGCGCGTGAGGCACCAAAGGCGGTGTACGAACTGGAACATTACGGCGTTCCATTCAGCCGCACCGAAGAGGGCAAGATTTATCAGCGCCCGTTCGGTGGTCATACTACGGAATTCGGCGAAGGCCCCGCCGTGCAGCGGACCTGTGCCGCCGCCGACCGGACCGGTCACGCGATCCTGCACACGCTCTATGGTCAATCGCTGAAGAACAATGCCGAGTTCTATATTGAATATTTCGCCATCGACCTTGTGATGTCCGATGACGGGCAATGTCAGGGCGTCGTCTGCTGGAAGCTGGACGATGGCACGATGCATGTCTTCAACGCCAAGATGGTGGTGCTGGCGACCGGCGGCTATGGCCGCGCCTATTTCAGCGCAACATCGGCCCATACCTGCACCGGTGACGGTGGTGGCATGGTGGCACGTGCGGGCCTGGCCCTGCAGGATATGGAATTCGTGCAGTTCCACCCGACTGGCATCTACGGCTCAGGCTGTTTGATCACCGAAGGCGCACGGGGTGAGGGCGGATACCTGACCAACTCGGAAGGCGAACGGTTCATGGAGCGTTATGCGCCCCAGTATAAAGACCTTGCGCCGCGCGATTATGTCAGCCGTTCGATGACGATGGAGATCCGCGAGGGGCGTGGCCATGGCGACAATGGCGACCACATTCACCTGAACCTCAGCCACCTGCCAGCCGAAGCGCTGGCCGAACGCCTGCCGGGTATCTCGGAGTCGGCCCGCGTTTTTGCGGGTGTCGATGTCACCAAAGAGCCGATCCCGGTTCTGCCGACTGTCCACTACAACATGGGCGGTATCCCCACAAACTATTGGGGCGAGGTTCTGAACCCGACTGCCGAAGATCCGACCGCAGTTGTGCCGGGTCTGATGGCCGTGGGTGAGGCCGGATGTGCCTCGGTCCACGGTGCGAACCGTCTGGGGTCTAACTCTCTGATCGACCTCGTGGTGTTTGGTCGCGCGGCTGCGATCCGGGCGGGTAAGGTTGTCGATGCCGACGCGCCGAACCCGGTGCTGAACCAAGCTTCGGTCGATAAGGCATTTGACCGGTTTGATGCTGTTCGCAACGCTAGCGGGTCTATCCCAACGGCTGACCTGCGGCTTGAGATGCAGAAAACCATGCAGGCCGACGCAGCCGTGTTCCGGACCGCCAAGACAATGGCCGAAGGCGTCGAGAAGATGACGGCGATTGCCGCCAAGATGGATGACCTTAAAGTTACCGACCGCTCGTTGGTTTGGAACAGCGATCTGATGGAAACGCTGGAACTCACCAACCTGATGCCAAGCGCGCTTGCCACTATTGTTGGGGCCGAGGCGCGCAAGGAATCCCGCGGTGCCCACGCGCATGAGGACTTCACCGAGCGTGACGACGAAAACTGGCGCGTTCACACGGTCAGCCGGGTTGAAGGAAATAAGGTCGAACTCAGCTATCGCCCCGTTATCGTCGATCCTCTGACCACCGAGGATGAAGGCGGCATCAGCCTGAAGAAAATCGCGCCCAAGGCGCGGACGTTCTAAGGAGAGGAACTTATGGTACAACTGACCCTCCCCAAGAATTCCCGGATCACCACCGGTAAGACATGGCCAAAGCCCGAAGGCGCAACCAATGTGCGCAAGTTCCAGATTTATCGCTGGAACCCGGATGACGGGCAGAACCCGCGTGTCGATACGTATTTCGTTGATATGGATAGCTGCGGCCCGATGGTTCTGGACGCGCTGATCAAGATCAAGAACGAGATTGATCCCACGCTGACCTTCCGCCGGTCCTGCCGCGAAGGGATTTGCGGGTCGTGCGCGATGAATATCGACGGGATCAACACGCTGGCCTGTATCTATGGCATGGATGAGATCAAGGGCGACGTGAAAATCTATCCGCTGCCGCATATGCCGGTTGTCAAGGACCTGATCCCCGATCTGACCCATTTCTATGCGCAACACGCGTCCATCATGCCGTGGCTGGAAACCAAGACCAACCGGCCCGCGAAAGAATGGAAGCAGTCCATCGAAGACCGCAAAAAGCTGGATGGTCTGTATGAGTGCGTGATGTGCGCAAGTTGCTCGACCTCATGCCCCAGCTACTGGTGGAACGGCGACCGTTACCTTGGCCCTGCAGCATTGCTGCATGCCTATCGCTGGATCATCGACAGCCGTGATGAGGCGACCGGTGAGCGTTTGGATGAGCTGGAAGATCCGTTCAAGCTGTACCGCTGCCACACGATCATGAACTGCGCCAAGACCTGCCCTAAAGGTCTGAACCCGGCCAAGGCGATTGCCGAGATCAAGAAGATGATGGTCGAACGCGCAGTTTAAGGTGCGCGCAAAATCAGTGCTTGCCGCATTGCGGCAAGCGCATGGCGAGGTTGCAAAACAATGCGATGCAGCCTTCCCTGCTTGGCACTATCTTGTGCGCAGGGAGGAGTGATTCAACTGTAAAAGGGATCGCTCCGATGCGGGATCAAAACCAAAAAAAAACCAAAGCAGACGAAGCGCTTGAGGCACTGGAACAGGCTTGGGCCTATTACACGCCGGAACCTGTTGCGTCTGACACCCATGAACCAGACTTGTTCGAATATGCGAACGCCGCTTGAACGCATTAAAGGAATGGGTAATGCATAAGCATGCCCATTCTATTGCTTTTGCTGGCCGCTGGCGTTTTTGCGTATTTCATCTGGCGGTCACGAACATCGTCTTTGACACGTGACTGCCGCTGGCGTCAGCACCGTAAGGAGGGTGTCTGGATTTGCGCCTATTGCGGGGCGCAACAGGTTGGGGCTGATAGCCCTAAAACCTGCCTAAGGAAGTAATCTCAAAAGGATACTCTGATCGTCCCGTCCTGTTTAGGCGGCATTTGGGAACGCCGCACGCAGAGCGATTTCAACCATGTCGCCAAAGCTGCTTTCCCGTTCGGATGCGGGCAGAGCCTCACCGGTTAGCAGGTGATCGGATACGGTCAGAACGGCCAGAGCCCGGCACTTGTGCCGTGCGGCCAGAATGTAAAGCTCGGCTGCTTCCATTTCGACGCCAAGAATTCCGTGACGGACCATCTGTTCGTTCAGGTCGGGCCGTTCATCATAGAACACGTCCGAGGAGTAGATTCCCCCGATGTGGGTCGGAGTGCCGCTGGCCTCGGCCGCTTGAGCTGCTGCTTGCAGCAGACCCCAATCCGCGCAAGGCGCAAAGTTGAGTTCCTTCATGATGCCACGCGACGGGGTGCTTAGTGTTGTCGAAGTCATTGCCAGAATGACATCGCGGACATTGACACTATCTTGCATTCCCCCACACGATCCGATCCGGATCAGCGTTTTTGCGCCAAAGTCGCGAATTAATTCGTTCGCGTAGATCGACAATGACGGCATTCCCATTCCGCTACCTTGAATGGAAACGGGGTTTCCTTTCCAGGTTCCGGTAAATCCCAGCATGCCGCGCACATTATTGACTTGTTTCGCGTCATCCAAAAATGTTTCCGCCGCCCATTTTGCCCGATAGGGATCACCCGGCAATAAAACAGTTTCTGCGATTTCGCCTTTTTCAGCGCCAATATGAATCGTCATTTGTTTTTTATTCCAATCAGATTTCCAGATCCGAGATACTTGCACCAGACTTAAGCGCGTCGTGTATCCATTGCGGCTTGCGTCCCCGACCAGACCAGGTTTGTGAGGGGTCTGCGGGGTTGCGGTACTTGGCCTTGGCCTTAAACCCTTTTCCCGACCCAGCGCCGTCTGCAGCCAATTCAGACAAAGAGAACCCGTATTGAGCAGCGGCCTGTTCAGCGGCTTTCAATGCTTCTTGCCGTTCCCGTATTTCCGCCTTTTTAAGCGCCTTTTCGATTTTATCACGCAGTTTAATTAGCTCCTTGCGCGACATAACCTCGAGATCAATTGTCATTATTATTCTCCATGCCATGCCCGAATGGGCAGCCTCCCTTAAGGCTCACTTTAAGTGCAGGCATGGGTTTTACCTATCCCCTTTACCAAAGGGAATAGGCATACCGATAAAAGAAACGAGAGGGTCGGCTATTCTGCTGCCAAATTCTGCGGATCAGCCAGAGTGATAATGTCGCCCATTATCGTATTCAGCTCGAAATTCTTTGGCGTGTAGATTTTCGCGACGCCCATAGTTTTCAGTTTTGCTGCATCTTCATCAGGAATGATCCCGCCGACGACAACAGGGATATCCGTCAGACCAGCCTCTTGCAGTCGGGTCATGACGTCCTGAACTAACGGGATGTGGCTGCCAGACAAGATCGACAATCCAATGACGTGTGCCTTGTCTTCTGATGCAGCAGCCACGATTTCCTCGGGTGTCAGGCGAATACCTTCATAGCTGATATCCATGCCGCAATCGCGTGCCCGGAAGGCGATTTGTTCGGCCCCGTTGGAATGGCCGTCCAGCCCGGGTTTACCAACTAGGAACTTCAGGCGGCGTCCCAATTGATCACTAACCGCGTCAACGGCGGCACGCAGGTCGTCCAGCCCCTCGGTCTTGTTGGACACAGACCCTGAAACCCCTGTCGGGCCGCGATAGGTGCCGTAGACCTTGCGCATTTCTTCCGCCCACTCACCTGTGGTTACACCTGCTTTTGCTGCGGCAATCGACGGCTCCATGACGTTGGCGCCCGTCTGTGCCGCGTTGCGGAGTGCAGCCAGTGCCGCGGTTACTGCCGCCTCGTCACGTTGAGTGCGCCATTCGTTCAGGCGGTCGATCTGCTCCTGTTCGACCGCCGGATCGACAACCATGATGCCGCCATCCTCGGTCTGAAGGGGCGAAGCTTCGCCGTCAGTCCATTTGTTCACACCGACCACAACGGTTTCGTTCCGCTCAATCCGGTTCAGGCGTTCGGCGTTCGAATCGACGAGGCGGGACTTCATGTATTCGATCGACGCGACCGCGCCGCCCATCGAATCCAGGTTGGCCAGTTCGGCGCGCGCCCCTTCTTTCAACTCTTCGACCTTGGCATCCACGGCGGGATTGCCTTCGAACAGGTCGTCATATTCCAGCAGGTCGGTTTCATAGGCCAGAATCTGCTGCATCCGCATGGACCATTGCTGATCCCAAGGGCGGGGCAGGCCCAATGCCTCGTTCCACGCAGGCAATTGCACGGCACGGGCACGGGCTTTCTTGGACAGGGTCACAGCCAGCATCTCGATCAGAATACGATAGACGTTGTTTTCAGGCTGCTGCTCCGTCAGACCCAAAGAGTTCACCTGCACGCCATACCGGAAGCGGCGGAACTTTGGATTTTCGACGCCGTAGCGGTCCTGCAGAATCTCATCCCACAGGTCGACAAAGGCGCGCATCTTACACATCTCGGTCACAAACCGGATGCCTGCGTTCACGAAGAACGAAATCCGACCACAGAGCGCCGGGAAATCCTCGGCCGGTACGCGCGGGCGCAATTCGTCCAGAACGGCGATTGCGGTTGCCAACGCATAGGCCAGCTCTTGTTCAGGTGTCGCGCCCGCTTCTTGCAGGTGATAGGAACACACATTCATCGGGTTCCATTTTGGCACATTGGAATAGCAATACTCGGCCACATCCGCGATCATCTTGAGCGAGGGCTTGGGCGGGCATACATAAGTGCCGCGGCTCAGGTATTCCTTGATCAGGTCGTTCTGAACGGTCCCTTGCAGTTTCGAGACATCCGCGCCCTGTTCTTCGGCGACTGCAATATACAGCGCCAGCAACCAAGGAGCGGTCGCGTTGATGGTCATCGAGGTGTTCATCTGTTCCAGCGGAATCTGGTCGAACAGAACCCGCATGTCGCCCAGATGACTGATCGGCACACCCACCTTGCCAACCTCGCCGCGTGCCAGGGTATGGTCGCTGTCGTAACCGGTTTGCGTCGGCAGATCGAAGGCCACAGAAAGCCCGGTTTGACCCTTGGCAAGGTTCCCACGATACAGTGCGTTTGATGCCTTGGCGGTGGAATGACCGGCATAGGTTCGGATGAGCCAGGGGCGATCTTTCTGCGTCTGCGTCATAACGTGCCTCGTATCTCAGGTGGGTAAGAAAATTACGTCCATGGGTTCTAAAGCGCAATTTTCGGGATATGTCAATTCGCTGCGACGCGGCATTCTGGCTTGTTCTGATTGTAGGACGCAACGTTTGCTGGCAGGGTGCGCGCATGACTCAGACCGTTGAGCTTCCGCTTTGGCTTTTTTTGCTGATCCTGGTGTTTGCCGCGGTCACGTTGGCATCGCATTTCCTGTTCCCATCCGTGAGGTGGTTCTTTCGACGTCGACTGGAGCGCGCGGTCAAACGCCTGAACGAACGGCTTCAACGACCGATCCAACCGTTCAAGCTGGCTGAACGTCATGACATGATTCAGCGCCTGATCTACGATCCTCAGGTGGGGCAGGCGGTGCAGGATCATTCACGCGAAACAGGTGTCCCCGAGGCGGTCGCGTTCGAGCAGGCGCGAAAATATGCGCGTGAGATCGTGCCATCCTTTTCCGCAGTTGCCTATTTCAGCTTTGCAATCAGATTGGCGCGGATGCTGAGCAACGCATTCTATGATGTGCGCCTTAGCTATCAGGACGAAGAGGCCATCAAGAACATTGATCCAGACGCGACCGTTGTGTTCGTGATGAATCACCGAAGCAATATGGACTATGTTCTGGTGACCTACCTGGCGGCTCAGCACTCTGCACTGTCATATGCCGTCGGTGAGTGGGCGCGGGTCTGGCCTCTTAGCCGGTTGATTCGGGCGATGGGGGCTTACTTTATTCGGCGCAGATCGGGCAGTGAACTCTATCGTCAGGTGCTGGCCTGCTACGTGCGACATGCAACCGAAGCCGGGGTGACACAGGCCATGTTCCCAGAGGGGGGGCTAAGCCTGACCGGAGCATTGGGGCGGCCGAAGCTGGGGCTTTTGAAATATATTCTGGATGGCACCAGTCCAGAAGGGAAAGACGTCGTCTTTGTTCCAGTGGCCCTGAATTATGACCGGGTGTTGGAGGATACGATCCTGACCAAAGCGGCCCTCGGAAGCGATCGGCGCTTTCGCGCCCGGATCGGGGTGATCACCGGTTGGATCATGAAACAGATTGGGCGAAAGCTGATCGGGCGATACACGCGATTTGGCTTGGCCTCGGTCCGGTATGGTCAGCCGATTTCTTTGCAGGACTTCCGATCAGATCACGACCGGGATGTCATGACAGATCTTGCCCGCGCCTTGATGGGCCAAATCCGCGACGCGATTCCTTTGGTTCCCTTGCCTGCCATCTGCAAACTGATTCAAGAACGCGGGGAATTGCTGGAAGATGACGTGCGTATCTTCGTGTCTGAACTCATGCGACGTGACGGAACTTTGGTAGGCCCCGAGGACACAGCAATCACACAGGCTTTGGATCAACTCGTGCAGCGGCGGATTCTGAAACAGGTGGACGGGAAAATATCTCAATCCGGCCAAAGGGTTGACCTGTTGAGCTATTACGCGGCGTCCGCGCCCATAGATGTCGAAGGCATGAATGCTGCGGCAGCAAAGTAAATTTCTGCGTCTGCTGGGTCATAAAATTACAAAATAGGTGCAAATTCTATTGCAATGTTGCTCAATGCCCAATATCTCATCTGTTAATGCTGCGATTCTGCATCGCGGCGAAGGGTTGAAATAATAGGAGGCCAACATGGCTCTGGACACCGAAAGCGGTATCGCGTCCTACGACGCGCCGGAAAAAGACCTCTATGAGATGGGCGAAATCCCCCCGATGGGATTTGTTCCAAAGAAAATGTATGCATGGGCGATCCGCAAAGAACGCCATGGTGAGCCGGACACGGCAATGCAGCTTGAAGTGGTCGATGTTCCCAAGCTGGACAGCCACGAGGTGCTGGTTCTGGTTATGGCCGCCGGTGTGAACTATAACGGCGTCTGGGCGTCGCTGGGTAAGCCGATCAGCCCGTTTGACGGCCACGGTCAGCCTTTCCATATCGCAGGTTCCGATGCATCGGGCATCGTGTGGGCCGTCGGTGACAAGGTTAAGCGCTGGAAAGTGGGCGACGAGGTCGTGATCCACTGCAACCAGGATGATGGTGACGACGAAGCGTGTAACGGTGGTGATCCGATGTATTCGGACAGCCAGCGGATTTGGGGCTATGAGACGCCCGACGGATCGTTTGCTCAGTTCACCAACGTGCAGGCACAGCAGTTGATGCCGCGTCCCAAGCACCTGACCTGGGAAGAAAGCGCCTGTTACACGCTGACGCTGGCAACTGCTTACCGGATGCTGTTCGGGCATGAGCCGCATGACCTGAAGCCCGGCCAGAACGTACTGGTCTGGGGTGCCTCGGGTGGTCTGGGGTCCTATGCTATCCAGTTGATCAACACCGCTGGTGCAAACGCGATCGGTGTGATCTCGGACGAAAGCAAGCGTGACTTTGTGATGGGCCTTGGTGCCAAGGGCGTTCTGAACCGCAAAGACTTCAACTGTTGGGGTCAACTGCCCACGGTGAACACACCGGAATATGCCGAGTGGTTCAAAGAAGCCCGCAAATTCGGCAAGGCGATCTGGGACATCACCGGCAAGGGTGTGAACGTCGACATGGTCTTCGAACACCCCGGTGAAAGCACATTCCCGGTGTCGACCTTCGTGGTGAAAAAGGGCGGCATGGTTGTGATCTGCGCGGGGACCACCGGCTATAACCTAACCTTCGATGTGCGTTACATGTGGATGCACCAGAAGCGTCTGCAAGGTTCACACTTTGCTCACCTGAAGCAGGCGTCAGCCGCGAACCAGTTGATGGTCGAGCGTCGTCTGGATCCGTGCATGTCCGAAGTGTTCTCGTGGAATGAACTGCCCGAAGCGCACATGAAGATGATGCGGAACGAGCACAAGCCAGGCAACATGTCGGTTCTGGTACAGGCACCGCGGACAGGAATGCGTACACTGGAAGAGGTTCTGGACGCACGCAGCTAAACCGGCTGAATCCTAAACAGTTTCGCCCGCGAATCGTTGTTTCGGTTCGCGGGCGTTTTCTATTTCATCCATATCTTTTTGTTTCAATAAGTTACCAAAACGCTGCCCCCTATTTTGGGGGAGTAGAAACCGGTGAATAGGGCAAAAAACATCCCATATGCTATAGTTGTGTTAACCCTTCGTTAACCCTTTCGGAGCGACCCTAGATGGCGAGAAATGAGTGGATACTGGACGTTCTGTCGGACCTCAACGCCTTTGCGGTTGAAAACGGTCTGACCGCGCTTGCCGAACAGTTGGATGACACCAAACTGATCGCCGCAGCCGAGATTGCGTCCGCAAGCAACGAGGCACGGGCACCCGCGGATGGGAATACAACTCGATTTGAGTCAAGTTCTGGAGGACTTGGAAAACACCAGCACGCTTGACGAACTTGGCGATGTCGCCGTTCGGCTTCGCGACAGGCTGCAGATCGAACATATCATTTACCATTGGGTTGACGGGGCCGGTGATCAATACGGCTATACTACGTATCCTGATCGGTGGGCCGAAAGATACCGAGAGAAAAACTACCACCGAATTGACCCTGTGATTTTGGGGTGTTTCCAAAGATTCCATCCTGTTGACTGGAAGACATTGGATTGGTCGAGAAAGGTCGCAAAAAACTTCTATAAAGATGCACTGGAACATGGGGTAGGTAATCAGGGCTATTCAATCCCGATCCGTGGCCCGAACGGGCAATTCGCCCTGTTTACGGTAAATCACTCTTGTGACGATGACACCTGGAAAAGCTTCATGGAAACCCATGGGCGCGAATTGATCCTGATTGCTCATTTTTTCAATCGCAAGGCGCTGGAGTTTGAAAGTGACAGGCAGCCGGACGCGACCCGCGGGCAGTCTCCAAGAGAAGTGGATGCCATGACATTGCTGGCGCTGGGCTATAACCGGGCGCAGGTGGCCCATTCCCTGTCAATCTCAGAGCATGCGCTACGTGTTTACATCGAAAGCGCCCGTGCCAAGCTTGGGGCGCAGAACACCACCCACGCCATCGCCACCGCACTCAGCCGAGGATTAATAGTGGTTTAACGGTCGGGCGCTCCTCGAACGGGAAATTAACTACGACTTTGTACCCCCTTCGTTCCTGCACAGGACGACAAGGGGAAAAAGTCATGTTGCGCTATTTGTTCGCAGATGAATTGCACAAGTTTCCGAAGCTGGCCGACGGAATGTTCCGCGATCGCGCGGATCAGTTCAAAACCCGGCTGGGCTGGGATGTTTACGTCAATGAAAACGGAGAGGAGCGGGATCAATACGATGATCTGAACCCGCTCTATGTCATCTGGGAGGAGGAGGACGGCAGCCATGGCGGGTCCATGCGGGTTCTGCCGACAACGGGCCGCGTCATGGTGAATGAGGTTTTCGGACATCTGACAGGGGGTGAGCCGATCAACAGCCCCGTGATCTGGGAGGTGACTCGCTTTTGCCTGTCCCGCACGGCTAGCCCTCATACCGCTGGGGCAATCATGTTGAGTGGGGGTGAAATCATGGAAGGATTCGGCCTGACTCACATCGCGGGTGTTTTTGATGCGCGGATGATTCGGATCTATCGCCTTATCGGGTCATCGCCGAACGTTTTAGGCTCCGAAGGTAAAGGCCGTGACCAGATTTCCGTGGGGCTTTGGCCCTATTCGGCTGAAGACTGCTATCGGGTTGCAGAGCGCGCGGGTATCCCGCGGGAATTGTCTCGGCTGTGGTTCAAGACCGCGTTCGGGACCGGGCGGCAACACCGATTTTCCTTGTCAGCCTGAAGCACGCGAAAACGTAATTCCGTATCTGGTGATAGCTGGCGTGGCCCTGTAGGGTCGCGCCATGTCTTTGCCCCCCGTGACCTTCTCTGATGATCAGGCCGCCGCCTATGACAGCATTGCCGAGATGCTCAAATCCGCCGGAGTTGATCTGGATGACGACGCCCTGCTGAAGCTTCCGGGCAACGGGAAATCCGGTGTCATGGCGGTTATCGGTAAGGCGGGATCCGGGAAGACCCTTTTGCTGGCCGAGCTTTACAAGGCCCTTGCAGAAACGGGCGTTCAGGTTGTCTCGGGCGATTTCGAAAGCCGCAAGGCCCGCGAAAAGCGCAGCTTGGCCATCCTTGCGCCGACCAACAAGGCAGCAAGTGTGTTGCGCCTGCGCGGGGTGCCCGCGACAACGATCCATCGTATCCTTTATACGCCAGTATATGACCCGGAATACGAACGCATCGCCGAATGGCTGGCGGGCAACGATGAGCAGCCCGAGATCGAAGGGCTGACGGACGAAGCGCTGGACCGCGCGGCTGCGTTTTATCAGAACAACAAGTCCATCCCCGGCGCTTTGGCAGCCGCGGGGTTGCGCGGGTCCGATTTCATAACGGGTTGGAAACGTCGGGATGAACCTCTTGATATCGGGTTCGTGGACGAGGCCTCGATGCTGGATGATCGCCAATTCGAGGATTTGCAAGAGATTTTCCCAACGCTGTTGCTTTTTGGCGACCCCGCCCAGTTGGCCCCGGTCAATCAATCCGGCAGCATGGTGTTTGACGCATTGCCCGAACCACGTAAGCAGATTTTGCACCGGGTACACAGACAGACTGCGGATAACCCTATTCTGGACCTCGCTCATGCGCTGGCAGACCCGCAGATGGGTTTCGAAGATTTCGAACGGCTGGTCGAACAGACCGCCCAAAAGGATGAGCGTGTTGTCTGGGGACAAAGAGTCGAAGTTGATCTGATGGCTCGCAGCCCCGTTCTGGTCTGGCGCAATGCGACGCGTATCCGTCTGATTCAGGCGTTCCGGCACGTCCACGGCGCCCCCGACACCGAGTTGTTGGAGGGTGAGCCGTTGATTTGCGATGGGATTGAGCTGCCCTTGAAACATCGCAAAAAGCGTCTGGACCTTGAGGCGCGCGGGCTGATCAAGGGTGCTCAGGTCATCTATCTGGGGCCGGGACGTAAACCGGGGTTTTCCCGGTTGCACGTCATGGGGGCCGAAGACCCGCAGGTCAGCGCTGCGTCGATTGTGAAAATTGAGATGCCGGATGAGGAAGAGCCCTTTATCCCCTATGCCGCGCGAATGGGCGCAACCTTTCTGCATGGGGCCGCCGTGACGATCCACAAGGCGCAGGGGTCGCAGTGGGACACGGTTCAGGTCTTTGCCCCGGACATTTATGCAGCCGCCCGGATGGGCCGGACAGAGGCCGGGCAGCCGTTGTGGAAGCGGTTGGCCTATGTGGCCATCACCCGCGCACAAGAGAGGTTGATCTGGGTGGTGCGCAACCGCTTGGCCAAACCCACCCACCCGCTGCTGGTGGATGATCTGCGTGCGCATCCGGCGGCCTCGCTGACTTTGGAGGCAGAAGAAACATGAAGACGATCATAGTCACTGGGGCCAGCGCGGGCATTGGGCGCGCGACGGCCGAGCTTTTTCTGGATGAGGGATGGACCGTTGGGTTTTTGGCGCGCAGCGCGGACACTTTGGCGGCGATGTCCAGTGGCCGATCTAACGCTGTTCCCTTGCCGGCGGATGTGACAGAACCCGAGGCGGTCTCGGGCGCGTTCAACCGCTTTCTGGACAAGGCCGGACGATTGGAAGTGCTGTTCAACAATGCGGGTATTTTTGCGCCCGGCGGCACGATTGACGAAATCGCGTTGGAGGATTGGTACCAAAGCGTCAACGTCAACCTGAATGGGATGTTCCTATCTGCGCGCGAGGCGTTTCGGATCATGCGGCACCAATCCCCGCAGGGTGGGCGGATCATCAATAACGGTTCGATTGCAGCGCATGTGCCGCGCCCGAACTCGGTCCACTATTCAGCGACGAAACATGCAATCACCGGTTTGACCCGTAGTCTGTCCTTGGATGGGCGCGACTTCGGGATTGCCTGCGGCCAGATTGATATCGGCAACGCGCGGACGCAGATGGTTCAGGGATTGGTCGACAATGCGATTGCGGCGGGTGAGCAGCCCGATCCAACCATGGCGGTTGAGGATGCGGCCCAGTCCGTGCTTCACATGGCGTCCTTGCCGGCTGAGGCCAATGTCCAGTTCATGACCGTGATGGCGACAACCATGCCCTATATCGGTCGCGGGTAGCCTTTAGTTCTCGCGCAGTAAACGGAAAGCGGTGGACGCGCCCCAGCCCGCAGCAATGGCTATTACCAGAGACATCAGCCCGTACCAAACCGGTTGCTGACGGGACATGTTGTAAAGGAACCGCTCCAGACCGACTTTGCGAACGTCGATCGTGGTTTCGAACTGTGAAATCACGCTGCCGTCCCGGGTAAGGAAAATGCGCGCGGTATAGTCGCCTTCGGTCAAGTCGGCGGGCATGGCGATCGAGGTTCGAAACAGGGTTTGTTCGTCCACGGCCACGGTGTCTTCACGGATCGAGTAAAGCCCTTCATCTTCGCGAATGCGGACGACGGCATCGGCAAAGTCCTGTGCGCTTCGGATATGCATCGCTGCACCAACGGAACGGATGGCGCGTTCAATTGAAATTCTGTACCGCAGATCCTCGGTATCCGACAGAATGTCATCCAGCGGTGAACTGGTCGCAACGGCATAAAAGCTGGGCGCAAGGTCCACCAGGACGCTGTCGGTATTTACCCAAATCCCCAGCTTGCGTTCCTTGCGTCTAACCATGACAGGGCTCGAGGGGCCAGCAACGGCCACAATGACCTCCAGCGGTGGGCCCGAGGGGATGGGAGTTTCACGCTTGACCGCGCCAAAGATCAGGATTTCAGAACCATCGAATGTGGCAGTGATGGCCACGCGGTCATGACTAAGGCCAAGCACGACCTGCTCATCCTCGGCAAGGGCAGGGGTGACGCATAACGCAAAAAGCAGGATCAGGCGTTTCAGCATGATCAATGCCCCCCTTCCGTGCCAAGCGAGTAAAGCTCGGAGGGTTCGATCAGCAAGTCCAGGGCCAGTTTGCCGCAAACAACCAAAACCAACGCCGCCAGAAGCACGCGCAACTGTTCCGCAGGCATCCGTGATCCGATCACTGTTCCGATCTGCGCGCCGACAACCCCGCCGACCAAAAGCAGGACAGCCAGTACGATATCCACCGTATAGTTGGTGGTCGCATGTAGCATTGTGGTAAAGCCGGTCACAAAGATGATCTGGAATAGCGAAGTTCCGACAACGACCTTTGTGGGCATCCCCAGCAGATAGATCATTGCAGGAACCATGATAAATCCGCCGCCAACTCCCATGATCGCGGACAGAACGCCGACGCAAAGGCCGACCAGCATAGGCGGGATGACCGAGATATACAGGCCCGAGGTGCGGAAACGCATCTTGAACGGCATCGCGTGAACCCAGCCGCGCTGCCGCCGGGGGGCAGGGGCACCGCCGCCCTTCTTTGATTTGCGCAATGCGTTCAGGCTCTCGACGAACATCAGGCTGCCCACGACCCCAAGAAAGACGACATAGCACAGCGTCACCAACAGATCGACCTGGCCCAGACTTTTGAGATAGTTAAAGACGACTACCCCAAGCGCCGCACCGATCAACCCCCCTGTCAGAAGGACCGTGCCCATTTTGAAGTCGACAGTTCGTCGTCGGAAATGCGCCAGAACGCCGGAAAACGAAGAGGCGACGATCTGGTTGGCTTCGGTCGCCACGGCCACGGCCGGGGGAATTCCGATAAAGAACAACAGCGGCGTCATCAGAAAGCCGCCGCCGACACCAAACATGCCCGACAAGATGCCAACCATCCCGCCCAGCCCCAGCAACAGAAAGGCGTTCACAGAGACTTCGGCGATTGGTAGATAAATCTGCATGACTATTTAACGGTTGAGGCTGGATGCATCGCACGTTGCGATACGGTCCGGCGAAAAGTGACGTAGTTGCGCATTAACGCATCCTGAGGCAGTGAAACAGCTTGGCGACCCGGTTGCGATCAGTCCGATGAAAACACCCGTGTTACGTAATGGAAATTGCGATACCGCCTTTTCCCAATTGTGTTCCAGTGCGCCCCGGACCCCGGTGGGTCTTTGTTCGAGGTCGGATATCACAGGAAACACGCGCATACCTCTTTAGAACCTTTGCGGCATGCAAAATCAACTCTGCATGCCGCTCTGCAGCGAACAGGACTGAAATATGTCCATATCTGGACTTATCAGCGCTCTTTCACATAAGGCTCGCCACCTGCGCGCGGTGGGATTGCTTTGCCCACAAACCCGGCCAGAATGACTACGGTCAGGATATAGGGCAGGGCGTCCATGACCTGAACCGGAATGACAACACCGCCAAGGTCGATATTCTGGAACCGCAACGCCACGGCCTGCAGCAGGCCGAACAACAGACAGGCCCACATCGCGTGCCACGGGCGCCATTTTGCAAAGATCAACGCAGCCAGTGCGATAAAGCCGCGCCCGGCTGTCATCTCTTTGACGAACCCGGCCTGCAGGGCGGTGGCCAAATACGCTCCGGCAATACCACACAAAACGCCGCAGATCGCGACGGCTGCGAACCGAAGGCCAACAACGGAAACGCCGGCCGTATCCACCGCTGCAGGGTTTTCACCCACAGCGCGCAGGCGCAGGCCAAAGCGGGTGCGATACAGAATCCACCATGTCGCAGGGACCATCAGGAACGCGACGTAGACAAGAATTGAGTGCCCCGACAGCAGTTCGGAATAGATAGGTCCGATAATGGGAACGTCGCTCAGGGCGTCTGCGAAGGGGAAATTGATCGGCTCAAAACGGCCGCCGCCAAACAGCGACGGAGTGCGGCCGCCTTGCTGAAACCAGCTTTGAGCGATTAGGACAGTCAGCCCCGACGCCAGAAAGTTGATGGCGACCCCCGAAATAAGCTGATTGCCACGAAACGTGATTGATGCCACGCCATGCAGCGCCGACAGGATCAGCGAAGCCCCGATCCCCGCCAGAAGGCCCAGCCAGACCGAGCCGGTCACGGCAGCCACCGCAGCCGAAAAGAAGGCGGCCATCAGCATCTTGCCTTCCAGACCGATGTCAAAAATACCCGCCCGCTCTGAATAAAGCCCTGCCAGACATGCCAGCAGCAAGGGCGTTGCCAGACGGATGGTGGAATCAAGGACCTGGATGAGCGTTACGAAGAACTCCATCACTGTGCTCCTTTCCGCAGGCTGAGGAACAGCTTTTCAAGCGGCATCCGAACCATGTTGTCCAGTGCTCCGGTGAACAGGATCACAAGGGCCTGGATAACAACAATCAGCTCACGCGGGATCGAGGTCCACAACGCCAGTTCCGCGCCGCCCTGATACAGAAAGCCGAACAGGAGCGCGGCAAGGAACACGCCAAACGGATGAGATCGACCCATCAGGGCCACAGCGATCCCGATGAAGCCTGCGCCCTCGGTCGAGTTCAGAACCAGACGTTCGGCCTCGCCCATTACGTTGTTGATGGCCATCATGCCGGCCAGCGCGCCCGAAATCAGCATCGCGATGATGGTGATACGCACGGGTGAAATCCCGGCATAAACAGCACCGGTTTCGGAATGGCCGTAGGCGCGGATTTCGTATCCCAGCCGAGTGCGCCAGATCAGCGCCCAGACCACGACACAGGCCAGCAAAGCGACAAAGAACGAGATATTCGCAGGCGCGCCGCGGAACAGGGCATTCTCGGCGGTCGAGAACATCGACTGGAACGTCGGAAGATGCACAGTTTCGGGGAAGCGTGCCGTCGCGGGGTCTTGCGAGCCCTGCGGACGCATCACGTTGACCAGCATATAGTTCAGAAACGCAGCGGCTATGAAATTGAACATGATCGTGGTGATCACGATATGGCTGCCACGCTTTGCCTGCAGATAGGCCGGAATTGCAGCCCACATCGCGCCAAACAGCGCCGAGCCGACACATGCGGCCAGCAACGCGATGCTCCAATGTGGCCAGTCAATATACAGACAGACCATGGCAACACCCAGCCCGCCCAACATGGCCTGTCCTTCGCCGCCGATATTGAACATCCGGGCGTGAAAGGCGACAGCCACCGCCAACCCGGTGAACATGAAGTTGGTCGCGTAATACAGGGTGTAGCCCCAGCCATAGGTGGACCCCAACGCGCCGGTGACCATCAGGTTTACAGCCTCGAGAGGGTTTTCTCCGATGGCGAGGATGACCAGCGCCGACAGGATTGCGGCCAATATCAGACTGATCAGCGGGATCAGGATGACGTCGGCCCATTTGGGCATTTTATCCATTTTACGCGGCCTCTCCCGCAACACCGGCCATCAGCAGGCCCAGTTCTTTTTCGTCCGTTTCATGGGGCAGACGCTCACCCATGATATGTCCGTCGAACATCACAGCGATCCGGTCGGACAGCGAGAATATCTCTTCCAGTTCGACAGAAACCAACAAGATTGCTTTTCCTTGATCACGCAGGGCGACAATCTGTTTGTGAATGAACTCGATCGCGCCGATATCCACGCCTCGCGTGGGCTGACCGACCAGCAACAGGTCGGGGTTGCGCTCGATTTCGCGGGCCACGACGATCTTTTGCTGGTTACCACCCGAAAAATTCTTGGCGGCCAGCCACCCATCTGGCGGCCGGACGTCAAATTTTTCGATCTTACGCTCGGTGTCTGCGCGCAGGGCGGCGTTATCCATGAAGATGCCGCGCTTATACTCCGGGTCCCGGTGATAGCCGAACGCCACGTTTTCCCACGCGTGGAAGTCCATGATCAGACCTTCGCGCTGACGGTCCTCGGGCACATGGGCGATGTGTTGGGCGCGCCGGGCCTGCCCGTCCGATCCAGCACCACTCAGCGCCAGAGGAGAGCCATTCAGCTTGATCGAACCAAGGCCGGGGCGCATTCCGCCCAATACCTCCAGCAACTCGGACTGGCCATTTCCGGCGACACCCGCGATGCCCACGATCTCGCCTGCGCGTACGGTCAGGTCAATGCCCTTGACGCGTTCGACACCGGCCTCATCGACGACCCGCAGGTTTTCGATTTCCAGAATGGGTTTGCCCGGTTGAGCGGGCACCTTGTCGACCTGCAACAGGACCTTGCGGCCCACCATCAGCTCGGCCAGTTCCTGTGGGTTGGTCTCGGCCGTTTTGACGGTTGCCGTCATCTGGCCGCGCCGCATCACGGAAACGGTGTCTGTGGCCTCCATAATCTCGCGCAGCTTGTGGGTGATCAGGATAATGGTTTTACCCTCGGCACGCAGGCGGTCCAGAATGCGGAACAATTGATCCGCTTCGGCCGGCGTCAACACACCCGTAGGCTCATCCAGGATCAGAATTTCAGCCCGACGATACAGCGCCTTAAGGATTTCCACACGCTGCTGCATCCCCACACCGATCTCGTCGATGCGTTTGTCAGGGTCCACGAACAGTTCATACTCTTCTTCAAGCGCTTTCAGTTCCTTACGCGCCTTTGACAGCGACGGGGCCAACAGCCCGCCGTCTTCGGCGCCCAGAACGATGTTTTCCAGAACGGTGAAGTTTTCCACCAGCTTGAAATGCTGGAACACCATCCCGATGCCGGCTGCGATCGCTGCCTGACTGTCTGGGATGTCGGTTTTGGTACCGTTGATCCAGATCTCGCCCTTATCGGCTTTGTAAAAGCCGTAGAGGATGCTCATCAGCGTGGATTTGCCCGCACCGTTTTCACCGATGATCCCGTGGATCGTACCGGGGGCAACGCTGATCGAGATGTCTTTATTGGCCTGAACCGGCCCAAAGGCTTTGGAAATCCCTTTGAGCTCAATGGCGGGGACGGTCATGTCTTGTCCTTGGTTTGCCGAAAGGCCGCGATGCACAACGCGGCAAAATGGGTGCAAGGCGGAGGTCAGCCCCCGCCTCGCGCGATATCAGAACTGCAGTGCCGGGCAGGTGTCGTTCTCGTAGTACGCAACCACATTGATGTCGCCATCAATGATGCCCTTGCGCGCGGCTTCGACAGCATCGGCCATCTGTGCCGAGACCAGTTCCTTGTTGTTGTCGTCCATGGCAACGCCAACACCGTCTTCGGCAAGACCCATGGTGAACACGCCGGTTTCGACGTTTTCGCCTGCGGTCATTGCGTCATAAACCGCAACGTCCACACGTTTCAGCATCGAAGTCAGAACCTTGCCCGGGTGCAGGTGGTTCTGGTTGCTGTCAACGCCGATCGACAGGATGCCTTCGTCGGCAGCGGTTTGCAGAACACCCACGCCGGTGCCGCCTGCGGCTGCATAGATCACGTCAGCACCCTGGCTGATCTGCGCCTTGGTCAGTTCCGAGCCCTTCACCGGGTCGTTCCATGCGGCAGGGGTGGTGCCGGTCATGTTGGCAACCACTTCGATATCAGGATTCACTGCCTTGGCACCTTGCGCGTAGCCGCAGCCAAAGTGACGGATCAGCGGGATATCCATGCCACCGATGAAACCAACAGTCCCGGATTCAGACGCCATAGCCGCCATCATGCCAACCAGATAAGAGCCTTCATGCTCGGCAAAGCTGACCTGACGAATATTCGGTGCATCCAGCCAGTTCACGTCAACAGCGACGAACTTGGTGTCCGGATAGTCACCTGCAACGGCGGCAAGCGGGTCGGCCATCGCAAAGCCCATGGTGATGATCGGGTTCGCGCCTGCTTCGGCAAAGCGGCGCAGGGCCTGTTCGCGCTGCGCTTCGGACTGAAGCTCAATCTCGCGGTATGTGCCGCCGGTCTTGTTGGCCCAACGCTGTGCGCCGTTATGTGCGGCTTCGTTGAACGACTTGTCGAACTTGCCACCCAGGTCAAAGATCAGGGCCGGTTCGGCCAATGCGGCACCCGCAGTCAGAGCGACGGCGGCGGCAGCGCCCATCAAGGATTTCATCAGGCTCATTTCATACTCCCGTTTGTTATTGTCGGTCGGAGCCAAAATAGCCCCGTTTACCCACTATGAGCGAGCATAACTCTTGTGATGGCGGGAATTAAGGACGTTTGCAACAGCCGTGGTCAACAGATTTTTGACCATCTGGTCGAATTAATTCGCTGCCTGATGTCGGGTCAGGGTGAATTCCATGACAACGGCATCAATTTTATTATTGTTTTCCTGCTGGTAATACCCTTTGCGCAACCCGCAGGGGCGGTATCCGATCTGCTCATAAAGAGCGATCGCAGGAGAGTTGTTTTTGGCCACTTCCAGAAACGAACGGGATGCGCCTAAATTTTTGGCTTTGGTGTGCCATTCGTTCATACGCAGTTTTGCCAGCCCCTGACGCAGAAGTGTGGGGTGCGTTGCAATGGTGATCAATTCCGCTTCGTCCGCGATCACCTGAAACAGAGCGAAAGATTTTGAATTTCCAACGACATGCGTGAACCGGTTTGACAGCAGGTCGGCAAATTCGGCAGCCGTCCACGGGCGGGATTGCGTGAACGCCGCCGCATGAGTTTCGGCCAGCTCTTCCGGTGTCATTCGTCCAGCAATGCCGGTGGAACGTCCCGTGAAGGGGCGGCATCGGCCGACCTTATGTAAAGAGGTGCCGGAGGTTCAGTCACAGTTCGCCAACGATGCGCCGCGATGCGTGCGATGGCCCGGACCTGTTGATCGGCGTCATCATTGAAGGCCAGCGGGCCAAGTGATTCTGCGGATTCCAGAGTTTGCAGCATAGGACCGGTTTCCGGGGTTGAGATATATACCCGCTCTCGCGGCGCGCGGATTGCTGGAATTCTGTCCTGAAAATCCGCACATATTGCCTCGAAGCCCGACACACCGACTGCGGGAACCCCCAGACCAAGGGCCAGCCCGCGCGCAGCAGAAACTGAAATCCGAATACCAGTGAAATTGCCCGGCCCGATCCCGACGCCAATCGCGGACAGATCACCCCATGTGCGCCCAGCTTCTGCAAGAACCTCTTCCAGTAATGGCATGAGGCGTTCGGCCTGGCCGCGGGTCATAACCTCGACCTTTGACGTGACAATGTGGTCGCCCTGCAACAAAGCGGCCGCGCAATGCGCGGCCGATGTGTCGAAAGCCAGAATAACCGGTTCAGACGGCAACTGGGCGAACCTCGGTCACTTCGGGAATGTAGTGGCGCAGAAGGTTCTCGATCCCCATTTTCAACGTCAGGGTCGAGGAAGGGCAGCCCGCGCAGGCGCCCTGCATGTGCAGATAGACCACGCCCCGGTCAAATCCGTGGAAGGTAATGTCGCCCCCATCTTGCGCCACGGCAGGCCGAACGCGGCTGTCCAGAAGGTCTTTTATCTGGTTCACAACCTCAGCATCTTCACCGGTGTGTTCTGCATGGCCAGAAGCTGTGGTCGCGTCCGACGCCATGACCGGTTGGCCGGAGTGATAGTGCTGCATGACCGCGCCAAGAATGGCCGGTTTGATATGGTCCCACTGCACGTCATCCGATTTTGTGACGGTCACGAAATCGTTGCCAAAGAAAACGCCAGTCACGCCATCAACGGTAAAGATACGGCTCGCCAGAGGCGATTTTTCTGCCGCTTCCGCTGTTGGAAAGTCTGCGGTGCCAACCTCCAGCACGGTTTGGCCGGGCAGGAATTTCAGCGTTGCAGGGTTCGGCGTGGATTCGGTCTGGATGAACATGGCGCGGCTCCGTTTTCGTTGCTCATGATATGCGGGTCCGCGCGCAGGAAGTCAAGATTTGGAACCGTTCTAAATTGTGGTGGCAAACCTGACCGCATCCTCCAACCGATCATCCCCCCAAAACAGTTCCCCGCCCACCAGAAAGCTGGGGGCGCCAAACAGCCCATTATCCTGCGCTGTTTTTGTCTGTGTTATAAGCGCGGCCTTGACTGCGGGGTCCTGCGTCTTGTCAAGCAGGTCCTGCGATAATCCGGCTTCGGCAAGGCATGCGCGCAATACAGCGTCGTCCGCGATGTTTTGCCCGTTTGCAAACTCTGCCGAATAAACTGCGCGGCTGAACGCGGCTCTTTGCGCGTGATCTTCGATGGCCAACGTAAGCCGCGCCGCCTTCAAGCCGTTTTGTGGAAATGGATTGGGTTTTTGGAAGGGCAAGTTTCGCTGCGCCGTCAGTCGTTCCATGTCGCGCCACATGTAGCGGCCCTTGGCCGGGTACAGGTTGAACGGAGAATTATCCCAACCCTGCGACGCGAAAATCGGCCCCAGCAGAAAAGGCTGCCATTCGGCAGTGACCCCGTGGCTGGTCGCGACGTCCTCGATACGCATCGCACTGAGGTAAGAATAGGTCGAAGCGTATTCGAACCAGAACTGAATGCTATGCGGCATGGTTAGGCCTCAGGTGATTTCTTCCAGCTTTTCCTTGCTTAGATCGCCGGGAACAATCGTGATCGGAATGGGCATGCTGCCAGAATTCTTGGTGAGTTGAGTTACCAATGGCCCGGGGCCTTTCTTTTCGACACCAGCGCCCAGCACCAGCACGCCGATCTCGGGGTCGGACTGTACATGTTCTATGATCTGCGCCACCGGTTCGCCTTCGCGAATGGCCAGTTCCGGGTCGACACCCTGTTTGTCGCGCATCCACTTCGCGAATACCTCGTAATGGGCGTGGATACGTTCGCGGGCTTCCTCGCGCATCACTTCGGCCACACCGATCCAATGGTTGAATTCATCGGGGGGAATGACCGATAGGATCGTCACACCGCCGCCCGTATGGGCCGCACGCATCGCTGCAAACCGCATCGCGTTCAGGCATTCGCGGCTGTCATCCAATACGACCAGGAACTTACGCATGGGTGTCCTCATTCATTTCGGGCGATCATGCCCGACCTGATGCGCGCTGGCAACCGATGCCTAACGCGTGCTGGCCGCCCAGTCCCAATACAGCTCGCGCGCACGTCGGGCGATGGGCCCGACCTGATATTGCGTGTCCTCCAGCGCCGTGACCGGGGTGATCTTGCTCATGTTGCCGGTCATGAAGACTTCATCAGCCTTATGGAAATCATCAAAGGTCAGGACGGATTCGTGCACGGTCACACCATCGGCACGCAGGTTTTCGATGTGGCGCGCGCGCGTGATCCCGGCAAGGAAAGTGCCGTTGGGGGTGGGGGTGAAGACCTCGCCGTCACGAACCATGAAGATATTGGCAGTAGCGGTTTCAGCTACATGCCCAAGAGCGTCAGCCACCAGGGCATTTGCAAAGCCCTTGGACCGGACCTCTTGCAGCATCCGCGCATTGTTCGGGTAAAGGCAGCCCGCCTTGGCGTTCACAACGGCTGATTCCAGAACCGGACGGCGGAAGCGCGTGTATCCCAGCGTTGCTGAGGCGGTCTCGGGGGCCATCGGAATTTCTTCCAGACAAATGGCAAAGCCGGTGCTGTTTTCCTGCGGGACAATCGCGGTCGCGTCCCCGTCGATGCCCCAGTACATCGGGCGGATATAGACGGCAGAGTCGGGCGCATAGCTTTCAAGACCTTCGCCCACGATCTCGACCATCTGATCTGTCGTCACTGTCGGTGTCAGCATCAGCGCCTCGGCCGAGCGGTTCACGCGGGCGCAATGGGCCTTAAGGTCGGGTGCCAGCCCATCGAAATACCGCGCCCCGTCAAAGACTGACGATCCCAGCCATGCACCGTGATCAGCCGCACGCATGATCGGCGCGTCCCCGTCATGCCATTGACCTTCGAAATAGGTACGGATGTTTTTGCCGACTGCCATGACGCCCTCCCAAGCTTTGCGGCAAACCTAGGAAGACGCAACGGCAACGTCCAGCGCAATCAGCCCTGTTTTGCGCCGACCATGCCCACGATGTCGTAGGTCTGCTGCAGGATCGGGGCGGCAATCGCGCGTGCTTTTTCCGCGCCATTGGCCAAAATGCGATCAATCTCGGCCTCTTCACCCATCAGTCGCGCCATCTCGGACGAGATCGGGGCCAGTTTCGACACAGCCAATTCCGCCAGCATGGGCTTGAATTCTCCGAACTGCTTGCCGCCAACCTCGGCCAGAACCTGCTCGGCGGTTTGGTCGCTGAGGGCCGCGTAGATATTCACCAGATTGCGCGCTTCGGGTCTTTCCGACAGGCCGTCAACTTCTGAGGGCAGGGCATCCGGGTCCGTCTTGGCCTTGCGGATTTTCTTGGCAATGGCGTCAGCGCCATCAGTCATGTTGATCCGCGTCATGTCCGACGGGTCCGAGGAGGACATCTTACGCGACCCGTCCCGCAGGTTCATCACGCGCGGCGCGGGGCCACCGATCACGGGCTCGGTCACTGGGAAGAACTCGACACCATAGTCATGGTTGAACTTGATCGCGATGTCGCGGGTCAGCTCCAGATGCTGCTTTTGATCCTCACCCACTGGCACGTGCGTTGCGTGGTAAGTCAGAATGTCCGCCGCCATCAGCGCCGGATAAGCAAACAGGCCAAGCGAAGCGTTCTGTGCGTTCTTGCCCGCCTTGTCCTTGAACTGCGTCATCCGCTGCATCCAGCCCATGCGAGCGATACAGTTGAAAATCCACGCCAGTTGCGTGTGCTCGGGCACTTGACTTTGGTTGAACAGGATAGATTTCTCGGGGTCCAGCCCGGCGGCGATGAAACCGGCGCAAACCTCGCGGGTTTTTTCACGCAGACGGGCGGGGTCTTGCCAGACGGTGATCGCGTGCAGGTCGACCATGCAATAGATGGTCTCGTAATCTTCGCCCTGCATATCCACAAAACGCTTGAGCGCACCCAGATAGTTACCAAGGTGCAGGTTTCCCGAAGGCTGGATGCCGGAAAACACACGCGGTGTGAACTGGGTTTCGGTCATCGAAGGGAACTCCCGTCTGGAAAAATCAGCCCCCGTCGCTTACCCATGAGGTCAAGGGACGTCAACAGCCGCGAAAGGCCAGCCCAATGAGCAGTGAGCATTATACGCCAGCCGTGAACCCTCTGCCGCCCGTTGTGGTGGCGTTGGTTCTGTTCATCTTCGGGATCGAGCTGATCTTTATGCTGGGCTCACGCGGGCTGGTCGGAGGGCCGTCTGCTATCGGCTGGCGGCTGGACGCGTTGCAGCAGTATTCGTTTTCGCCCGACATCTTTGACTGGATGGCTGAGAATGGCCGGTGGCCTTTCGAACATCTGATCCGTTTCGTGACCTATCCGTTCGTGTCGGCCAATTTCACCCAGGCCGTCTTTGTCTGTGTCTTTGTGTTGGCCATGGGAAAGATGGTGGCCGAAGTGTTTGGCAGCGTGCAGATGCTGGTAATCTTTGTGCTGTCCGGTATCGGCGGCGCACTGATCTATGCTGTGCCGCTTGATCCGCAATATCCGCTGGTCGGAGGATTCCCCCCGGTCTACGGCCTGATTGGAGCGTTCACGTGGATTTTGTGGCGAAAGCTGTCGCTGATCGGAGAGAACCAGTCGCGCGCCTTCAGCCTGATTGTGGTGTTGATGGGCATTCAGTTGCTGTTCGGCCTTCTATTTGGCGGAACGCTGGATTGGGTCGCTGATCTGGGTGGGTTTGCCACCGGCTTTGGCCTGTCGTTCTTTCTGGCTCCGGGTGGCTGGGCGCGGATCGTGGGGCGTATACGGCGGGATTGATCACGACCGGCGCAGAGCCGTCTTGAACTCAGACACCTTGAAAGCGCCCATTAGGTGACCAAGAAAGAAATACGTGACGGCGGCAACCAAGATCAGCAGCATCAATGCAAGATACCGCCAGCCGGGTACGTGAAACGCCCAGCCAAACAGATGAATGGCGGCGAAAAGCACAACGCCCATCCCGGCAGACGCGGCCATGATGCGCCACGCACGATGTTTGAAACGGTCGTCAAACCGGGCTTCTTCCCCCATGCGCCGTGCCCCGATAATCAGCAGCCCGACCATGGCCCAGCCTGCGACCGAGGCCGCGATCGCAGGCGCAATCCATCCCACCACCGGATACAGCCCAAAGGCCAGCCCAGCGTTGATGATCATGGCGACCACCGCATAGTGAAAGGGCGACCGCGTGTCCTCGCGCGCAAAGAACAAAGGTTGCAGCAGCTTTTGCAGCATGAAGGCGGGCAGCCCAATTCCGTAAATCGCGACGGCAAGGGCCGTCGCCGCCGTGTCTTCGGCGCTAAATTGACCGCGTTCGAACAGGACTGAAACCAACGGATTCGGAATGATCACGAAAGCCACGGTCGACGGGATCGTCAGCAGCAGCGTGAACTCTCCCGCGCGCGAGAACGCGTTGCGTGCGCCGTCCTTGTCATCGGCGCGCAGGCGTCGTGACAGGTCAGGCAGCAGGACAATGCCAACAGCGATGCCGACGACGCCCAAGGGCAACTGGTACAGGCGGTCGGCTGCAAATAGCCAACTAACGGCCTTTTCCGTCTTGGACGCCACAAGCTGTCCCACCACAAGGTTGACCTGCGTCACCCCCATGGCGAGCGCCGCAGGAACAGCGATGCGCACCATCCGCCGCATCTCGGGGCTGAGTTTTGGTAGCCCGGGGCGAATGCGGAATCCGGCACGCTCGGTCGCGACCCAGACCAACGCCAGTTGCGCAATACCGGCCAGCGGGATTACGGCGATTAGCCAGCGGATCACTTCCCCGCCGGACATGGCCCCGGCGATCAGGGCGGCACAGGCAAAGACATTTAGAAGAACCGGCGCGGCCGCAGCAGCCGCAAACCGGCCTGTAGCGTTCAAAACGCCCGAAAACAACGCGGCCAATGACATGAAAAGGATGTATGGGAACAGCACATAGCCGTAGTCGACCGCCAGATCGAACCGTTCATCGCCGTAAAACCCTTCGGCCGTTACCCAGACCAGAGCGGGCATGAAAACCATTGCAAGCCCGACCAGTGCCAGCACCGCCGCCGCAAGCAGGTTGAAGGCATCCTGTGCAAAGCCCTGCGCGTCCTCTTCGCCCTCCAGTCGTTTCGAGAACATCGGCACAAACGCGGCGTTGAATGCACCTTCGGCGAAAAATCGGCGGAACATGTTTGGCAGGCGAAATGCGGCGACAAACGCGTCCATCACTGGCCCCGGCCCGATATAGGCCGTAAGCAGAATTTCACGCAGAAATCCCAATATCCGACTGGTGAGGGTCCAGAACCCGACCGTGAACAGGCCCGAAAACAGCCGGATCTGCTTCATGAGGCTGCGCGCTTGGCGCCCTCGGTGATGGCTTTGCGCAGCTTGGCCTCCAGTGTGCGCTGTTTGCCTTCCGAGTGGTATTTCAGCCCGAACATGTCTTTGACATAGAAGGTATCGACCACCTGCTCGCCATAGGTCGCGATCACGGCGTTTGCCACATAGACATTGGCGGCGGCCAGCGTGCGGGCCAGATCATACAGTAGCCCGGGGCGGTCGCGCGTATCCACTTCGATGATTGTGTAAATCTCGGACCCGTCATTGTCGAAGATGATATGGGTGGGTACGTTAAATGCGCGCTCACGCTTCTTGATCTTGTCGCGGGTTTTCAGGGCATCGCGCGCGACCACTTCACCCTTAAGCGTTTTGTGGATCATCTGCGTCAGGCGTGGCAGTCGGCTGGACTCGAACGGGCGTCCCTCGGCATCCTGAATCCAGAACGCGTCGGTCACATATCCGTCCTTGGTGGTATAGCTGCGTGCATCGACCACGTTTGCTCCGACCAAGGCCAGCGCCCCCGCAATTCGCGCAAAGATACCCGGGTGGTCGCCCATGGCAAAACAGGCACGCGTTGCATCACGATCCTCGTCCGGGTGCAGGCGGATTTCCATCCCACCTGAATCCCCGTTGCGATCAAGGTCCCTAAGCATCTCGGCGAACTCGACATGCGTTGAAAGGTGCAGACCTTGCCAATAGGGGTCATAGTGCCGAGCAGTTTCCGTCTTCAGGTCACCCTTTGACCATTCGGCCAGTTTCGCGCGCAACGCTTTCTTGGCACCCGCACCGCGATTGGCACGGTTGAGGTCTTCCATTCCTGTCTCAAGTGCGCGCTTTGTTTCGGCGTGCAGGGCCCGCAGCAGGGTTGCTTTCCAGTTGTTCCAGGTATCCGGCCCCACACCGCGGATATCGCAGACTGTAAGAACCGTCAGCAGGTCCAGCCGCTTAACCGTTTTCACCGCCTTGGCAAAATCCCTTACCGTGCGCGGGTCCGAAATATCGCGCTTTTGCGCCATGTCGGACATCAACAGGTGATACCGCACCAACCATTCGACGGTTTCCGCATCCTTCTTGTTCAGCCCCAAACGGGGCGCGACCTTGCGGGCAATCTGCGCGCCAAGGATAGAATGATCTTCGGGCCGCCCCTTGGCAATGTCATGTAACAGCAGCGCCACATACAGGACCTTGCGATTAATGCCCTCTTTCAGGATTGACGAGGCCAACGGTAGGGATTCCACCAACTCACCGCGCTCGATCTGGGCAAGGTTTACGATGCACTGGATGGTGTGCTCATCCACCGTATAGCTGTGATACATGTTGAACTGCATCATTGCGACGATGTGTTCGAATTCCGGCAGGAAAGCAGACAGAACCCCCAGTTCGTTCATTCGGCGCAAGGCCCGTTCAGGGTTTCCGTGCTTCAGCATCAGATCAAGGAAAATGCGCTGGGCTTCCTTGTTTTCGCGCATGTCCTCGTCGATCAGATGCAAGTTCGCGGTAACCAGTCGCATCGCGTCGGGATGGATCAACATTCCGGTGCGCAACCCCTCTTCAAAGAGGCGCAGCATGTTCAGCTTGTCGACAAGGAACTGGTCCGGGTCGGCGACGTTCAGTCGACCGTGAACGACGCGAAAGCCGGGTTTGACCCGGGGGCGGCGACGCAGAATACGTTCAAGCAAAGCCGCACCTTTCATGTGGCTTGCTTCCAGTTTGGTCAGGAAAATACGCGTCAGTTCCCCGACTTTCGTGGCCTCGCGGAAATAGCGCTGCATGAACACTTCTACGCCGCGGCGTCCGGCCCTGTCTTCGTACCCCATGCGATCGGCCACTTCGACTTGCAAATCGAAGGTCAGTTGTTCAGTGGCCCGTCCCGTCACCAGATGCAGGTGGGAACGCACTGCCCACAGAAAATCCTCGGCCTGAACAAAGGTGGCGAATTCGTCCGGCGTGAACAGACCAAGGGGCACCAACTCGGCCACATCCTGTACGCCGTAGATGTATTTGGCGATCCAATACAAAGACTGAAGATCCCGAAGCCCGCCTTTACCTTCTTTCACGTTGGGCTCGACCATGTAGCGCTGGCCTTGCTTTATGTGTCGCTCGTCACGTTCCTGTAGTTTGGCTTCGATGAAGGCACGCTCGGTGCCCTTGAATAGATCTTCGCGCAGCCGTTTTGTCAGATCGCCGGCAAGCGTTTGGTCACCTGCCAGATAACGCTGTTCCAGCATCGCGGTACGAATCGTGAAATCGTCGCCGCCAAGCCGCAGGCAGTCTTTGATGGTGCGTGAGGAATGCCCGACCTTTAGCCGCAGGTCCCAGAGGATATAGAGCATGGACTCGATCACGCTCTCGGCCCAGGCGGTAATCTTGTAGGGGGTCAGGAACAGAAGATCGACGTCTGATGCCGGGGCCATTTCACCGCGCCCATATCCCCCCACCGCCAGTACGGCAATCTTTTCACCCTGCGTCGGGGTGGCCAGCGGATGCAGGTCCAGGCTTGCCACTTGCATGGCAGTGCAGACCAGACCGTCGGTCAGGTAGGTATAAGAACGGGTGAGCGGACGCGCATCGAAGGGACGTTTGGCAAATGCGTCGGCAATGGCCTGACGTCCGGCTTTTTGGGCATCGCGCAGTACTCGCACGGTTTCATTGCGCCGTGCGGCGTTTTCCGATGTCTTTTTGAAGGCTTCCGACAGTTGCGCCATAACAGAGTTACTGTCGAATATGTCATCAGCCGGGCATATCAGTTCGCCGCGCGGAACGAGGGTCAGCGCGGGCCGATCAGAAGCCAGCGCCAGAGAAGCTTTGTGGGGCGGAGTCAATCACTACTACCTGTTTATTCTGGATCGTGGCGACAGCCAGACCGCGTTCGTTCGTACCGTCCGAGCGTAGGCGGAAAATTCCGCCAACACCTTGGAAACCGGCATTTTGTGTTAGTGCCGACGCTGTCAGCGCATTCGACTTACCTTGGCTGACCAACGCAGCGATCGCCGCGATGCCGTCATAGGCCAGGCCGCTGATCGGATGCGGCGCTTCGCCATAGGTATTGTTATAGCGCTGGCGATAGGCTTGTGCCTTGGATGGATCGGGCAGCGCAAACCACCCGCCTTGCACGCCCGGCAGCTCAAGCGTCTGGGCGGGGATGTCCCAGCGCGTCAGACCCATAAACTGCGTCGTTGCAGGCGAAACACCAGCTTCGGGCAGCAATTGCGAATACAGCGGCAATGCCCCCGCTGTGGTAGCGGTCAAAAAGATGGAATCGGCGCCTGACGCATCGACTGTGGCCTTGATCGTGGGTACCGAGTTGATGACACCTTGCTGTGAGCGGTCATATGCGACCGTACCGGCGTTGTTCACCCGGCTGCTGCTTAGCGCATTGGCGATCGCCGACTGGCCAAGCTGACCTGCGGCGTCATTGCTGTGGACGATCACGGCACCGGTTTTTCCCTGCGTACCGGCGAAGTTCACAAGGCGATTGGCCGTATTCTGGAACGTCGGGCCCAGAACAAAGACATTTCCACCCGCGATGCTGGTATTGTTCGAGAAAGACAGCACGTTGACGTTATTGTTCAGGACAGCAAGCCCGGCAGAGTTTGCCGCCTGCGCGTAAACGGGGCCAAGGATGATTTTCGCCCCGTCTGCCACAGCGCGCTGTGCGACCTCGGCGGCGGTGTTGGAACTGCCTTGTGTATCGTAGACCCGTAGATCAATAGTCACGTTTTGTAGGTCGGACATTGCAAGGCGCGCGGCGTTTTCAAGGCTGCGTGCCAATGCTGCGTCACCAGACTGGGGTGAACCCGCGGGCACCAGCAGGGCAACAGGAACAGGCGCGGATGTATTGATTGATGGTCCACCACCCAGATTACCTGTCTCACAGGCAGCCAGAAATGCGGCAGTTGCCAGCACGGCGGCGGTTTTCGCCAGTTTGCGAACGGGCTTGCAATGGATAAACATCTAAATGAAAACTCCCTGTCCCGGCGGCTTGGAGTACCGCAAGTCTGTTATGCCGCGATAATAAACGTCACGCTGTGAGGGTCCAGCTTTGAATCACCAAAAAGTCAGATTGGGCGCGGGCCTGTATTTTGTTGCCACTCCGATCGGAACGGCGCGCGATATTACGCTCAGGGCGTTGGATCTGCTGGCTTCGGCAGACATGATCACGGCCGAGGACACGCGCAGTCTGCGACGGCTGATGGAGATCCACGGAGTTCCGTTGGAGGGGCGTCGGATACTGGCCTACCACGATCACAGCGGCGCAGGTGCGCGGGGTAAGATACTGGACGCGCTGCAGGCCGGTCAGTCGGTGGTCTATGCGTCCGAGGCCGGGATGCCGCTGATCGCCGATCCGGGTTATGATCTGGGAAAACAGGCGGCTGAGGCCGGCCATATGGTGACTTGTGCGCCGGGTCCATCTGCTGCGTTGATGGCCCTGACACTTGCAGGCCTGCCGACGGATGCGTTCTTTTTCGCAGGGTTTCTGCCGAATGCATCGGGGGCGCGCCGAACGCGGATCGAAGCGTTGAGGGATGTGCCCGGAACGCTGGTGTTCTACGAATCGCCAAAACGTGTGGCCGCATCTTTGGCGGATCTGGCACATGTTCTGGGAGGGGATAGGCAGGCCGCAATGTGTCGCGAGTTGACTAAGAAATTCGAAGAGGTTCGGCGCGGCACGCTGGGCACGCTTGCAACCGAGATCGCGGGGCAAACCGTCAAAGGCGAAATTGTTCTGCTGGTGGATCGCGGGCATTCGGAAACCGTTAACGAATCTGACGTAGACGAGGCATTGAAACGTGCCTTGGAGACGCATTCGGTGCGCGATGCCGCTGACCTTGTATCTGAAATGTACAAGTTGCCGCGCCGACCGATCTACCAGAAGGCATTGAAGCTGGGAAAGGGATGAAATGTCCAGGCGATCCGTGCAAAGCTCTGTGTCTTTTCACGCGGGGCAGGCTGCGGAATTGCGAGTGGCGACAGATTACGAGCGTCGCGGATTCACCATCCTGCATCGTCGTTGGCGTGGCGCGGGCGGGGAAATCGACCTGATCGCCCGAGACGCCAAAGGGCTGGTTTTTGTCGAGGTCAAGAAAAGCCAAAGCTTTGAAATGGCTGCCGCTCGGATCAATCGCCGACAGATGAGCCGCATTTGCGCCTCTGCCGCGCAATTTCTGGAGAATGAACCGGGTGGTCAACTCACTAATGTTCGGTTCGACGCGGCGCTGGTGGATGCCTCGGGCGCTGTTCAAATTATTGAAAACGCCTTTGGTCAGGACTGACACCCATTGAACCCTTGGGCGCGCTGGGCCATGTATCTGGCGTGAAACTGAGGGACACGCCATGAAAATCGCCTTTCAGATGGACCCGATCGGGGCCGTGGATATCAATGCCGACAGTTCCTTCCGCCTTGCGGAAGAAGCACAGAAGCGCGGCCATTCCCTGTTTTTCTATGGGCCGGATCAACTGGCCTATCAGGAAGGTCGCATAACGGCGCGCGGTCAGGACATGACGGTGCAGCGGATTGCCGGGAACCCGGCCGAGCTGGGCTCCGAGCGTGAGGTTGATCTGGCCGAGTTTGATGTTGTCTGGCTGCGGCAAGACCCTCCGTTCGACATGCATTACATCACGTCGACGCATTTGCTGGATCGCCTCAAAGGGCAGACGCTGGTGGTCAACGATCCGTTCTGGGTGCGGAACTATCCCGAAAAGCTGCTGGTGCTGGATTTCCCGGAACTGACCCCGCCCACAACCATCGCTCGGGATTTGCAGACGATTAAGGCGTTCAAGGAAAAGCACGATGATATCATCCTAAAACCACTTTACGGCAACGGTGGCGCGGGCGTGTTCCGGTTGGATGCAAATGATCGCAATCTGACGTCGCTACATGAACTGTTCACCGGGTTCTCGCGCGAACCGCTGATCGTTCAGAAGTTCCTGCCTGACGTCAGCAATGGCGACAAGCGTGTCATTTTGGTGGATGGAGAGCCGGTTGGCGCGATCAACCGTGTACCAGCGGCAGGCGAAACCCGGTCAAACATGCATGTCGGCGGGCGTCCTGAAAAGATCGGCCTGTCCGAGCGCGATCTTGAAATTTGCGCCGCGATTGGGCCGTTACTGAAGGAAAAGGGCCAGATTTTTGTTGGGATCGACGTGATCGGCGACTACCTGACCGAGATCAACGTGACTTCGCCCACCGGCATTCAGGAGCTGGAGCGGTTTGACGGCGTCAACATCGCTGAAAAAATCTGGCACGCGATTGAGGCCAAGGTCTAAGACGCGGCTTGTGCGCTGACGCGAAAGCTCAGCGCCTCAGCCACATGGGGCCGTTTTACATCC
The DNA here is from genome assembly GCF_013031225.1 of Ruegeria sp. HKCCD7221. Lineage (NCBI taxonomy): Bacteria > Pseudomonadati > Pseudomonadota > Alphaproteobacteria > Rhodobacterales > Roseobacteraceae > Ruegeria > Ruegeria sp. HKCCD7221. Next base: position 563,770 of record NZ_WPZE01000002.1, read on the forward strand.
GGCGCTCCGTCCAGATCGGCAATCGTGCGCGCCACCCGCAAAATACGGTGAAAGGCGCGCGCGGATAGGCCAAACCGTTCAGCGGCCTTCAACAGCAATTCTTTGCCTTCGGCGTCTGGCGCTGCGATTTCTTCCAGAATGGCACCTTCCACATCCGCGTTCTGTCGGGTCGATGTGCCCTCGAACCTCTGCGCCTGAACAGCACGTGCCTGTTCCACGCGCGCGGCAACAGTGGCCGAACTGTCGCCGGATGGGGGCAGATCAAGATCGGTAAAGCCGACTGGCGGCACTTCGAGGCGCAGATCAAACCTGTCCATCAGTGGGCCCGAAATGCGGCCCAAATAATCCTCGCCACAGTCCGGTGCGCGGGAACAGGCGCGGGCGGGGTCCGTCAGATAACCGCATTTGCAAGGGTTGGCGGCGGCCACCAGCATAAAACGACAGGGATACTTCACATGCGCATTGGCCCGGGCGACCATGACCTCGCCCGTCTCGATCGGTTGGCGCAGGGTTTCCAGAACTGTGCGCGGGAATTCCGGGAATTCGTCCATGAACAGCACACCGTTGTGGGCCAGAGAAATTTCCCCCGGTTTCGCGCCTTTTCCACCGCCAACGATTGCAGCCATCGAAGCGGTGTGGTGCGGTTCCCGAAACGGACGGGTGCGGCTGATGCCGCCTTCGTCCAGCAAGCCGCAAAGCGATTGGATCATCGAGGTTTCCAGCGCCTCGGCCGGGGTCAGCGGCGGCAGAATTCCGGGCAAACGTGCGGCCAGCATGGATTTCCCCGACCCCGGCGTGCCGATCATGATCAGGTGATGTCCCCCGGCGGCGGCGATCTCGAGCGCGCGTTTGGCCCGTTCCTGTCCTTTCACATCGCGCAGGTCGCGGGCGCTGGGTGCAAGGCTGACCTCGCCGGGTTGGGCGGCGGATAACGGGGCCTGGCCTGAGAAATGTCGCACCACATCCCCCAACGATCCGGCCCCTATGACCTGTGTGGCGTCGACCCAAGCGGCCTCGGCGCTGGAGGCTTTGGGGCAGAGCAGTGCTCGGTCTTCGGCGGCAGCAGTCATCGCCGCAGGCAGGGCGCCAACCACGGGAACCAGCGATCCGTCCAGCGACAGTTCACCCAGCGACACCGCGCTTTCGGCGGCGTCGGGCGGGATGATTTCCAGTGCGGACAGCAGCGCGACGGCGATGGGCAGGTCGAAATGGCTGCCCTCTTTCGGCAGGTCGGCAGGGGACAGGTTGATGGTGATACGTTTCGACGGTAGCGCGATCGCCATGGAACTGAGTGCGCTACGGACGCGGTCGCGGGCCTCGGACACAGCCTTGTCGGGCAGGCCGACGATGGAAAAAGCGGGCAGGCCCGGCGAGACAGCGCATTGCACCTCGACGGGGCGGGCCTCGACCCCTTGGAAAGCGACGGTATGTGAGCGGGCGACCATGAACGACCTTTTTGGTTAACAGGTCGTTGCTGGCACGCGGGCAGTTTAGGAATCGTTAACGTCGGCTACCATCGCGGTGAATTTTGGCCAAGCTTCAGGGTCTGCAACGGTTTTGTCGCGGCAGAACGCATTACAGAAACCCCAAAGCCGTTCGTTCAACTCAAGAACATGAGTGACCGGTTCGCCAGAGTAAGGGCAGGCGCTGTTGATTGAATTGGTTCCGGAAACGGCTCTTGCATCAGTGCGCCCACCAACAGGCCAAGGCCGTGATGAAAGATCCTGTGGATAGGGAAATGGCGTATAATTCACGGTCAGCCCCATCGCGCGCCATTGCCGGACGGTTGGGTCAGAAAGAAGGTCCAGACAATACTGCCGATTGGCATCGGACACGGGCAGCCCGTACCCGACGATGCGCGTTGCAACCGGCGTATAGAATACATCCGCCAAAGAATAGGTGCCGAACAACGGGCCGCTCGTCGAACCGGACACGTCGCGCGCGTGATGCCAGAGCGTTTCGATCCGTTCTAGATCGTTCAGAGTTCCTGACGAAGGCTTGAACCCCTGCCAACACTGTTTGAGCTGCATCGGGCATTCCCCGCGCAACGCCGAGAACCCGGCCACCATTTCGGCGCACAACCACCGCGCCGTTGCACGGGCTGACGGGTCTTTGGGCCACAGTCCGGCCGCGGGGTGCCGCTCGGCCAGCGTTTCGGCCATGGCGAGGCTTTCTCCCACAACAGTACCTTCCGGCAGGCGCAGGGCAGGTACAAGGCGCGCTGGCGCAAGTGGCTTCATATCTTCGGCCATTGTGCCTGAATAAAGGCCGATCATATGCGTTCGATACGGCAGGTCGAACTTTTCCAGCATCAACCAGCCACGCATGGACCAACTGGAAAACAGGCGGTCCCCAATAAACAGATCATAGGTCATGACCGCAGGATGGCGCGTGAAAACCTATCCGTAAATCAGTGATTTGTGCGGGTATAGATCACGGAAGGTGATTGATCCGCCCAACAGACCACCCGTCGCCGTGATGGGTCAGCTCTGTGACTGACAGATTGTCGATCTTGTGGCTGAACGCCTCTCGAGCGGTAACATCCAATGCGCGTTGTACCTGGGTTAGAATGACCCCGAAATGCGCAACAACGACCAGGTCTTGCCCGGTGTGCTGTGTGATCAATGCGTCAACAACGGTATCCACGCGCGCCCGGACCTCATTCCAGCTTTCACCTTCGGGCGGGCGCACGTCGCCTGGGTTGTCCCAGTAGGCAAAGGCCAGCTCGGGGTCGTCGGCCTCGATATCTTTGAATCCGCACAACTCCCACGTGCCGAAATTGATTTCCCGCAGGTCGGGGTGATGGGGCAAGCGCGCGCGCGCGCCTTGTATGGCCGATGCCGTATCGACCGCGCGGGACAGGTCCGAGGAAATCACCAGTGACTCGGGCGGTAAATGGTCATGCAGTCGCGCCACAGCGGCCGTATCGCTGAGGTCAGCAGGCAAGTCGGACCAACCGACCATGGTTTTGGCATGGGTGGGGCCGTGACGGACAAGATGCAGGCGAGTCATGGTAGCTGTCCTTTCAGAACCAGCGGCAGACCGACCTGAACCTGAACTACCAGTTCTGCCTGAGCCGCCAGCGCAATATTCAACCGCCCCTGCGCCTCGCGAAAGCGGCGGGACAGGGCGTTTTCGGGTACGATGCCCTGACCCACTTCGTTGGAAACAATAACGACCGGGGCCTTGCAGTCTGCGAGGGCCTTCAACAGGGCAGTCTGGGCTTGCACCAGGTCGTTTTCGGCCAGCATATGGTTGGTCAGCCACATGGTCGCGCAGTCGATCAGGCACACATCGTCCGGTGTCAGAGCTGATAAGGCTGGTTCAAGGTCCAGCGATGCCTCGATCGTTGACCAATCCGGGCCGCGTTGCGCGATATGGCGATCAATCTTTAGGCGCATCTCATCATCAAACACTTGTGATGTGGCAAGGTAAGTGCGGTTTTTATCTGATGAAACAACAAGTTGTTCGGCAAAGCCAGATTTGCCTGAGGCCGCGCCCCCTATCACAAAGGTTAAATCCGGATACACTATTCTTACCTTCCATGTGATCCACCCGGTTTTGTTCTGCGTATCGACCATAAGTCGGCAAAGCAAGGCCGTGCTGCGCCTGTGAAAAGGGGAGATTTCCATGGCACTGGACAATTCAAACGATTTTTCAATGTCGCGACAGGCAATGAAGGCGGAATTGCTGGACGCGGAAACTGAATTGAAACTTGCGTATGCATGGCGCGACCAACGTGACGAGCAAGCTCTGCATCGGTTGATCACGGCCTATATGCGGCTGGCGATTTCGATGGCGGCCAAGTTTAAACGATACGGTGCGCCCATGAATGACCTGATCCAGGAGGCGGGGCTTGGTCTTATGAAGGCCGCCGACAAGTTCGACCCGGATCGCGGCGTGCGCTTTTCCACATATGCAGTATGGTGGATCAAGGCCAGCATTCAGGACTATGTGATGCGGAACTGGTCGATGGTTCGGACGGGCTCGACCTCCTCACAAAAATCGCTGTTCTTCAATATGCGCCGTGTCCAGGCTCGGCTGGAGCGGGAAGCCGCGACAGAAGTAATGCAATTGGATCGTCACCAGTTGCATCAGATGATTGCCGCTGAGATTGGCGTGCCCCTGCGCGACGTCGAGATGATGGAAGGGCGGCTGTCCGGTTCCGATTTCTCGTTGAACGCTGTGCAGTCTGCCGATGAAGACGGGCGCGAGTGGATTGATGCGTTGGAAGACGAGCGCGAACAGGCTGCTGAGACAGTCGAAAACACTCACGACACCGAACAGTTGCGGGAATGGCTTGTGACCGCGATGAAGGCGCTCAACGAGCGAGAGCGGTTTATTGTTCGCGAACGCAAGCTGCGCGAACCTGCGCGGACGCTTGAAAGTTTGGGTCAGGAGCTTGGCCTGTCCAAGGAACGCGTGCGCCAGTTGGAAGCGGCGGCATTCGTGAAAATGCGCAAGAACCTTGAAGCGCAATCCCGCGAGGTGCAACACTTCATCGCATGAAACAGATTGCGATTCTGCTGTGTGCATTGATGGTTACGGTCAGTCAGGGCCGGGCTGATCAACATATTCCAGACGACGTTGCGGCCGCGATGCGGTCGGCGGACGTGGTTATTCTGGGTGAAATCCATGACAATCCCCAACACCACATGGTGCAGACCGAGGCATTGAAGATCGTGTCGCCCTCGGCCGTGGTATGGGAAATGGTGACCGAGGAGGGGGCGCAGCGACTTGCCCAGAAAGCGGCCTCCAACCCCGAGGAATTGTCGCGAATATTGCGGTGGGCCGAGTCCGGCTGGCCACCATTGAGCATGTATTACCCCGTTTTTCAGGCAACAGATGCGCCGGTCTATGGCGCGATGGTTCCACGCGCCGCTGCCCGCGCCGCGATGGAGCGGGGGGCCGCGACCGCATTGGGCGCGGATGCGGCGCGATATGGTCTGACGATCCCCTTGTCGACCGCCGAGCAGATGGCGCGCGAGGCCGATCAGCTTGCCGCGCATTGCGATGCCATTCCCGAAAGCGCATTGCCGCAAATGGTTGCCATTCAGCGGCTACGTGATGCCGTTCTTACACGGTCGATTCTGCGTGCAACGGATGAAACGGGTGGCCCGGTTGCTGTGATCACGGGAAATGGCCATGCGCGCAAGGATTGGGGCGTCCCGACCTTTTTGTCTCGGTTGCGCCCGGGGTTGAAGGTATTCGTTCTGGGACAGTCCGAGGACGGCAGCATCGAAGGTGAATTCGACGCGGTGATTGACAGCCCTTCGGTCGAACGGGAAGACCCCTGCCTTGCGTTTGAGACGCAGAATTAACCGCTGGAACTGTTCGGCGGCCTTGCCTAATGTCGGGGCCGACCGGAATGGGAAGGGCACAACATGCTGGCATCGAAACGCATTCTGCTGATCATCGGCGGAGGGATCGCGGCCTATAAATCGTTGGACCTGATCCGACGGTTGAAGGAACGCGGCGCGTCTGTAACGCCTGTTCTGACGCGTGCGGCTGAAGAATTCGTGACACCCCTGTCTGTTTCCGCGCTTGCCGGGGAAAAGGTGTATCGCGATCTGTTTGATCTGACGGATGAGGCCGAGATGGGGCATATCCAATTGTCCCGGTCGGCGGATCTGCTTGTTGTTGCGCCAGCCACGGCGGATTTGATGGGGAAAATGGCGGGCGGGCTGGCCAATGATCTGGCCTCGACCCTATTGATGGCGACAGACACACCGGTTTTGTGCGCTCCTGCCATGAACGTGCGCATGTGGGATCACCCCGCGACGCAGCGCAATCTGCGGACGTTGAAATCTGATGGGGTCGGCTTTGTCGGTCCGAATGAAGGCGACATGGCGTGTGGTGAATATGGCCCCGGCCGTATGTCCGAGCCTTTGGAAATCGTTGCCGCGATCGAGGCCCAGCTTGGTGATGGCCCGCTTTTGGGGAAACGCATTCTTGTAACTTCTGGCCCAACGCATGAGCCGATTGATCCGGTTCGGTATATTGCCAACCGGTCTTCGGGTGCGCAGGGCGCTGCGGTGGCGCGTGCGCTGGCTGCTTTGGGTGCAGAGGTGATCTTTGTGACCGGACCCGCCGATGTGTCAGCCCCGGACGGGGTGCACGTAGTGCCTGTGGAGACTGCCCAGCAGATGTCTGACGCGGTGGACGCCGCGCTGCCTGTGGACGCCGGAGTTTTTGCTGCTGCTGTGGCGGATTGGCGCGTGGCCAGCGCCTCGGACCGGAAGCTGAAGAAAACCCGTGACGGTCTTCCTGCACTGGAGTTTGCCGAGAACCCGGACATTCTGAAAAGGGTCGCGCAGATGAACGACGGACGCCCCCCGTTGGTTGTTGGTTTTGCCGCCGAAACGGACAACGTGGTTGAACACGCGACGGCCAAACGCAAACGCAAGGGGTGTGATTGGATCGTTGCCAATGACGTCAGCCCGGCGACGGGGATCATGGGGGGCTCGGAAAATGCGGTCGTCCTGATCTCGGATCAGGGTTCGGAAGAATGGCCCCGTATGGGCAAGGACGCCGTGGCCAAGCGGCTGGCCGACAAAATCGCGGATGCCTTGAACGGCTAGGCAAAAGGAACTCAGATGGTTGCAATTCGTGTGATCCGCGAGGACGGAGCGGACCCCTCGGTGCCCTTGCCCTCTTATGAAACCGCCGGTGCGGCCGGTGCGGATGTTCGGGCTAATATGCCGGACGGTGCGTCAGTCACCTTGCAGCCCGGCGAACGGGCGCTAATTCCAACCGGGTTGCGGATCGAAATCCCTCAGGGTTTCGAAGTGCAGGTGCGCCCGCGGTCCGGGCTTGCGCTGAAATATGGCATTACGCTCCCAAACACGCCGGGCACAATCGACAGCGACTATCGCGGTCCGTTGGGGGTGATCGTTCTCAATGCCGGACAGGAGGCGTTCGAGATCACGCATGGGGAACGCATCGCCCAACTGATCGTGGCCCCCGTTGTGCAGGCCACTTTTGAGGCCGCCGATACACTCAGCGACACCGCGCGCGGGGCTGGCGGTTTCGGGTCAACCGGGCGCGGCTGATGCTGTTGGTCCTCATTCTGGCCGCTGGGTTGTGGGGTATCGGCTATCTTGCCGGAGTGTCCCGTACGGCGCGTCTGGCTTCGGTCGCGGTGTTGCTGTTGGGCGTAATAACAGCCCAATTGGTGCTGCCCGACGGCCACCCCCTGCGTGCGGCAACTGGCGGGTCCGCTGCCATGTGGCTTATACTGGGTGGTTTCGCGGTTCTGGTTCTGGTTTATGGAAGGGTGCTGAAAGCGTTACGCAACCGCGCGACGCCCGCCACGCAGGAGCCCGCCATGCCATCCGACCAATTCTCTGAAACCGAACTGGAACGTTATGCCCGCCATATCGTGTTGCGGGAACTGGGTGGCCCGGGTCAGAAAAAGATGAAACAGGCCCGCGTGCTGGTGATTGGTGCCGGTGGTCTGGGCGCGCCCGCGCTGCAATATCTGGCTGCTGCCGGGGTGGGGACCATCGGCGTGATCGACGATGATGAGGTCGAAAATGCCAACCTGCAACGGCAAGTGATCCATCGGGATGCGGATATCGGGATGCCCAAGGTGTTCTCGGCCCAGCAGGCCATGAAAGCGCAGAACCCCAACGTGACCGTGCTTCCCTATCACCGCCGCCTGACTGACGAGATCGCAGCAGACCTGTTCGCTGATTTTGATCTGATCCTCGACGGAACGGATAATTTCGACACCCGCTATCTGGCCAACCGCACCGCCGTTGCGTTGGGAAAACCGCTGATCTCGGGCGCGTTGTCGCAATGGGAAGGACAACTGAGTGTCTTTGACCCTGCCCACGGCGCGCCTTGCTATCAGTGCATTTTCCCCGAGGCCCCGGCCCCCGGTCTGGCCCCTTCTTGTGCTGAGGCCGGCGTGATTGGCCCTCTGCCCGGCGTTGTCGGCTCGATGATGGCGGTCGAGGCGATCAAGGTGATCACCGGGGCGGGGCAGGCCCTGCGCGGCGAGATGCTGATCTATGACGCGCTTTATGGGGAAAGCCGCAAGATCACCCTGTCACGCCGCGCCGATTGTCCGATTTGCGGTAAGTGAGTGCGCGCACTGGATCATCCTGCCCCGCGTTCCTAGGTTGCGATCAAAGGAGAGTTTCATGACCAACCCGATCCTGTCCGACTGGACCACACCGTTTGAAATTGCGCCGTTTGACACGATTGCCGATAGCGATTTTTCCCCCGCGCTGGACGCTGCCCTAAAGGCCCACAACGCGCAGATCGACGCGATTGCTGGCAACCCAGACGCGCCCACCTTCGCCAACACGGTCGAGGCGCTTGAGGCCGCAGGTGAGCAGTTGGACAAGGTCCTGTCGGTGTTCTTCACCGTGGCCGGGGCCGATAGCAACCCGGCGCGCGAGGAATTGCAGCGGGATTTTTCGCCCAAGCTGGCGGCGCATTTCTCGGGCATTTCGTCGAACAAGGCGCTGTTTCAGCGGTTGGCCGACCTGTGGGCGCGGAAGGACGATCTGAGCCTGACGGACGAACAGTCTCGGTTGCTGATGCTGACCCATCGCGGGTTCGTGCGCGCGGGTGCGGCGCTGACTGGGGATGCAGACGCGCGGATGCAGGAGATCAAGGCGCGACTGGCCTCGCTGGGTACATCCTTTACCCAGAACCTGCTGGCGGATGAGCGTGAGTGGTTCATGCCTCTGTCCGAGGATGATCTGGAAGGTCTGCCCGATTTCGTCGTGGATGCGACCCGCGCCGCAGGGCAGGAAAAGGGCGCAGACGGTCCGGTCGTGACCCTGTCGCGCTCAATCATCGTGCCGTTCCTGCAATTCTCGCCCCGCCGCGATCTGCGCGAGGTGGCGTATAAGGCGTGGACCGCGCGTGGCGCGAACGGGGGCGAGACGGACAATCGCGAGATCGCTGCCGAAATCCTCGCCCTGCGCGAAGAACGCGCCAAGTTGCTGGGCTATGACAATTTCGCCGCCTACAAGTTGGAAACCGAGATGGCCCGCACACCAGACAAGGTGCGTGATCTGTTGATGCAGGTCTGGGAACCGGCCAAGGCCCGCGCGGATGCGGATGCCGAGATTCTGACGCAGATGATGCAGGCGGATGGGGTCAATGGCCCTCTGGCCGCGTGGGACTGGCGCTACTATGCCGAGAAACGTCGCAAGGCCGAGCATGATCTGGATGAGGCCGCGCTGAAGCCTTACCTGCAATTGGACCGGATGAGGGAGGCCGCCTTTGCCTGCGCCAACCGCCTGTTCGGGCTGGAGTTCGCGCCGCTGGATGTGCCGCTTTATCACCCTGATTGCCGAGCGTGGGAGGTCACGCGCAACGGCCAGCATATCGCGGTTTTCATCGGGGATTACTTCGCGCGCGGGTCCAAGCGATCCGGCGCGTGGTGCAGCGCGATGCGGTCTCAGGCCAAATTCCCCACGGTGCAGGCTCCGGTCGTGATCAACGTCTGCAACTTCGCCAAAGGCGATCCGGCGTTGCTGTCCTATGATGATGCGCGGACACTGTTTCATGAATTCGGTCATGCGCTGCACCAGATGCTGTCGGATGTGACCTATGAAAGTATCTCGGGTACATCTGTGGCGCGCGATTTCGTGGAACTGCCCAGCCAGCTTTATGAACACTGGCTGGAAGTCCCCGAGGTTCTGGCCGAGTTTGCCACCCATGCTAATACCGGCGCGCCGATGCCGCAGGACATGCTGGACAAGGTGTTGAAGGCCGCCAATTTCGATCAGGGGTTTCAGACGGTCGAATATGTCGCCTCGGCGCTGGTCGATCTGGAATTCCACGACGGCGCGGCCCCGGCAGACCCGATGGCGACACAGGCGCAGGTGCTAAAGGGTCTGGGGATGCTCCCGGCCATCGGGATGCGCCATGCCACGCCGCATTTCGCCCATGTGTTTGCGGGCGATGGCTATAGCGCGGGCTATTACAGCTATATGTGGTCCGAGGTCATGGACGCCGACGCCTTCGCCGCCTTTGAAGAGGCCGGAGGGGCATTTGATCCCGACCGCGCCAAGGCTCTGGAGGAGAATATCCTGTCCACCGGCGGCTCGCGCGAGGCCGAAGACCTGTATCTGGCCTTCCGGGGCCGGTTGCCGGGGGTTGAGGCGTTGTTGAAAGGCCGTGGCCTGATCTCGGCCTGATCAGTATCCCAGATTGCGGTTCACGACGTGCAGCAGGGGTCGCCCGGCTTCACCTCGGACGATGTTGTCGCAAATGACCTGCGCGGCCGTGGCCGGGCGGGTTTCCGATGCGATGTGGGGCGTGACCGTCACTTTGGGGTGCGCCCAATAGGGATGATCGCCGGGCAGGGGTTCCACCCGAAATACATCCAGCGTCGCGTGCCCGATCTGGCCGGAGTTCAGGGCTGACAACATCGCGTCATCGTCAATCAATGGCCCCCGGCCGGGATTGATAACGCATGCGCCTTTCGGCAGCAGGGCCAGCGTTTCGGCGTTCAGTGTATTTGCGGTCACAGGCGTATCCGGCAAGAGCAGCACGACAATTTCAGCTTGTGACAGGGCGGTACGCAGCCCCGCGTCACCATGCAGACACCTTACCCCCGGAATATCCTTGGCGGTGCGGCTCCAGCCCGTGACTTCGAAACCAAGCGTGGCCAGGGCGCGCGCGGCGGCATCACCCAATGCTCCAAGACCCAGGATGCAAACCCGTCGCTCAGGCGCCAATGGCGGGGCGTCCGGTGCCCATACGCCATCCTGAACAGAAATGTGCTGATCCATCCCAAGGTGATAGCGCAGAACATGCCCCACCACCCATTCTGTCATGCCCTGCGTCAGGCCGTGATCTACCATCCGCGCCAGAGGAACGGTCAGGGTTTCGTTGCCCGCGATCTTTTCAACCCCGGCCCAAAGGCTCAGCACGGCCTTCAGGCGTGTATATGGCGCGAAGTCCAGAAGCCCGCCATCTGGGGCGTAGACGATATAGTCCACCTGATCCGGCTCGATGTTAGTTGACAGACGGAAGTTCAATCCGGCTTCGGTCAGGTACTTTGACAACAGCGGCTGATATACCGGCCAAAGCTCGGGGCGGGCGGAAAACAGGACGTTCACGGACATTGGGGGCCTTTCCGATCACCGGGGACGGTGGATATGGGCGCTTTGGACAATGCCAAAGGCTGCCATCAGAACCAGCATAGCCGATCCGCCATAGCTGACCATTGGCAGGGGCACACCCACGACCGGGGCAAGGCCCATGACCATCGACATGTTCACGGCAAAAAACAGGAAGAAGTTCAATGCAATCCCGAGTGTCACCAGCGAAGAAAACCTGTCCTTCGTCGACAGCGCTGTGACCATGCAGAAGATCAGGATCAGTCCGTACAGGGTCAGCAGTGTGATGCCGCCAACAAAGCCGAACTCTTCGGCCAGCGTGGTAAAGATGAAGTCGGTGTGTTTTTCAGGCAGAAAGTTCAGCCGCGATTGTGTGCCCTGCATGAATCCGCGCCCGTTCCACCCCCCAGACCCCAAGGCGATTTTCGACTGCGTGATATGGTACCCCGCACCCAGCGGATCGGTAGACGGGTCGAGAAACGTGTCGATGCGGCGGAACTGATAGTCTTTCAGAAGCTGCCATTCTGTTCCACGGCTGTTGAAAACGGTGGCAATCAGACCGACACCCGCAGCGATCACTGCGGCGAAGTAGGCCCAGTGGACGCCCGCCAGAAACATCAGGCCACCCCCGGCTGCGAGCAGCAGGATCGAGGTGCCAAGATCCGGTTGGCGTAGCACCATGAATGTGGGAATCAAGATCAGGATAACGGGGATGATCACCCAGATCGGACGCGATGTTTTGTGCGATGGCAACCAGTCATAGTACGACGCCAGCAGCATCACCAACGTCACTTTCATGACTTCGGATGGTTGCAGCCGCATGAACCCAAGATCAATCCAACGCTGTGCGCCCATTCCGACAGTGCCGAACAGCTCCACGAATACCAGCAAAGCGATCGAGCCCAGATAGGCCACCACTGACATGTTGCGCCAGAACCAGATCGGCACAAGCGCCACGATGAACATGACCGCTAGGCCAAGGCCGAACCGCTCCATCTGAGGTTCCGCCCAGGGGGTCCAAGACCCTCCGGCCACCGAATACAGCATCAGGAACCCGGCGCTGGCCGTGCTGATCAGCAACAGGGTGAGCGGCCAGTTCATAAACAGAAACTTGCGAAACCCTGACGGAGTGGATTTGACGGCGTATTCAAGATAGCTCATGCGCGGTCCTTTTCGGACGGACGCGCTTTGGGGCGGCGATCACCCTCAAGCCGTTTTTGCTGTTCCTTGATGCGGTCGCGGTCGGCCACCGGGTAGGCTTCCAGTGGCGGTGTGCCGTTGTAAAGGGCCTGCAGCATGATATCCCGCGCAACCGGCGCCGCCGCCTTGGAGCCTCCGCCGCCGTGTTCCACGACAACAGCGACGGCATATTTTGGGTTGTCATACGGCGCAAAGCTGACGAACAGCGCGTGGTCACGGCGTTCCCATGGCAAGTCTTCGTTGCGGATAACACCAGCAGCGCGCTCAGCCTTGGTGATGTTGCGCACCTGACTGGTTCCGGTTTTGCCCGCCATGCGGAACTCATCAGCGATAATCCGGCTGCGATAGGCCGTTCCACGCCGGTCGTTCGAGACCGAGAACATCGCCTTGCGCACCTGCTCAAGGTTGTTTGGGTTCACCGCCAAAGGTTCACCCGCGCCCGAGGGTTCTTCGACACCGTTCACTGACCGTACCAAACGCGGCGAGACAGCACGCCCTGTGGCGATCCGCGCCGTCATGACCGCCAGTTGCAACGGTGACGCCAGCATGAACCCCTGACCGATCGAGGCATTCGCCGTGTCGCCCACCAGCCAGTCCTGACCATGCACGCGCTGTTTCCATTCCTGGTTCGGTGCAAGCCCTGCGGCAACGGCGGACATCGGTATGTCGTGTTTCACGCCCAGTCCGAATATGCGCGCCATGTCCGAGATCCGGTCGATACCGGTGCGCAAAGCCACGTCATAGTAGTAAACATCGCAACTGCGTTTGAGCGATGTTTCCAGATCGACGGTGCCATGGCCGCCGCGCTTCCAGCAGTGGAACCTGCGACTGCCGACCTTCAGGTGGCCGGGACAGTACACGGTATTGGACGGGCCGATTACCCCGGCCTCAAGCGCGGCCATTGCGGTGATCATCTTGAAAGTCGAGCCGGGAGGGTAAGTGCCCTGCACCGTCTTGTTGGCCAGCGGGCGGTAGTTGTCCTGAGTCAGCGTCCGATAATCCGCGACTGAAATGCCGCGCACGAACAGGTTTGGATCGAAACTAGGGGCAGAGCTGATGGCGCGTATGTCCCCGGTTTCGCAATCAATTACAACGGCTGCGGCACTTTCCCCTGCCAAACGTGCCTGTGCGTATTGCTGCAGGTCTGCGTCCACGGATAGCTGAAGATCGGCACCGGCCTCACCCACTTGCCTGTCCAATTCGCGCATCACGCGGCCTGTGGCGTTGACCTCGACCCGTTTGGCGCCTGCTTTGCCGCGCAATGTGCCTTCCTGTTTGGCTTCCAGACCGACCTTGCCGATTTGGAAACGGGGAATACGAAGAACCGGCTCGGGATCCTCGATCTGGCTGAGGTCGTAGTCGCTGACCGGGCCGACATACCCAACGACATGGGCAAAGTCTTCGTATCTTGGGTATTGGCGGGTCATGCCAACTTCGGGGGTGACACCGGGCAGGGCAGGGGCGTTGACGGCGACTTTTGAGATATCTTCCCACGTCACCTGATCCGCCAGCGTTACCGGCAGGAACGGGGCCGACCGGCGCATTTCAGTCTTGGCGCGTTCGATCTCGTCCTCGGTCAACGGGATCAGATCGGACAGTTTGGAGATGACGGCATCGACATCGCCTGCATCCTCTCGGACCATCACGATCCGATAGGATGGCGAGTTCTGTCCAATAATTTGTCCGTTACGGTCGTAGATCCGTCCGCGTGTTGGGGGGATAAGTCGGATATTGATGCGGTTCTCTTCCGCCAGCAGGCGGTACTCGTCAGCCTGATCCACCTGCATGAACCGCATTCGGGCCGCCAACCCGCCGATGAAGGCCGCCTGCAAGCCGCCCAATACCACCGCGCGGCGCGGCAGGCGTTTATAGGCAAGCCCCTGCGATTTGGTCTTGCGCTGTTTCATGACCGAAGCCCCGCTGCAGCAGAATCCACCGCCGAGGCGCGTCGAACGCCGAATCCGCTTTGGCTGAGCAGAACGATCAGCGGATAAACTGCAATTGTCAGAACCACTTGTATCACCATCGGCCCCAATGCCGCTTGTTGCACGGTTAGAATAGCAAGAATTATGCGGTTCAGTACAAAAACAGCCGTGATCGCGACGGCTGCGGTTGTCCATTCGGCAAAAAATCCGGCATCGCGCATACCGGGCGCGGCCCCGCGCAAATAGGCTGACCCCAGAACAACAAGCGCAGCTAGCAATCCCGGGGGGCGCTGCAACAACAGGTCCGCCAGCAGCATCACGATCGCGATCAAAGGGATTGGAACGTATTCAGGCCGCCGTAAGACCCAAGCGAAGGTCAAGGCCATCAGCAGGTCGGGAAACGGCAAGCGCCCCGGTTGTGTGTTCAGCGGCAATAGATGCAGAAACATGATCATAAAGGCCAGAAACAGATACAGCGCCCGCTTGGTCCAAAGCTGCGAGACCTGCCTATCCATCGCCGGCCTCTGCAGGTGCTATGGCAGTTTCGGGTCGTCTTGGCCCGACGATATCGCCGGAATCCTCAATCGGAGGCGCAGAATGGAACCGTAGGACCCGCAGAAACTCGAGCCTTTCGAAATCAGCAGACAAACGGACCCGCAGGCGCCCACCGGGGTCAGCCGTGATCTGGCCTATCAACAAACCACCCGGGAAAACGCCGCCATCGCCCGATGTGACAACCCGGTCACCGGGACGTACCAGTTCGCGGTTTTCAAGAAACTCGACCGCCGGAGAAGGCGTGTTATCCCCCGCGATCAGTGCGGTCTGGCCAGAAGGTTGAATCGTTGCGGGTATCGCGCTGGAGGCATCGGTCATCAGGATCACCCGCGCCGTGTCCGGGCCAACGCCCGAGATGCGCCCCACCACGCCGATCCCATCCATCGTGGCCCAGCCGTCCATAATCCCGTCACGCTCGCCCACATTCAGCAGAACAGACTGACGGAAGGGCGAGCCGCTATCCGCCATTACGACGCCCGTGATATAGGTCAGGCGCGGATCAAGCCGCACATTGTTGAGGTCAAGAAGGCGCGCGTTTTCCTGTTCAAGCTGAAGGGCCGCTTCTTTCCACGCGCGCATCAGGCGCAGTTCGCTGCGCAATTCCTGATTTTGCTCGCTCAGGCGCTGATAGCTTTGAAAATCACGTACAAGGTTTACGACGGCCGTGACCGGAACCATTGCCCAATCCATCGAGGGTACGACGGTGTCTACGACCTGTGCGCGGAACCGCTCCACCCGCGGGCTGTCAATGCGCCAGACCAGAAAGATGCCCAGCAGACACAGAACCACGATCCCCAGCAGCAGGCGGCGTAAGGGGGTTGTGTATTCGTCGCGCTGTGATCGGTCCTTTGCCACAGGTTACCTTCCCGTGCTGCTCTTGCCCGAGTTTTCACCCCAAAAGGGTGCGCGCCTTAGCTTTCGTAGTCAATCGCGTGGCGCAGTTGTTTTTCATATTCCAGCGCCTTGCCAGTGCCCAAAGCCACACAGTTCAGGCTTTCATCGGCAATCGACACGGCCAAACCGGTCTGTTCGCGCAGCGCAAGGTCCAGATCGCCCAGTAGCGCGCCGCCGCCGGTCAGCATGACACCCCGGTCCACGATATCCGCGGCCAGATCGGGCGGCGTGGTTTCCAGCGCGGTCATCACCGCCTCGCAAATCTGCTGGACGGGTTCTGACAGCGCTTCGGCAACCTGCGCCTGACTGATCTCGATTTCTTTCGGCACGCCGTTCAACAGGTCGCGGCCCCGGATATGCATCGACTGGCCGCGGCCATCGTCGGGCATGCGGGCGGTGCCGATGGTGGTCTTGATCCGTTCAGCGGTGGATTCACCGACCAACAGGTTCTGCTGGCGGCGGAGGTACGAGATGATTGCCTCATCCATGCGGTCGCCACCCACGCGGACCGATCGCGCGTAGACGATGTCGCCCAGCGACAGGACCGCAACCTCTGTAGTACCGCCGCCGATGTCGACGACCATGTTGCCGGTTGGATCAGTGATCGGCATCCCGGCACCAATGGCGGCTGCAATCGGTTCGGCAATCAGGCCTGCGCGGCGCGCGCCTGCGGACAGAACCGACTGTCGGATCGCGCGTTTTTCAACGGGTGTCGCACCATGGGGCACGCAGACAATGATCTTGGGCTTAGAGAAGGTCGAGCGTTTGTGCACTTTGCGGATGAAGTGCTTGATCATCTCTTCGGCGGTGTCGAAATCCGCGATGACACCTTCGCGCATCGGGCGGATCGCTTCGATGGACCCCGGTGTCCGGCCCAGCATCAGCTTGGCGTCCTCACCCACGGCCAGAACCTTTTTGACACCGTCCTTGACGTGATAGGCAACCACTGAGGGTTCCGACAGGATCACACCGCGCCCTTTGACATAAACCAGCGTGTTCGCTGTCCCAAGGTCAATGGCCATGTCCGCTGTGAACAAGCCGCCCAGATTGCCAAAGATTCCCATGTGTTCACTGATCCCGTTCGTCAGAATTTCTACTGCCCGCGACTCGACGGTTCCGGGACGGATGTCTTATAGGGTGCCATCTCGCCCGGTAAAAGGGCTGATTCCGCGTCAATCAGCACCTTTCCGCCTTATTGAGAGGGACTTTAGAAGGCAACATGCTCTCATATCAACATATTTACCACGCTGGAAATCTGGCTGATGTGCAAAAGCACGCTTTGTTGGCATGGATGCTGAAATATCTGACCCGCAAGGACAAGCCTCTGACCTATCTCGAGACGCATTCGGGCCGTGGCTTGTATCAGTTGGATGCAGCCGAGGCCGTGCGGACGGGCGAGGCCGCCGCCGGAATCGAACGGGCGCGGCGCGAAGGGTGGTTCAGCGCGGATCATCCCTTGTCAAAGGCGCTAAGTATTGTTCGGGCGCGTAATGGTGAGAACAGCTATGCCGGTTCGCCCCTGATCGCTGCCAGCCTGCTGCGCGAACAGGACAGTTTGCACTTTGCCGAGTTGCACCCGCAGGAATACGCGGCACTGTCGTTGACGGTGTCTGCCTACGGGGCAAAGATCTACCAGCAGGATGGCTACGAACTGGCGCAGTCGTTGCTGCCACCGACACCACGCCGAGGGCTGCTGTTGATCGACCCAAGCTATGAGGTGAAATCGGAGTACGATCGCTTGCCTGGGATCATTTCCAAGCTGCACCGCAAGTGGAACGTTGGGGTGATTGCGTTGTGGTATCCGATCCTGTCCGACGGGCGGCACAAAGCGATGGTTGAGGCGCTGGTAAAACAGAACCTGCCGAAAGCCGAATGTCATGAAGTCCGGTTTCCGGCCGCGCGCGAAGGGCACCGCATGATCGGTTCCGGAATGTTCGTTGTGAACGCCCCGTTTGGGTTCAATGAGGAAACCCGTCGGCTGGATTCACTCTTTGCCGGGCTTTAAGACGCCTGAATACATGCGTCGGTCGCATTGACCTCCACCCTATACACGCACAGGGTGTTTTTTGAAAATTCCTTATGACAATGGGGTTTTCGGCCCTAGAATTCGGGCGAGGAGGGGTGCCATGGATCGCCGACTTGCTACGGTTCTGGCTGCCGACATGGTCGGGTACAGCCGTTTGATGGAGAACGATGAACAAGGCACGCTGGCGCGGTTGCGCACGCACCGAATAGAACTGATTGATCCGGCCATCGACAAGAACAGGGGCACGATCATCAAGACCACCGGCGACGGGATGCTGGTCGAGTTTTCCAGCGCCAGCGATGCGGTTACCTGCGCGGTCGAGGTTCAGAACCGGATGCTGCGGCGGAATGCAGATGTCCCAAGGGATCAACGCATACAGTTCCGGATTGGCATCAATCTTGATGAGATCATTTTCGAAGACGGCGATATCTTTGGCAGCGGCGTAAACATTGCCGCCCGGTTGGAGCAGTCAGCCCATGCCGGAGGTGTGGTGATTTCAGGCACAGTGCATGATCAGGTGTCTGGTCGACTTGAATTTCAATATCAGGACTTGGGCAATCTCGAACTAAAGAACCTGTCTCAACCCGTCCATGCTTATCGCGTCGAGTTGGATAGACCTACTGACGACGTCGAGCCGATAGAAGAAGCGGACACCAAGGTCGTAAAGCCTTCGATTGCGGTTTTGCCTTTCGCCAACATGAGCGGCGACACCGAGCAGGAGTTCTTTGCAGATGGTCTGACCGAGGACCTGCTGACCGAACTTAGCCGAAGGCACGAGTTGTTCGTAATCTCTCGAAATTCCAGTTTTGTCTATAAGGGACAGGCCGTGAATGTGCGGGAGGTCGGTGAAAAACTGGGGGCGCAGTACATTGTCGAGGGCAGTGTGCGAAAGGCCGGAAACCGGGTGCGGGTCACCGTTCAGCTTATCGACAGCGATAATGACGGGCACGTCTGGGCCGAGAAATACGACCGCGATCTGGACGACATATTTGCGATTCAGGACGAAGTGATTTCCGCTGTGGTCGCCACCTTGCCGGGGCGGATCGAAGCATCGCAGCAAGAGGGTCTGACGCGCAAGACACCCTCCAGTTTCGCAGCGTATGAGTGTGTCTTGGCGGCCAAGGTGCTGCACCATCGCAGCACGCGCCAAGCGAATGTCGAAGCGACCGAAATGATCGACCGGGCAATCAAACTGGATCCGGATTATGCGCATGCCCACGCCTGGAGCGGTTGTATCCGTGGACAGGCCTGGGGGTACGGCTGGTGTGACGACCGCGAA
Source organism: Ruegeria sp. HKCCD7221 (assembly GCF_013031225.1). NCBI lineage: Bacteria > Pseudomonadati > Pseudomonadota > Alphaproteobacteria > Rhodobacterales > Roseobacteraceae > Ruegeria > Ruegeria sp. HKCCD7221. The sequence goes on from NZ_WPZE01000002.1 coordinate 582,739, forward strand.
GCGATGCTGGCCGAATGCGAAGAGGCCATACTTAAGGCAGCATCGCTGGATGACAACGACGCTGACGTGCATCGCCTGATGGCGGCGGTCGAGATCTTGCGAAACAATCTTGGGCGCGCGCGGTACCATCAGGAAAGAGCGTTGTCTCTGAATCCCAATTACGATCTTGTCGTTGTCCAGATGGGAGAGTTGTTGACCTGGTCAGGCCGACCCGACGAGGGGGCGGAATGGATACAGAAAGCCATGCGCCTGAACCCGCATCACCCCGCCCGGTTCTGGAGCCATCTGGGAAAGGCACGGTTCTGCGCCAAAAACTATCATCAGGCGCTAGATGATTTCGGACGTTTGCCGTCCTTGGACATGGTCCAAAACGCCTATGTTGCGGCTTGTCATGCCTGGCTTGGAAATGATGCCGAAGCGCGCGAACATGCCGAGGCAGTCGAGGCCGCGCAACCAGACATCAGCATCGAGGATATCGTCGCAACCCTGCACTATTCCAAGGAAGACGATCTGCACCATTTCGTTCGGGGTTTGGAAAAAGCCGGTTTGGCCTGACGCGCCAAACGAAAAACGGCCCGCTTGTGCGGGCCGTCCGGTTTATGTCAGATCCTTGTAGCTGATCTCGCGGGCGTCCGCGCCGGGGCCTGCCTTTTCACGTCGCATGATCAACCGGTTCAGTGCGTGGATATACGCCTTGGCAGATGCAACGACTGTGTCGGTATTCGCCGATTGCCCCGTTGCGATCATGCCGTCTTCTTCCAGCCGCACGGACACAGTGGCCTGCGCGTCGGTGCCTTCGGTTACCGCGTGAACCTGGTACAGTTGCAAATGCGCCTTGTTGGGATAGATCGACCGGATCGCCTTGAAGGTCGCGTCCACCGGTCCGTCGCCATGTTCCGTCGCGATGATGTCCTTGCCGTCCATTTCCAGCTCGACCGTCGATTCCGCCTGACCCCCGGTGCCACATGTGACTTTCATGGACACCAGTTGGAGGTAGTCGTCGGCATCATCCAACGTCATCAGGGCAATGAGGTCGTCGTCGAACACCTCTTTCTTGCGGTCGGCCAAATCTTTGAAGCGCACGAAAATGTCGCGCAACTGGTTGTCGCCAACTTCATAGCCCAGCGTTTCCAGCTTGTCGCGCAATGCGGCGCGGCCTGAATGCTTGCCCAACGGCAGGGATGTTCCGGACAGGCCGATATCTTCGGGGCGCATGATTTCGAAGTTTTCGCGGTTCTTCAGCATCCCGTCCTGATGGATGCCACTTTCATGGGCAAAGGCGTTCTTGCCGACGATGGCTTTGTTAAACTGCACCGGGAAGCCCGCCACAGTCGCCACCCGGCGCGAGATATGCATGATCTTGGTGGTGTCGATGCCCGTGGTCCAAGGCATGATGTCATTGCGGGTCCGCAGGGCCATCACGACCTCTTCAAGCGCGGTGTTGCCCGCGCGTTCACCCAAACCGTTGATGGTACATTCGATCTGACGCGCCCCGCCTGCGACAGCAGCCAGCGAGTTCGCGGTCGCCATACCAAGGTCATTGTGGCAGTGGGTGGCAAAAACTACCTCGTCCGCGCCCGGAACCGTATCAATCAGGCGCTTGATCAGATCCGCGCTTTCGACCGGAGCAGTATAGCCCACGGTATCGGGGATGTTGATCGTGGTGGCCCCGGCCTTGATCGCAATTTCAATCACGCGGCAGAGGTAATCCCATTCCGTCCGCGTCGCGTCCATCGGCGACCATTGCACATTTTCGCACAGGTTGCGGGCATGGCTAACCGTTTCGTGGATCTTGTCGGCCATCTCGTCCATGGTCAGGTTCGGTATGGCGCGATGCAGGGGCGAGGTGCCGATGAAGGTGTGAATCCGGTTCTTCTCGGCGTGTTTCACCGCCTCCCAGCAGCGGTCAATGTCTGCGAAATTGGCGCGGGCCAGACCGCAGATGCGGCTGTTTTTCGACCGCTCGGCGATCTCGCTGACTGCTTTGAAGTCACCTTCGGAGGCGATCGGAAAACCGGCCTCGATGATGTCGACACCCATTTCGTCCAACAGCTCGGCAATCTCCAGCTTTTCGTTGTGGGTCATGGTCGCGCCAGGGCTTTGTTCGCCGTCGCGCAAAGTGGTGTCAAAGATCAAGACGCGGTCTTGGTCGGTCACGTTGGTCATGGGAATCTCTTTCTTCTTCTGTCCTAAAGCCTATGGCGCGCGGGCGTCCTCCTCTGAGCGGGCGCGCCGGATGGCACGCTCAGAGGCGGATTAGGATCAGTAGGCCACGCAGTGACGCACCGCGGGTGGCGGTGTCGGCAACAAGGATATCTGCGCGGTTGATCATAGGATTGAGGTTATACAACCCATGCCGGGAATGAAAAGAAGGAATTTGCGTATAGCCGTCAGAAGGTTTTCATTTTCGACCCGGTTGATCCATGCGACCTGGCAGCTAGGTCACTGATGATGAAGTCAGCTCTTGTCATCGGTGCATCAGGCGGAATTGGCAGCGCTTTGTGCCAAGGATTGCGACAGCGCGGTGTATTGGCGACGGGCTTGTCCCGGTCGTCTGATGGTTTTGACCTGACAGGCCCTGAAAGCGTGGACCGGGGGTTGGATAAGCTGAATGGCCCGTTTGACATGATCTTGATCGCCTCTGGCGCGCTGGAGGTGAACGGGGCCGAGCCAGAAAAGACGATCAAGTCAATCTCGGCACCTGTCATGATGGATCAATTTGCACTCAACGCGGTCGGGCCGGCGCTGGTACTTGGGCACGCACATAAGTTGTTGCCGCGCGACAGGCAATGCGTCGTCGCGATCCTGTCTGCCCGCGTCGGGTCGATCGGCGATAACCGTCTGGGTGGGTGGATCAGCTATCGCGCAGCCAAGGCTGCCTTGAACCAGATCGTGCGCACATCGGCGATAGAATTGGCGCGCACGCATCCGCAATCCATTTGCGTCGCCTTGCATCCAGGGACAGTTCGCACCAGCTTTACCCAAAAATATTCCGGACGCCATCCATCTGTCGCGCCAGAAGAGGCCGCCAAGAATTTGCTGGGCGTTATAGACCGTCTTACTCCGGCCCAGACAGGCGGATTTTTTGATTGGAAAGGTGAGACCGTGCCGTGGTGAGCGATGCTCAGTCAGCCGTGGGCGTGTCCTCTTCGGGGGTCTCTGTCGAAGGTGTTACTGCAGGCTCTGCCACGTTTTCTTCTGGAAGCACTCCGTTTTCCCAGATACCGGATTCTTCCTGACCATTGGCGTAGCGAATTGTGCCGTCACCGTGGCGCTTGTTGTCCAGAAATCCACCTTCGTACACATCCCCCGTGGCATAGGTTGCGACCCCGGTGCCGCTTATTTTGCCATCGACCCATCCACCGGTATAGGTGAAGCCGCGCGGTGTTGTGATGGTGCCCTGTCCGTGGCGTTTTCCGTCAGAAAACTCGCCGTCATACACGGTTCCGTCAGGAAAGCTGGCTTTTCCTTTTCCCTGCCGCGCGCCTTCTGCCCAGTCGCCCTCGTACCGGTATCCGTTGGCAAATGTCAGAACACCCGTCCCGTGACTGAGACCATTTTTGAACTGTCCGGAATAGACAGCGCCATTTGGATAGGTTGCCTTGCCGGTTCCTTCAAACACACCGGCAATCCAGTCGCCTTCGTAGATGATTCCATCGGAATATGTATGCATCCCTTTGCCGTGCGGCAGGTCCGCGCTGAAGTCACCCACGTAGGTCGAGCCGTCGGGGTAGGTCAGTTCGCCAAACCCTTGGATCTGCCCGTCCGCCCAGTCACCGTTGTATTCGAACCCGTCTGTTCCCAGAAAACGCCCTTTTCCGTGGCGCCGGTCGTCAAGGTAATCGCCGTCGTACGTCGCGCCATTGGCATAGGTTGCCTTGCCCTTGCCCTGACGCTGGCCATCCACAAGATCACCCTCGTAGAGGTCGCCGTTCGCCTGAAGCAAACGCCCCTTACCGGTCATGCGATCTTCGGTCCATGCGCCTGTATATGTCATGCCATCGGGAATGGTCAGCGTGCCCTGACCGTGGCGTTGGCCGTTCTGGACGTCCCCCTCATACACGCTGCCCTGTGCCGACGTGATCTTTGCCTTGCCCTGTTTGGTTCCGTCCACCCAATCGCCGTCATATACGTAACCGCTTGGGTCAGTCAGAACACCCTTGCCGTGATAACGCGCGTCTTTGAATGCGCCCTCGTAGATCACACCATTTGCATAAGTCGCAATGCCGTCGCCGTTGATTGATCCGTTGGCCCACGCGCCCACATAGCTGCCGCCGTCGGGATAGATAATCTTTCCCTGACCTTCCGGTTGGCCTTTCGCAAACATGCCTTCATAGACCGAGCCATTCACATATCGCGCAACACCTTTGCCCTGAATCTCGCCCTCGGCCCATTCGCCGGAATATTCGAATCCGTTTGGCAGGCGATAGGTTCCGGTGCCGTGGCGCAAACCATTCAGGAAAGTGCCTTCGTAAACACCGCCAACTTCGTCATCCGCGACAATCACCTGACCATCCTGCGCGGAGGCGGACAGTGTCATCAAGGCCATCGCAGTTGCGGCAATCGAAGTGCGGAATGCGTTCATGGTTGTTCAGCCTGCCCGGTTATCGTCCTTTTGCGCAAAACTAAGATACCGATGGGGGCAGGGCAACGGCTTTTGCCGCATTTGTCTTTTCCTCGCGGTGCGATCTGTTAAATGGCATTAGAACAGACGAGGGCAAGAGGGCAGCATGGCCGACCGATTCCGCATCACTCTGGCGCAACTCAACCCTATTGTGGGGGATATTGACGGCAACGCCGCCAAGGCTATCGCCGCATGGGAAGACGCGCGCGAGGCCGGGGCCGACATGGTTGCGCTGCCTGAGATGTTCATTACCGGCTACAATACGCAGGATCTGGTGATGAAGCCTGCGTTTCATCGGGCTGCCATGGCTGCAATCGAAGAACTGGCTGCCAAATGCGCTGACGGACCGGCAATGGCCATCGGTGGGCCTTGGGTCGAGGATGAAAACCTTCATAACGCCTACCTGATCCTCAAGAATGGCAAGATTGGCAGCAAGGTGCTGAAGCACCACCTGCCCAACGAGACAGTATTTGACGAAGTCCGGTTGTATGACTCAGGCCCGCTAGGCGGCCCTTATTCTGTCGGCAATACGCGAATAGGCAGCCCTATCTGTGAAGACAGTTGGCACCCGGATGTTGCCGAAACGCTTGAGGAAACAGGTGCCGAATTTCTGCTTGTTCCGAATGGTTCCCCATATTTTCGCAACAAGTACGATGTGCGCCTGAATCATATGGTTGCGCGGGTTGTCGAAACGGGCTTGCCGCTGATCTACCTCAATATGGTCGGTGGACAGGATGATCAGGTTTTTGACGGTGGCACATTTGGCCTGAACCCGGACGGCACACTTGCCTTCAGAATGCCGGTTTTTGACGAAGCCCTGCGCCATGTTGATCTTGAGCGTGGTGATGAGGGGTGGCGGATCGCGCCCGCTGACGTTGCGCCGCAGCCTGATGAATGGGAGCAGGACTATCGCGCGATGGTTCAATCGTTGCGTGACTATATGAGAAAAACAGGCTTCCCGAAAGCGCTGTTGGGATTGTCGGGGGGCGTCGACTCGGCCCTTGTTGCGGCAATCGCCGTGGACGCGATTGGACCCGAGAATGTCCGCTGTGTGATGTTGCCGTCGGAATATACCAGCCAGGAGTCATTGGATGATGCCGAGGCCGTCGCCAAGGCGCTGGGTGTTCACTATGACTTTGTCCCTATCTCGGACAGCCGGGCTGCGGTGACAGAAACGCTGTCGCCGCTATTTGCTGGTCGAGATGCGGACCTGACGGAAGAGAACATCCAATCCCGGTTGCGCGGGTTGCTGTTGATGGCGATCTCGAACAAATTTGGCGAGATGCTGCTGACCACTGGCAACAAGTCCGAAGTTGCCGTTGGGTATGCCACGATCTATGGCGACATGAATGGGGGCTATAACCTCATCAAGGACCTGTACAAAACGCGTGTGTTCGAGACATGTCGCTGGCGCAACGCCAATCATCGTGACTGGATGTCCGGTCCATCGGGCGAGGTGATCCGGCCTTCCGTGATTGACAAACCCCCAAGTGCGGAACTGCGCGAGGATCAGAAAGATAGCGATAGTTTGCCGGATTATCCTGTTTTGGACGCGATTTTGGATATTCTGGTGGATCAGGAGGGGTCTATTGCGGATTGCGTCGCGGCTGGTTTCGATGGCGACGTGGCGCGCCGGGTCGAGCATCTGATCTATGTCAGCGAATACAAACGCTTTCAGTCCGCGCCGGGGACACGCTTGACCAGCCGTGCCTTTTGGTTGGATCGCAGATACCCAATTGTGAACCGCTGGCGCGACCGATCCTAAAGGTATCGCGGGCCGCAAAGCGTCCAGTTTCGGATACAAATTATTCACATTTATCGAACTGTTTCCAAATCCCATGGGTTTGTGGCCGCTTCCCTTGGGAGCAGGGGTGGCTGCTTGATGATCTGACATCTTTTCGCCATAGTTTTGTTGAATTATCGCCTCATGTGGGGCGGGTGTGACGCATTGCACTGGGCAACGAGCCTTTGACAGCTATCTGGCCAAATGCGGAACACTGATATGGGTTTTGGTTGTAATGGTCTGGTACGATTATGCGTGAGGAATATGATAAACCTCTCCACTCGCCTTTGCCGTGGAAGTCGATGGAATCCGAAGGGCAAACGCTGGACGAGGCGAAGATTGACACTGTCATAGCCGACCTCCTGAGCGAGGAGGCCTCTCCTCGGACGGTCGAACCCGAAATCGCGCGGCCCGCTGAAACCGCAGAGTTGGACGCCGAAGACGAAAAGGTCGAGGATTCCTCGGAAACGGTCATTGGTTTCACGTCTGCCCTACGCCAGAAATGGGCTGAATTGGTCGGCGCTGCCTGAACGTTTCGGTCGCGACTAGAAGCGAAGCGTGCGCAGCGGCCACATATTATCAAAATAGTGTCAAACTCGACTTCGGTCGTATTGCTTCGGCACGATTGACGGGCATTCATTGCTGTCGGAGCAATGAATAATGAGCGGTAAATGCCCGGCCCGAAACCTATTCCTGTCGAACCTGATCTGAGCTTACCCAAAGCCGTGGACGTCGTTGTCATCGGGGGCGGGATCATCGGCTGTGCTACCGCTTTGGAGCTGTCAGAACGCGGCTTGTCGGTGTTGCTTTGCGAAAAGGGTCATATCGCTGGCGAACAGAGCTCTCGTAATTGGGGGTGGGTTCGATCAGGGCTGCGGGATCCCCGGGAAATTCCGCTGATGATCGAATCTCAGCGTCTGTGGGATGACCTGGACCGTAGGACCGGTCGAAGAACAGGTTTTGTCCGCTCGGGAATTTTGTTTGGTGCATCGGGCCCCCGCGACCGCAACAATCTGGAGCGTTGGCTGGCCCATGTGGACGGGCTGCAGACAGGTGCAAGAATGGTGTCCGGGGCGGACCTGAAAGAGCTTTTGCCGGGGTGTTCCACAGATTTGGACTGGGCCTTGCATATGCCGCAGGACGGCCGTGCCGAGCCGCAATGGGCCGCGCCTGCTATGGCCGAAACTGCGCGCGACCGAGGTGCCTCGGTGATGACCAACTGCGCGGTGCGCAGCGTGGATGTGCAAGGCGGTCGCGTCGCAGGTGTCTTCACCGAAAGGGGGCGCGTGACCTGCACACAGGTCGTGCTGGCCGGCGGTGCCTGGTCGCGTCTTTTTTCTGGAAATGCGGGGATCGACCTGCCGCAACTCAAGGTGTTGAACACGGTGCTGCGCACTTCGCCCGCTGACGGACCTGAAACGGCATTGTGGTCTGATGACTTTGCCATAAGAAAACGCGCGGACGGGGGCTATTCCATTGCCTCGGGGCACGAAAACACGGTCGATATCGTTCCTGACAGTTTTAGGTTGGCGCGGCGATTTCTGCCGGCCTACAGGCAAGAGTGGCGGTCGCTGCGGTTCCGCTTTTCCAAACGATGGGCGGCTGAGGCACAACAGGACCGGAGGTGGCTGCCCACGGATGTCACGCCGTTTGAACATTGCCGCGTTCTGGACCCGGAACCGTCACGCAAAGTTCTGAGACAGGTTTGGTCACGGGCCAGCAAAAGCGTACCTGCATTGAAGCAGGCAGAGATTGTTCAAAGCTGGGCGGGCTTGATTGATGTGACCCCAGATGCAATTCCGGTCATGTCGAGCGTCGACGAGATGCCCGGAATGTTCATCGCCACGGGATTTTCGGGCCACGGGTTCGGTATCGGGCCCGGGGCAGGGCGGTTGATGGCCGATCTTGTGACCGGAGCCGCCCCATGCGTGGACCCGGCCGCGTTTCGTCTGTCTCGGTTTACAGACGGCTGGAAGGTGCGGCCGGATCCTGGATATTAGGGGTTAGCCCATCATCTGATAGCTGACCGGGACAAAGCGGAATCCGTCGCCGCGGGTTTCGACAAACCCTGCCGACGGGAAGGGCATGTGGTATCCGATCATCGGAACTTTGTCTGCCGCCAGCATTCCCAGCACGTTGCGCCGTGACTGTGTCGCAGCGGCTTTGTCCATGTCAAAACGGACCTCCCATTCCGGATGCGCGAAAGACCAGACATAGTGGTTCGCCAGATCAGCGGTCAGCACCAGACGCTGGCCGTTGCTTTCCAGATGATAGACCGTGTGGCCCGGTGTATGTCCATATGCGGCCACGGCGGTAATGCCCGAGGTGACCTCGTCCCCGTCCTCAAGGAACGACATTTTCTCGGCCTGCGGGGTGACTTTGGCGGCCACCAGATCGCCAACGCGGTTCCCGGCGTCTTGCGCGGCCCAGAAATCATATTCCGGCGATGCGGTCACGAAGCGCGCATTTGCAAAGGTGGGCGCATCGTTTGTGGTCATGCCGCCGATATGGTCGGGGTGCATATGGGTGATCACAACGACGTCGATTTGATCTGTAGACACCCCCGCATCCGCCAGCGCGGCCTGAATGCCGCCTTGGCCCAGCCCTGTGTCGAACAGAACCAGCTCGGACCCTGTATTGACAAGCGTCGGGGTGAAGAAGAACTGTGCTACGTCGGGTGAGATGAAATTATCGGCCGAGACCTTGGCGAAATCCTCATCCGAGGCGCCTCCGCCAAAGATTTCCTTGGCGCCATCACGGGGCAGACTGCCATCCAATAGGGTCGTGACGGTAAAATCACCCAGTTGAAAGGATTTGGCGATGGTCGAGTTGGCCTTGGTTTCAGCCCCTGCAGCCAGAAGCGGTGTGGCTGCTGATGCAAACGGCAATGCCGCCGCAGCGCCCAAAGCGGCCCGGCGGGTCAGTTTAACGGTCATTTTTGATCTCCCTGTGTATCCCAGCAGGTGAAAGATAGGTCGTCAATATCAACTTGCCACTTGAAGTTACCGTGAACGGGGCCGTGGCTGGACAAAACGCCCATCCTGTGACAAGAGCCGCGCCAACAGGAGACACCTATGACAACCACCCGTTTCGCCCCGTCGCCCACCGGTTACATCCATGTGGGCAACCTGCGCACCGCCCTGATGAACTATCTGATCGCCCGCAAGGCTGGCGGCACGTTCATCTTGCGCATCGACGACACCGACCCCGAGCGTTCGAAGGAAGAATATGTCGACGCGATCAAACAGGATCTGGAGTGGCTGGGCCTGCATTGGGACCGGGTTGAGCGTCAGTCTGACAGGCTGGACCGCTATGCCGAGGCTGCCGACAAGCTGCGTGAGATGGGCCGGTTCTATGAGGCGTTCGAGACCCCGACCGAGCTGGATCTGAAGCGCAAGAAACAACTGAATATGGGCAAGCCTCCGGTCTATGACCGCGCGGCGTTGAACCTTAGCGATGCTGAAAAAGAGGCCCTGCGCGCCGAACGTGGCAACGGCGTCTGGCGCTTCAAGCTTGATCACGAGCGGATCGAGTGGAATGACGGCATTCTGGGCGACATCTCGATTGATGCGGCATCGGTTTCTGACCCAGTGCTGATCCGCGGCGACGGGCAGGTTCTTTACACAATTGCGTCGGTTGTTGATGACACTGAGATGGGTGTGACGGACGTGGTGCGTGGCTCGGACCACGTGACAAACACCGCGACGCAGATTCAGATCATTGAGGCACTGGGCGGCACATGCCCGCGCTTTGCACATCATTCGCTGTTGACCGGCCCTCAGGGTGAGGCGCTGTCGAAACGTCTGGGCACGCTGGCGTTGCGCGATCTGCGCGAACAGGGTGTGCAGCCGATGGCTCTGTTGAGCCTGATGGCGCGTCTGGGCTCGTCCGACCCGGTCGAATTGCGCCCGGACATGGCCGATCTGATTGACGGGTTTGATATTACCCGCTTCGGTGCGGCGCCGACCAAGTTCGACGTGCAGGACCTGTTCCCTCTGACTGCAAAGCACCTACAGTCTTTGCCGCTGGCGGATGTTGCCGACGCCGTGGCGGACGCTGGTGTACCGACGGAACTGGCTGAACCCTTCTGGGCCATGGCGCGCGAGAACATCACCACGCTGGCCGATCTGAAAGGCTGGTGGGAGCTGTGCCGCGATGGGGCCGAGCCATTGATCGCTGACGAAGACCGCGAGTTCATCGCCGAGGCTGTTGCGCTGCTGCCCGAAGGTCCGTTCGATGGGGAAACCTGGGGCCAATGGACGAGCGCCGTGAAGGAGGCCACAGGCCGCAAAGGCAAAGGTCTGTTCATGCCCTTGCGCAAGGCGCTGACGGGTATGGAACGGGGTCCCGAGATGGCCGCCTTGTTGCCATTGCTGCAAGTGATCCGCGCGCGGGGGTGATGAACGCGCCTTGTGGCGCGTGTCTCCGACGGAAGTATTTTTGAACAGAAGAAGGGCCGGGGTTTGACCTCGGCTTTTTTATTGGGCGTTAACGATGGTTGCAGAGAGATGCTGTAGGCGGTCGTCGACAAAGCGTGTTTCGTCGGGTTTGAGCTGTTGGTGGCGCGGGTAACGTGGTTCGACCCGATCGTTCAGGATCGGCGCGTCCCACCCGTCAGTGGTGGTAAAGAAACGTTCGGCCCCTTCTTCGCCAAAGGCGCGCAGATACCCCTGAACGACGACGTCAATATAGCTGAGCAATAGAGGGTGTTGGTCCGTCGGCTCGCCGTGCCGTTCATGCGGAACGGCATATACGGCGATCTCAACATCGTGGGTCAGGGGATGCGAGATGGAATGCGTCGCGGGTACGCGGTCGTAGGCCCATTCCCGTTCATCCAGCGCGGCCCAATCGTTTTTGGGAACATGGGCGATCATGCCATCGATTTCAGAGTCTGCGTCCGGAACCGCAGTCAGAAAAGCGACTGGTCGCAGGTCCGTATGCTTCCATGCGCGTCGCCACCCCTTTAGCCGGGCGGGGCGGGGATCGGGAAAGTCGTGGGTGGCGAGGTTCACGAGGCTGCCGTAGCCAAAGAAATAGGGATCTGCCATGTCTTCCTGTGTTCTGCTGGGGCAATTGATGTATGTCAAACCGCCTTTTTGCCAGACATGCAATAAGATCCCATCTTGAAATTTGGGAGGCCATCATGCGCATCACCAAAAGGACGAACATAGCAGTGCGCCTGTTGATGTATTGTGCGGCGCATCAAGACAGGTTGGTGACCAAGTCCGAGATCGCCGAAGCCTGCAATATCTCGGAAAACCATCTGGCGCAGGTGATCAATCAACTTAGTCAACTGAATTATCTCAGCACGCAACGCGGGCGGAACGGTGGTCTGGCGCTTGCGCGTCCGGCCGATCAGATCCGTATCGGGTCGGTTTTCCGCCATGTGGAGGGCAACCTGCCGCTGGCAGAGTGTTTTGCGGATGCCGATAATACCTGTCCGTTGACAGATGCCTGCCGGTTGCGACTGGCGCTGCAGGATGCGGCCGAAGTATTCTATGCCTCGCTGGATGAGATCACTTTGGACGCGCTGGTGTGTGACAACGACCAGTTGTTGAAAATTCTGCAACCGGTGGCCTGTGCAAGGTAAGTTTAATCGCTGGCTCGCAGTATGCGGGCCGGGCGCACCGCAAGGGGGCGCAGGGCAAAGCCAAGGCCCGCGCCCAGGGTCACGAAGATACCGGCCAATACGATGCCGATGGCCGAAGGCCAAATGACGGTAAAATCCGCGTCAAAGATGAATGTCGCCACGGCCCATCCCCCCATAACACCGGCCAGCAATGCGACGGAGCCTGCCGCAGCCCCCAGAAGTACTGCGCGCAGGGCAAAGCTCAGCAATATGCGGCGTCTGTCGGCGCCCAGTGTCTTAAGGATTGCGGCCTCATACCTGCGGGCGGGTTCGCCTGCGGCGGCTGCGCCGATCAACACCAAAAAGCCTGTCAGTAGCGAAACACCTGCCCCGTAAGACGTTGCCGCCGCCAGACCTGCCAAGAGGCCCGACACTCGGTCGATCGCATCGCGCACGCGGATCGCGGTGATATTTGGAAACTGCCCGGCCAGATCGCGCAGAATGGCGGCTTCGGCCTGTTCTTCGGCATAGACGGTGGCGATGAAACTATGCGGTGCACCGGCAAGGGCTGACGGGTTCATGGACATGATGAAACCTATTCCTGCGGTCGAGAAATCTACTTCACGCAGTGAGGTTAATTTGGCCGTAATATCACGCCCCAGAATGTTGACCGTCAGTTCATCACCGAGCTTTAGGCCCATTTCCTCGGCTTCTTCGGCTGCAAAGCTGACTTGGGGGCCGCCCGAGTAATCTTCTGGCCACCATTGGCCTGCGGTAATCCGTGTGTTTTTTGGGGGCAGCGCCGAATACGTCACGCCGCGATCGCCATCCAGAACCCAATGATCACCAGCTGTGTCCCGCGCCGGGCGTCCGTTGATCTGGGTGATGATGCCCCGCAGCATCGGTGCGCTCTCTACGCGGGTGACGGCTGAATCTTTTGACAATCGGTCAGAAAAGCCGGGCATCTGGTCTTTCTGAATGTCGACGAAAAAGTAGGATGGTGCCACGTCCGGCAGGTTTCCTGAGATTGCATTGCGCAATGTCCCGTCGATTTGTCCGACTGCCGCTAATACAGAAAGACCCAATCCCAAGGACAACACGACCGAAGCTGCGCCTTCGCGGGGGTTGGAAATCGCCGCCAGCGCCCAGCGTAGGGCGGGGCGACCACGTGCCGGTTTTGCCGCGAGGCGTGTAAGCCTGCGGATACCCAGTGCAGAAAGCGACAAAAGAAGTAGCGCGGCAATCAACCCTCCGCTGGTCCACAGCGTCAGGCGCGCGGACCCGCTGAACCACGCTACGGCTGAAATCAGCAGCACCAGACCAATGCCAGTCGCAATCACATACACTGGGCGGGGCAGAACCCTTGCCGAGGTCAGGGCATCGCGAAACAAGGTTGCGGCGCGGACTTCTTCTGTTCGGGCCAGTGGCCAAAGTGTGAATAAAAAGGCAGTCAAAAGCCCGTAGAGCGCGGCCTCTGCCAAGGGCTGCGGGTAGAGTGAAAAAACAGCGGGTACAGGCAGGCGGGCTTCGATCAAAGGCGCCAAGACCAGAGGCGCAACTCCGCCCAATATCAGGCCCATCACGATGCCAATGCCGGACAGGATACCGATCTGGATCATATAGGTTTGAAAGATGGTTGCTTTATCTGCGCCCAATGTCCGTAGGGTTGCGATTGTTTCGGTTTTCTGGGCGAGATAAGCGCGCACTGCGGCGGAAACACCGATGCCGCCGACTGCCAGACCGGACAACCCGACCAAAACCAGAAAGGCGCTTAGTCGGGCGACGAATTCGGAAATTCCCGGTGCTCCGTTTCGTGCGTCGGTCCAGCGCATGCCAGTTCCGTCAAAGAACGTCTGTGCACTTGCCGATAGCGTTCCGAGATCAGCGTCTTGCGGCAGCTCCAACCGGTATTTTGTTGAAAACAGCGTTCCCGGTGCCAGCAGTCCAGACGACTGAAGATCCTTTGTGCGGACCATCGTTCGCGGCCCCAACCCAAACCCGTCTGCGGCCCCGTCCGGCTCATGCAGCAGGGCTGCCATCAATACAAAGTCCTGAGTTCCAAGCGTAACTCGGTCGCCTGTCGACAAACCTAACCTGTCGATCAGAATTCGATCCATGACGGCACCAGGCAGTACCCCTTGCCCATCCATCGCGACCGAGAGCGGCATCTCGGGCTCCAACACGGGCGACCCCAAAAGCGGATAGGCGTCATCAATAGATTTCACCTGTGTCAGGGCGCGTTGCGTTTCGCCGTTCAACTGGACAACGGCCATTGAGCGGAAATCTACGACCTCGGACAGGGCTTCTGCCGTTTTCTGCATCCAGGCGCGTTCGTCGTCATTGGCAAAGCGGTAGGTGAACTCCAACTGGGCATCGCCACCCAAAAGGGACGCGCCTTCTTTGGACAGTCCAGTCTGGATGGCGTGGCGAACGGATCCGACTGCGGCGATTGCCGCGACCCCTAACGCCAGACAAGCGAGGAATACTTGAAACCCCCGCAGCCCACCGCGCAGTTCGCGACGCGCCAAACGCGCGGCAAGGCGCAGGCTCATTCTGCGGCCTCTTGCTGCGTGTCTTCGGTTATGCGCCCGTCGCGCAACCGGATCACCCGGTCACATTTCTGGGCCAAGCTGTGGCTGTGTGTGACCAGTATGAGGGTGGCGCCATGTCGATCCCGTAGGTCGAGCAGCAAGTCAACAATCGCAGTACCGTTTGCTTCATCCAGATTTCCGGTGGGTTCGTCGGCCAGCAATATCTGAGGGCGCGGCGCGACGGCGCGTGCAAGGGCGACGCGCTGTTGCTCACCGCCCGATAGTTGCGCGGGGTAGTGATCCCGACGATGCGCCAGCCCGACGGCCTCTAGTTCCGTTTCTGCCCGCGAGAAGGCATCGCGATGTCCGGCCAGTTCCAACGGCGTGGCGACGTTCTCTAAGGCCGTCATCGAGGGGATGAGGTGGAAGTTCTGGAAAACAACACCCATCGCGCTGCGCCTGAAACGGGCCAGTGCGTCTTCGTCCATGTCGGTCAGATCGTGATCCAGCACGGTAATCCTGCCGCCTGTTGCCTGCTCCAACCCGCCCATCAGCATCAGCAATGACGACTTGCCCGACCCGGACGGGCCAACCAGACCCAGCGTTTCCCCCTTGTTTACTGATAAATTGATGTCGTGCAGAATATCCACCCGACCGGCATTGCCATCCAGCGACAAAGCAGCATTTTGAAGCGAGAGTACTGGTGATGTCATAGGTCAATCCAATCGGAGGCGGTCAATTGGGATATGGAGCGGTTGGGATTTTGCGCAAGGCTTGGATGTCGGGCGCGTTTGCGTGCTGCGGCTTTGCGGTCACAGCCGAAACCGTTGTGATCGCGGCTTTGGGCGACTCGCTGACCCAAGGCTATGGGTTACCCGAACAGGAGGGATTTGTTCCGCAGCTTTCAAGCTGGCTTCGGGACAAAGGGGCCGACGTGCGGCTGATTAACGCCGGAGTGTCCGGCGATACCACTGCGGGTGGGGCGTCGCGTGTCGGTTGGACCCTGACGCCCGAGGTGGACGGAATGATCGTCGCATTGGGTGGGAATGACCTGTTGCGGGGGATCGACCCGGCCGTGTCACGCTCTAACCTCGAAGCGATCTTGCAGGCCACGGACGCCGCAATGGTCGAGGTCCTGCTGGTCGGCATGCAAGCGCCGGGAAATTACGGCGCGGCATATAAGTCAGAATTTGACGCAATTTACCCCGATCTGGCCGCACAGTTTCAGACCGGATACGCTCCGGATTTTTTTGCGGGATTGGTGGCAGAGGGCGATCCGAATGCCGTCCGCGCGTACCTCCAGCCCGACGGCATCCACCCGAACGCCAAGGGTGTTTCTCTGATTGTCGAGGCGATCGGCCCAAGTGTTCTGGACCTGGTGAACCAGATCAACGACTGATCAGACCACCGTCACAACGGTTCCGACCGGAACACGCTCGTACAGGTCGATGACGTGCGCGTTCAGCATTCTGATGCACCCGTTCGAGGCCGCTGTTCCGATCGTCTGCGGCTGCGTCGTTCCGTGAATTCGGAAATAGGTGTCGACTCCGTTCTGGAACAGATAAAGAGCGCGGGCACCCAATGGATTGTCGCCCCCACCCGGTTGGACATAGTCGTTGTCCCTGAAGCGGGCATATGTCCTTGGTTCCCGTTCAATCATCTCTTCGGTCGGCCGCCAGGTGGGCCATTCTTTCTTGACGTCGATCGTAGCGGTTCCGGTGAATTCCAGCCCGGCCTTGCCGACACCGCAGCCATAGCGAATGGCCTTGCGCGGTTCGGTGACGTAGTAGAGGTAGAAAGAGCGCGGAACCACCAACAACTGGCCCGGCAGAAATTCTTTCTTGATCCGCACATATTGTGGCGTGGGATCGTATTCGACGGCTTTTTTCTTTGCCGTGGCCATTCCGGGGATCAAGCAGGTGGCTGCGGCTGTGGTAACGAATGTGCGACGTGTGAACATGGTGGTTCTCTTCAAATTAACACGGAAATCATAACGATAATGTTGAATGATATCCGATCCGGTCAATCACCGGGACAGAGTAACCGAAAAGTGATGTATTCCTGCGGACACAGTATCGCCGTGGTGCCGCCGGT
Source organism: Ruegeria sp. HKCCD7221 (assembly GCF_013031225.1). Taxonomy (NCBI): domain Bacteria; kingdom Pseudomonadati; phylum Pseudomonadota; class Alphaproteobacteria; order Rhodobacterales; family Roseobacteraceae; genus Ruegeria; species Ruegeria sp. HKCCD7221. The sequence goes on from NZ_WPZE01000002.1 coordinate 599,340, forward strand.
CGAAAAAACAAGTCGAAAAAGAAAAAGGGCAGGGGATTATCCCTGCCCTTGGAACGGCTTACGCCAGTTCGATATTGTCAGCGCTTTCGCGGCCGTCACGACCCGAGCGCAGCTCGTAGGTGACTTTCTGATTGTCGGCCAGACCGGTGAGGCCCGAGCGTTCGACGGCCGAGATGTGCACAAAGATGTCTTTGCCGCCATCTTCGGGTGCGATAAAGCCGTAGCCTTTGGTGGTGTTGAACCATTTAACGGTGCCTGCAGGCATATCCGTGTCTCCTGTTTAGTGCTGCCCACGTGGATGCGGCAGCCTGGCGTCGTCGGTCTGGATCGAGTGACTGAGCGCCGTAGAAGGAGACAGTAGGTCGAAATAGAAAAACGTAAGCCCTTTGGATATGGCATTGGGGTGGGCGTGTGGCAAGGGTGGATCACTCAGGCAGATATTTTTCGCCATCTTCCTCCACCTGTTCAAGAAAGCTATTTTTGTCGTCTGGGCCCAAAAGCTCCGCGACACCAAGTTTGGAAAAGTGAGTTCTCATTCACTGTGTTCCAGCTCAGGTGGTTCAGGGAAAGGGCTATTTTGTGCAATAAAATTTGACACAGGTAGCGGGCGATGACCTTCAAGCAGCTGATTGAGCAGTACCGCATTCTTGCGTTGGATGAAGTTTTCGTCGTTCCAGCCTTTGGGAACATAGCTTCTGCGTTCCAATTCCCGTTTGTCGAAGTTGTACCCAACTACAATTCCGATCTGATGAACAAGATCCATGAACAAATCTGAGCGATGGTCATAGTGTCGATTTAAATCTTCGTCACTGCTATTCGGCTCTGGCGCACTAAGGTGTTCAATGTACTTTTGAAAAGCCGCCCTCACGGCTTGTTTGTCGTAAAACTCTAGTTCTACGATGTTCAACGCCGCAACGTGGACGGGATCAAGTCTGATACCACGGGTTTGCATTAAGTCTTTAAAAAGTTCAAACCGTCTGCGTTTCGCTTCACTGCGATCATCAAGCCACCGGGTGATGAGAACTGCAGAGATTGGGCCTATCACTATCGCTGCAAGGGTCAGAATGGCGTAAAGAGTTTGGTCCATTGGCTCACTCCGCAAACTCTACGTTCTTATGGAATTTGGCATTTAATGGACCGATAGGCGTACTAATCCGATAAGTCTCGTTAGGATTTAAAACTTCCGGGAAATCAAAAGGTACGGCTATTTCTCCAGAGGGCTCTTCAAATGAAGCACCGGTGATTGAGACGGAGCCTTTTGGCATTCTATAAACAATTTCACCAACAACTCGTCCTTCGTTGGTCGTGTAAGAACCGGAATAGGTTAGGCCAGCGATGTCTGCTCCTGCGACTGCTCCAGAGCGAAAAACAAACATCGCCATGGCTTGGCCAGCCTGGCCGCTGAGGTATGCAGTATAGATTCCGTCGATCATAAATTTTTGTTCCCAAATGGTTGAATTTGTAGAACATATATTGCGCACAACACCTTGCGTCGCAAGATGTTGTGCGGTCATGAAAAATAGTCTGCGAAGTCGAGTAAGTTAAACGTTCATTTTTAGAACTCGAAGAACCTGAACCAATTACCGCGCAAACTTCTTATGCTTCAACCGCTTGGGTTCCAGCGCGTCCGGTCCCAGACGGCGCTTTTTGTCCTCTTCGTAGTCCTCGAAGTTGCCCTCGAACCACTCAACATGCGCATCGCCCTCAAACGCCAGAATATGCGTGCAAATCCGGTCGAGGAAGAAGCGGTCGTGCGAGATCACCACGGCGCAGCCGGCGAAATCGACCAGCGCGTCTTCCAGTGCGCGCAGGGTTTCGACGTCGAGGTCGTTGGTCGGTTCGTCGAGCAGCAGGACGTTGCCGCCTTCTTTTAACAGGCGGGCCATGTGGACGCGGTTGCGCTCACCGCCCGACAGCAGCGAGACCTTTTTCTGCTGATCGCCGCCCTTGAAGTTGAAGGACGAGCAATAGGCGCGGGAATTGACCTGCGCGTCGCCCAGTTGGATGATCTCGGCCCCGCCGGTGATCGCCTCCCACACCGTATCGTTGTCGGCAAGGTCGTCGCGGGATTGGTCGACATAGGACAGCTCGACCGTGTCGCCCAGCGTGATGGTGCCGCTGTCGGGCTGTTCCTGACCGGTCAGCATCTTGAAAAGGGTCGATTTACCGGCACCGTTGGGGCCGATGACGCCGACAATGCCGCCGGGAGGCAGGGCGAAGTCCAGCCCTTCGATCAGTTGCTTGTCGCCCATGTGTTTCGACAGACCTTCGACCTCAATCACCTTGCCGCCAAGGCGCTGGCCGTTGGGGATGACGATCTGGGCACGGGTCAGCTTTTCGCGTTCGGACTGCTCGGCGAGCTCGTTATAGGCGTTGATCCGGGCCTTGGACTTGGCTTGACGGGCCTTTTGGCCCTGACGCATCCATTCCAGTTCCCGTTGGAGCGTCTTCTGCTTGGACTTGTCCTCGCGGGCTTCCTGTTCCAGCCGTTTGGCTTTTTGTTCCAGCCATGCAGAGTAGTTGCCTTCGTAGGGAATGCCGCGGCCGCGGTCGAGTTCGAGGATCCAGCCGGTGATGTCATCCAGAAAATAGCGGTCGTGGGTGACGATCAGGATGGTGCCCTTGTAGTCGATCAGGTGCTGTTGCAGCCAGGCGATGGTCTCGGCGTCCAGGTGGTTGGTCGGTTCGTCCAGCAGCAGCATGTCGGGTGCTTCCAGCAGCAGTTTGCAGAGCGCCACGCGGCGCTTCTCACCGCCCGAGAGGTTGGCAATATTGGCATCGTCCGGCGGGCAGCGCAGCGCCTCCATCGAGACGTCGATCTGGCTGTCGAGGTCCCACAGGTTTTCCGCATCAATCGCGTCCTGCAGGGTGGTCATTTCCTCCATCAGCTCGTCCGAGTAATTCTCGGCGATCTCCATGGCGATCTCGTTAAACCGGTCAACCTTGGCCTTTTTCGCGGCTACACCCAGCATGACGTTTTCACGCACGGACAGCGATTCATCGAGCTGTGGCTCCTGCGGCAGGTAACCGACCTTTGCACCCTCGGCGGCCCAAGCCTCGCCAGTAAAGTCCGTATCGAGGCCGGCCATGATTTTCATCAGCGTCGATTTACCCGCGCCGTTGACGCCGACGACACCGATTTTTACGCCGGGCAGAAAACTGAGGTGGATGTTTTCAAAGCACTTCTTGCCACCGGGATAGGTCTTGGAGACACCCTGCATGTGGTAGACATATTGATAGGCGGCCATGTCGCGTCCTCTGGGTCGGGGAAATCAGGTTAGACCGCTAGATATCCAAGCAGGGCGGGCGGGGCAAGCTGGTGACTTTGTGAATTTCATTTGGAAATGTCGCGGGGTAAATGAACAGGAGCGACCGAGGGCTGTGTATTGAGCGGATTGGCGGAATTAATTGCGGGTTGGGCAATTCCCGGCCGGATCGATTGGATCGGATTGCGCACGGATCGCCGTGCAGAAATGAATCAGAAAATAGACGTCTTTATTTCTGACGAAGGGCTTTCAGGCGATCGCAGTCGCGCGGGCAAGCGGGCGGTCACGCTGATTCAGCAGGAACATCTGGCCGCGATTGGCTCTTATCTGGGGCGGGGGCCGGTTACGCCGAAAACCCTGCGGCGCAATCTGGTGGTTTCGGGGATCAATCTGGCCGCGCTCAAGGGGCGTGAGGTGCAGGTGGGCGAGGCCATCTTGCGCTTTACCGTGATCTGTGCGCCGTGCAGCCGGATGGAAGAGGCGCTGGGCAAGGGCGGATACTCTGCCGTGCGTGGACACGGCGGTTGGTGTGCAGAAGTGGTCCGGCCCGGGCGGGTCAAGCTGGGGGATGCAGTGAAACCTGTTGATTGACAAGCTGCCACAGTTCTGAACAACAGCAAGGGATGTTTCGACACGATATTCCATTTGCGCGGCCGGGGCAGGTCGTTGGGCTGTTTGGCGGGTCATTTGATCCACCACATCAGGGACACGTGCATGTGACGCTTGAAGCGATGAAAGCCTTTGGTTTGGATCAGGTCTGGTGGCTGGTGACGCCGGGAAACCCGTTGAAAGATCAAGGGCCCGCACCGTTGGAGCGCCGGCTTGCGGCTGCGGGTGAAGTTATGCAGCACCCTCGCGTTGCGGTTACGGGTATCGAGACCCTTACTGGTACGCGGGCGACATCAGATACCCTGATGAAATTGCAGAAGCTTTATCCTGGGGTCCGGTTCGTATGGTTGATGGGGGCTGATAATCTGGCTCAGTTCCATCGGTGGAAAGATTGGCGGTTGATCATGGACAGTGTGCCCGTTGGCGTTGTTGCGCGCCCGGGTGACCGGATATCTGCCCGAATGTCGCCTGCGGCGCGGATTTATTCCAAGTATCGGATCGATGGGCAGGCGCGGCATTTGCTTGGGCGGGCTGAGGCCCCGGCGTGGTGTTTCGTGAACGTGCCGATGGTCCATGTCAGTTCAACCGATCTGCGGTCTCGGGGCGCTTGGGCGAATGAGGTGTTGCCCGAATAGCCCCAGAGGGCGCATAATGATCTGTGACCGGTTGTGCGCCTGTGATCTCTGGGATTTTAATTGACCCATGGCTGATCGTTTTTCACGTCGTAAGTTTTTAGGAGGGCTTGGCGCCGCCTTTGGCCCCGTTGCGGCCTTCGGTAATCCGCCCGAAGTATCGCTGAGACCGCAGCTTCGCGGAGCGCAGCCCAACGGGGCGGAGCGCCTGATCAAAGCAGCCGGTCTGAAAGGTGAAGTTGCCTTTGCCGTTGCCGATGTGGAAACCGGGGCCAAGCTGGAAGCGGTTGGCGGTAATCTGGGTTTGCCCCCGGCCAGCGTGGGCAAAGCTTTGACGGCCCTTTATGCATTGGATGTTTTGGGTCCTGACTATCGGTTCGAAACAAAACTGGTTGCGGACGGGCCGGTTGAAAATGGTGTCCTGAAAGGCGATTTGGTTCTTGTTGGCGGTGGTGATCCGCTGTTGGACACTGATGCGCTGGCGACGATGGCGGCTAATCTGCGTGAGGCGGGTGTCATCGAAGTGCGCGGCGCGTTCAAGGTGTATGACGGAGCCTTGCCCTACGTGTTCAGCATTGACCCCGGTCAGCCGGATCACTTGGGTTATAGCCCGGCCATCAGTGGAATATCTCTTAACTTCAACCGGGTACATTTTGAATGGAAGCGCGAGGGGACGGACTACGACATTGCGATGGACGCACGAAGCGCGCGGTATAATCCAGCGGTCGATATGGCGACTATGCGGGTCGAGGGGCGCAAGACTCCGATCTATACCTATGAGCCAAGCGCGCGGCAGGATCGTTGGACTGTCGCCAAGGCCGCACTGGGCAATGGGGGGGCGCGTTGGTTACCTGTTCGCAAGCCCGCCCTTTACGCGGGTGATGTCTTCCGAACACTGGCCCGGTCTAATGGGATCGTACTGGACCGCGTTCAGGTGACGCGTGAGCCGCCCCTGGGTGCGGACCTGGTTGTTCATCTAAGTGATCCTCTTGACAGTATTCTTCGTGGGATGCTGAAGTATTCGACCAACTTGACCGCTGAATTGGTTGGAATGACAGCGTCGAAAGCACGGGGCGCAGACCTTCAGACCTTACCGGACTCAGCCGCAGAGATGAACCGCTGGGCTGCCGAGACATATGGCGTAAACGGGATTGCAATGGTTGATCACTCGGGCCTAGGTGATGCGTCCCGTGTCGCTCCCGAAGATTTGGTCAAGGCGCTGATCGAAGCACAGAAAACCGGTGCCCTTCGGCCCTTGTTGAAAAAGTTCACTTTGGCGGACAGCCAGGGGCGTCCAGTCAAGGACCACCCAATCAAGGTAGACGCCAAAACCGGGACGTTGAATTTTGTGTCCGGGTTGGGCGGGTTCATTACGACGCCGGATGGGTCCGAACTGGCTTTCGCTATCTTCACGGCTGATGTTGATCATCGGGCCACGATCCCACGGGCCCAGCGCGAGCGTCCGCAGGGCGCGCGCAGTTGGAACAGTCGTTCTCGCAGATTACAGCGCGCCTTGATCGAGCGTTGGGGAACCCTGAACGGCAGTTGAAATCAGGTGGTGTGACGCGCCCGTGCGCCCCGTTCGATTGCGGCGGCGTGCAGCCTGTCGATGTTCAGTTCGTACCGGATTTCTTCCAACAGGCGTAGCTCGGTTTCCGCAAGAGATCCATCAGCCGCGGCAACATCGCAAGCCAGAGCATAGGCCGTTTCGTGCAGGCGTTCGGGCAAGTTGTCCCGGATCAGACCGAAAAGCGCATCCAGCCCGTCTTCTTGTTCGAATAGGTCAAATACGATTTGCGAAACACGCCGTGTCCGGTCGATGTCGTATTCGGCAAAGACCGGCAGCATGTTCACCGCGCCTTCGATTTTGACCAGTTCAGCAGTGCGTATGGTTTCGTCAGAGGCAGAGATCGCAACCATGATCGCGACAAGGCAATCTTGGGGGGACATAGGATGAGGTACTTGATCGGTCATGGTGTCGTCCTGATTAGGCTTTCTGCATCCGCACGATAGGAGGGCTGGCAGGCAGGTTCAACGGATTTTGCTTTGCCGCTGTTAGAGAATGGGCAAAGGCCCGCGTGTTTTTGTCTGGCGCAGCACAAAATTGCTGCGCGTGTCGCGAACCAAACCGGATTTTAAAAGGCGTTGCATGATGAAATGCTCAAGCTCTTCGGGGGTTTTGGCATAGACCTTGAGGATAAAGTCGTGATCCCCGGTAATTGAGGCGCACTCGACAATTTGCGGTTCGGTTTCGATCAGGCGCAGGAAGGCGTTGATGCTGTCTTCCTGATGTTCGCGCAGGGCTACATGGACATAGGCGATTGCGTTCAGCCCAACGGACTTGGCGCGTATCTGAGCCGTATAGCCTGCGATAATACCGACGGCCTCTAGATCGCGCACGCGCCGCCAGCATTGTGACGCGGATAATCCTGTTCGATCAGAAAGCTCCTGCATGGACAAGCGACCATCGGCCTGAAGCTCTTGCAGAATGGTGATATCGGCGGTTTGAAGATTTCGTGTCATATTTTTCATTTTTTCGACATGTATCTGCCAAAATATCGAAATTTTCGGATGAATCCAAACCAATTCCCTCTGTCGACGTAGCTAAAATTCTCTTGAGGAGGAAACGTGATGCCGAAGTCGACCAAATACGTCGCCAAAGTCGCCGATGCGCGCGGACATATTGCCTATACGCCAGAAGAGGACGCCGTTTGGGCCGATCTCTACGCAGCTCAAGAGGCAAATGTTCAACGTTATATGGCTCAGGATTACCTGGACGGGTTGGCTCGTCTGGATATGCCGAAAACGTCCGTACCTTCTTGCGCCGCAATCTCAGAGCGGCTTTTGGACCTTACCGGTTGGCGGGTGCAGCCGGTGCCTGCCCTGATTGGGTTCAAAACCTTTTTTGGTATGTTGGCCGACCGCGTTTTCCCAGCCGCATCCTTTATCCGCTCGCGCGTGGATTTTGATTACATCGAAGAGCCCGATATTTTTCATGAGATCTTTGGCCATACTCCCTTGCTGAGTGATCCGCGCTTCGCCGCCTTTAGCCATGCGATTGGCAAGGCCGGTGTTCAGGCCGGTGCAAAGGATTATTCGTGGCTGATCCGCCTCTACTGGTTCTCGATCGAATTTGGTTTGCGCCGTCAAAACGGCCAGATCAAGGCGCTTGGATCGGGTCTTGCCTCGTCGCCGACAGAGTTGGTCTATGCCGTGGAAAGCGACATACCTGACCGGGATCCGTTCGACGTTCTTACGATCCTGCGTACCCCTTATCGGATCGACATGCATCAAATGGGCTATTTCGTGCTAAACTCGCCCGAAAACCTGTTTGAGGCCGCCGACCGAGACCTGTTGGCTGATGTACGGCAAGCGCAGACCCTTGGGCTGCTGCCGAACAAATTTCCGGAAAAAGTAACTGCAGCGGAGTGAATGAAAATGACCCTATCTGGAGAGACGTGCAGCCTATCAGACCGGACCTGTGTGCCCTGTTCTGGAGGAATCCCACCTTTGACGGCTGATGAGGCCAATACGCATATGGCTGAGCTTGCCGCTGACTGGAAACTGGGCGCAGACGCAAAAACGCTGAGCCGCCACTATGCGTTCAAGGGGTTTGCCAAGGCAACGTATTTGGCCAATCTTTGTGCGTGGCTTGCGGATCAACAGGGCCACCATCCGGATATTGCGTTTGGCTGGGGTTATGTGGATGTCAAATTGACGACGCACGAAATTGGCGGGCTCAGCGAGAATGATTTCATTTGGGCGGCTAAACTGGATCAACTGACCGAGTGATCCCGCGTTTCCAGGCTTTCCCGTCAGGAAAAACCCCAGCCTTTATTGACTCATGCTGCACCGGCACAATAGGAGGGGCCGGTCGGTTGCATGCGGCGACCGGCGCTGTTTTTCCCGATGGAGCTTGTCGAATAATGTCTGAACTGCGTGAAACCGCGATGTCGTCCAAGGCCTGGCCTTTTGAAGAGGCGCGCCGGGTGCTCAAACGCTATCAGAAGGGCGCTCCGGAAAAGGGGTATGTGCTGTTTCAGACAGGGTATGGACCGTCGGGCCTGCCGCATATCGGAACATTTGGCGAGGTTGCCCGGACTTCGATGGTGCGTCACGCGTTTGAGCAGATCAGCGATATTCCCACCAAGCTGATTTGTTTCTCGGACGATATGGATGGTTTCCGCAAAGTGCCGACCAACGTACCAATGCAGGAAGAGTTGAAAGAAGACCTGCACCTGCCGCTGACCAAAGTGCGCGATCCGTTTGGGACGCATGAAGGGTTCGCGCAACACAACAACGCGATGCTGTGTGACTTTCTGGATAGCTTCGGGTTCCAATATGAATTCGCTTCGGCCACCGATTACTACACCAGCGGCAAGTTTGATGAGATGCTTCTGACGGCCTTGGACCGGTTCGAGAAGATTCAGGAAATCATGTTGCCGACCCTTGGGGCCGAGCGGCGCGAGACCTATTCCTGCTTCCTGCCGATCAGCCCGAAAACCGGTCACGTTCTGCAGGTTCCCACGCTAGAGCGTAACGTGGCCAAGGGGACGATCGTCTATCAGGAACCCGACGGTGAAAAGGTCGAAATCCCGGTCACTGGTGGCAACGTCAAGATGCAGTGGAAGCCGGATTGGGCCATGCGGTGGGCCGCGTTGGGCGTGGACTATGAGATGTCTGGCAAGGACCTGATCGACTCGGTCACGCAGTCGTCGAAAATCTGCCGGGCGCTGGGCAAACAGCCGCCCGAGTCGCTGAGCTATGAGTTGTTCAATGATGAGCAGGGGCAGAAGATCTCGAAATCGAAAGGCAATGGCTTGTCGATGGAGGAGTGGCTGACCTACGCCGCGCCCGAAAGCCTGTCGTATTTCATGTACCAAAAGCCCAAGACGGCCAAGCGTCTGTACTTTGATGTCATTCCCAAAGCGGTGGATGAGTATCACCAGCAGTTGCGGGCTTATCCGGGGCAAGAATTGAAGGCGCAGTTGAACAACCCCGTTTGGCACATCCACGGCGGCGACGTTCCTGAATCAACGCTGATGGTGTCGTTTGCGATGTTGTTGAATCTTGCGTCTGTGTCCGGCGCCGAGGACAAAGAGGCGTTGTGGGGCTTTATCCGTCGCTACGCGCCTGAAGCCACGGCCGAAACGCATCCTGACCTTGATCAGGCGGCAGGTTTTGCGGTTCGCTACTTCAACGATTTCGTCAAGCCAACCCGCCAACATCGTGCACCTACAGATCAAGAGCGCGAGGCGTTGGAAGCGCTAAAAGCCGCGCTTGCAGACTATGACGGTCCGATCGAAGATGAGGCGTTGCAATCCGTGGTCTATGCCATCGGGCGGGATCGGTTCGACCCGCTGCGGGGATGGTTTACCGCGTTGTACGAAGTCCTCTTGGGGGCCTCGCAAGGGCCGCGTTTTGGTGGATTTATCGCGCTGTATGGCGTGCCGGAAACGATTGCCTTGATCGACAAGGCGCTGGCCGGAGAACTGGTCTGATTTGACCTAGTACCGCATGGGGCTACTCTTGGATCAGGAGGTGGCCCCATGCGCCGTATTATTCTTGCCGTAGCCTTCAGTGTTGGGCTGGTCACGAGCGGTGCCGCTCAGGATGCCGAGATCGAGGCCAATATCGCAGCCCAGATTCAGGCGTTCAAAGCGGATGATTTCGTCACCGCCTTTACCTTTGCCAGCCCGAATATCCAGAACATATTTCGCACGCCCGAGAATTTCGGGGCGATGGTGCGAAATGGCTATCCGATGGTCTGGCGACCGTCCGAAGTAAGGTTTCTGGAGTTGCGCGAAGTTGCCGGGGCACTGTGGCAGAAGGTGATGATCGTGGATGGGGACGGGCGTGCCCATATCCTTGATTATCAAATGATCCAGCTTGAAAGCGGGTGGAAGATCAACGGCGTCCAATTGCTTGGAAATTCCGACCCGTCCGCCTGATGCAACGCCTCCGTTACGGAGGCGTGATGGGCGATTAATTCCTTTTCGATTAACAGGGGGTTCGGGCATATCGCTCGAAACCCCGTCTCTACGTGGTTTCTGGCCCATGGAACAGGTCATCAGGCGGGGGCGGGACGGGGAGAGGCGTCACTCGTTCGAGTAAACATATTGATAAAGTTGATACCCGGCCCACAAAACGACTGCGCCAGCTGCGGCGTAAGGTAAGACTACGGGCAACGCTTTTGCAGCAGTAAAGGTGACTCGCAAAACAGCTGTTGGAGCGTTTTTCGTCAGTGTGCCAGCAATGTATCTGCCGCCTTCTTTGGCGATAAAGCCACCGGATGAATGTAACACATACTCCATTCGTCCCTCCCTTGCTTGTTTCATCAACTTGAGAGGCCGGTCTGCATATTTCAAGTGTGCGTACAAATCAACGCCCGGGACGACCAGACCCCGGGCGTTCGACTTACCAGCGAGAGGGCCGACCAAAGCCCACTCCCCCAGAAATCACGTCCCCGATATTTGGGTCAATCTGTCGTTGTCAGATCGTTGCATTGCAACGCCATAAAATACTGTTATAAAAAGATAAATAGTCGCGAAGCATCAGCATAATTTTATTCGTGGGGTAGAGATAACCCGCGAGACGACCGACATGACCGCATACCTTATTGCACACCCGAATGGGTTCACCGAGACAGCCGAAGGGCTGGTTGAACTCGAACAAATGCTGCCCATGCCAGACGAGGCCCGAGACCGGCTGATGGCCGGGGAAACCGTGACCTTGGATTCGTTCCTAGGACAGGTGGATGTACGAGAGGTAAAAGTTGGCAGGAAATCACAAGCGAAACTAACGCCACGTAACTAGGTGCACACTAGGAGGTTAGGAGATGAGCAACGTGAAGACGTGCACCAAATGCGGCGAAAGCAAAGCTCTTGTTCACGGGCGTCAATGCCAAAGTTGTAGAACGGCAGCGCAAAGAGCCCGACGCCAATCAAAAGCAGCGTTAAGACCTAAGCCCAAATGTAAAATCTGTGGGTGCGAGTTTACCAAGAGCGGCAACTATCAGATTTTTTGCGGATCGGAAGACTGCGAGAGTAAGGCTAAGGCCGAGTATCAACGTGAATTCCGTCGGACCGACAAGTACAATGCTTGGTATGCAGATTACCACGGAACTGACGCGGCACCGGGTGAGCGAAAGGCTGAGATTTCTGCGATTGCAGCGGCACGGACGCCGGAAGATTTGCGCGAACGCGAACAAGCATACCAGCGAAAGTGGATTGAAAAAAACCGCGGCAAGTTCAACGCTAAAGCGGCGCGTCGTCGCGCGGCACTTTATGACGCCACGCCCGAATGGGCAGAGCATGATGAGATCGAAGTCATCTATGAGAATTGCCCAGAAGGGTATGAGGTGGACCACGTGATCCCACTGCAAGGTGAAAACACCTGCCGCGCTATTCAGTCGATGTTACACGCCCCATGGAACCTTAGGGTGGTGCCAATGTCTGAGAACCGAAGCAAAGGCAACAAATATGAGGGTGTGTGAAAGCCAAGACCTGTATCATGAGGCGTTCGTCTACACAGCGCCCAGCGAGGGACAATATCCGCGCCCTTGGATGACTGACCTGTCGGACCCATCCGAAGCCGACTGTTTCATCGTCGGGCGTAACCAACGCAACGGCTACTCTGTGGACCTCGTTGGCAGCCAAGAGCGGCACGTTGATGCCCTGTTCAATCGCAACGGCCAGTCGTGCCGTGGCCTCTACGAACAACTTTGCGAGACATCCCCGACCCGGACAAACATCGACCGGTTATCGGAGCGCCTCAAACACGTTGGAGCAAAGGTTCTGGAAACCAACGTGGTCTGCTTTTCCACGCCTATGAGCGCCGATCTGACCGAAAATCAGCGCAGGGTTGGAACCAAGATTTTCGAGTGGGTCCACAACCGGATTTCGCCCAAGGTCGTAGTTGTGCATGGGCGCGGCGCGGCCAACGATTTGGCTCGATTGGACATCGCCAATAGTTGCGTTATCGAAATGCCCTCGCTGGCTCCACCGGCCTACAACAAATGGCACAGCCGGTCGGAAGCAGAGTTAGACCGAGTTGCGGAAGCTGTGAAAAGGGGGTTGACGGCATGACCAACGTCATTCAGTTCCCCCGGTCCAAGGACACGCCCGAAACCGAGGCCCAAGAACCCGACATTACAATCAACATCCAAGTGACCCCCAAGGCGAACTTCCCTTGGGGTCCGTTGTTTCTATGCGTGTTCGCGATAGGGTGTGTGATCCTGGATTTTGCACTCCGGTAATCCGCGAAAATGTGACTTGACCTGAGTAAGAACAAAGGTAGAACATGGGCCATGACCGAGTGGCCCCGAACTATCCCCTTTGACTTCAAATGCAAACTCGAACAACTGCAGGAATGGCGCTCGAAGCCCAGCCTACAGGACGAGTGGACCACCATCCGCGAGTGGCTGACCAAGCACGAAGTGTCCGCGCCGGACGTCTTGCCCCGTGAATCGGAACTCCCCAACCACTGGGACGACATCGTCTGACACCCAAAGAAGCCAACGGGAGGTATACGGGACGGGTCTGACGGGGTTCTGGGCTATATCAATACCCGAGAGCGCCCCGAAATGGCCCCCCGTGACCCAACAACGCGAATTGACTGTTGCATACTGGACAGAGTGTCAGTTCTAGCGGTGATTATAATTATTCAGACATTGGGAATTCAAAGGTGCGCGCCGAGCTTGCGACCCCAAGCTTATCAACGCTCTATGTAGACATTAAGATCGGCTTGTGCATTGTTCGTTCCGCTATCACTAACTATGCTTTAGAAATGCTATAACTTTCCAGCCAGCAACCAAACGAGTCTCATGGATCTTTTAGATAACTTCTCCGATAAGCTGCGAACTTGGAACCGTCGGAGAATTGACAGGCGCAGATTGACAAGACCACCTCAACAAACAAGAGAAGGCTTTTTATTCAATGGCGCTGACTTCCAACGTGACCCTGATTGGGACACAGTAGAGCGGGAGTTTCTTGCTCGGACGTTGCCAAAGTTCGACGTGTTTTTGAATGTGGGCGCCCATTATGGTTTTTATTGTTGCCTTGCTCGTCACCTAAATCTGCCAATCATCGCGTTTGAGCCCGTCAATGCCAATTTTGAGATGTTGATGAAGAACCTGACGTATAATGGTTTTCAGGATAAGGCGACGCTCATTCACGCAGCGGCAGGGCCAAACCCTACTGTGACTGAGATAAGCGGAGGTTTTGCTACGGCAACTCTCCGAACCAACCACCGCCACCCCAAAACACAAAAACAAGCAGTACCAATCGTACCAATCGACGTTTTAAGCTCGTCCGACTTGGGCAAAGTATTGGTCTTAATGGATGTAGAAGGCTTTGAACTTGAGGCGTTGAGAGGGGCTACCGGCTTGTTGTCTAGGGTTCAACAAACAGCTTGGATTGTCGAGATATTTCCAAGCTGGGTGGATGAACGGGGACATCCACAAGAAAACGAAGATTATATTCAAGCAATCAAACTAATGCGCGATTTTGGATATAATACATGGCTTATTGGGAAAGATTTAAGGCAAATCAGTAACGATGATATCTCTGAAATTATGACAAAAGAGGTTTCAGAACGCCCCGGTGGAAACTTCCTTTTTGCCAGCCTCGAAGTAGCAAACAAATTGATAAAATAGATTGCGCAAGCATGGCTCCAGTTTCACCCAATTAAGCTTCACAATCAAACGTGCGGCCCCCTGCCTTGATTACGATACTGCCGAGCTGCGCCGTAGAGCCTTGATCCATCCTTCGGATGCAACCGACAGCTATCAACTGCCGGACCTCGACGATGCGTCAAATGCCGATCCAAAGAATGATGAATTAATGAACCGATTGGATCGCATCGAAAGATCGAACGAACAATTAAACCCAACCAAGTCGAAACTTGCGCCACCTCTGATCTTGCTTACCATCGCCGGGGTGTCCTTTGCTTAAATCGGGATTTCTAGGTTTCTAAACGTGATCGGGTTGTTGAGGCACAAGCCTCGAACCTCCGGTCCGTCCAACTTCAACGCGATCCTGTGGGACCGGCCCGTCCTCGGATCGGTCACAATCAACGACGGGTCTTGGTTCTTGCGGTACTCAACACCTACCCGGATGGTCGGCCCGGGGTTCTGGCTAGTGTCTCGGCGGTTTCTCACGGCCATGGTCATTTCTCCTCACTGGTTAAATTGGCCCTACGGTGGGCCGGTCGTTTCGAGGCGGTTGGCCTCGATTTCCCGGAGGACGAACAACACGGCCTCCGAAATCCTTTGCTGCAAAGCTTCGTTGTCGATTGGGGTTCCGTCCCTTTGATGGATCACGCCCTGCAACACGCCCTCGGATGCAACACCGGATATCAACTGGACGGTCGTTTCGAGGTCGAGGTCTGACGGGTTCATGGCGTCGTCTCGGTCGGGTCGATGTAGTAGGGCCAGAACCGGGCCGGGTTCAGACCTTCGCTGCGGCCCAACTGGACCAGACCGGGATGCACGGTGCCTTGAACCGGAACCTGCAGGTCGAAGGCGGTTTCGTCGATGTTACGCCCGACTAGGACGCCGTTTTTACGCCTGAGGGGTGCCACGTTGCGTCTCCTGAATTGACCCGCCGAAAACCTTGTTTTGCTTCGGTTTGACGGTGGATTTCGGGGTCTTTTGCTTGGAATAGTCGTGCACCAGAACGCCCGCCGAGTAACGGTCGGACAGGCCAGTGTATTCGCCCCGGGTTACAACCTTGGTCATGTCTTGGTCCTCTCGTATTCGAGCCTTGCCCGATATCCGGACAACGCTTCCTCAACCGCCTTTTGCATCACCTTGGTTTTGGCGCAGTGGTAGGTCACATCGCCGTCGCCCGTGACGGTCGCGACAACGCTCCGCGTGACCTTGTGTTGGACGGCGGCACACAGGTCGCCACCGGTTTTGTCGACTGCGACCAACAGGTCGGGGTTGGGGCTGGGTTCAAACATTATGCCCCTCCCCAAGTCACGCCGGTCAGGTACGACACCGAATCCGGCATCGACTTCCAAGTCACGGGATGGACCATGCGCATGGCAACGCTGTTGGTCTGGAAGGTGCTGACCACCTTGGTCGGCGGGGTGGTCCCGGCGGCATCCGAGATATGTATGGAACCGCCTGTCAGGTCGATGTCGTCCACGGCATCTTCCGTTGCCCCGGTCGCGGTCATCTGCGGGTCGGGTGGCTGGGCCGAAGCCAACGCAACGGTTGCCGCCGAACTCGTATCCAACTCGGGCAGGTCGCTTGCATGGTAGTAGGCGGCGGCGTCCACTCCGACGACGTTGCCCTTGGTCAGGTGTGGACTGTGTATCAGGGTCAGCCCCCAAAGACTGCCGGAATTGACCATCGCGGCCAGTGGGAACCGGCCATCGACTTGGAGCATTTCCAAGGCCCGCATGTGGTCGCTGTGCATGATGATTGCAGGGCGGCGGGCGTTGCTCAGGTTGCCGCGAAGCCAACGAATATCCGTTAGCACGTTGTCCAGCGTATCCCCGGCGCTGGCTTGGTTGGGCGCGGCAACGGTGATGGCGGCTGGACGAACTGCCGGAATTGACGTGCTGGTCGGGTCCAGAACGTGGAAATCCAGCCCCTCGGCAACGTCGTCTTGGATGAGTTGCTCCATCACATCGAGGATGTTGGAAACCCGGATGAGTTCGTCCGTTGCAAGGGTGATGATGCCCAACTTGAACTTGTACATCGTGACCGACCCAAGCGCCGCCGAACTGACTGGGATGGTTGCCCGCTCTTGCACGAAAGCCGGTTTCAGGCTGCCTTCGTCATTTGCGCTTCTATGGGGGAAGGTGATGTTGGCCGATCCGCCAAAATCAACACTGGTGCCCAACTCAGCCAGTTGTGCGACAGCCGATCGTTCGCAGAGGGACCGATAGAACGCCCCGACATCCGACTGGACGAGTTCTGCGCCCCAAGATGCATCCGTCGTTGTACCCGGCACGGTGGCCGATTTTGCCAGACGCCGAGCGATACGATGCTCGTCCCCGGGCAGCAGTTTGAGCAGGTTCGATTCCGGCTTGTTGCCACCCAACTTGTGCATCATGTGTGCGGTCATGTTGGCGGCCAACAGACGGGACGCGGGCAACACTTTCTGGGGCTTCTTGGCGGTCGCCGGTTTGGGCTGGGTCAGCGCGACATTGATGGGACGGTCTACGGCACGGCGTAGGCTGTCCATTTCGGCCTTGATGGTCGGCAGGTAGGTGCGGGCCTCGTTCGCTTCGGCGTACTCCTCCGCAATTGAATCCCACAAAATGGCCGCCTGTTGTTCTTCGGCCTTCTTGATGAACTTGCCACGAACCGTTTCGGGCAGCGCTTGGACGCGGGGGTCGTTGGAAATGTCTTTGGGCATCAGTTGTCCTCCAGAAACGCCTTCGACGACGCCTCGATATGTGCTGCGGTTTGTTCCCCAATCCCGTCAACTTTGGCCTCTAGGTCGTCCAGCCGCCGGTTGATTTCCCGGGTGTGCTTCACGATGAGTTGCCCCATCACCTCGGCAATCTGTTTGTTGTTCGCACCCTTGGTGGTGGGGCGGGGCGCGGGGGTCGGATCACGAAAAGGGTTCTGCATCAACGAAAGTCCTTTTTGGCTTGCCGCGCAAAACCAGTGTAGGTGCGGCGAAGTTGTTCGGTTTTGCCGGAACGGGGGTTGAACCCGGCCTCGGGTAGTGCGTCCACGAGTTCGGCCAGTGCCAAACTGCATTGGATAGACGAAGTGAGTTCCCCCGACAGACGGTCGAACCGAACGCATGCATCCTGACAGTCGCGGGCCAAGGCATCCATTTTGACAGCCAGCAAATCGAGCCGCTCTGAACCAGTCACGAAACGAACGGCTAGAAGCGCAAAGGCTGTCAGACTGTCGGGGGAAACGCCCAAGACCGACGCGGTGGACTTGGTACGTATACGCAAAACACTGGCCGCTTGGCGGGCATCAAAACCCCGGCGTTCGATGGCCGAACGCGCAGCAGCGGCGAAAGCATATTTTTGGCGGATTTGGGACGAGATACGGGCGCGGGTTTCGGCTGCACCTTGGGTGCCTTCCTCCTCAGCACGGCTGGCTTTGGAAAGGCGGTGACGCAAACTTCCACCGTCCTTATGTAAGGAAAGCAGGTGGCGCTCAGCAGTTTTGGCAGTCAGCCGCATCGTGTACCTCGTCGGGTCGTTAACCCCAACAAAACACGGCTGATATATCGCTGAAAATATTGACAGATTTTGATATGTGATGGTTGATGATCAAAGATCAAGCCCAATGAGAGCATGCTGGGTGAAGCCGCAACAGGCACGTTTTGGGTCATTGAGCGGTCACCTGAGCGATTTTGTCAGATCGCCGCATCGTTCACGACTCATTGTTTCGTAATGCGTTATTTTGACGAACCCAGGCTTCGCAGCTATCAGTTGAGAGCTTCGGCGATAGCAATCAACATGGGGCAACGCGAGGAAAGGGAAAATTGAGTGAGTGAAGCAAAGATCTTTGAAGGCTCAAAAGAAGAATGCAAAGCGTTCCTTTCTGAATACTCGGGATATTATGTCTATATTCTCAGAAGACCGGACGGTCGCCCGTTTTACGTCGGCAAGGGGATCGGGGATAGAGTTTTCAATCACGAAGTTGAAGCCAGGCACCCCAATGATCGAAAATCTAACTCCTATAAGCTTAATGTTATTAGGTCTTTATGGAGGCAAGGCAGTAGTGTTGTTTATGAGATAGCCTATCAAGGTGACGATGAACAGGATGCCTATGATGAAGAAGCTCGGCTAATTTCTCAGATTAGAAGGTTACACGAAGGCGGCCCTCTAACCAACCTGGCTCCAGGTGGAGGGAATAGTACTGGTATTTCACCCATTTCAAAAAGGAAGCACGCCGCTACACTAGGCGGGATCCCCGAAAATAATCCAGAGAGGGCTATTGTTAACCGATATCTTCTTAGTGTTGGAGTAATGGATTCAATTGCCATTAAGCCTATTTCACAACTAACTGTTAAGCCCAGCTTAATATTGCCAAAGAAAAAAGGGGGGCCAACGTTAAGGCAAGCTGCTGTATTGGTTGCTTCTGCAGCAATCAACGGAAAGTCTCTAGATGGAGCATGTCAAATTCCGAGAAAACTTATTGTCGATGACGTTCCAGCCATAATCGAGAATGGGGTTTCTTGCCGAATTCTTCTGACGGAGATGGCTTCAATAATTGCAGCAGAAAATCCTGTCGATGAAATATTTGCTCTGAATGCTCAGCAAAGCCGGGTAGTTGTAAACATCGTTGGCGTCAAAAAATGCTTTGACCTAGGTGTTATTAGTAGCTTTTAAGGGTCTGCTTGAGGTCTTGGTGGTTGATTTCTTAAAGTTCTATATTTGGTCTCTAATTCTTGCAGTGTTTGTTGCCTCACCTGCGTCGGAGCTCTTGTCTGTCTAGGATCGGGGAACTGCTAATCGCATTAGCTGGTCTCATAGGCAGCTATGGGCCGTTTGCCGCCGCTAGCCTAAACGGTCGAACGGCAGCTTCGTCCGCAACTCAGTCGTTGACTTAGTTTTGTTAAACGTCTGCTATCGCAAAGAAGCGGTATTTGAGGTTTGGTTCAATTAAAACGCCCTGACCCTAATCTGTAACGCAAATCAAGCGAGCAGGTCGTGTCGCACAGCATTCTCGTTTATCTTTTTGGTTGCCGCCTCGGCTGATGCTCGTTCATCGTCTGCTGGTTTGTTGTTTCCGGGACGCGCCACGATGCCCAACTGTTTGGCTTGGGCGATCAGAAGCGATTGCAGGTTGATGTGAAGGCTCAGCCATGGAGACCGAACCCAATCGCCTTTGCTGTTTTGGGTTAGGTGACCTTCCTTTTGCACCATTAGATGCGTGTACTCATGTTCGACAAGCGTACGAGCGTAGATCGCGGCTAGATGGACATCCGTTCCCGTCCACCGAGATCTTGGACGACCCAACAACACCTCTTGGAATACGCGCTCGGCCTTCGCTTGGTCTTGCTGCCACGGCTCCACATCTGCAGGCCATTCGATGGGGTCGTCACCCAGATGCTTCCAAAGTTCTGACGATGTCGCGACACTCTTCCGGGGTGTCAGACCGCTTCCTTTTGGCATTCGAATATCCTCGCTTCGTAGCTTGATAGGGAGACGCTAGCGGGGTGTGGTGTGAGTATATATATCCCCGAATGCTTGATGTTCCCTTCCTCATAATATTTCCGCCCGCATTCGCTTCCATGAAAACACGAGCGACCCAATCGTGCATAGATTGGGTCCGCACCAAACGCGGCTAGCGGTCCCTAGCGATGGGAGGTGCTAGGGCCTCGAATACGCCAAGAACCCGAACGGAGTTTGTTCTAAAAATTATCTAAATATAAACACCTAGCGCCCTAGCGGGGTTTCGGGGGATAAAACGGCCTGTGCGCACCTGCCCCGGGGTTCGGGGGTGTCCGCTTTCTGTGTTTTCTTTCCATGCCCTGGAGGGGCGCTAGGGCGCTAGCAACCCCCCGGTTGACAATGTCTCAGAGCACGAGCGGGGTTTGTTCGTTTGGGGTTCTGGGTTCCTAGCGTATCCCCGCCAGCAATCGCCCCGAAGCCCCGCTAGGAGCGCTTCCCTAGCGGTTAGAGCTCCGGTCTGTCGGGGTACGGGTCTTCCGCAGGTACGTCCAGATAGGCGCTAGGCCAGTTGGGGCCAAGGTACACCTCGAACACGTGTTCGAGTTCATCCTGCTTATAGCCTTTGGGCGATTTTCCATCCACCCAGACGTTCTTTGGGCGCAGGTCGTAGGGCCGCAGAAGGTCCGCTAGTTCGGCCTGTGTGATGCCCATCCCGGCGTTCCGGTCGCCCCACGGACGGTCGGACATATCCACCAGACGTGACACCGCGTCCGAACTCGGCAGGTGTCCCGGGTCGTCAGCAACGTATACCCGGCACAGGTCTTCCAACAGTTCTCGGTTTGGCCCCTGTTTTGGGTCGTTTCGGTCTTGGATGTAGGCCATCCCAGCCCGCAGTCGGTCGTACCAGTCGCCGCCCGCGAACCGCGCAAGCAAAATCAGTGGCACGGCCCGGTCAGCGTCCCGACCCCCAAGCCCATCGAGGTCCTCGGTACTCGGAGCCAGTTCGATTTTGGGTTCCCCAGCCCAGAAGTCCACCACCTGTTGTCGAAGGTCGTCCAGCGGATTGCCTCCCAGCACGTTCTTTTCTTTCCGGATGTTTTGCTTGGTCCCGGTGCGGTCTGGCACCATGCGAACCACGTAGGCCCGACTTTCGTTTGCCGGAGGCAGGTCGTGGAGTGACGCCCCGGCGACCGGCGCATACAGCGACCGAAACACGGGTTGCCACGTGTTCCCCATCTGCTCCATCTTTGCGGATTGTTTACCCCGCTCAAAACCGGAGTTCCAGATGCCGGTCATGTCGTCGTTGCCCTCTTTCGTGGCAACCCACGTGTCTAGTTCGTCGAGGAAAAACGCCACAGAACCTTTCGCGATATCAAACATGGCTATCACCGAAGCGGAGGTCGAGCGGTCCAGTATGACGGCTTGCGGGACGGTGAAGGCCATGAGTTCCAACACGGTCGTCTTGCCTGAGTTTGGTTCGGGGCTTTTGATCAAGACGCGGGGATACTGGGAAAACAGGTTCGCATTTCCTGCGCCTACGACCCATAGGGCCAACAGGTCCAGGATTCGATCATCCAGCGACAGATAACTCTTGAACCTGTCCACGAGCGCATCCAGCAGTTCGGGCAAAACCACCTCGGCCCCCTTGGGTTCGAGTTTGGGCCACTCCAGCACGGCGTCGGGCAACCCTTTTGCTTCCTCCTGCGCAAATTCGCGTTCCCAGACGGCTTTGACGAGTGCCTCGATTTCGGGCTTTTTGTGCTTCCGGATACCCGCGCCCTTGAACCGGGCCTCAATCTCGGCCACTGCATCCCCGAGCGACGACAACCCTTTGGGGTCGTGGTCCTTGGCGACCTCGGAAACGATGGCGTCCCTTTCGGGGTGCTTGGACAGCGATGGATAGTCCTTGGCGATGGCCTTGAATGCGGCATCGCGGTCGCCCCCGTATTCGTAGTGCACCAGCAGGTCAAACGCATCGCCCGACCGGTGGCCGGTCTTGGTGCCAAACCCGATGCCCGCGTCGGTATCTTTGCCCGAGAACGAAACCCACCGGCCCTGGAACGGGATGGATGTCCCGCCACCCTGTGTTTCGTTGGGCGACCTCCACAATTTGCCACGTTGCTTCTTGTACCCAAACCGCTCGAACTCGGTTTCCAGCGGGTGGTCGTCGTTGTATCTCTGTATCTGGTTCGATACGCCGCCCTTCTGCTGGGCTTTCGTGGCCTCGTTTGCCACCTGCGCGGCCTTTCGGATAGCGGCAGCGCGTTTGCGCAGTGGGTGCTTCGGGTCCACAAACAACACCGGGTCGTCAGTGCATTGGTGTTCGTAGAAATCCGGCCCCCGGTTTGGCAGGTACGACAACTGGGCAACCCGCGTCCCCGATATATCCATGTCGATGCCCGCGACATCCAATAACTCGACCAAAGCCTGCTGGAACAATTCGTATTCGCCCCCGCCGATGGACGTTTGGAGCGGAATCATCACCCGCCACTTGCGCAGTTCCTTGGTGGCCGATGCGGTCGAATAGATGATGGTCTGGCAGACGCCTAGAACCTTCACCACCGCGTCCCGCACCTCGCCCAGACTGGGGTTCCCGTCGTCGACATCAACCACGAGCATGTAGAACTCGCCTTTGTCGAGTTGGGGCATGGCTGACCGGGCGTCGGCCCCCCGATAGGTTGAAGGTATCACCCAGTCGGCCTTGTCCTTGGGTACCCGTTGCGGGCTGGCCGCCAGTTTGCGGATACCCGACACGGTGATGCTGTTGAACGAGGCTCCGGGTTTGTCGTTGATGCCGTGACCCCGACACAGTTCTGGTTCAGGGTGTTGGTCCGGTTGCATGGTCATCGTTTCCCCCTATGAAACGCGGGGCAACGAGGAAATTGACACGATATGATGTGACATGTTCGGGTCGTCCCAGTTGGTGGAGGCACCGGGTTTCAACTCCCTCGGTGCCAATTAGATAGGCCCCGGGTTTCGTCCCCCGGGGCCTGTTGCTTATTCAGCAGCTACGGCTTCTTGCTCATTCGCAAACAACGCCTCGACGTCCCGAACGTCGTAGTAGTACTGCTGGGTGTTGATACCCTTCGGGGCCTTGGAGTAGCGGGGCAACAGCCCCTTCTTGGCCCACTGGTTGACCGTCCCGGAGGACACCCCGGCGATCTGGGCAACCTGCGCCGTCGTCAAACGGCGGTCCTTGGGTGGCAGATAATTTGACATGATTTCGTCCTTTTAGTTGAGTGGTGGGTCGCCTTACCCCGCGACCCTTGGGGATAGCGGTTATTCGGCGGCGACAGTTCGGGGCTTCACCTTCACCAACTCGGCCACCTCATCGGGCAGCACGTACTTTTTGTTGGCGATGCTGATTTCGGTTAGTTTCCCCTCCCGGCACCAACGGCGAATAGTGGCGGGGACCTGCCCAACGCGGGCGGCTGCTTCTTTCGGGGTCAGGACTTCCCCATGTCCATGTATCTCAAGCGGCATGTCATCTCCCAATTAGATTGAGTGGCATTCAAGAATCATCTATAACTAGAACAACAGATGACATAGGTACTTGTCTAGGGGGTCGTTGTATGATTTTTTGTCAATATAATTTACTTTGGAGAACTCTATGAACTCTACGAGCAATACATCCGAACTTGTCGAGCGACTGCGGGCCGCGAAAGACATTCCATCACGAAAACACGCCATCTGGTTCGACATTGGGGACGCCGAACTCGACACGGAAAAACCCGAGTGGTTGCCCGTGTCACTGGCGATTCAAGAATTGTACGGCGGGACCCCCGGCGAATTGATGGGCGAGTATGCGCGGGACTTGGTGGTCGTCTGTTCGGAGTTGCGGTCGATGTTTGGCCAGACACCCGACGAATGGACCTATCCGAAAAACAGCGTTGTCAGCCTGTCGGGGGCCTTGGGACGCCTGATGTCGGGTGAAGCCCCGCTCGTGGCCTTCCTGCCCTCTGGACCCACTCCCGGTGCGCACGGATGGGTCGCCCTGCGGCCAGAAGGGGATGTGTTGGTCGATGCTTTTCTGACGGTCGAGCAACAGGACCGCATGGATGTTTGCCCCGAATGCGAGGGCGTATTCATCAACCCAACCGGTCGCCGGACCTTTTGCAGCACCCGGCACAAGAACACTTTCATCCAGCGCAAGAACAGGACGAAGTCATGAGCAGCATACAAAAGGTTCAACGCAAAACCGGTCCCCGGTGGCGTGTCCAAACTGAGTTCTGGGACCCAGTCAAGAAGAAGCGGGTGCGCCAGACCCGGGTGTTCAAGACACACGCCGAAGCGAAGGAGTTCGCGGTTTCATACGATGCCGAGTATCAGGATGGTGTGCGCAAAACCCGGGACACGGTCACTGCCTTTTCGGAGGACTGGCTGCAAAAGCGGCTCGACCTCGGCCATATCCGCGAGAACACCCACTACGCCCACAAAACCCGGGTGGATGCATGGTGTGCCTACTTCGGGCATCTGCCCCTGTCGAAACTGACAACTCAGAACATCGAAGAATTCCTCGTGGCCCTGACCACCGGGCAGGCATCGTTGTCGAAAAAGCCGTTGGCCGCGAAAACCGTCAGCGGAGTTCTAGCGCTCCTGCGGGTTTGTCTGCGGGACGCCTGTGTGCAGCGGTTGTTGTCGTGGAACCCAGCGGAAGCCGCCAAAGCCCCAAAAGCACAGCCCAAGCCACGGGTGCCAATGCCGACCCGGGGCGAGTTGCGCATGTATCTGGACACGATAGACGATTCCAAGTGGCGGCTGCCCGGGCGCTTCCAGCTATATACCGGGTTGCGCCGGTCAGAGTTGTTCGGGTTGCCCGAGCATCTGGTCGACCTGCAGCATGGGACCATCCGGATAGAACAGTCGTTGATGCGGGTCGCCAAGGACGGGCGGGTCTACTACAAGATCGCCCCGGTGAAAGCCGAAGCCAGTCTGCGGACCCTGTCACTTGCACCCGATGCAGTCGAGGTTCTTACCGAACAGATCAAGGTCAACCGGAAGAACCGGCTGCGGGCGGAACCCGGGACTTGGGACACCGAGGGACTGGGGCTGGTTTTCGTGGACCAGCAGGGCAACGCGATAAAGACCGACACCTACACGCAGGCGATGGCCGACATCCGCCGGGGCCTCGAACTCCCGGCCTTCCAACCAACCCACGTTTGGCGAAAAGTCATGGGGACAGAGATGGTCCGCGCCGGTGTGCCAATCAACGTGGTTGCCGAACAACTAGGCCACACGCCTTTGACTGCGCAGCAGCACTACATCCGGCCAGACAGTGACGACCAGCGGAAAGCGGTGTCGCACGTGGCCTCGCTCTTTTCCAAGAAGTGACGGGGACGGGACGGGGACAGCGAGTTCGCGGAGTTCGCGGCGACCGTCCATCGAAGCACACAGAGTACGCTAAAACACGCTCTGTTCGTCTTTTGTGAATCCACAGTTCGTAGGGTTCGCCGGTTTATTCACTCCTTTTCGATACTCAGGATTTCGCGCTTGGGCATGGCTCTCGGGCACTGGGTTTATGCGCACGGTGACCTGCCGTAGCGCTAATGGGTAAGGGATTTCTATGAACAAGGCAATCACCGACGGCATCGTATTCATGCCGCCTGCTTTCGCAAATGGCCTCAATGTTTGGTCCAGCGGCGACGGAACGCCCGGATCGCCGACATATGACGGTTCAGGCACGGGCGCGTTTGTCCCCGCCGATGCGGATTTTGGAGGCTGTCTTGAAATCCTGAAGGTAAGCCCGACGCAAAAGCTGCGATATATGGGGCAAACCCCGCTGCTGCCGGGCTGTTACTTGCAGATCAAGGCGCGGGTCAAAGCAATCAGTGGTCCTTTGCCCGAAGTCCGCATCGCGGCCTGGGCAGGCGGCGCGGGGGATGCCCATGTGACCGGAGTGGTCGAACAAGGTTCGGCAACGCAGCTTTCGGGCTACGGCACCGTGCACGAGGTCAGGGCCATTGTGGGCACTGGTCAGCGCGCCGGTGTGGACATGCCTTGGGGAATTCAGGCGATCTACGGGCATTTCGGGCTGGATATCGAAGGCGCGAACGGTTCGGTTATCCGAGTCGACGATATCGAGATCGAGGATGTCACGGGTGTATTCCTGCGCGACATGATCAGCCTAGTCGATGTGCGGGATTTTGGCGCCGTAGGAGATGGTGTTGCTGACGACACTGACGCATTCGAGGCGGCCGACCAGGCTGCAAGCGGGCGACGCGTTTTTGTCTCCGAAGGAACGTACTTTTTGGCGCAGAGCGTGACCCTGTCGTCAGAGGTGGAATTCGAGGGCACCGTCACCATGCCTGACGACAAGATGTTGCTTTTGACCAAGAACTACAATCTGCCGGCCTACATCTCGGCGTTTGGTGATGAAGAGCTTGCTTTCAAAAAGGCGTTTCAAGCCTTGTTGAACAATTCCGACCACGAGTCCCTTGATCTGGGCGGCAGAAAGGTTGCGATCACCGAGCCAATTGATATGGCGGCGGCAGTTCCAAACAAACAAGCCGGGTTTTCAACGCGCCGGGTGATCCGCAATGGCCAATTTGATGTCAGAAACAGCTCTGCCTGGGATACTGAGACTTTCACGTCAGTGGCGACCTACAATCCATCGGATCCGACACGCCTGAGAAATGTCGCCAATGTGGCCAATATCCCGGTGGGCGCGCTGGTTCAGGGCAGCGGTGTCGGGCGCGAAATCTACGTGCGATCCAAAAACGTCGGCGCGGGCGAGATCACGCTGAACGCTCCGATTTATGACGCCTCAGGCACGCAGACATTCACCTTTGTCGACTTTAAGTACCTTCTCGATTTCAGTGGCTTCAGCACACTGCGCAAGTTTGGAGTGGAAGAGATTGAATTCCAGTGCAACGGTCGTTGCAGTGCAATTCGCCTTGCGCCGTCTGGCAGCACATTCGCCATCACCAATTGCTTTATCAGCCGCCCAAAGGACAGTGGGATTACGTCTATCGGAACCGGGTGTCAGGGCATGCTGATCGACAATTGCCAATTCCTGTCATCCGAGGAATCCTTCAATGTTTCGGACCGCAAATCCATCGCGTTGAACGCGACAGCAAACGACATCAAGCTGCGCCACAATCGGGCGGTACGTTTTTTGCACTTTGCAGTTCTTGCGGGTACGAACAACCTTGTTCTGGGAAACCATTTCTTTCAGGGCGACAGTATTCCGCAGGGCGTCCGCACGGCTGGCCTCGTGATGATCGGCACTTATAACAGCTCGACAATTTCCGAGAATTACGTCGACAACTGCTTTGTCCAATGGACGAATGAAAGGGACGCCAATCCGGTCTACAGTGGTGGGTTCTCTTTCAGCGCCATGACCATCACGGACAATATCTTTTATTCCAGCCACGTCGCCCCGTGGTTTAGTCCAAGCGTTATTCGCCCCCATGGTTCGGGTCATTTTCTGAACGGTGTCGTGGTGACGGGCAACAAGTTCCGCTCGACCAACGGCAATATCAACCGGGCGGAGCAAGTGGACACGACCTTTGCCGATCTGAACCGTAAGGCGCATCTTAACGTCAAGTTTCAGGACAACACGTTCCACGGCGTTTCAGCAAAAGTCGAAAACCCCTTACGGCTTCGATACTCAAAAAGTTCGACCTCGCAGGTCTGGACGATCGGAACCCAAGGGCGTCTGCCTTTTGGTGGCCGGGCACGCGGATGCGATGCCGTTACAATTATTGGGCAACTGAAGAACACGTTCGGGTCGACGGTCTACACCACACCGTATGTCAACTTGGAGCAGGGCTCTAACGGGGACCAAATCCAACTACGATGGGCGCAAGGTGTCCGAGGTCAAGTGTCGGCAATAGTGCGCATGGAGTACTGAACCGCAATTCCACATGTGGTTCGCGGTGCACTCAGAACTCTCCCCAGATCGCAACCTTGATGCCTGTGTTATCACGGGCATCATTGCGTTCAAATCCCAGCACCCACGTTGTGGGACTGTCAGGATTGCGGACCATGACCGACGGACGCACCCGCCAATATAGGTCGTCGCCGGAACGATATGCGGTTTCGACCTGCAGCAAAGGGTCAACCCAGCGTCGTGATTTAAGGCCTGCAGTCAGATCTAGTTTTCGGATCAGGGCATTGTGGGTTCGGTATTCCAACGTGGTATCGACCGCGACCCACCCATTGCCCCAGCCGGTCTGAAAGCCTTTGCCGTAGGACAAAGTTGCCTTGTACATTGCCCACGCCCCCTTATGGCGGTGGTGCACGCCCACGCCAAATTCCGCCGCGAACCTTCCCTTTTCGCCCAAGCTGGCCAAGGGCAGGCGCGCAAATACGGTTGCGTGGCCGTAAAGGTCTCGGTTTTCCTCAAAGTCGAATCCAAGGGTGAGGTTATCTTTGTACCCCCACTCAGCGTACAGCGCGGACTTATAGTCATAACCATAGTCCCCATCTTTGAAAGCCGTGACAGATGCGGCGGTAAAGGCGCTGTCCTTCTCGCGAAGCCACGGGCCGGGCAACGCGGGGGAAGCCGACAACATAAGCAGAAGAAGGGAAACAAACCGCCACATTCGCGCAGCATCCGTTAGCATGGTTAACGGATCGTTAGGATGTATTGATTTTCAATGATTGCAGCTTTGGGCAAAAGCCAAAGGAAACCCGCGATCTTTCCGAAACCTATGTTAAGTTCAATTGGAAAAGGGAGAATCCAGATGCCGAAGATTGCAAAGAACGCAAGCGTCCAGACTGTCATTACCACTTTTGAAATGACCCCGGGTACCTGTCACGATCTGCTGGAGGCTTTGACCGACGCCTATGCGGACTTCATCTCGAAACAACCTGGTTTTGTTGCTGCGGGTTTGCATGTGAATGACGCGCAGACCAGAATCGCCAATTACTCGCAATGGGCGCGTCGCGAGGATTTTCTGGCCATGCTGCGCACCCCGGAAATGCGGGAGCGCAACCGGAAGATCAACGAATTGTGCAGAAGCTTTGAGCCGGTTATGTATGATGTCGCCGAAACATTTGGCGGATCGTGACTTAAATCAAAGCAGCACGTTCTGTTGCGACGCATCTTTATCGTAAATTGAACGGAGGTGCGCACCATGTATCACAATATTCTTGTCCCGATTTCGTTTGATGCAGAACGGGATATATCCGGCCCCCTGAAACTGGCCGAGGTGCTGGCGACGCCGGATGCGCAGGTGATCCTGCTGCATGTGGTCGAGCATATTCCCAGTTATGCGATCTCATACATGCCGCCCGAATATTTGGCCGAGGCACGAAAGGCCCTGCAGTCGGAATTGGACGATTTGGCCGCGAAGCTGCCAAATGCCAATGGTGTATTGGTCGAAGGGCATTCAGGGCGGACCATTCTTGACTGGGCCGAAGAGCATAAGCCCGATCTGATAATCATGGCCTCCCACCGACCAGGAATGCAGGACTTGCTACTTGGTTCAACGGCGAACCACGTTGTACGCCACGCAGCCTGCGCGGTTCACGTGGTGCGGTGATCGGGCCATATGTCCGATGGGGCAAGGCGCCAAGCCTTGCCGAACCCGCCGCTCAGCAGACCGTCTGAAAT
The DNA here is from genome assembly GCF_013031225.1 of Ruegeria sp. HKCCD7221. Taxonomy (NCBI): domain Bacteria; kingdom Pseudomonadati; phylum Pseudomonadota; class Alphaproteobacteria; order Rhodobacterales; family Roseobacteraceae; genus Ruegeria; species Ruegeria sp. HKCCD7221. The sequence goes on from NZ_WPZE01000002.1 coordinate 628,508, forward strand.
GCGAAACCGCACAAAGCCGAAATCGGTAAAATCAACATAGAGCTTCGACTTGGGCCGCAGCTTTAGGAAATGCGCGCGCAGGCGATCATGTTCATCCGTACCACGCGCAACAAATACCGCATTGGCGTGCAGCGTAAGCCGCGGATGGGTCAAAGGGTCTCCGGTTGGTCCCGGTGCACCCAGTAAAACTGCGCAAACGGGGTTGGCCTGCAACGCACGGGTATGATCCGCCAGTGTCGAGATCAGGGTAAACGGCGTTCCATTTTCGTCTGCGGCAATAGCGATACGCGACACTGACGGAGCCGGCATATCTGGCCGCAAAACCGCCAGAGCGCCATAGGTTGCACTGGCAATAAGATCGCGGGCCAACTGACGGGCCGTTTCGTCAACAGGGCGGAATGGATCGGTGTTCGACATGTCAATTCTTGCGCCTTTGGCAGGGTGCGTCAGGTTTTGCGACATCTATGGCCGCGGGAACTTGGTATGACGTGCCACAGAACGAATCCACCTAATTTGAAGTATCGGCGAGGGGGCCTCGGATTCGCCGCAAATTCGATGTATCATAAGCTATGCCGCCCCGTGACCCCCACCCGCGACAGTTGTTTACAGACCCGAATACACCGGCCCGTCGCATGCGCGCCGATACCGTGCGACGACGCGCGTTGTCGCCCGTGCGCATTGCGATCATGATTTTGATGCTGCCGGTGACGACTGCGGCTATCGCGGTAACCGTTTATACACGGACCTCTGAATTCGGCCGGGAGGAAGCCCTTTTTCACCTCATCGCTATGGCTGGTTGTCCAGCGGCTGAAGCCATCATACCCGGACCGTTCTTTGAAGGGTTGCCGGGCTATCACCGGCGCAATGACCCCGATGGCGACGGAATTGCATGTGACCCGCAATTGCAGGCGGCACCGCCCCAGGACGTGCAGACAGCACAACCGGACCCAGCTGGTCGCGCGGTTGGAAATGCAAAATTCCTTCGGCCCTAAGGTTCTGACATGACACGAGACGACTTCAACGCTTTTTGCGCGGGCCTCACGGCGACCACCCATGTTTTGCAATGGGGCAATGCGGATGTGTGGAAAGTGGGCGGCAAGGTGTTTGCGATCTGTGGCTGGAACGAGGGGCGCGACGCCTTTACTTTCAAAGCCACCGATCTGGCCTTTGAGGTGCTAAGTGATCAACCCGGCATCCGTCCCGCGCCCTATTTGGCCTCGCGCGGGATGAAGTGGCTTCAGGTCTACGAAGCACGCGGGATGAGCGATGCCTCCCTGTGCGAGCATATCGTGACGTCTTATGATCTTGTGGTGACGAAACTGACTAAGAAGGCGCGGGCGGAGTTGGGGGTTTAAGCTGCGCGGCAGTCCTGCAACATGTCGGCTCTACGCGCTGGGCTGCAACCTTGGAGTGTTAGGCTGCATACTCGGGTACGGCGCGCGGTTGAAAACACTCTGAATCTACAAGTATCAATACGGGATTTGACGCCGCCATGCTACCTTGCGCGCGGCGGGATCGTTTTGGTCGCGCCCTACGGCAATTTCGCCAGACGAGGGAGGAAAGTCATGTTTGCACGTATTACTCAATTCAAAATGAAGCCAGGCACACGCGAGGCCGCGACGGCGAAAATGAACGCGTTGAAGTCAGAAATCATGGGCATGCCCGGCATGCATAGCTTTACGAATGTGATGAATGAAGACGGCTCGGGCTATGTGATCTCCGTGGTCGAGAGCGAGGCGACCTCGAACGCGAATGCCCCGAAAGTGGCAGAGCTGTGGGGCCAATTCGCCGAATTCATGGAAGGCCCGCCAACGCCTGTTGGGTATGATGTGGTTGCCCACTGGGATAAGGGCTGAACACTGACCTGAGCGAGGAACACTCGCTCGGGTTCAGACCGTTCGAGGCTTACTCTCTTAATTCATATTGCTGTGAAAACGCAATGAGAACTATGTCAGGAATGGTTGCGTTCCGGACGCTTTAAGATAGGTGCGCTCCAGCACATTCACGAAAAACCCGCACGGGGTCAGCAGCGCCGTCCAGCGAGAATGTGGCCACATGATCCTGCGTGAATGCGTAGGCTATGCGGTTGTACTCCAACCCATCAAGCACGTTTCCGAAACCCGTATTCGTGACGGTCAAAGAAGTTGCGCCGTCGGATAGAACATGGCGCGATGTAGCAATCTCGATCGGGGACGAGCCTTCAAAACGCATTGCAAACCAAGGGGCCTGTTTCCAAACAGAGTTCGTTTGGGTCACGGTGATTGAATAAAGTGGTTTCGATGGATCGTATGTGAGAAATATTTTCGCCGCGCCGGTCTCGTGCGAAAGCGTGCAAATTGGACCAACTGTTGCATCCCACGCATAGGCAGGCGTGCTAAGGATCAGTGATATCAGAATGGCTCGCATACCTTGAACCTAGCCACAGACTGCGGTTAGGCAAGGCGGTTGAAACAAACAACGCCAAGTGCTGCGACTTTGAGTTGCGTTGTTAACAGTTTAACGCTTCCGTCGCTTCACATTCCCACCTCGTTGCCCCGGTCGACCAGCCGTTGACCTCCCCCGCGATTTCACCGCGTCTTCGGACGCCTTCTCGACCGCCCACTGACGTGCCATGGGGTCGTCGGCGACGGCGAGATCGACGGCTTCCAGACGTTTGATCTCGTCCCGGATATTGGCGGCCTCTTCGAATTCCAGGTTCTCGGCGGCTTTGCGCATTTGCTCACGCAACCCGTCCAGATGGGCCTCGAGGTTGGCGCCGTGCATCGGTTTGTCGATGGTGGCGGTGACGCGGTTCATGTCCACGTCGCCGTCATAAAGCCCGGCCAAAACATCCTCGACGTTTTTCTTCACCGTCTCGGGCGTGATGCCGTGTTCCTCGTTGTAGGCGATCTGCTTGGCGCGGCGGCGGTTGGTCTCGTTCAGGGCGCGCTCCATGGAACCGGTGATCTTGTCGGCATACATGATCACGCGGCCATCGGCGTTGCGCGCGGCGCGGCCGATGGTCTGGATCAGCGAGGTCTCGGACCGCAGGAACCCTTCCTTATCCGCGTCCAAAATGGCGACCAGACCGCATTCGGGAATGTCCAACCCCTCACGCAGCAGGTTGATGCCGACCAGCACGTCAAAGGCCCCAAGCCGCAGGTCGCGCAGGATTTCGATCCGCTCGATCGTGTCGATATCCGAGTGCATGTAGCGGACTTTTATTCCCTGCTCGTGAAGGTATTCGGTCAGGTCCTCAGCCATGCGTTTGGTGAGCGTTGTCACCAGCGTGCGGAATCCATTGGCGGTGACCTTGCGTACCTCATCCAGCAGGTCGTCTACCTGCATCGACACGGGGCGGATTTCGACCTCGGGGTCCAGAAGGCCGGTAGGGCGGATCACCTGTTCAGTGAAGACGCCGCCGGTCTGTTCGATCTCCCACTTGGCAGGGGTTGCCGAGACGAATACGGATTGAGGGCGCATGGCGTCCCATTCCTCGAACTTCAGCGGGCGGTTGTCCATGCAGGACGGCAGGCGGAACCCGTGTTCGGCCAGAGTGAACTTGCGGCGATAGTCCCCCCGGTACATGCCGCCGATCTGCGGGACCGAGACGTGGGATTCGTCGGCAAAGACAATGGCGTTGTCGGGGATGAATTCGAACAGGGTCGGGGGAGGCTCGCCAGGTGCGCGACCGGTCAGATAGCGCGAGTAGTTCTCGATCCCGTTGCAGACGCCGGTTGCTTCGAGCATTTCCAGATCGAAATTGGTGCGCTGTTCCAGACGTTGGGCTTCCAGCAGTTTGCCCTCGCCGACCAGTTGATCCAGCCGGATGCGCAGTTCCTTTTTGATCCCGATGATCGCCTGCTGCATCGTCGGTTTCGGCGTTACGTAGTGCGAGTTTGCATAGACCCGCACCTGTTCCATCGTTGCAGCGCGTTCGCCGGTCAGGGGATCAAACTCGGTGATCTGTTCCAATTCCTCGCCGAAGAACGACAGTTTCCACGCACGGTCCTCAAGATGAGCAGGCCAAATCTCTAGCGAGTCGCCTCGTACCCGAAAGGACCCACGCTGAAACGCCTGGTCATTGCGGCGGTATTGCTGGGCGACCAAGTCAGCCATCACCTGACGCTGGTCATACTCGTGGCCGACTTTCAGATCCTGCGTCATTGCCCCATAGGTCTCGACTGAACCGATGCCGTAGATACAAGAAACCGAGGCCACGATGATAACGTCATCGCGTTCCAGCAGCGCGCGGGTGGCCGAGTGGCGCATCCGGTCGATCTGTTCGTTGATCTGCGATTCTTTCTCGATATAGGTGTCGCTGCGCGGCACGTAGGCCTCGGGCTGGTAGTAGTCATAGTAGGACACGAAATACTCGACCGAGTTTTCAGGGAAGAAGCCCTTGAACTCACCATAAAGCTGCGCAGCCAGTGTCTTGTTGGGCGCAAGGATGATCGCCGGGCGCTGGGTTTCCTCGATCACCTTGGCCATGGTGAAGGTCTTGCCCGTTCCGGTAGCGCCCAGCAGAACCTGATCGCGCTCGCCGTCCATAACGCCGCCCGCCAGCTCTTTGATGGCTGTGGGTTGGTCCCCTGCCGCATTGAATTCAGTGTGCATAACGAACTGTTTGCCGCCTTCCAGTTTCAGGCGCGCGCGGACGTCTTCGGCGGTCAGTTGGGTCTTGTCGGAATGGGCATAAGGCATGGGCGGGCTCCGGATCAGGTCCTTACATTTGTTCTTATTTTGTCCAACTGCAAGACCTGATCCAGATTCTAGTCTCATTACGCGGCTTGAGGCAGGGGAATGGGCGCGACAATTGCCACCTTGTCCCGGAGCGCGCTCTGACGCATAAACGTCCTCAGCCAAGCGAGTACGGAGAGGCGACATGCGCGCACGGATTTACCAGCCTGCAAGGAATGCAATGACTTCGGGAATGGCCAAAACCCGCAAGTGGGTACTGGAGTACGCTCCGGCATCCGCGCGTGAGGTTGATCCGCTGATGGGTTGGACGTCATCCAGTGACACGCAGACACAGGTGCGTTTGAAGTTCGACACCAAAGAAGAGGCGTTGGACTATGCCAAGGATAACGGCATCGACGCGCAGGTCAGCGAGCCGCACAAGCGTAAAGCAAACCTGCGCTCGCGCGGCTATGGTGAGAATTTTGCCACCGACCGGCGCACTCCCTGGACACACTGAGTGATCGACATTCGGCTGGCCGACCCGACTTCACCGGCGCTGCGTCCGGTGGTTCAGGCTCATTTTGCCCACAGTGAAACAGCAGGTCCTGCTGAAAGCAATCACACGATGGATGCCGAAGGGCTGGCAGGGCCGGGAATTCGGTTTTGGGCGATGTATGACGGGGGTCAGGCCGTAGGCTGCGGTGCGTTAAAGGAGCTTCCGGATGGGACGGCCGAAGTCAAATCTGTTCATGTCCTGGCAGAGGCACGGGGGCGGGGACTGGCGCGCATTATGATGACCCGTTTGGCAGAAATCGCTCGGGCCGAGGGCGTGACTGCGTTGGTTCTGGAGACCGGAGCAGACATTCTTCCTGAATATGACGCGGCGCGAAAACTCTATGAGTCGTTGGGTTATTCCTATTGCGGGCCAATCTTTGGCTACAAAGAGGATCCGAACAGCGCCTTCATGCGCTTGGCTCTTGAACCCCGGTCATAAAAACCGCAAGAAGGGCGCAGCGGTCCCGTAGCTCAACTGGATAGAGCAGCTGACTTCTAATCAGCAGGTTGAGGGTTCGAGTCCTTCCGGGATCGCCAACAAATCAATGCCTTATGCTTTTACAAAGAAGAGTGTGACGAAGGTTTGGGTAAATCTTGGGTAAATTGTTTTCTATTTTGTATCAGCACTGACAGATCAACCGCGCTTACATTGGCAAGCTGGGTGCAACCAAGACTGGGTTGATCGGTTCATCATTGCGGCGGCGATCAACCCAGTCTTGGCAGAGCCAGAAAAACTGGGAAGTTAAAGGAAGATCAATTCAAGTTGGCTTAGCATCTACGACAACTCAGGTACGGCGTGCTGGCCTGAATGTGCTGGCTGCGTGGCTATACCCTGTCCCTCCCACTGGGCAGTGACTAGAGTCTTGATACCGCAGAGCTGAAGGAACTGGGGAATTCAGAGCAATTCAATTCGTACCTCAGCTTCAGTTGAGCGGGGCTGTGCCGTTGGGTTGGCTTCAGATGCTGGGTGCGTGGCCTGACCATACACTGTCTCTCGCCACTGGTCCTGCTGCTCTCGCTTGCCAGTGTGTGCCTGCCTCTCCTCTCAGCAATGCCAGTGGTATTCATGCTACCCCTTCTCTTTCAATGTGGTGAGGGCTGGCTTGACGCCGCCCCCTCACCCCAAGGGGGCGGAGGCAAGGCAGGACGACATTGCTTTCTTTCTTCTTCTTCTTCAGGCTGGGCAGTACTGGTTGATCGGTGCGCTTCGCTTGGTTGGTTTAGAACTTCTCCGGGGTGCGTGGCCTTCCCCCTGTGTGTATGGGTGGCCCCCCAAAAATCTAAGTGTGTCCGCTGGTAATAGGGTACCGCAGACTAAAATTGTCACAGGAGTTTCCCCAAAAAAGGCAGTAACTGTCATGGGTTCCTGAATTCAGAGTGAATTCGGGTTCGGGTTATTTGGTGTGCTGCTGGTCCAGTGATTGATTATCGCCTTACCCCGTCGAAGGCGTCTTTCCACTGGGCCTGAGTACCATTTTGAACCTGCGCGGGTTCAGAGAAGAACAAGAGGTATGTGATAAGTGCCACGACGCTGATACCGATGATAGCTTTAGCGTTGGCGATGATAGGGAGTTCTTCGGCTGGTGGTATGGGTTCCGGCATATCGGTACGCCAGTGCTGCCACAGGTGCAGTGGTGCGTTTGGGTCATCGGATGGTGGGGCTTCGCCGTAGTGCATCATTTCTTCCTTTTGGCGTAATGTATCGTTGAGCGGCATTTCGTTGAGCGGAACTGAGTTGTTGCGCGATTGGGTGTGAGGTCTCGATTGCAGGACTGTATACGCTGAACAAATGGTCCTAACTCTAATCAGAACAGCGAGCCATTTTTTTGCGTAAATCCAACAGTAAAGAAGATCGCGATAAATGCGGTAACCGTGATTAGAAGTTTCATGAGCGCGCGCCATTCTTCATTTTCGCTATCTTCTTTCTTCTTATTTTTCGGAAGAAACAGCAGAAGCAATGCGCTGATTGGAACGACACCTAATAGGCTAAAGAACCAGTTTCGGTTTAAGCGATCAACGTGCCATAGGCTGACTATAAATAACAGGATAGTCCCCACAACTATAAGCATGTCATCCGAAGAATGCCAACCCATTGCCGCTACTGGGCTCGCAAGAAGATACGCGATGACAAAGCGCACCCTCTCAGATACGGGTTTCGCAATATTTCTTTCTGAATTTTTCATTGTTGGAACTCTGAGCGTGAAGTGTTGGTTTTTCTTTTGGCGTAGTGAGCGGCGGCTCGGCATTTGGGTGAGCAGAAGCGTGCGGTGGCTCGTTTTGGCGTGAAATCAGTATTGCAATTCTGACATTGCTTTTTTGTATCAGCAATTGGGTGATGGTTTTGGGCGCGGTATCTGCCGCGTTCGGCGCATGTGGCGCTGCATGTGTTGATGCGGTTGCGCATATCGTCTCGCCACATTCCATCGGGATGTCCTGCCACATAGTCTGGATGCGATTGGAGCATCCTGACGGTACGAATAGGCAGGCCAATGGGAACGAAGGTGCCACACACGGCACAGGTTATGTCGTGATTACGGAATGCGGGTCCACGTGTCATGTTACCAAGTCTATAGAGTGTTGAGGGCTATTCAACGCTTATCTGGTAATTACACGAATCCACTATTTACCAAGTAACCGTTTTATTCAGCAGGGCGGCATCCCGTTTCAGGATTTTGAGAACCCGCTGTCTCAGCTTGATTTCATCCCGAATACCAGCGGCGAATGTGTTGAGTGTTTCGACATCGCGGGACACTTTGGTGCGGGACAGCATCGCATCAACGCCCTGCTGGTACACGCGGGCTTTGACGGAAAGGCTTTCCATGACTGCAAACCCGTTTGGGTTTTCTTTCATCACGATTGCTTTTTCGTCGCGATCCATCGCGCGGTATCGCTTGATCAGAGCGATTTCGTCTTTTGTAAGGGCAAGGTCTTTGAAGACTTCGGCCTGTTCGATCCTCATTGGTGATCCGGCAAGTTTCATAGGTAACTCCATCATGAGGACCAGAACAGGACATCTCTCGGTTCGCCGTAGGTACGAAAGTGCTTATTGCAGCGATCACAGCGCCGATGTCCTACGTGCTGTGACGTGAAGACCTTGCTGCACATCAGACAGGTGCGCTTTGCCTTTTGTACAGGCTTCTTGGGGGTCTCTGGCACTTTGCCAGTACGAAGAACGATCATCAGGCGGCGGATTTCTTACCACGCCGCTTCTTTCGTTGATCCATGTACCGCGCCAATCCACCTTGATAGGCCGCGCTGTCACGCGGTTGCTGGTGCCACAGGTTGTTGGTTTCGAGGTGGGTGTGAATTTTCAAACCGTACTCGCCGCCCAGCTTGCCGCGATAGAATTCGATGATCTTCGCAGCGGTGTTTACGTCGCGGAAACTCGTTCCTCCCCTGCAGCCTTCGCCCTTGAGCGCGAGATCGAAGAGATCATTCAGCGCCTGATCAAAGGGTGACTGTGCGTGTGCGACGGGCTGTCGATCCAGACGCGCCCAATACAGTCGCGCGGCATCAGCCAACAGTTCGTGGTATTCAAGGGCCATCTTCGACAGGTCGGACAGGATAGAAAGGACATCTTCCTGCGCAACACGGTACTCACACTCACAGGTGGCGGCATAGGCATCACGCGCGGCTTGCTGAGCGGCTGCGTGGGCCTCCTTTGCCTTGTCTCGCATGTCACGTAACACGATGACCTTGGACAGCTCCTCAGCGCGGCGCTGAGCGGCCCCATCAACGTCCTTCAGATCAACACTCGTGACCTTGGACCCTTCCTCTGCGGCTGTCAGCTTGGCCTCAATCTCGACAATCGCCAATTCTGTATCAGCAACGGACTGAACAGCCTTGTCACGCACTGCGACCAGTTTTTGATATTCGCTGCTCATTTGGATAGGTCTCCTCTGCCAACCGTATTCTTCTGACGCATGCCTTCCGCTGGTCCGGTTCCGAACTTGCGACGGAAGTAAGATGACACAACTTCACGGGCATGAGCCGTGTTTTCGTTGCCGTTCATGGCGGTGTAATCGGACGACTGCATTACATCCTGAATGAACAGGGCTTCACTGTCGCCAGACGCAACCAGATCGGTAAACTTCGGTCCTTCACTCATTCTTCAGTCCTCGCGTATCTGGGCTGCGCAGCGGAACATGCGGCCCCGGTTGTTGTTTGTCTTCAATCTGCGGTTCGATCACCTGTCCGCGCTTCGGTGAGAAGATGCGATCACTCAGAATGGACACATTCTTTGGAGGACGCTTAGGAGGCTGCTTGCGCATCACTCCCCTCCTTTCAGCTTCAGTTTCTTGGTTCTTCGCTTTGCAGCGACGATCTTTTTCCGGTCTTCCCCCGCCGCAGGCTGTCTTGTGTCTGTAGCTCGACAGCCAACACGGTCCTCAGCATCGCGGGCAACGTGATTGGGCGGGGGAGACGGATCGAAGCGTTGGGTGCGCTCCAATCGGGGTGACACTGGCTTAGGATCAGGGCCAGAGGATGCGCCTTGCTGCATAGTCTTGATCCGCATGTCGTGGATCAATTGCTCGTTAAACGAACGATCCCCTTGCTTGCCAGCCACAACAGGTTTACCCATTCCCCTGTTCCACGGATGCATTACGCGGCCTCCGGTGGTTCTGGGTCGCGCATTCTCTGCTTCAACTGTTCATTCTCACGGCGCAGGCGTTCCAGCTCGCTCTCTTCGCTTCCCCAATCAGGGATGTGCGTCGTGCTGCTGTCGATAAACACCATGCCGCTTGGATCGCGCTCACCATCCGTATTGAGGTTGATGCTGATAGAGGGGCGATACCCTTGATCCGGTGGCGGCTCAGCAACGCCAGACCCGTTCATCAGAACGTCGATCAACTTAACCTTCGCCATCAATCCAGTGCGCGGATTACGCGCCTGTTCAACAGCACTCTGTACCAGCTCAGGCAAGGCACCCTGCATTTGTGCCCGTACAAGATCAGCATGCGTCTGCTTGACCTCCGGTAACGACAACCAGCGATACACAGTCGCCAAACTCACACCCAGCTTCTTCGCAATTTCCTTCGCAGGCACATCACAGAAGAACAACATGACCGCCTTTTCGTGGCGCTCGTCTTTCAAAAGAGGCAGCTTATCCATGAGAAAATCATAAGAATTGCCTTCTGTAAAAGCAATGAAATGAGAAGCTATTCTCAAAAATAACCGAATAGTAAGTGCCAGTAATGCCTTGACGTTCTTTATAGAAGGTACCGGGGGGTATTTGGACCCCTCTGACCAGACCCCATACGGGGTTACTGGCTTACTCTCTGGCACTGCTTAGAAGTGTAGAAGGTGTAGAGGGTGTAGAGGGTAAAACGTCGATTTGAGTAGAAATGTAGAGGGTGTAGAGGTGTTTTACATTGTTAGTGCCACTACCCTATAAGTCATTGATTGTATTCAGGATGCCAGAAAGTAGCTACATATCTACTTAAAAAAATCACAAACATAGGAAACAGCCTCTACACCTCTACACCTCTACACTGCCGGGGTGGTGAAAGGGGCGAAGACGCCCCCCTCATACTTTCAGTTCTGCGGTTTCACGTATCGGGATTTCCCCCTGTAATCTCCCGACGAGATTTGCCCTTTACGCACCCATCCCAGCCTTTGCAGGCATTCACCTGCCCTGACTGTCGCGCGATAGTCCATTCTCTCGGGTGTGAGTTGGATTGCTCCGTTGAGAACTTGTGTGGGTGAGACTTGATCCAGCCCTTTGACGTATTCAGCGATCAGCTCAAGCCACGGCTCATCCTGCATTCGCATGGATTGCTGTTTTTGCGCGACAGCCTCCATGTCATCGACAAGCCACCATCGTTCACCTGATTTGAATGCGGCCACTGCTTCTGCCCATAGCTGGTGCTTGATCTCGGCAAGACCACTAATGTCGATTTCGTCTTCGCATCTGAGCGGCAACCATCGCCTGTTTCCGGTTGGGTCGGTCAGGTAGTCGTCTTTGTTGGTCGTGCCGATGAAGATGTTCATTCGCGGCTCTTTGCCATAGTTCGGCTTATAGGGTCTGCGAAAGTCTTCGACCTTACGGGTTATGAACGCTTTCACCTTTTCGGTTTCGGCTTTGGTGGCTTTGAGTTCGCTGAGTTCGATCAGGAAGTGACCCGGCAGATACTGGGACGCTTCCTTTTCGTTGCCTGCCAGATGGGGCAAGTTATCACCAAACCACTCGGACCTTGGGCATAGCACTTCAATCGCCGTGGACTTCTTAGCGCCTTGGGTACCTTCGAAGACTGTGACGGTATCGACCTTGCACCCCGGCTTCATGGCCCGAGCAACAGCGGATATGAGTGTCAGCCGCGAAACCGCTCGCACGTATGTACTATCCTGCACCCCCATATATCTGATGGCCCAAGTGCTGAGCCTTTCGGTTCCGTCCCACTGAAGATTGTTCATGTAGTCTTCGAGCGGGTTGATGGTGAACCCGTCCGCATGAGCAAACAGCGTTGCCTTGACGATCTTTTCAGATGCCTTTGGAAAACCGTTTCGATTGAACCATGAAACGGCTGACACGATGTCGCGATCTTCGAATTCGCGTGGGAATGATGTTGCGGGTTGTCGGCTACCTGCGATTGGCTTCAGTAGAACGTATTGCCTGCTGAACCGGTCGTAGACGATGCAGCCTTTCCAATCATCGTGCATCTCAAACATCAGCTCTGCGTTTGCTGTGTTCCAGACAACTTCATTGCCGCGACCACGCACAAACCTATCTGGTGGGATGCCAAATCTTGGATCGACTTGCTTGCCGTTGCTGTCGATCCCGTCGATACTCTGGACAGGGTTTAGGTTTCTTTCCATGTTGCCTGTCCTTTTGTTGGCGTCCAGTTGGCTACCAGAGCGTCGTTCCAGTCTCGGTTTGGAGGTGGTGACATCACAGCCACCTCCGCGCCGTACCCGCTGTATCGTTCGGCCACTGCATCACGGGCTGCTTCGCCTGCTTTGCCCCAATCGTGCGCGATGTAGAGGCGATCACATTCCGCGTGACAGAAGTCTTCCATCAGGGTTGCGGTACCTCCTGCCCATACGGAAAAGGGATGGTTGATATGTTCAGCCAAATAGACGGAAGCGGCGATGCTGTTCTCAATACCTTCGCCAACCAGAGCGACACCTGATCGTGTTCGATCTGATGCAAGGTGCAGGGCTGTCTTGGCTGCGCATGCCCCGGCGACATACTTTCGATCCTGACTTTTGTTCCAGAACCGATGGGCTGAGCTGCGCAGGTATCCGTTATCGTATTTCCACGCGATGGTTCCGATGCATCCCCACTGCTTGAGGTAGCGAGTGAATGGAAACCAGCGCATGTCATTGGGAAACACATTCATGGCAACTCGGCCGTCTTTATCCAGTGTGACGGGCAGTCCGCGTTTTTCCCATCGCCATAGGTCGCGCATGTTGAGGTCGCGTCCATTGGTCCAAGCGGAGTGTAGGTGTTCGGGCCAGACTATGCCTTTCGGCTTAGAGGATCGCCGCACCCAACCTTCCTTTTGTACAGGCAATGTGCCAGAGCCGAGCCAGTCTGTGATCTCACGGATTGCATCGCCAATGGATACCTTTCGGGCAATCGACCAGAGCTTGATCATGTCGCCGTGTTCACGGGTTTCGAAGTCCATGAAGGTGCCGCTGTCTTCGACAGACAGGCTCCCTTTGTTGCCCCAGCGCAGTTGGCCGTGCCGTTTGATAACGGCGGGCCCCAGCAGATATTCAGCGATGGCAAAGCAGTTGGCCGCAATGACATCGCGTGTTTCGTCGGTGATCATGCTGCGTCTCCGTCATAGAGACCGGCATAAATCTCGCCCATGTTTTCAAGGTAGTGGGTCCACGCATCCAGCGGGATAGCTGACATATGCGGCCCGATTTTAACGATCTTCGGGATTGGGTCGTTGGGATCGGATTGCTTACGCCAGAAGGTGGCGGGTGACATGACGCCGTTCAGGTCGCGGATGCAGTCCGCAGCTCGTCTCATTTTAGCAGGCACAGCTATGGCCTCCCTTGCAGTTGCAGGAAGGTCGTTGACGTTGACCGAAGGCAGTGACCGCTTGGACCTTCTCGGTCGGGTAGTGCCTTCTACGCTGCCCAGCTGCGGCGGGCAGGCCGCTGTATCCTTGGGTCAGGCGGTTAGCTGCTGCTCACCTGCCAAGGCCAGCACGATATGCCTATCCCATTGGGACAGGGCGTCTCGCGCCTCATCAAAGAACGTGTGACGCAGATAGATTGGGGTTGCTGCGTCGTAGTGTCGGTGTCCAAGCACCGCGCGTATGACCTCACGATCCGTACCAAGACGTTGCAGGCCAGTGCCGACTGTTCTGCGCAAGTCATGCTGTCGCCAATCGCTTGTACTGCTGTCGCGCTGGATGCGCTTGGTCAGTTGGCTAAAGCCGCTGTACGGGCGATCACCTGTTGTTGAAACAACGTACTCACCCATGACAGGCAGGCCATTGATCACGGCGAATGCTGACGGGCTGAGCGGTACGTCGCGTGTATCGCCGTTCTTGGTATTGCGCAGTGTGAAGTAGCGTTCATCAAGGTTCACATCGCCCCATTTGAGGTTGGCAATCTCGCCTTGGCGACATCCGGTCAGAAGCAGCAGCTTGATTAGGCTGTCGCCGGGGTTGTTGTGTTGCAGGGCTGTCCAGACTCTTGTCACCTCATTGTCAGACAGAACTCTGTCTCTTGTACTGGCACCAGACTTTGGCTTTTCGACCAGCGCAACGGGATTGGATGCAACAAGACCCTTGGTCTTTACTGCCCAACTAAAAAAGCGGTGCGCATACGAATAGAAACGAGCGGCCTCAACGGGTGATCCACGATCCTGAATGCGCGCTATGGCGGCACGAATATGTTCTGCACCCAACTGACTAATAGACAGGTGTCCGTATGGCTCTGCCAGCTCCCTGCGCAGCGCACGGGCTGGGTTTCGGCCAGAGCGTAGCTTGCTGCAATGCTCTGCTATGTGCAGCTCTACAACCTCACGGACGTTATCATCCAGCAGTGGGTGATCATCATGTGGGTGCCTGCCATCTGCAATCATAGCTTTGTACTGGATGGCTCGTTCACGAGCGCCAGACAATGACAGGTCGGGCCATTCGCCAAAGGTGATTTTGCGGTTCTTGCGATCCGTTCCGGTGCCGAACATGAACTGCAACATCCAGCTCTTTCGGCCTGACTTACTGACGCGCAAGTACAGCCCGTTCTTGCTGTCGGTATACATCCCCGGCTTCGCGGTTCGGATTAGCTTGGTGGTCAGCATTGGGTAAATCTTGGGTAAAGTTAGCTACAGACTTACCAACTATCCTAATGTCTCACACCCAATCATTCAACTGTAAAACAAGGGAAAACGAGGTTGTTCGAAACTTGGTGATACTATTGGTATGCTGACTTCTAATCAGCAGGTTGAGGGTTCGAGTCCTTCCGGGATCGCCATTTTTAGCACCCTCTGAAAAGCCACTGGAAATGGTCAGCCTGCGTATGTCCGTCTGTTGTGCCGAGCATATTTTATCGGGCCAAAATGTACCTTGCGATCAGCAAAATTCCGACAATCGAGGCAATCAATATTTCGGGGTTTTGTTCGAAATATCCGACCCAATAAGACAGGTTTGTGCTACTGCCGCCACTTCGTGAACCCGAGCCCGTAAAAGTGCCCGTCGCTATTCCGTATTCAAACATTGCAACATCCTGGTACTCATAAACTGGACGACACTCTATCACAGATAGCCAAATAAATCCCGTGCACCGTGAAACCTCGCGCATCGGCATTTTGTCACGCAATGCCCAACACCGTATGACACTTAAAAACTCCATGTCGATCACTCCAAATCTCCCCAAACAAAACTGTCGGGGCAATTTGTTCACCTGGGTCGGTTCTCAGTGAAAATTACGGGGATTACCGAGTCCCTTTGACCAGCCCCACCTGAGTTGTCCATTCTGAATGTTAGTGCATGAGTGGCCCGGAGTTCATTGCTCAGGCTGTCCGAGACTGGATTGCAGCGGTCGGGGCCAAGACCGCCTACATCGAGCCAGGGTCACCTTGGGAGAACGGATACTGTGAAAGCTTCAATGTCCGGCTCCGTGATGAACTGCTTGACGGAGAAGTCTTCTACAGCCTGAGGGAGGCAAAATACTAATCGAACAATGGAGGAAACACTACAATACCAAGCGACCGCATAGTGCTTTGGGCTACCGCCCTCCGGCTCCGGACACCATCATCCCGGTGGAACCCAGGCCACTCATGCACTAACATTCAGAATGGACAACTCAGGTGGGGCAGATCACGCGTAAGTTGATCGTCAACGAAGAAAATGGAACCACGAAGGCCGTCGAACTCAGTCCGAGGGACCTGGTCTATGTGCCAGCGCACGCCAAACATACTTTCGAAGGACCGGATGAGATTGTCTTGATGGTGTTTTTCGCGCCGAATTATTCGGGAGATTGATCCCACAGCAGAGAAGACCGTCCGACGACCAAATGCCCCATTTTGCAAGGCTTTTATTTTTTATCAAGAGGTTAGAATGGTGGGTGATGAGAGACTCGAACTCCCGACATCTTCGGTGTAAACGAAGCGCTCTACCAACTGAGCTAATCACCCGTGACGGTGCATGTAGCCAAGCCAGCGCGCGGGTGCAAGAGGGTCTTGCATAATTTCTTTCTCAGATTTCGGATCAGTCCGCCATCTCGTTCAAAACGGTCAGCAACTGCGCCACTTCCTGTTCGGTATTGTAGTGGCAGAGCGAGATACGGATACAGTCGCTTAAGCCCAGTGGTGTCAGTACATTGCCGCTATAGTGGTCGGCCTTTCTGATGTGGGTACGGATACCTTCCTGATTCAGTCGCGTCACGACTTGGGCGGAGGGTGTGTCGCGCACAACGATTGAGACCAGCCCTTCCCGCGCTGGGTTGTCCGCACCAGCCAGAATCGTGATGTGATCCATGTCTCGCAGGCCGGGCAGGTTGCCGGTGCCGTTGATCATCGCGTCGGTCAGGTGGGTTTCATAGGCGTGAATGGCGCGACCCGCAGCCTCAATCCGGGTGCGTCGATCTGATTCTTCCGAGACCTGAGTCCCCAGCCAATCAAAATAGGCCACAACATCGGACATCGTTGCGTAAGACCCGGTGTCGCGGGTTCCGAACTCCCACCCCTCTGATGGGGCGTCGATCAATTGATCATGGGGCAGGGCGGTCAAACGGTCTGAAATCCATGCAATTCCGTAGCCGTGGCGAGAAAACACTTTGTAAGGCGAAATCGCATAGCCATCGACGCGGTAGCCGTCGATGTCCAACTGCCCATGCGCCGCGTGTTGAATGCCATCGACGATGATGAAACAGTCGGGTGAGATGTCACGTATAGCCCGCGCGATGGCCGCGACGTCCATGCCCATGCCGGTAACGGGCGACGCGTGAACGATCGTTGCGACGCGCACATCCGGCGTCAGGGCTGCGCGGTAATCTTCGGCTGTGACCAAACCCGTTTCGTCATCATGCTGCACGTTGACGTAGTCCAACCCCGCAATCGCGGCCCAGCGTCGTGCGGCGCTACGGCTTGCGGGGTGTTCGATCGAGCTGCCGATCACTTTGCTGCCCTTGGGTGCGTTGACACAGGCCGTTCGGATCATTCGGAACAACAACTCAGTTCCGCTTTCACCGACAAAGAATTGCCCTGTCGAGGCGTTCATGAATACTGACAAATCGGCCTTTGCGGTGTTGATGATGCCCACAAGCGCATGGCTGGCTATGTTGTCTCGTCCCTGATTGTCAGGGATTGCGGCGAATTTGGCCGAGGTTTCAACGACCGAGTTCAGAGTAAGAGCCCCACCTGCGTTCTCGAAAAAAATGCGGGGGCCTTGAAAGGGGCAGGCATCGACATGGGCAAAGCGTGAACGAATGGCGTCGATCAGACCGGGTGAAGTGTGCAGCATGGTGGACGTCCTGTTCCTGAGTTGATTGCAGCATCCATCTGTGAAGGGTCTGGATCAATATCGTTTGCGACATTGGTCGCAAACCAACTGACGGAAATGGCGATGCTGTGCATTTTTCTTTCAATATCTGCCTGATATGCGGCTGCGTTCCGCAAAGGCGCTTGCGTGCCCCCGGTTGCCTCAGATATCCCCGAAGGGACTGAAACGATGCCAACGAAAAGGATATGCTCCTGTCACGTGCCCGCCGCGTATTGATTGCGGCCCTCGTTCTGGTGGGGTCGCTGCAGGGTCCGCTGCGGGCGGAAGCGGAAGGCGTATTGGTATTTGCCGCCGCCAGCCTCAAAACCGCGCTGGATGAGATCTCGCCCGCGTTTGAACAGCAATCCGGACAGGAGGTTACCATCTCGTACGCAGCATCGTCCGTTTTGGCCCGGCAGATACAGCTTGGGGCCCCCGCGGATTTATTCATTTCCGCCAACGCGGACTGGATGGATGTCCTGCAGGAACAGGGATTGATAGATGAGGCCTCTCGTGTCGATCTCTTGGGGAACGGGCTTGTCCTGATTGCTGGTGGTGACGCAATCACAATCGGCGAAATGAGGCCGGATGTCGATCTGCAGGCTGCACTGGATGGGCGGCATCTGGCTATGGCGCTGGTGGATGCTGTGCCCGCTGGGATCTATGGCAAAGCGGCGCTGCAAAGCCTGGGTCAATGGAGCCGCGTTCAAAATCAGGTCGCGCAAACAGACAATGTCCGAGCCGCGCTTGCGCTGGTTGCAACCGGGGCGGCGCCTTTGGGAATTGTCTACCGGTCCGACGCCAAGGTTGAAGATCGTGTCCAAGTCGTTGCGACCTTTTCACCGGACCTGCATCCGCCGATCATTTACCCTGCGGCAGCGATCTTGCCAGCATCCGCCGGGGCCAAAGCTTTTCTTGCCCATCTCAACTCGGAAGCGGCGCGCCTTGTGTTTGCAGAGCAGGGGTTTGCCCTGCCGGGTGGATAACGCATGGGATGGCTAGGGCCGGAAGAGCTTGAGGCGCTGAAGCTATCCTTGCGTGTGTCCTTCTGGGCCACGTTGGTCACGCTGCCTTTTGGCATCTTTGTTGCCTATGCCTTGGCCCGCTGGCGGTTTCCCGGTCGGCAGGTTCTGAACGGGCTGGTGCATTTGCCTTTGATCTTGCCGCCAGTCGTCACAGGGTATCTGTTACTCATTACATTTGGCATTCAGGGGCCTTTGGGCAGGCTGTTGGCGGAATTCGGTATCGTTGTGGCCTTTCGCTGGACCGGAGCAGCGCTGGCCGCTGGGATCATGGCGTTTCCGTTAATGGTTCGGGCGATCCGGCTGTCGATCGAGGCTGTGGACCCCAAACTTGAACAGGCAGGGGCCACACTGGGAGCGTCGCGCCCGCTGGTTTTTGCAACCGTAACGTTGCCAATGATCCTGCCGGGCGTGATCGCCGGGGCGATACTGGCCTTTGCCAAAGCGATGGGGGAATTCGGGGCGACCATCACGTTCGTCTCGAACATTCCGGGTCAGACCCAGACCCTGCCCTCGGCCGTTTACGCATTCCTGCAAGTGCCGGGGGGTGAAGCTGCCGCGACAAGGTTGGTCGTGATCTCGATCGTGATCGCGATGGGCGCTTTGCTGTTGTCAGAATTCATAGGGCGTCGGGTCGCTGCACGGGTGGCCGGATCATGAGTCTTTCTGTACGCCTGCAACACGATCTGCCAGACATCAGACTGGACATTAGCTTTGAGGCCCCGCCCGGGGTGACGGTGTTATTCGGGCGATCCGGGGCGGGTAAAACCACGGTGGTAAATGCGGTCGCGGGTTTGTTGCGCCCGTCGGCAGGTCGCGTCGCGATCGATGATTGGGAGTTGTTCGACACCGAGCGTGGCCTGTGGCTGCCGCCGCATAAACGACGGCTTGGCTATATCTTTCAGGAAGGGCGCCTGTTTCCGCATCTCACAGTTCGTCAGAACCTATTCTTCGGGCGATGGTTTGCGCCCAGAAGGGCCCGCAGGGAAAGCCCGGAGAAGGTAATCGAAATGCTGGGGGTCGGGCATCTTCTGGATCGCAGACCAGCGGGTCTTTCGGGCGGTGAAAAGCAACGTGTTGCGATTGGGCGCGCATTGCTGGCCAGCCCGCGTCTGATCCTGGCAGATGAGCCTCTGGCAGCGCTGGACGATGCGCGCAAATCCGAAATCCTTCCGTATTTTGAGCGGCTTCGGGATGAAGTGTCCGTTCCAATTCTGTATGTCACACATTCGGCGGCCGAGGTCGCGCGCCTCGCCACTTCGGTGGTGGCTTTGCAAGACGGCAAAGCCGTACGCCATGGTCCCGCGTCCGAGGTGTTGGCCGACCCGTCGGTTGCGCCAGCAGGTGTCAGATCCGTCGGTGCGGTGCTGCAGGTCCGCGTGGCCAAGCACCATGAAGACGGGCTGACCGAACTGGATGCAGGTGGCACCAGTCTGTTTCTACCGCTTATCCCTCATCAGATCGGAGCCAGTCTGCGTATCCGCATTCCGGCCCAAGAGGTCATCCTGTCCAGCAAACGCCCCGAGGGGCTTTCTGCTTTGAACATGCTTGAGGGTACGGTTGAGACGATCCGGGCAGGTGAGGGGCCGGGCGCAATTGTTTCCATAAAAACCAAGGCTGGGTCGGTTCTGGCAAGGATTACCCGCCGCTCGGTCACATCCTTGGGGCTGGAGCCCGGTCGGGTTTGTTATGCGGTGATCAAAACCGTCGCTTTGGCCCCGCAGGATGTAGGCGGGCGTCTGAGCAATTATTAGGCCACCGGCCCTTCTTGCGTTGTGATCGGGATTCTTTACTCGGTCTCTTTGTTTGCTATGGTTCTGGTCAGGTTTTTCACGGGATTTTTGTTATGCGAAATTGGAAGCTACCATTTTTGGCTTTGTTGATTGCCCTGCCGGGACTCGCGCAGGCAGTCGGTTTCGGGATCGGCGCGTATCCGGCGTTCAGAACCACGGTTACACCCCTGAAGAACGGTATTTATCAGGTTTCCACTACCGGTTCTTCGGCGCCGGTTGCGTATTGGTGTGGTATTGGCGACTTTGCCATTCGCACCCTCAGAACCAAGGCCTCCCAGCGCATCTACATCACCCGGGCCTACGAGAAACAGACGAGGACCGTGCAATTCTCGCTGACCCCGCCCGACGGGGTCGATACCACTCCGGGTTACTCGGTCACGGTCAAGCGCGTCGGTGAAAACATGTCCGCCGGATCCGCGCAGGGGTATTGTTATGACAATTTCATGGATTTCGGGTTCTGATCGCTGATCAGACCCATTTCGCCAGCGGCGGCAAGCTCATGAGAACGGCATCGGGGTCATGGCCGGTTTCCAGCCCGAACTTGGTGCCACGGTCATATACAAGGTTATATTCCGCATAGAGGCCACGGTGCACAAGCTGGGCGTCCTTATCTGCCGCATCAAAATCCTGAACCCGGCGCTTTTCGACCAGTGGCGCAAAGGCAGGGAGGAACGCCTTGCCGATGTCTTGCGTCAGCGAGAAATCCGCCGACCAGTCGCCGGTGCAGTAGTCATCCATGAAGATGCCTCCGACGCCACGGGCGCGTTTGCGGTGCGGGATATAGAAATACTCATCTGCCCAGTCTTTAAGCCGTGGATAGTGCCCTGGCCCATGCGGGTCCAGATGGGCCTTTTGGGTGGCGTGAAAATGGGCCGTGTCTTCATCATACTCGATGCAGGGGTTCAGGTCGGACCCACCGCCGAACCACCAAGCATGCGGCGTCCAGAACATACGCGTGTTCATGTGGACAGCCGGCACATGCGGGTTCTGCATATGCGCGACCAATGAGATGCCCGAAGCCCAGAAACGCGGGTCTTCCGTCATGCCGGGAATGCCTTTGCGAGCGGCCATGGCCTGTTGCGCGCGTTCACCCAGTGTGCCGTAAACGGTCGAGATGTTAACGCCGACCTTTTCAAACACACGGCCTCCGCGCATGACGGACATCAAGCCGCCACCTGCATCCGTGCCGTCGTCAGCTTGGCGTTTCGTTTCCTTGACCTCAAACCTACCCGGTTCGGCGTCCGAGAGCGGGCCGGTGTCGTGGCTGTCTTCCAGCGCTTCAAACGCCGCGACGATGTCATCACGCAGGTGTCGGAACCAGGCTGAGGCCGTTGATTTTTCTTTTTCGAACATTGGATTAGTGCGCCGGGGCTGCGACGGGGTCCAGCAGGGTGCGGCCACCGTCAATGGTCAGAATTTGGCCGGTGATGAAACCGGCGGCGTCCGAGGCAAGGAACTGAGCAGTCTCCGTCAGCTCGGTCGGGGCTGCGATACGGGACAGAGGAGTGTGTTTTTCGATGTCATCCCGGAAATCCCGGTTCTCTTTCAGGGTAGATTGCAGCGAAGCACTCATCACCGATCCCAGTGCGATCGAGTTGACGCGGATGCGGCTCGGGGCCAGCGCCACGGCCAGGGACCGGGTCATCTGATCCAGCGCGGCGGTTGAAACCGAATAGGCCATCAAATCCGGATGCGTGCGTCGGGCGGCAATCGACGACAGGTTGATGATCGACCCTGCGGGGTTTTCGTTGTCACCCGCCTGTTTGATCATCCGTTTGGCGACAACCTGGCTAAGCCGCAAAGCGGGCATCAGGTTCTGGTTCAGCAGAGTCCGCACCGAGTCATCGTCAGTATCCAGAGGGTCGGACGGAATCACCTGCCGTGCCCCGTTGATCAGAATATCCACCTGATCAAACGCGTCTATGGTGGCCGAAAGCAGATTGGCGATCGTTAGCTTTTCCCGCAGATCACCCGCAAAGAAGCGAATGTTGCTGTCATCGGCCTGTTCGCCCAGTTCATCGGCCAGACGCTTTTCGTCCATATCGGCAAACATGACATTGGCACCCGCATCCGCAAAGTGACGACCGATGGCCAAACCGACACCGTTGGCGCTGCCGGTCACGATTGCTGTTTTGCCAGCGATGGAAAAGGACATGCAAATCTCCTGAGTTGAGGCGGAGGTTAACCGGGATCACCTTCGAGGGCGAGAGGCATGGAACACTTTGAAACGTGCGTCGCCGGACACTTCTTCAACGCGCGCAAAACTTTCAGTCAAAGTTGCTTCGTATGGCAGGTGGCGGTTGGCGACCATCCACAGGTCCCCATGTTTGGCCAGATTGCGGGCGGCGGACTTGATGAATCCTTGGCCCAATTCCGGCTCGGCGCTGCGTGACGTGTGGAAGGGCGGGTTCATGACGACGGTGTCCAGCGCGTCGGGCGCCTTCCACTTTACAGCATCGGCCCAGTGGAAAAGCGCGCGTTCATCGGTGATATTCGCCTGCGCACAGGTCAGGGCGATATGGTCGGCTTCGACCAGGTGCAGATGGCGCAAACCCGCCTTTTGGATCAGCGACGCTGAGAGAAATCCCCAACCCGCCCCCAGATCAGCAACCCGCGCTCCGATCTTGTCCGGCAGCGTATTCACAAGCAGCGTTGACGCCGGATCGACTCCATCTGCCGAAAAAACGCCGGGAGCGGTTTGATATCCGTCCGCCATTTGGGTTTGTGGCGCGGCCCAGTCGTCAAACGCACCAGGCGCAGCGCGGAACCAGAAGATTTTACCATGCGCCTTGGAAATTGGCCCCTCAACATCTGTGCGCTTGCGGATCTCTTTCAGCAGACTGTCCACGCCATCGGTTTTGGCGCCGTCCACAACGATCACCCCGCTTGCGCGTGCGGAGGCTTGCTGCACATGGCTGCGGGCCAATGCCTTGGCGCGAGGCAGGATCACGATCGCATCCTGACACGGATCCTGAGACTGCGGCGTTACGGCAAACCCCTGGTCTGCAAAATGGTCGTGGAACGGTTTGAAGGGCTGAACGACCTGCGTGCCGCGCGACAAAGATGACAGATCATTTGCCGGTGTCGGCCCGATGACTGTCAGCGGTTGAGACAGAACAAGGCCGCTTTGCAGGGCAAGATCAAGGCGAGGGGACATGGGCAAATCCGATAAGAGCCGCCGCTGGCGTTACTCTTCGCGTTCCATGGTGCATTGCAGAGGATGCTGGTGCCGACGGGCAAAATCCATAACCTGCCCGACCTTGGTTTCCGCAATCTCGTGACTGAATACACCTACCACGGCAACGCCCTTTTTGTGGACGGTCAGCATGATTTCGAACGCTTCGGCGTGTGTCATTCCAAAGAACCGTTCAAGCACATGAACGACGAACTCCATCGGGGTGTAGTCATCGTTCAGAAGCAGGACTTTATACAGCGGCGGGCGCTTGGTCTTGGGGCGTGTCTGGACCAGAACCGACGAGTCAGAATCGTCGTCGGAATTGTCAGACATCATCCATTGGTCAATAAGCATCACACGGCTGTCCGATTCAGGCTTCGGTTTATCTGTGCGGTTATATAACGTCTAAGGGGTCAGAGAAAAGAGCCAGCAGGACGCATTTGCAATGGAAAATAAGCTGACCACAATCGGGTTCGATGCGGATGATACATTGTGGCACAATGAGCGGTTCTTCCAACTGACGCAGAGCCATTTTGCGGAATTGCTTGCCGATCATGCCGAGCGCGACCACCTGCTGGAGCGTTTGCTGGAAGCTGAAAAGCGCAACATTCGACACTATGGATACGGAATCAAGGGCTTCACCCTGTCGATGATCGAAACCGCCATCGAAGTAACCGAAGACCGCGTTCCCGCGTCAGTCATTCGGCAGTTGATCGAAGCAGGGCAGGACATGCTGGCCCATCCGATTGAGTTGCTTCCCCATGCACGCGAAGCGATCGAGGGCGTGGCCGCGACACATAAGGTCGTGTTGATCACCAAGGGTGATCTGATTGATCAGGAACGTAAGCTTGCCCAGTCAGGGTTGGGTGAGTTGTTCGATGAAGTCGAGATTGTCTCGGAGAAAACCCCGGAGACCTACCGAGAGATTTTCCACCGATATTGCGAGGGGCCCAAGCGGGCGATGATGGTAGGGAACTCGATGCGATCCGACGTGGTCGCCCCGATTCAGGCAGGGTGTTGGGGTGTATATGTTCCGCATGGACTGGTCTGGGAGATCGAAAAGGCAGAAACACCATTGGGCAATCCGCGCTTCAAAGAGTTGCAACACCTGGGAGAGCTGACAGGGTTTGTTCAGGCACTTGGATGATGTTGCCGATAGGTCTCAGTTCGGGAAAAACAGAGCGATTACAAGGGCTGTATTCTTAGGTGTCCCGGATTTAGTGGTTTGGGGCGCAGGTGGGGCAACATATGGTGTTTCTATCGTGGCCGACAAAGCGACGAATTTGTCAGCTTACGGTTTATTTCATGGGGTCTCTGTGTTAGCCTGAAGAATAATAAAATAATTGATTTGCTGACCGGGAAAACCCGGCAGCGCGAGGTAGACAGAGGCAAAGATCGTGCAGGTTCGGCGGACAGTTCCGGCCCGGATGGGCTTTATTCTTATAGCATTCGTGTGGTTGCTTGCTTTTGCACCACTCCAGTCATTGGCGGCGCCCTATGCGGCCATGGTGATCGACGCGCGCACCGGTGAGGTGCTTCATTCGCGCAACGCCGACACCCGGCTTCACCCCGCATCGCTGACCAAGATGATGACGCTCTATATCGCGTTTGAGGCCGTGCGAAACGGTGAGATCGAACTGGACACCCCGGTTCGCATCACCAAGAAAGCGTCGTCCGAACCCCCCTCGAAACTGGGTCTTCGCACGGGTCAGACGATCGCGTTCCGGTATCTGATCCGCGCCGCTGCCGTTAAATCGGCCAATGACGCGGCCACAGCAATCGGCATTGCCATCAGTGGGTCCGAGGCAGCATTTGCCCGCCGCATGACCCGGACTGCCAAAGCCATGGGCATGAGCCGCACGACATTCAAGAACGCTCATGGATTGACGGAATCGGGTCACCTGTCGACCGCGCGGGACATGACCACGCTGGGCCGGCATCTGCTGTATGATTACCCGCAGTATTATAACCTGTTTTCGCGTCAATCGACCCATGCCGGGATCAAGACGGTGCCGAACACGAACCGTCGGTTACTGGCCGCTTATCGGGGAGCAGATGGGATCAAGACCGGATACACGCGGGCAGCAGGCTTTAACCTTGTCGCCTCGGCCAAACGCAAAGACGAACGGATCATTGCCACGGTATTCGGCGGTAAATCCGGCGCGTCGCGAAATGCCAAAGTGGCAGAACTGCTGGACATGGGTTTCCGCCGCGCACCGTCGCGCGCACCCATTCGCAAACCGTCGCGTCCTGTATATGCAGGAAATGCGGGTCTGAATGTACAAGTGGCGCGGTTGGTCGGCGCGCCGACCACCAGTTTACGACCGGTACTGCGCCCCGGACCGGGGGCCGCCGTTCAGGTGGCCGGTACAGTCGCGGCGACCGCGGCGAAGAACGGCACGCGCATTCAGAACGGGATTGCGGCAGCCATTGCCGCCGCAGATATACAAACCCCGTCCGAGGATACGACCCGCCCGGCGGCCCGTCCCGAAGATCTTGTCCTTGCTTCTACAGGCCCGATCGAACAGCCCGAGCCCGAGCAGGAGATCGTCACGCGCCTGTCCACCTCGGGTGGGCACCTCTGGGGTGTGAATGTCGGGCGCTACACAACACGATATGAGGCCGAAAAGGTGCTGTTGAAAACAGCCCTTTCGGAAATGACCACTCTGGAAGGAACGCTGCGCAAAGTGAACCAAAGCGCGCGCGGCTTTGATGCGACGTTTCAGGGCATGACCCGCGAACAGGCTGATTTGGCCTGTCGCAGGCTTCAGGCACGGAACGTGACGTGTTTCATGATTGGGCCGTCATAAGACCCGACATGCAATCTTCAGACTGAACATGGGCTGCGAAAACACTCGCAGCCCTTTTTCTTAGTCGAAGACGTGGCCGTGCTGATATTGTTCATCCTGACCGGCGGCGGCAGTCAGCGCGGCGACGTTATCCTTGGTGAAGAAGCCGTCATAGTGATGGCAGCGCTCAATATACTCGGTGATCAGCAGAGTGTGCTTGGAGTGTTTTGAGAAAATCTGTTTCAGGTTTGGGTCGTCTTTGCATTCGCCAACTACATGCGCCAGGAAAGGCACGCCCTTGTCCTTGAGGGTGTTCACGACGAAATCGACGTTCTTTTCACCAGCGCTGTGGTCTCCATCCTGTATCTCGACGGCCATATGGTGCAGGCGGCGGCCAAAGTTGCGCACGAAGTCTTCGGTGGGCATCGGTAACTTGGCAAAGGAATTCACGAATGAGGGCGTGTTGTTCGCCGTGAATACCTTGGCAGGCGATTTCTTGTCATCGTCGACATTCGGATTGCGGTTCACATTGGTGGACGAATTCATGTCAAAGATGTTGTACGCACCCCAGAAATAGTAGGGCACCATCGTGAGAAACTCGAGGATCGCATCCTCACGCTCTCCGGCCAATACCCGCGTGGCAAGGTGGTCGATCCCCAACATCAGAGGTGCAATCTTGCTGTCTGACCCAAAACCAGCTGCCTGATCCAGGCGGGTTTGTTCCGCGTCGCTGAGCAAGACACGGTCCCCCAGGCCAAGGCTGTCCGTGTCGTTGAAATCCAGCGTGGAATAGCCGACCCGATTGAAGGAGAAATCCGATGGCGTCGTGAAACGGAAACCGTCCAGCGTATAAAACGGGTTCTCGGTATCGCCACTATATTCAAATCTTATGTTTTGATCTTCCAGCGTTTTGGTCAGCGTCTTCAGGTCGGAGGCCGCGAATACCTCGCCGACATACCGGGTCTGGGGCGTGCTGCGGGCCAACGGGTACATGCGATTGATACGGGGAATGAAGTCCTCGAATGTCGGGCTGAGAGGAGCCATGACGATTAGCGCGGGGTAATCTGCATGAGAATGCAGAACCGAAAACTTGTGCGTTCGCCCAAGATAACTGGCCGTGTGGCGATAGGGGGTCATCACGTAGAGTTCGACTAGCGTGTCGAACAGCGCATCCGGTTCCACCTGAAGTACAATGGCCCGCATCGGCCCGACCTGATCTGCGATACCCGAGCTTGAGCGGCGTTCGTAAATCATAGGCAGATATTCGTTGAAGAAGTCCGAGTTCTTCTTGTCGCCGCGGGGTTCGTAAGACATCAAATCAAAAGACATTAAGCGCGCTCCTTGCCGTTGCGCCGCTCGATCGGCGCGGATCGTTCCCGGAATTTGTGGTACTCAGATCATACAGTTACGCACATGCTAGGGCCTGGGGCCGTACCGGGCAACAGTCACGACATGGGGTGGCCGAGTTACGCCAACCTGATCAACGGATGAATTTTGTCACGTCAACGCCGCCCGCAATCAGGTTTTCCCGAACCGAGCGGGCAATCTGCACAGCAGTTGGCCCGTCACCGTGCAGACAGATGGTGTCGATCGACGTTTCCAGTCGTTTTCCGGATTCGGTAATGATGGCCCCTTCCTGAACCATATTCACTATGCGCGGACCGGCCAGTTCCGGGTCATAGATGACCGCGCCGGGTTTGCTGCGGTCGACCAGAGTTCCGTCGTCGTTATAAGCGCGGTCTGCAAAAATCTCTCCGACCCATTTGCAATTCAGTTCGCGCACGGCGTCTTCCTGTTTGGTTACGGCCAAAACCATGATGATAACGTCCGGGTCCACATCCAGAGCACCCTGATAGCAAGCCCGCGCCATGTCGATGTCGACCGAACACATATTGGCCAGTGCACCGTGCAGCTTGAGGTGCCGGACCTTGGTGCCAACGGCCTTGGCAACCCCTATGGCTGCACCCAACTGATACCGGACAAGATTGCGCAGGCTGTCATGTGGGATTTTCATGTTGCGGCGGCCAAATCCCTGAAGGTCGGGAAACCCCGGATGCGCGCCAATACCAACGTTGTTTTCTGCCGCCTGTATCATCGTCTGTGCCATTACGTCCGGATCACCGGCGTGAAAGCCGCAAGCGATGTTGGCCGAGGTGATGATTTTGAGAAGGCTTGCATCATCACCCATGTTCCATGGGCCAAAGCTCTCTCCCATATCTGCATTCAGATCAACGCTGGGCATCGGCAAAACTCCTTAGTCTGTGGCAGAGATCATTCCGCCGACCAATTGGTAAGACAACAGGTCAGGGATGTCATGTGGGTCGCGGATCAGAGGTTCAACCTGAGTGGGCAGGCGCGACAGATCGCCTTGGAAAGCCGCGTGCAGGGCGACGGCTTCATCCATCGTGACAAACTTGAATGTCAGGTGTCCTCCAGCGGGCGTTTGCGCCGCGCGCGGCAGATCGCACGGAAGGACGGTTGCAATGCGCGGATACCCTCCGGTGGTCTGGCACTCCGGCAGCAGGATGAACGGATTTCCGGTGCCAGTCATCTGGATGTCGCCGGGTGTGATAACCTCCGACAGGATATTGAGTTGACCCTTGGCGGCAAAGCCTTCTCCGGCGCTTCCAAGCTGCATTCCCATTCGGTTAGCCCGGGCACCGCGTTGGAACTGCGTATTGGCAAACCGGTCCAGAGTATCTTGGTCAAACAAAGGGGTTTGAAAGCTGGCGACGACCCGCAGTACCCCGCCTGAAAATCGGTCGTCCGGCTGCAGTTTCAACCCGACAGCGCCTGAACCGGCCCCGGCAGACAAGCGGTCACCAGCTTGTACAGCCCGCCCGATCTTGGCCGTTAGGTGGGCAGACCGAGAGCCAAGGAACATGTCGCCGTCAATTCCGCCGCCGATATGCAAGTACCCATAGGTCCCATATATTGCCGCGCCGATGGTCAATCGCTGTCCCGCATCTAATTCATGCGACGCATTCCAAATGACTGGGTTTCCGTCGACGCTCGCCTGCATCGGCGCGCCGGTCAGCGCAATGCGTGTGCGTTCGGTCGCATCGAATTCACCGCCCAAGCCTGCCATTTCCAAAGCCGCCAATGCAGGCGCTTGGCCCAGCAAGGCGGCCCCTTCGTGCAAGGCCAGTATGTCTGCAGCCCCCGAGCGGGACAGACCCTGATCCAAGTAACCGGTACGCCCCAGATCCTGCACTGTACAAGCAGGCCCTATGCGCAGAACGGAAAGGCTCATGACCCGATTTCCTGATACGTCGCACCGCCTGAACCATCAAAGTCGTTCGCGCGAATATTTTCCAGGTCCTCCTGAGTAACAGAATAGAACTGCATCTCATCACCGGGCGTCAGGGCAAAGCTGTTTGGGGTCTCGGGCCGAAAGCAGCGAAACGCGGTTTGCCCAACATGCCGCCAGCCGGTTGGCGTCGGCCCCGAGAACAGCACAAACTGTGAGATGGCCAGAACTAACGCCCCTTCGGGCACCATAGGGGTCAGCTCTTGCAGACGTGGTATATTGAACTCGGGCCCCAGAGGCCCAAGGTAAGGTTGCCCGGGCGCAAATCCGATCGTCAAAACACGCACGCGCGAGTCGCTGAGCCGTCGAACTGCTTCATCCGGTGTCAGCCCGGCTGCGGCAGCCGCTTCGTTCAGTTGCGGCGCGAGGTCCCCTCCATAGACAGTGGGGACGCGCCAATATTTGCGGCCCGAGGGCATCGGGGCGTCAAACCAGTTTTGCTGCCCAAGTAACTCGGAAACACGGGATCGGATTTCCGCGTGAGGGAGTTGGTCGGGATCAAAGCGGACATAGGCCGAGGCTAGCGAAGCGGACGTTTCAATAACGCCGTGCCATTGGGCTAGGTCCAAAGCATTTCTAAAGGCCAGCGCCGCACGGTTTGATGACTCCGCCATGGTATCCGCAAATGAAACAAGCAGACCGTCAAAGCCGACGGGTTGAATTCTTGGAAAGGGGTATGAGTCTGGCGATATCATGACGTGAAAATCTAAGGCGTTCCTTTTCGGTCGACCTGACCGCATTCAGTTGGATTGCGCAAGCCTCTGGCCATTGTTGCCGGGCATTTTACTCAAAGCTGAGTGTCGAACCCCTGATTCTGGGTCTGGCGTGCTTCAAAACAGGAAGGCCGACTCGTTTCAGCGTTGTGGGTGGAGTAGTAAATCTCACTATATATAGGGTGAACTTGGGTGCTGCGGTGTGGCGATTGCTTGGTACTTCATTCAATAATCGTAAATAGGTGTGAAATCATCTAGATGGATGTAATGTAAGTTATTGTTATTGAACTATAAAAAACTGAATTGCAAAAAAAACGCGCTATATGCAATTTTCCACTTGCGGCTTTGTGGGGTAAACCTTAGAACCCCCTTCACCGGCGCTGCTGAGGCGGTGCTGACGGATCGGAGAGACGGTCGGACG
>NZ_WPZE01000020.1:0-5925 GCF_013031225.1 Ruegeria sp. HKCCD7221
GTTTTTCGGCCCGTGAATCACGCAACCAAACGGAAATCAATGGGTCCTGAGCCTAGGGTTCAAGGTCTGGACTTTGCTCGTTTTCGCTAATTCGCGGAATTGACCGCTTAACATTAAAGCATGGCGTGAATTATTCGGCCGAGGGGAACTTTCGCAACACCTCTAACCAAAGGAGTCTCCGGAGACTTTCAGCGCATTATTAATGTCGCGATTATTAAATAGTGCATATAGCGTCTGGGTTACTAAGTGTTGGGGGCAAGATTGCATGGCAAAAGCTAGGTTATCGGGACTAATTTTGGTTTGCAGCATCGCAGCCAGCTCTGCTGCGGCTCAATCACTCGATGACGGAAGCGGGTATGATGTGCGCGACAACATCAAGGGAGCTCTTGCAATTCTGGGAATATCGGCTGCACCAAATGAGTCAGCCAGCGTCCTTTTATTGGACAAAAATGTTCAAAACGGCGATGACTATGACCTTCGAGGCGGCCAATTCGGGGGCGGTTTCAGGGTTTCAGAAGACATTCCGGTTTACCTGGAAGGATATATTGGATTCACCAATTATGACCCGGAGTTTTTGTTGTCCGGGGTCAGCACCAGCACAAGCATTTTGTCCCATTGGACAAGTGTTGCTGCAACCGGTGGGATCGGTTGGCAATTTGACATTAACGAGAACTGGAAAATTCGTCCGATGATCAATTTATCAATTGGCCGGGTTCAGAGTGACAGTTCCATTGCTGCCCAGGTTATTAGCAGCATCCTGGATGCCGATTTGGATTTTCTTAGTGACGGGGGCATTACCGCGCTGGGATACGGAGGATCGTTGGTTGCTGAATTTAATCGTCGTTGGGCGAATGACTATGAACTCGATCTGCGATTTAGGCATACGCACATCATTCTGGAACCGCTGGACACCGATCTTGTTGGTCAGGCCGAAGCGATATCAACCGTAGCCTGGTCCCGGGTCAGAGTGCCAACGGGTGTTCGGGTGTTCTCCCAGCCCACGCGTTGGGTTGGTGAAGTATCGGCCTCTTATATCCCGGGTGATCAGGGAATCGTTTTGGACAGTGAGTGGCTTGCCCAGTTGGGCGCCGGGATTGAGCTGGACCTGTCCAAAAACGACTCTGCCTGGGTCGAAGAGCTGCGCCTTATGGCTCGTATTGCGAAAGGCGACAATATTGAAGGTTACTCAGTCGGTGTAGCCATAAAATTCTGAGATCAGGGACCTGACATTCGGAGGACTTCTGAGCTTCCGTTGGATGAAGTTCGGATTTCCTTGAAGTAGTGCCGCCCGCGGTTCGGGAGAGATTGGTACGCTCGGTTTGGACCGGCCTCCCGTAATGAGTCTGAACCGGTTTGTCTTGCCACATGTCTGTGGAATGCGCGCTTGAAACAGCCGTTACCAACACCGCAAGGGTGACAATCACCGAAATTGTCCATCTGTACGTCATCAAAAGCCTCCTTCGGTATTACCCGTATTCCAAGATGGCTTTCAGTTAGGAATGTGATGGGATTGGTGGGAGGAAGTAACATGTTGCTATACAGTAATTTACATTGGCAAACTTGATGACGTGACGATGCAGGAGAATTGCCGTGCCAGAAAAATTTGACAAAGCGGATATCCTGAAACAGCTGGAACGCATTGTTACATCCGAAGACTTTGATGGCAGCGCGAGGACAAAATCGTTTCTTGAGCACCTTGTTCACCGTGAGCTTGAAGGGCGCGGCGATGAATTAAGGGGAACCGCCCTGGCTATGGATGTTTTTGGACGAGGTGCTGACTTTGATCCCAATGTGGATCCGATTGTCCGTATCGAGGCTGTCAAATTACGCAAAGCGCTGCACTATTATTACCTGACCTCGGGGGCCAATGACCTGGTGTCTATAGCTATCCCCAAGGGGCAATATCGCCCGCAGTTTGAAAAAAATTTTGCTAAGGAAAAAACGCAAGGGAAATCGCTGGTAGACGGTGCTGGATGGCCAATTTTGGGCATCTGTGCCTTTTCCGGATCAGATACGATACGTGCCCAGTTTTTTCGCGATGGTTTTCCCGAGGAACTGGGGCTTGAGCTTGCACGATTTGCCCATATCCGCGTTCTGACGGGGTATGATGACGCGCCTTCGGACGATACTTCGGCGCAATTCATACCGCGTTGTGATTATGTTCTGGATGGTACAGTGAGGGACGCCCAATCCAGCCTGCGTCTGATTGTGCAACTCAAGAGGACTGAGGACAGCTCTATTTTGTGGTCCGAACGGCGCGATTTCGATCCGGACAACGCCGACAGCTTCAAATTCCAGGAACAGGTAGCAAAGAAATGCGCGGTAAAAATTGCCGACGCTTACGGAGTTGTCGCCACGGACGCGGCAGATCGTTTCACAAGTCGCGCAACATCCGGACAAAGTGCGTATCAGGCTTTGCTAGCCTTTCATGCTCACCTGCGTACATCCAGATCAGGCAGTTTACAGCAAATGATGAATCTTGCTCGGAATGCCACCGAAAACAATGACTCCGGAGGATTGGCCCATGCCTTGATTGCACTAGGGCATGTAGAAGAAGTTGCGCTCGGCCAAAAACGCCTGAGTGCGGTATTGGAACAAGGGCAGGCCCATGCAGAAAAGGCTGTTGCGCTTGAACCACAATGTCAGGAAGCGTTGTTTGCTGCGGCTATTTACGCGCAGATGGCTGCGGACAGTCCACGGTTTGAGCGCTTGATCGGCGCCGCGATACAGGCCAATCCCAACGGTGCCTTGTTGATCGCATTAGCAGGAGCATGGTTGGCGCTTGTGAGCGACACAAAGTTGGGCGGCCAAATGGTACGGCAGGCTTTGGACATTAATCCACTGTTGCCAATCTGGACGAATATCACCTTGTGCCTCGAGGATGTCGAAAACGGAGATTACGCATCGGCCTCAGAAAAAGTGCGCCTGATTGATGCCCGTGAACATGCAGGTGATTGGCTGTTGATTGCTGCTATTCACGGACTGGCAGGCGAGGCTGAGTTGGCAGACGATGCGCTGTCGAACTTTCCAACCGATCAATTTACGCTCGACGAATATCTTAGCGATCTCCCTTATGCAGCCGGCGTTGTCGATTTAATACGGAGAGGCACAAAGCACTTGGCTTCGGATGAGATGTGATACTAGCGGAATTGGTACTAGGGCCGGACCATTAACGTGCGGGCGTCGTACGATATCCAGAGCTTGGGAACTTAGGAACGGATTATGAATTCTTCGATGGTTGAAGGTCGGCACGAGCTCGAAAGTCGCGCCATGAATGTGGGAATGGTGGGAAATTTGTTCATGGCTGCGGCTGGGATTGTTGCCGCGTATTATTCCCATTCTCAGGCTATTCTGGTGGACGGGCTGTTTTCACTTATCGGCTTTACTTCTGCTGTGTTTGGAAAACGGGTGGCACGTAATGCGCAAAAGAAACCGGACAAATTTCGCCCCTATGGTTATGCTGGCGATGAAGCGCTGTTTACCACCTTCAGATCGCTGTCTTTGTTAGGATTGGTGGTCTTCGCGATTTCCAACGCCGCCCTGAGCATTGCGGGATACCTGAACGGAGAAGCCCAAACGGAGTTGGTGTTTGCTCCGATGGTTGGGTACTTTGTTGTTGTCGGTCTCACCTGCCTGCTGCTTTGGGGGTTTCACACCCGTTCGTGGCTGAAGACCGGAAAGCAAAGTGACGTTCTGCGGCTGGAAAAGAAAGCGGCCGCATTTGACGGCATCATCACCTTTGCTGCTGCAGTTGGACTTTTGGGCATTCATTTCTTCAAAGATGGTTTTCTGGCACCAATTGTGCCTGTCGGGGACTCAATCATAGTGCTTGTTCTATGTGCGACCGTCATCGTGCAATATTTCAGGGACTTTATGTCAGGCGTGCAAGAATTGGCAGGGGCAACTGCGGCACCTCAGCACATTGCTGCGGCACGCAGGGCCGTGCGTGACACATTGCGCTCAGACGGGGGCACACTAATTGATCTGTCCGTATCGAAGCTGGGGCGTGGTTATACTATTATGGTTTACTATGATCCGCAGCTTCCTTGCCTGGCCGCGCGGATTGACCAGCTTACGTTGCAACTCCAAACGGAACTTTCGGCTATTTTCGAATCGCTGGATGTTATCGTGGTCGTGTCTCAGCAGGGAAGGGTTTTGGAACCTGCTTGAGCTGGAAGTTTACTGAAAACCGGCATCAAAGCTGGCTTTCAATCGGAAGCCAGCCGGAAACTTTCGCAATCAATTTGCGCCAGATCCCTGCTGATGGTTCTTGGGGCAATAGCTTGTTGCTCTTTGACGCAGTTTCTTCCCACTGTAGTTTTCCGGCTTCACTTATCGACACCTTGTAGGTGTAGACCGGTAGAGCCGCATCCAGCTGTTTCTGGATTTCTTCGGCAAGGCCAGGGCTGCGGATCAACATTCCGATTTCCGAGTTCTGCCGAACGGACCTTGGATCAACATTTGCAGATCCCACGAAAACATAAGCCCTATCTATCAAAGCAATTTTTGTATGAAGGGTCAACGGTATCTCCACACCCTCTTTCGAACGCGAAGTACTGGCACGAACCTCAAAGAAGTTTACTCCGGCCAATAA
Source organism: Ruegeria sp. HKCCD7221 (assembly GCF_013031225.1). Lineage (NCBI taxonomy): Bacteria > Pseudomonadati > Pseudomonadota > Alphaproteobacteria > Rhodobacterales > Roseobacteraceae > Ruegeria > Ruegeria sp. HKCCD7221. The sequence goes on from NZ_WPZE01000020.1 coordinate 4,595, forward strand.
CAGGCGTTTACGATACCTTGCATAATGGCCATGGGTGTAGGGATGATTGGTTGAGGCAAGAGAATTTGTCACTATCGTAACATCAATGCCGTTTCTGACCAGTTTCTCCAGATACTCCGTGCCGTACTCCTCGGGTATAAAGTAAGGGGTCACTACCGTGATACTACTTTTCGCACGTCCCAGGCTGTTATAAAAGGCATCCCCTACCGCAAAAGGCCCGATGCCAGAAGGCGTGCGAAGTTTCTTAGGATCATCGGCCACGATACGCGCGCGACCAAAGTGGACAGGCACCTGACCATTCTCGAGCTTTCTAATATACTCAGAACCCAGAGCCCGTTCATAAATAGAAACTTCTTGGTCCAGAGCGCGTGCTTGAAACTGTTCATATGCTTCGCTCAGAGGCGCAACGTCACCATCGTGTACGATGGCAAATGGCAAGGACCAGGCGTCGTTCCAATATGTGTCAAAAGTCTCGGACAATTTTTGAACAGGATAGCCAGCGACAAAGAGATCGAAATCCGCAAAGTCGTATCGCGTTCCTATGCTGAAATATTCGTCTGCAATGTTTCTGCCGCCGATGATCGCAAAACTGCCGTCCGTGATCGTCACCTTGTTGTGCATTCGGCGGTTTACTCGGGCGAAATCCAACAGGAAATTAACAGCCGCGGTACTGTTCCGGGACAGTGGATTGAAAACGCGAATTTCCACATTTGGATGTGCGTTCAAGGATGCGATCTGATCATCACGTGCTGTCGTGAAAACATCGTCGAACAGCAGCCTGATTTTCACTCCACGTTCTGCCGCGGAATACAGGGCAAGCCACATCAGCGAACCGGCCAAATCGGGCTTGATCAGAAAAGTTTGCAAGTCAATTGAGCTTTCCGCCGTTTCGATCATTCGCAATCGCGCTCCGAGCGCATCATTGCCATCGAACAAAGGTGCCATTGCCATCGACTGTCTGTCGGGACCAGTCAGATCAGACACGATTTGCTGAGCGCGGGTTCCGTCTGCTGGGATGGCACGGGAACTCAACTTCGGTGTATCGAACGGAACATAGGTACAGCTGCCAAAAATTAGCAGCAGACAACATCCAAGGAGAAGTTTTAGTGTAACCCTCATACGTAATACCTGCTAGGCAGTAGCAGCTGCGGCATGAACTTGACGGTGCTTAACCAACTTTTTTGACCCGGAGAAATCAGGCCCGAATGGTTGGAGGAATGCAAGTCTGGTCGCAAACTCAAGGTGTTTTCCGCGATCATCAAACAGCACCCCAAATGGTGTTGTCACGTTAACTTCCGACCCACCAAGGAATGCTGATGCCCGGACTTCAA
>NZ_WPZE01000021.1:0-3089 GCF_013031225.1 Ruegeria sp. HKCCD7221
CGATCAGTAGATCATGAGCCGGGGACACTGGAAATCTAGAAAAGGCGACCGACCGCTAAGGGCTCGGTGCGGCCGTTCATAACAACATGTCTGTATGTAAGCTTTGCGGATAAAACTGACGCCCTCCAACTGAGGAACACACATTTGCTTACGATCCATCTTATGGTTCGTGTCACACTCAGGATCTACGGTCTAATCCGAATTTGGCTTCTGCTTCAATCAAGCCGACTTGCGGAGAATCCGTTGCCAAGATCGAGCTAAGCGCCGGAATTTGCTTTTTAGTTTCGACATGTGTTTGTCTTTCCACAGGACGCAAACGATCGTAAATCATGTGGAAAAAATATGTGTAAATCGAATAGGTTAACGTCAAGCCCAGATTGAATGCTAATGCGGCTGACAGTGTATGCCCGCCGATCCACATGAGTAGCGGACAAGTTATCAAAATCGCTGTAACTTCATGCAGTGTGGCGTGTAAAACTCTAAGTCTGTGTGGGCGTTTGCAGGCCAGTCGGTTGGTGAAATGTCTATCAATCACGTCAAAGAAGGTATTAAAGATCGGCGACCAGACCATTACTGCTATAGATAATACGGCAATTGTTGCAAACCCATGTACCATTGATGACCCGGCCAGTTGGGCATAAATGGGGGCAACAAAAAAATACCTACTAACTCAAAACTTGAAGTCTGAATGACGCGTTCTTTAAATGACCTAAGTGTAATTTTTCTGCTCCAATACAGTAGTTCTTGCCACATCAAAAAAGGCATCTGCTCACTCAGGAAAATGACCCATCCGGATGCAGAGTACGTTTCCCGAGCAGCCTGCTTTCGCCGCTTCAATGATTATAATTGGCCAGTGAAGATGATTTAGCTGTGAAGTTAGTCACACTGGACAAGTTTAACGAAAAACTGGACATCTGCTCTCAACAATACGGTTTGCTGTAGTGCGGTTTTGTTTGACCATCAAATCGCGAACTTCCTAAACAAGTTCGCTTTTAACGTCTGCTTTGGGCTGATATTGTTGAAAAACTCACAATTGGTGTAAACTCGAGTCAGAATTTGGCCCGACAAGGCCGACGGGAATTTTCAGCTGAGGGGTCGGCCAAAAACTGACACTGGCCACCAGTGGGCACCGAAACGCCCGTCATCGGTATCAGAAGTGGACTTTTCGGATTGACTGCCAGTTCGCAGACTATCAGGGCCTCCCAGATTTATAAGTTTTTCAACACAATCGGCTCAATATTGCAGTTCTCTGCGGTTTGCATGGTTGGCGGTTCGCAGCCCAAAGCATGCGTAATTGGGCTGACCGTGAACTGAGGTCGAGCTCCCGATAGGCTCACAGGGAAACTGTGAACATGGGAGATTTCGAATGGAGTATTTTGCAGGTTTGGACGTGTCGCTGCGTTCGTGCGCGATTTGTGTCGTTGATGGCAAAGGCGCGGTTCTGCACGAGCGAGACCTGCCTTGCGAAATCGAGGAGATCGCGGGCTATCTGGCCGCGCTTCCTGTTTCGGTCGAGCGCATCGGGTTTGAGTCTGGCACTTTGAGCCAGCACTTGTTCTACGGATTGAAGGCAGAAGGTTTCGACGTCGTTTGCATGGAGGCGCGCTAGGTAAGTGCGGCGTTGTCAGCGATGCGTAACTAGACGGATCGCAACGAAGCACGTGGCATTGCCCAAATCTTGCGGACAGGGCGGTTCAGTCCTGTTCACATGAAGAGCCGGGAGGCACATGGGATCCGGGCCCTCCTGAGCACGCGCAAGGCATCGTTGAGTAAGACCAATGATCTGGCCAACGAAGTGCGGGGATTGCTGAAGATCTTCGGCATCCGTCTGCCCAAGACGGTTTAGCATGGCAGCTTCGACGACGTCGTCCGACCGATGATCGAAATGGACGAGGTGTTGGCTCATGCCATGCTCCCGCTGCTCGACGCCCGGCTGGTGCTGTATCAACACTTCCTTGAATTGGATCGGAGGGTAAAACGCGCCGCCAGTCGGGATGCGGTCTGCATCGTATGATGACGGTTCCTGGTGTCGGCCCCATAGCGGCCTTAACCTTCAAGGCCGCTGTTGACGATCCTACGCGGTTCAAACGGTTTCGTACCGTAGCCGCCCACTTTGGCTTGACGCCTCGAAGATATCAGTCAGGTGAGCAAGACAATCCCGGTCGAATATCCAAAGCCGGGGTTCGCGATGTGAGGGCGACACTCTATGCTGCCGCCAACGCTTTGCTGATGCGAACCATGGCAGGATCGCAGATCTAGTCATGGGGGATGAGATTGATGCGCACGAAGGGGCGCCGCCGCGCGGTCGTTGCCGTTGCACGCAAACTGGCCGTTCAAGTTTTCACCCGCCGTCTGTTCTACGGGCAACGCAGCCATTCGCAAATAATTGTCGTCGATGCGGCGCGAGCGTGATCCGAGACCAATAAATTCCAATTTGATTATACATAATGTTGAAGTAACCTCCGACGAAGAAACGACATATAGATTGAAGGTGACGGAGCGGATGGTAAAAGGTCTTAAATCAGCAGTTGCAACTGTACTGACTGCAACGCTGATGGCATGCCCCAATTTAGGCGCAGCAGACCAAGTCTCGGAGCAGATAGAAGCGCTGCTACGGTCAAATACGAATGCGAGTAGCACACTTTCTAACAATAAGAGTTTGGACGCAGGAATCCTTGTGCCTCGTTTCTATACAGACAGAGAATTTGCGCCAGCTTGGACAAGTTTTGAATTGGTCGACGAACTATTTCAGGAGTTGGATGGAGCAATTGATCAGGGCTTTACGCCGAGTGACTTCAAGCTAGAAGAGCTTCGAACCGCTTTCAAAGACTCACAGGGTGGCGATGCCTCAAATAAAGCGCTGTTCGATATTTTGGCGACCGACGCAGCAGTAAAACTCGTGCATCATTTGGTTTTTGGAAAAGTCGATCCAAATGCACTGGATGATGATTGGAACTTCTCAAAACCAGTAATTCAACAAGACCCTTCCATTGTATTGAGCCAATTTCTTCAAAGTGAAGGCTTTAGCGCTTTGATTGAACGCATCGATATCGACAACGCGCAATATACTATGCTCGTTGATGCATTGC
>NZ_WPZE01000022.1:0-2027 GCF_013031225.1 Ruegeria sp. HKCCD7221
TGCAGTTCAAGTTTTGCGTAGATTTTACTTGTGTGGTTTCGAACGGTTTTTTCACTCATTTGAAGACTTCTAGCAATTTCTTTACCACTCATTGCTTGGCAGATGAGTCTCAGCACGTCCTGCTCGCGCTTTGTCAAATCGTCAAAGTCCGTCGTTTGACCGGAAAATGTAAATTCAAGCAAGCTCTTGGAAAAAGCGCGCCAGGCAGATTCATCGCGTTGGATAATGTGATTTTTTCCCTCTAAAGCAGACATTGTCGCTCCGGGAATATTCTGAGCGAGACGTTGTCCTTCTTCAAACGGAATAACCTGATCGTTCCTTGAATGGATCACCAGTGTTGGAACTGAAACCTTTGGCAATAGACTTTCAACATTAACGTCAGCGCGCGCCATAAGCAGGTCGGCCCCTGTCTCAGGCAAAACGGTCTTTTGGCAAAGTTCTGTAAACCAAGAGCGTTGTTCGGACGGCGCACCAGGAAGAAATCTTGATGTAAATACATCTTGAAACGCAGGGTTGTCATTCTCCCAACCCAGGCGAAATACATCGATAACAGTCTTGTAGTTTTTGGCGGCAACCGATCCGCGGTGGTTGCTGCCCCTTGCATAGCCTCCAACGAGTACCATCCCGGCGACTCTGCCGGGATGCCTCAGCGAATACGCGATAGAAGTCGCAGCGCCCTGAGAAATACCCAGAAGATAAATTGGTTCGTCTATTTCAGCGGCGTCGATTACAGCTTCGAGATCATCAACCCAGTAATCAATACCCAGATTCTCAACTCGTTTGTCAGATAATCCGCAGCCTCGCTCATCATATCGAACAAGGGTGAATTGACTTTCTAGCAATTCGATCCAGTGAGACCAAATTGGACTGTCTAGATCATAACTGAGATGCGTGAGCCAGTTAGCCGCCTTTACCATTGGTAGGCCGTTTCCGGATTTGCTCCACGCCAGCGACGTACCATCGCTTGAAGAAGTGTATCTAACGGTTCGCATGTCTTTTTTTAGTCAATTTGGGGCAAATGTCCCATCAATTTCCCGTCGGTATGAGTCTAGCCGGGACATGTGTCCGATAGGTTGAAGGCCAGATGAGTGACACCATTGTGAAACTCAGATTGGAGGTCATCACATGAATAAGCAATTTGACGCATCATTACACGCTTGGCCGTGCTGGTCCCAAATATCGCCTGCTCCCTGCGTAGGGCTACATTGTTCCGGCGCTGACGGAAGCCAGTGGCGCACTCTGTTTGCCCGGATGAGCGAAGAAACCAAAACAATAGCACCCGACCTAATAGGAACCCTGTCTAGGGGTCATAAAATCCCGGACGGGCCGTTCACATTGGAAAACGAAGCTGCTTCGATTATCACTGAGATAGAGAAGCTTGGCAGGCCCGCTCACTTGATTGGACACTCGTATGGAGGAGCGCTGGCTTTGCATATCGCCAGAGCTCGACCCGACCTTGTTCGATCACTTTGTCTCTATGAACCAACTTTGTTCAGCCTACTGAAAGCCGGAGAGTTGACTGACGGTTTATTGTATTCCGAGATTGTTAGCCTCACAAACGCAATACGAACGGGCATAGAAGAGGGATGCGAAGAGTTTAGCGCACAGGTTTTCACTGATTTTTGGGGAGGACTTGGCTCTTGGCAAGCCCTGAGTCGTGAACGCAGGTGCGCTATGATTGATTGGGTTCACAAAGCCCCAAGCGATTTCGATGCGCTTCTGAATGAACCTGATCCAGAAAATATTTTTCATGAAGGAATTCCCTCTACGATCATGCTCGGATCGGAGACTCATGCGCACACGAAGCGCATCGCAGAAATTCTGGCAACCCAAGGTAAGCTTGCTGAGCTAAAGGTTCTGAAAGGTGCCGGCCATTTGGGTCCCTTTACCTTCAAGGAAAGTTTCGAGATGGAGGTGCTGTCGCATATTAGAACTGTTGACCGCCGCGACATGGCTTCAATGGACATCAAGCCGATCAGTAGATCATGAGCCGGGGACACTGGAAATCTAGAAAAGGCGACCGACCG
>NZ_WPZE01000023.1:0-1888 GCF_013031225.1 Ruegeria sp. HKCCD7221
TTCTCGTGGCGTCAGAACGCCATCGCCAAATGCCTGGAATGCTAGATCGACGCGACGACTAACGCCATTCGCGACGGCGCCGCGGGCCATCGTTGGAAAGTCACGCCAATGTTTGCAACAGGCTGCCCGAACGAGCGGCCATAGAGCGTGCAAATGACGAATTTCCTTGGCGGAAAAAGGCTTCTCTGCTCGCATGAGCGAGACCACAACCATCCCAGTGCTCGGGATATCGATAAAGTAGCCAATCTCCTCCGCTAACCCAGTCCTTTTGTAATAGCTGCGATAGTATTCGCCCTGATAGAACCTGTCCGGTGCGATATCGCGCATGCGGTACAGACCCGGTGTAATTGGTTTTGTCGCGGCCAAAAAAAATGGATCAAGTACGTAGGGCCCGGCTTGGTAGTCCTCAACAAAAATACGCCGTTTGCCTTTGGGGAAATCGTCGTGAAGGTCTATTGGTGCTTCGGTTCCGACATGACCAAACACCACCGTAAAATCGAATGGTGCGACCTGCCGTAAGCCATCTGCCAAAGCACATGGAAATTCTGGGGTTCCGATCTTCTCCACGACCCTGCCGGCCTCTTCCATCCAATCGAACACACGCTGCTCCAGATTTTCGAAAAGCACCTCTATACCCCAATTGTGGTATATACAGCTAATCGGGGTTATTGTTATTTTTTCCCTGTTTGAGTGGTATGCCAACAAATGCCAAAAAATCAAGCAAAAGGAAAACGGCAGTATATGAGCTTTGACATGAGCGTCACCATGCAGACGATTGCGGAACTCCGAGGAGTGACCAAGACCTTCGGGAATGTGGTCGCCGCCAAAGACCTGAATCTTTCCATTGGGAAAGGAGAGTTCCTGTCGTTCTTAGGCCCATCTGGTTGTGGCAAAACCACTGCGCTTAGAATGTTGGCAGGTTTCGAGAAGCCAACCGAAGGTCAGGTGTTGCTCGATGGAGAAGTCGTCAACGACTTGGATGCGCACCATCGCCCAGTCAACATGGTGTTTCAGCACTATGCTCTTTTTCCTCACCTAAGCGTGTTCGACAACATCGCGTACGGCCTGCGCCAACAACGACCACGCGTAGACAAACAAACAATCGCGACAAAGGTTGAGCAAGCGCTGGAAACTGTCCGTCTTGGTGGGTTTGGCCCACGTCGCATCTGGGAGATGTCTGGTGGTCAGCAGCAACGCGTCGCTTTGGCGCGTGCGATCGTAAACGAGCCCAAGCTTTTGCTGCTTGATGAACCAATGGCTGCTCTGGATCGAAAGCTTCGAAAAGAAATGCAGTTTGAACTGCAGAACCTGCAACGACAACTGGGAATAACTTTTGTCCTCGTCACGCACGACCAAGAAGAAGCGCTTTCAATGTCCGACCGAATTTGTGTGATGGAAGGCGGCAGTATTGTGCAGGTTGGCAGCCCACGCGAACTCTATGACATGCCCCGCAGCCGCTACGTGGCTGGATTTGTAGGCACCTCAAATTTCTTTGATGCAACTGTGACTGACTCAGCAGCCGACCAAATCACTGTGCGTTTAGCGAGTGGCCAAAAGGTGCACGGAACTCCGGAGATTCCAATAGATGCAGGGCAGGAAGTGTGCGTTAGTATCCGTCCTGAACAGATCACGCTGACCCGCGCGCTACCCACAGCTGAAATCGCTCTGCCAGTTACCATTCAAAATCGGATCTTCCTTGGGGAGCACACAGAATACCTTGCGCGCAACGAAGCACTGGGTGATTTCCACGTACTTGTGCCAAGGCAAGCGGAATTGAACGAGGGGACGTTCAATGCAGGAGAGCAAGCCTTTGTTTCATGGGGCGAAGGCGCACTGCTGATCCTGGAAAAATAACAAATCCCGCAATCCAACAACAGAGAGGTTCACA
>NZ_WPZE01000024.1:0-1281 GCF_013031225.1 Ruegeria sp. HKCCD7221
TTCACCGCTTCAGGATCGAAGCCCCAGCGTATTCGGCGACCTCGCCCAGCGATTCCTCGATGCGGATCAGTTGGTTGTACTTGGCCAACCGGTCCGACCGCGCCAGCGAGCCGGTCTTGATCTGGCCGCAATTGGTTGCCACGGCCAGATCGGCGATGGTGGCGTCCTCGGTCTCACCCGAGCGGTGCGACATCACGTTGGTATAACGGGCACGGTGGGCCATATCGACGGCGCGTAAGGTTTCGGTCAACGATCCGATCTGGTTCACCTTGACCAGCATCGAGTTCGCGCAGCCGCGCTCGATCCCTTCGGCCAGACGCGCGGGGTTGGTCACAAACAGGTCGTCGCCCACAAGCTGGACCTTGTCGCCGATGGCGTCGGTCAGGGCCTTCCACCCGTCCCAGTCATCCTCGGACATGCCGTCTTCGATTGAGATGATCGGATAGTCTTTGACCAGCGCCGCCAGATACTCGGCGTTTTCCTCGGAAGTCAGCGAGATATTCTCGCCCGACAGAACGTATTTGCCATCCCTGTAGTACTCGGTGGCGGCGCAATCCAGGGCAAGGTGGATTTCCTCGCCCGGCTTGTAGCCTGCCTTTTCAATGGATTGCAGGATGAAATCCAGCGCTTCGCGTGTGGATGCGATGTTAGGTGCAAAGCCCCCCTCATCGCCGACGCCAGTGGCCAGACCTGCCGCCGACAGTTCGCGTTTCAGCGTGTGGAACACCTCGGACCCCATGCGCACCGCTTCGCGAATATTCGCGGCCGAGGTCGGCATGATCATGAATTCCTGAATGTCGATCGGGTTGTCCGCGTGCTCACCACCATTGATGATGTTCATCATCGGCACGGGCAGAACGCGCGCCGACGTGCCGCCGACATAGCGATACAGAGGCTGCGTGGTGAAATCGGCTGCGGCCTTGGCCGTGGCCAGCGAGACACCCAGAATGGCGTTTGCCCCCAGACGGCCCTTGTTCTCGGTCCCGTCCAGTTCGATCATCGCCTGGTCAATGGCGACCTGTTCGGTCGCGTCAAAGCCAACCAGTTCTTCGGCGATCTCACCGTTCACTGCAGCGACAGCTTCCAGCACGCCCTTGCCCATATAGCGCGCCTTGTCCCCGTCGCGCTTTTCCACCGCCTCATAGGCGCCGGTCGAGGCCCCCGACGGCACCGCCGCCCGGCCCATCGTGCCGTCTTCCAAAATCACGTCCACCTCAACCGTCGGGTTGCCCCGACTGTCAAGAATTTCCCGGGCGTGGATGTCGATGATTGTGCTCATTA
>NZ_WPZE01000025.1:0-1248 GCF_013031225.1 Ruegeria sp. HKCCD7221
AAAAAGGCCGCCCTGTTTGGAGCGGCCTTCTTTAGTTTTATCGATGCGCCGGGCTGAAGCCCGTCCTACCGATTATTCGATGATTTTCGACACAACGCCGGCGCCAACGGTGCGGCCGCCTTCGCGGATCGCGAAACGCAGACCGTCTTCCATCGCGATCGGTGCGATCAGCTCGACGGTGAAGCCGACGTTGTCGCCGGGCATAACCATCTCGGTGCCAGCCGCCAGGGTCACGGTGCCGGTCACGTCAGTCGTACGGAAGTAGAACTGCGGACGGTAGTTCGCGAAGAACGGCGTGTGACGGCCGCCTTCTTCCTTGGTCAGGATATAGGCTTCGGCTTCGAACTTGGTGTGCGGTGTAACCGAACCCGGCTTACACAGAACCTGGCCACGCTCAACGCCGTCACGGTCGATACCGCGCAGCAGGGCGCCGATGTTGTCGCCCGCTTCACCGCGGTCCAGCAGCTTGCGGAACATTTCAACACCGGTACAGGTGGTTTTCTGAGTGTCGCGGATGCCGACGATTTCAATCTCGTCGCCAACGTTGATCACGCCACGCTCAACACGACCGGTCACAACGGTACCACGACCCGAGATCGAGAACACGTCTTCAACAGGCATCAGGAACGGCTTGTCAACTTCACGCTCAGGGGTGTCGATGTAGTCGTCAACAGCCGCCATCAGCTCTTTGATCTTCTCTTCGCCGATTTCCGGGTTGTTGCCCTCCATCGCCGCCAGAGCCGAACCTGCGATGATCGGAACATCGTCGCCGGGGTAGTCGTAGCTGGACAGCAGTTCGCGAACTTCCATCTCAACCAGTTCCAGCAGCTCTTCGTCGTCAACCTGGTCAACTTTGTTCATGAACACGACCATTTTCGGGATGCCAACCTGGCGGCCCAGCAGGATGTGTTCACGTGTCTGCGGCATCGGGCCGTCAGCTGCGTTCACAACCAGGATCGCGCCGTCCATCTGAGCAGCACCGGTGATCATGTTCTTGACGTAGTCGGCGTGGCCGGGGCAGTCAACGTGCGCATAGTGGCGGTTGTCAGTCTCGTATTCCACGTGGGCGGTCGAGATGGTGATGCCGCGCGCTTTTTCTTCCGGCGCACCGTCAATCTGGTCATACGCTTTGAAGTCACCGAAATACTTGGTGATTGCTGCGGTCAGCGTCGTTTTACCATGGTCAACGTGGCCAATCGTGCCGATGTTGACGTGCGGTTTTGTACGCTCAAACTTTTCCTTTGCCAT
>NZ_WPZE01000026.1:0-1177 GCF_013031225.1 Ruegeria sp. HKCCD7221
CGTCAGGCTCATAACCTGAAGGTCGCAGGTTCAAATCCTGCTCCCGCAACCACTTGGGTCCAACAGAGTCTCGAACAAGCCGCCGCAAGGTGGCTTTTGTCGTTCTGGACCAGCCCAATCATTGCTGCCAGCGCACCCTCCAGTTCGATCTGCACGCCATCCCGTTCATGTTGGACCGAGACACGTTCGATCAGGCTCCGAATGATCTCCAAAGCCCCTTTGCGGATCGACGGATCCGATAGAGCCTGCGCCAGATCTGCGACCTTGGAGCGATAGAGTTCGGACAGATTTGGGTGCAGTCGCACCGGTGAGGGCGCAGGCTCAGACAGCTTCGCCTCAAGATCGGCAATCTGCGCTTCGAGTTCTTCGAGCCTCGCTTGAAGTCCGGGGGTGCGAATGCCCTCAGAGATTGCATCATAAAACCCATTCAGTTTGCGCGCAGCTTTGTCCCGCTCGGATTGCAGACGCGTCCGGGCTACCTCCGCTGTGCCTGCTTCTGCGTTGGCGGCTTCGCTGAAGGACTTGATAAAAGTGGCCACTGCGTCGGGCTGCATCAGACGCTGACGAAGCAAATCCAGAACGGGGTCTTCCAGGACATTGCGACGAATGGATTGCTTATGGGAACAAGTACCGAGTTTGCGAGCGGCAGAGCAGGCGAGGTAGTCGCGCCCGACTGTGGCGAGTGGCCCTCCGCAGGTGCCGCAGAATGCAAGACCTGTCAAAAGGTGCTTCTTGCGACGCTTCTCCCAAAACTTGGTTTCCTTGATGGCTTTGACGCGGGGCTCGGCCTCGATCTCACCTTGTCGCTGCTTGACGGCCTCCCAAAGTTCATCCCCGACGATCCGCAGCTCAGGGACCTCCGCGATGATCCATTTGGACGGATCGTTGAGACGGGAAACACGTCTTCCGGTCTCCGGGTCCTTGATGTAGCGCAGCCGGTTCCAAACCAGGCGGCCGATATAAAGCTCATTGTTGAGAAGGCCCGTCCCACGCACTCGGTGCCCTCGAATGGCGGTGTCACGCCATAACTTGCCACGGGGACCGGGAATACCTTCGGCGTTCAGGCGGCGCGCGATGGCTTTGGGAGAATGCCCTCGGAGAACTCTTGAAGCACCCGTCGGACATCCCGCACCGACGCGGCTCCTTCTGGCCCGGTGCAGAAACGCGACTACGGAAC
>NZ_WPZE01000027.1:0-1156 GCF_013031225.1 Ruegeria sp. HKCCD7221
GTTCTGGTTGCGGGAAGTTTCAGCGCATTCCAAAATCGACGCGTCGTCAGTATCAATTCCTACGTAATATGCCACTGTTCTGTGTTGCATTCCCGACCTCCGTCCGGAATTTCAATTTGCCCGAGAGCCGTGCGCACGGATTAAACCAACGAAGAGACAATGTTGTTGATCGCTCTTCTTACTTCGGCAGCATGAAAAACTCTTCCAGCACAATCTTGCCCTCCGCCACCGAATACACCGCGATCTCGCGCAGGGTCATACGCTCACCCTTAGCCTTCTGAATCACTTCAGCTCTGAAGCGCACTCCAAAGCGGTTGGCTGGGTGGACGTAGGGGCCATCCACTTCTAGTTCTTGGATTTCATGCGACGCCAACCAATCCTCTCTTTTTCCTTTGATTGCTTCTCGACCCTTTGTTACGCGGAATTGTCGAACCGGAGGCACAACAGCCTCTATCGACTGCGCGTTTTCGGCATACATCTCATCAACACTTCCAAGGCCCCTGCGCTCACGCATGGCCTGGACGAATGATCTTCCGATTTCAATCAACTCTTCCATGAGCCCCCCTGAATTACCGTTGACTGTACCACGTCTTGCCCGCGCAAATCTTGACACGGATCAATGAGCACAAGGGGAAATGCAATGAGGCCGATTCGTACTCAACTCTGCTCAGCCAGAAGTAACACACTTAATACAGCGCCAAATTCGCATCAATCTGCAGGAAAGGCGGACAGCGTCAGCACGCTAGTGTCGCAGTTGCTATTTGGTTTTTAGTCAGTGCGACCGTGCATTGGCGGCTGGTTGCAACCTAAAGCTGCCATGGAGATGTAATGGTATACAAGAGGAAGTGCTGAGGCGATTGCCACGGCCGTTTTTACCAAAAACACATCTTCGCCCTTGCTTGCCAGACAATATCCGGCCCCCGCTCCTTCCCCCCGGTCTTGCGGGAGAAGGCCCTTCGCTTTCAGGTTCGTATCCGCGCGATGCCTTTTGTCGGAGGCCAGCCGCTTCCCCGCAGGCTTCTCACCTGCCCCGCTTTGACCGCGTACGGTCTCGGCGGTCCCCGGTCAGACGAGTGTCTGAAGACATACGTCGACCGGTGGGTTCCGTAGTCGCGTTTCTGCACCGGGCCAGAAGGAGCCGCGTCGGTGCGGGATG
>NZ_WPZE01000028.1:0-1025 GCF_013031225.1 Ruegeria sp. HKCCD7221
TCGACCCACGCAGTCCAATAGGTCAAAAGGACCGGCATGGGCTCGGGTAGGTTAACGCGCGTTGTCTTCCCGCTATCCAGAATGGATTGCATCTTTTGCCGGCTCCAGTCCGGCTCTCCCTCCATCAAAAGGCTGGCAAATTCGAACGGATACTCAAGACGCACGCAGCCGGAACTGAGGTTCCGCTCATTTCGGTCGAAAAGGCTGCGGTCGTTGGTATCATGCAAGTACACCGCGTATTTATTGGGAAACATGAACTTGACTAAACCTAACGCATTGTCTGGGCCCGGCTGCTGAACCAAAGTGACGCCGGGGTTCTTTGCCCCCCAGTTCACAGCGTTGGCAGGAATCGTCTGCCCGTCTTTGTTCCGAACTACGTAATTGTTGCGCGCCAGATAGGCTGGATCCTTGCGGATGCGCGAAAGCTTATCCTTCCGAAAAATCGAGGCGGGAACGGTCCACGTCGGATTGAATTCCATATATTCAATTTCATCTCGGAACACTGGGGTTTTTCGGTAGGCTGATCCCGTGATCGACCGAGTGGTCCAAACCGTCCCATCGGACGTGACCAAGTAAGTACGGGCTCCTGCAATGTTTACTAGCACGAATTCTTCGTCGATTTCCCGCATGAGCCAGCGCCCTCGTTCCAGGCTGAGACGCAACTTATTTATGCGATCTTCGACAGGTTTGTTGAGGGACGCGAAAGTCTTACCACCAACGACGCCATCTGCCTCCAAGCCGTGACGATTTTGAAAGGTTTTTACCTGTTGCACCAAATTATCGTCATAAACCCAAGCTGGATTTATACCGTTGTGGCTTATTTCTGGAAATTCATTTGTTCCATTGTAGCCTTCTGTCGCTAGCCTTTTGCGCAGTTCGGCGACGGCAGGATCCACCATTTCCGGTTTCAGAACCGTTTCTTCGGGGACTGTGTTCCAGCCCCCCTTTGATGCGATAGCTCTGTATTTGCGCAATGCATCAACGAGCATAGTATATTGCGCGTTGTCGATATCGATGCGTTCAAT